>JBGSHY010000033.1:0-44412 GCA_041751995.1 Rhizobiaceae bacterium | reverse complement strand
CGGATGGGAACGCAGGCAGCCAGGCGGGCAGCGGACACGACACGCGCCGTTTCAGAACCAGCCCGCGCGCGGCGATGACGATGAGGCGGCGGAAGGCGGATTCTGCCGGGCGCAGGATGAGGAGGATGGCGGCATAAACCTGTCGGGGGAGCGTGACTGCCCCTATTCCGCCTTCGCCAAGGCTTCGGCGCGACAAGCCGGGCGCGGCAAAAGCGGCGCCGGCCAGTGCAAGCAACGCGGCAACAATGCGCTTCAGAGCTTCGCGGTTGCGGTCGATGGCGAGGGGCCAGTCCAAGGGGCATGTTCCTGTCTGTTTCAAACAGGCGGCATTTTACGGCAGGCTTGAAGGGCGTGGATAAAATTTCGATGTCACAAAGACAATCGACACCCCCGGTTTTTTCAAAACGGCTTTTTCTGCACCGGTTTTGGTGTTTCACGGTCCACGGCATGGGTTCAGGGTTCCGCGTTGCGGCCCCGGAATGACGAAATTTTGGGGTGGAATGACGAAAGTGCGGAAAGTCTCACCCCCGCAGCGCAACGCCCAGCCGTCCGGCCAGATCCTGGATGAATTGCGAAGCCACGCGGCCTGACCGGCTGCCGCGGGTGGTGGACCATTCCAGCGCCTGATGCACAAGGTCGTCCCTGGCGATCTGGATGCCGTAATATTCCGCATAGGCTTCGACCATCTCCAGATATTCATCCTGGCTGCATTTGTGGAAACCGAGCCAGAGGCCGAACCGGTCAGACAGCGAGACTTTCTCTTCGACGGCTTCGTGCGGGTTGATGGCGGTCGAGCGCTCGTTCTCCATCATGTCGCGCGGCAGCAGGTGGCGGCGGTTGGAGGTGGCGTAGAAGACGACATTGTCAGGGCGGCCTTCGACGCCGCCCTCCAGCGCCGCTTTCAGCGACTTGTACGAAGTGTCGTCATGGTCGAACGACAAGTCGTCACAAAACAGGATGAACCGGCAATCAGCGTCGCGCACCACGGCCATCAGCTTTGGCAGGCTGTCAATGTCCTCGCGGTGGATTTCGACAAGCTTCAAAGGCGGCGCATCGGATGCCTGGCTGTTTGCAATAGCATGATGGATCGACTTGACCAGCGAGGACTTCCCCATGCCGCGCGCGCCCCAGAGCAGGGTGTTGTTGGACGGCAGGCCATCGGCAAACCTCCTGGTGTTGTCGAACAGGATGTCACGCACATGGTCCACGCCGCGAATCAGCGACAGGTCGATGCGGTTCACCCGCTTGACCGGCGCCAGCGTCAGCCGTTCCGCATCCCAGACAAAACAGTCTGCGGCGTCAAAATCCGGCATCGCCGGCTTTGCCGGTCCCAATCGTTCGACGGCTGCAATCAATTGGTCGATTTTTGCCGCCAGTTCCGTGTCTGCCATGATGTTCGCGCCTGTTTGATTTGTTTCAGGCCTTAACATATGGCAAAGGGACGGTGAAAGCGCGATTGCTGCGTTGCAATGGCACCGGCAATCACTATATTCCGCACACTTTCAGGGGCTGGACACAAAGCCCCTCCACCGGGAGATTTTGCATGTTTGTTACCGAGGCGCTCGCCCAGACTTCCGTTCCTGCCGCAGGCGGCACGGACATCATCATGAGCATCCTGCCGTTCATCCTGATTTTCATCATCATGTACTTCCTCATCATCCGGCCACAGCGCCAGCAGATGAAGAAGCGCGACGAAACACTGGCAGCCATGCGCC
Source organism: Rhizobiaceae bacterium (assembly GCA_041751995.1). Taxonomy (GTDB): domain Bacteria; phylum Pseudomonadota; class Alphaproteobacteria; order Rhizobiales; family Rhizobiaceae; genus JANMEX01. The sequence continues at coordinate 42,697 of JBGSHY010000033.1, read as the reverse complement.
GCGGCGATACTGTCGTGCTTGGCGGCGGCATTGTCGGCAAAGTCACCAAGGTTACTGACGGCGAACCGCAGGTCGAAGTCGAGATTGCCAACGGCGTGAAGGTGATGGCCATCCGTTCGCTGATCGCGGAAGTGCGCGCCAAGGGCGAGCCGGTCGCTGCCAACCAGAAATAATCTTCTGCCTGAACAAGGCAGCGCATAGACATAACAGGCGTCGTCACGCCGGATCCGGAAAGTGATCACTCATGCTTCATTTCACCCGCTGGAAGACCGTGGCGATATGGCTCACCGTTCTGGTGAGCGTGCTGTTTGCGCTGCCGAACCTCTTGTCAAAGAGCCAATTGGACGCAATGCCGTCCTGGCTTCCGACGAAGCAGATGACGATGGGGCTCGATCTGCAAGGTGGTTCGCATATTCTCCTGCAAGTCGAGAAAAATGATCTGATTGCCGAACGGCTCGCCGCAACGCGCGATGACGTCCGGCGCATTTTGCGCGATGCAAAGATTGAATACACCGGCCTGTCGGCCAACGGCAAAGACGTCAAAGTCACCATTGGCAACGCCGACAAGTTTGAAGAGGTGCGCGGTAAGCTTGGTGAACTGACGGCGCCAATCAATTCCAGCCTGTTTTCAACCGGCAGCGTCGCCGAAATCGCGCTGCAGGAGCAAACCCCCGGCAGCTTCGTCCTGACACTGACCGAAGACGGCATACGCTATCGCGTCGCTTCTGCAGCGACTCAGTCTCTTGAAGTCATTGCCCGGCGCATCAACGAACTTGGCACCACCGAACCGACCATCCAGCGGCAGGGTGATGACCGCATTCTCGTTCAGGTTCCCGGACTTGAAGATCCGCAGCGGCTCAAGGACATCCTCGGCCAGACTGCAAAACTGTCGTTCCAGATGGTCGATTCCAGCATGCCCGTGCAGGACGCGATTAATGGCCGCCCGCCTGCCGGCACGGAAGTCATGTACAGTCAGGATGATCCCCCGATACCGTACCTGGTCGAAAGCCGTGTGATTGTCTCAGGTGAAAGCCTTGTCGATGCGCAGGCGTCCTTCAACCAGCAGACCAACGAACCGGTGGTTTCCTTCCGCTTTGACACCAAGGGCTCGCAGCGCTTCGCACAGGCGACCCAGCAGAATGTCGGCCGCCCGTTCGCCATCATTCTCGACAAGCAGGTCATTTCCGCCCCCGTCATTCGTGAGCCCATCATCGGCGGTTCCGGCCAGATTTCCGGCAACTTCACGGTTGACAGCGCTAATGACCTTGCAGTGCTGTTGCGCGCCGGTGCGCTGCCGGCAACGCTGACCGTCATTGAAGAACGCACGGTTGGCCCCGGCCTTGGCGCTGATTCGATTGCCGCAGGCAAGATTGCCAGCCTGATCGCCGGCGCACTTGTCGTGTTTTTCATGCTGGTTGCCTACGGTTTCCTCGGCCTCCTGGCCAACATTGCCCTGATGGCCAACATTGCGATGATTATCGCCATCCTTTCCGTGTTGGGCGCAACGCTGACGCTTCCGGGCATCGCCGGCATCGTTCTGACCGTCGGCATGGCGGTCGATTCCAACGTGCTGATCTACGAACGCGTGCGGGAAGAGCGCCGCATGGGGCGCTCCTTCATCCAGTCAATGGATTCCGGCTTTGCCCGGGCGCTCGCCACAATTGTCGACTCCAACCTGACGACGCTGATCGCGGCCGTTGTGCTGTTTTTCCTCGGCTCCGGCCCGGTCAAGGGCTTTGCCGTGACGTTGGCGATCGGTATCGCCACCACCGTGTTTACAGCCTTCACCTTCACACGCTGGCTCGTTGCGCAGTGGATCAAGCAGCGTCGGCCCAAGGACATTCCCAACGGCCTGTTCCGCCTCGTGCCAGACGTGACAACCGTCGGCTTCATGAAAATGCGCGGTTTTGCCTTTGCGTTTTCGACAATCACTTCGCTGGCTGCGCTGGGTCTGTTTGCTGCCGTTGACATGAATTACGGCATCGATTTCCGTGGCGGTTCGATCATCGAGGTCAAGGCCAAGGGACCAACTGCCGATGTTGCCGATATTCGCGACCGGCTCGGCGCATTGACGCTTGGAGATGTACAGGTTCAGCAATTCGGCAATGCGCAAGATGTGTTGATTCGCGTCGAATCCCAGGATTTGGGTGATGGCGCCGAGCAGACAGCCGTCAACAAGGTTCAGGATGAACTGGCGGCAGACTATGAATTCCGCCGCGTTGAAGTCGTCGGCGCAACCGTTTCATCCGAGTTGATCCGCAACGGCCTCTTGGGCGTCGGTGTCGCGCTGCTGGCAATTCTTGGCTATGTCTGGGTGCGGTTCGAGTGGCAGTTCGGCCTCGGCGCCATCCTTGCCACCGGCCACGACGTGATCATGACCATCGGTCTGTTCGTCGTCACCGGAATGGAGTTCAATCTGACCTCCATCGCCGCGATTTTGACGATCATGGGCTATTCGCTCAACGATACGGTGGTCGTCTATGACCGTGTCCGCGAAAATCTGCGCCGTTACAAGAAGATGCCGATTGTCGAATTGCTCGATCTGTCGATGAACCAGACCCTGTCCCGAACAGTCTTGACCGGTCTGACCACATTGCTCGCGCTTGGGGCCTTGTGGCTGTTTGGCGGCGAAGTCATCCGCTCGTTTGTGTTTGCCATGCTGTTTGGCATTGTCATCGGCACCTACTCGTCGATCTTTGTCGCAGGTCCGTTGCTGATCCTGTTCAAACTGCGGCCGGGCGGCGGTGCGGCCGACGAACCGGCATCCGGTGTGCCCGCCACCAAGACTGCCTGAAACGGATGGCATCGAACGGCCCATCCGGCATCATCATGCGCCCGGCCCATTTTCCCGGCCGGGCCCAGATTGACGCCTACGGCAATTCGGGCTTCCGCTTTGCCGACATGTCGCACAAAGGCTCGATCCTTTGTTTGCCGTCCGGGATTTACGGCTGGGAGCCGCAAGATCCAGAGGCCCTGGTTCTGGCCGATTTCGCCCGGCTTCTGGAGGAGGCGCAGGATTTTGATGTTGTCCTGATCGGCATGGGCACGGAAATCCGGCCGGTTCCAAAATCTCTGCGCGAAGCCTTCAAGGACCGCCGCATCGTTGCGGACCCGATGAGCACCGGCGCCGCCGTGCGCACGTTCAATGTGCTGCTCGCCGAAGACCGGCGCGTCGCCGCCGCGCTGATTGCGGTGGAGTAGGGCAGTGCCCGCTGCTTCCGGCTCATTTGCCGAGACTGTGCGGTCACATGACTGGCCCCGCTATATTGCGGCCCAGTTCGCACCTGAAAACAAGCGCGCCGACCTGTTCACGCTCTACGCTTTCGATGCCGAGATCAAGCGGATAATTCAAAAATCGTCTGATCCGCTGCCCGTCGAAATCCGCCTGCAATGGTGGCGCGAAGTTCTGCAAGGCGACCGGGCAGATGAAGGAAAGAGCCACCCGCTTGGCGTGGCGATGCTGGATCTTATCCACACTCACCGTCTGCCGCTCGATGCATTTGACCGGTATTTAGAAGCACAGACCTTTGCGCTCTATCATGACGCTTTCCCCGACACGGTGTCGCTGCAAGCCTGGTGCGGCGAGACATCTTCGGCCTTGATCCAGATGGCGGCCGTCATCCTCGATCCGGCAGATGCCAAAACCGCCGCGGAGGCCGCAGGTCATGGCGGTGTTGCGCTTGCGGTCTCCCATATCCTATCCCGCTTGCCGCAGACGCGCGCGCGCGGCCAATGCTGGCTGCCGGCGGATTTGCTGTCCGCCTGCGGCCTTGACCGTGAGGGGTTTGTCGCTGGTGAAGACCTTGCCGCAATGGCACGCGTGTCCAAGGCGGTGGCTGAACTCGGCCTCGGGCACTTTGCGAAATTCAAGGCGCTCGCACCGCACATCGCCAAATCGGTCAAACCGGCGTTCTTGCCGGTGTTTGTTGCGCCGCTGGGTTTGCAGCGCATCGCCGCCGATCCGGCACTTGCGCATCAGGCGCCGCCCGCCATCTCACATTTACGCAAATTTACGGCTGTGGCTTTTGCGGCGATTCGCTAAAATTCCATTGACGTAAAGGTCAACAATACGCCAAGGTGGCAGCCATTCTGGGAGGAATGAATGCAGCTTTGGCAGCTTGGACTGTTGGTCGGTTTTGGTGTGGCGCTGATCGTCTATCTGGTTCACCTGTCCGGCGGCAGCCGCAAGGCATTTCTCGGCAGTGAAAAAGCAGCCATCAACCGCTTTGCCGATGACTTTCCGGCAATCACACCGGAAAAAGCCGTGCTGACCAGATCGGGCAATGCGGCATTTCTTCATTTGCCGGATGGAAAGCTCGGTCTCGTCCATGGCTTCGGTGACGGATATCTGACGCGCATCCTGGATTCGTCGATTCTCGCCGGTGCGAAGGCGGAAGCCAATTTCCTCTGGATTCGCCTCGCCGATTTCACCTTTCCCGGCGCGCGATATGAGTTCCCGAATGACGATGCGGCTTACTCGATTGCCCGGCTGCTCAGCCGCAGCCTCAAGCAGGATTGATACGAAATGCCGGACATCAGTTTTCCGAACGTGACGCAAAATGCGATCCCGCTGTTCATTGGCGCCATGCTGCTCGAACTGGCGCTCATCCGCTTTCGCAGCGCCCGCGGCTCCTATGAAACGCGTGACACGCTGACCAGCCTGCTGATGGGCGCGGGCAATGTCGTGTCAGGCATTCTGCTTGGCGTGTTTTCCTTCGGCGCGCTGATGTGGGTCTGGCAGTTCCGGTTTTTTGACTGGGGCTTCACCTTCATGGCCGGACTGATCGCTTTCCTGATCGATGATCTGCGCTATTATTGGTATCACCGCATTGCCCATACCTGCCGTTGGGTCTGGGCCGAGCACGTCAATCACCATTCCAGCCAGCATTACAATCTCTCGACCGCGTTGCGCCAATCATGGACCGGCCTGTTCACCGGCATGTTTGTCCTGCAGATTCCCCTGGTGTTGCTCGGCTTCCATCCGGCCCTGCTGGCCTTTGTCTATGGCTTCAATCTGCTCTGGCAGTTCTGGATCCACACCGAAACGGTCGGCAAGATGTGGGCGCCGGTTGAGCTGGTGATGAACACGCCCTCGCACCACCGCGTCCATCACGCCACCAATCCGCGCTATCTCGACAGCAATTATGCCGGCACACTGATCATCTGGGATCGCATGTTCGGCTCGTTCGTTCCGGAGAATGCCGAAGACCTGCCGCGCTACGGCATTGTTAAAAACCTCGGCACCTTCAATCCGGTCAAGGTCGCCTTCCACGAATGGGTTGGCATGTTCAAGGACGCCTTCCAACCCGGAATTGCCCTTGCGGATCGCCTCAACTACCTGTTCCAGCCTCCCGGCTGGAGCCATGACGGCTCGCGCCAGATGTCAAAAGACATGAAGGCCGAATATGTTGCGCTCAACCCGTCGGAAGCGGGCAAGCCTGGATTGCCTGATGCAATACGCCGCAGCAATTAACCCTGTCGGCAACAATTAAATATTTATCTTTTGTTAACCGTCCGTCTAAACTAGGTTTACAGCCCAAAGTGGTGTTGGGGAGAAAATGCCCGTGGGCATTTCAAGACTTGCAGAACAATTGGTGTTGCCGTGCGGCGCTGTACTGAAAAACCGCATTGCCAAAGCCGCAATGACCGAGGGACTATCCGCCGGAGACAATCAGGCCAACACCCGTTTCGTTGAGCTTTACCGCCGCTGGGGCGAGGGTGGTGCGGCGCTTTTGATCACCGGCAACGTCATCGTCGACCGCTGGCACCTCGAGCGTGGCGGCAATCTTGCGATAGAGGGCAAACAGTCAAACGCCGCACTGGCATTCCTCGCGGACATGGCGTCAGCCGCCAAGGCGCATGGCGCGCATATCTGGATGCAGCTCAATCATGCCGGCCGCCAGACGCAGAAGATGATCAACAAACATCCGAAAGCGCCTTCCAACGTCGGCCTCAAGATGGGAAACGGCCGTTTCGCAACGCCTTCGCCCTTGACCATTGACGAAATCAACAAGGCCGTTGAAGCTTTTGTATTTGCAGCAAAAACTGCCGAAGCAACCGGCTTTGACGGTGTCCAGATGCATGCCGCGCACGGCTATCTGGTGTCACAATTCCTTTCGCCTTTGTCCAACCGGCGGATCGATCAATACGGCGGCTCGCTGGAAAACCGTGCCCGCTTCCTGCTTGATGTCGTCCGCCGCATCCGCGCCGAGACCCGCAAGGGCTTTGCCGTTTCAGTCAAACTGAACTCGGCGGATTTCCAGAAGGGCGGCTTTTCCGACGATGAAAGCGCCATCGTCGCCAAGTGGCTGGAGGAGGCGGGTGTCGACCTGATCGAGATTTCCGGCGGCAACTACGAGCAGCCGCGCATGATCAATTTTGACCGCAAGGATCCGCTCGCCAACAAGCGCGAAAGCACGGTGAAACGCGAAGCCTATTTCCTCGATTTTGTGCCGAAACTGCGCGCCAAGGTGTCGATCCCGGTCATGGTCACCGGCGGGTTCCGCACCGCCAGCGCCATGGAAAGCGCACTTGCCAACGACGGCGTCGACATGGTCGGGCTTGGCCGTCCGCTGGTGATTGATCCGGATGGCGCGCGCAAAATCCTGGCTGGCGAGGTTACAAAACTGTTCAGCCGTGACGATGACCTGATTATCGGCAGCGGCTTGCTCAGCCCGCGCTCGCCGATCGGTTTCCTGCGCGATCTCAACGCATGGGGCTCGCTGGGCTGGTACTATGAGCATATCTACAGCCTTGCGGACGGCAAAAAGCCCAACCTGTCGCTCAGCGCCTTCCGTGCGCTGCTTTCCTACGACCGGACCGAAGGCAAGACCGCCAAGGCGCTCATTCGTGACAGTGCGCCTTAACCGGCGCTTTACCTCGATTCCAAGACGCACGTTCCTGTTAACCAAGCTTTGCCCGCTTAGGCTGCATTGTCCTGTTTAGAACTCAGGAAAGTTTACGGCGATGCAGACCAATTTGAACACAAACGTGACTACGGCAAATTTCCCGCAATCCATCATGGGATCCGGCTCCTTTGCATCGCGAATCTGGATCTCTGTATTCCCGTTGGTATCGATCGCAATCTTCATTGCCCAGCCGACGGCAATGGCGACGCTGGTTCTGGCGGTGGCATTGTCCCTGGCGATGGCCGCGATCGCGCATCTGTCTGTTCGCGACGAGAACGGTTTTGAGGCCAAGCTGGCCTATGTGCGCATTCTTGCGCCGGTCCAATCAGCACTTTTGATGTGGCTGGCCGTCTATCTCGGCCGCGACATGGCGGGTGTGTCGCTGCTCGCCACGTCACTGGCCGCTTTTGTCGCACTGGGCGGAATTCTGGTTATTGATGCGCTGTTCTCGAGCGCGGCGCTGCTCGCCGCCGAACGCGGGCGCGGCGCAATGGGCACTTCGATTGCCTGCCTGATCAGCGAAAAATACGCTGGACTGCTTGGCAAAATCGACTGAACCGGCCGAAGGTCAGACACCCAGCCAGATCTTCACATCTTCCAAAGCCCGCGCCGTCATTGCTTGTTTCTTTGCTGCCGTCTTTTCCGGTCCACGCAGGCGTTTGCCTTCGGTCTTCGGCACCTCTATCGGCGGAAACAGGCCGAAGTTCACATTCATCGGCTGAAACGATCGTTTGCCCGGCTCCTCGTCTGACAGAATATGGCCGCCGGTGATGTGGTTCAGGAGCGCGCCGAATGCCGTGGTCACCGGCGGCGGCGACAATTCTTCGCCGCGTTGCTCAGCCGCTGCAAACCGCCCGGCAAGCAACCCGATGGCGGCTGATTCGACATAGCCTTCGCAGCCCGTCACCTGTCCGGCAAATCGCACGTCGTCACGGGATTTCAGCCGCAGCGTCGGGTCAAGCAGGGCAGGCGAGTTCAGATAGGTGTTGCGGTGAATGCCGCCAAGCCGGGCGAATTCCGCATTCTCAAGACCGGGAATCATCCGGAAAATGTCAGCCTGCGCGCCATATTTCAGCTTGGTTTGAAAACCGACAATGTTGTAGAGCGTGCCAAGCGCATTGTCCTGCCGCAGTTGGACCACGGCATAGGCCTTGACGGTCGGATTGTGTGCATTGGTCAGGCCCATCGGCTTCATCGGCCCGTGCCGCAATGTCTCGACACCGCGTTCGGCCATCACTTCGATTGGCAGGCAGCCGTCGAAATAGGGCGTGCCTTCCCATTCCTTGAATTCGGTCTTGTCGCCTTGGTTCAGCGCCTCGACAAACGCTAAATACTGATCCTTGTCGAGCGGGCAGTTGATGTAATCCTTGCCGGTGCCGCCCGGGCCAACCTTGTCGTAGCGCGACTGGAACCAGGCCTTGCTCATGTCGATCGATTCGTAGTGCACAATTGGCGCAATCGCGTCAAAAAACGCCAGCGATGCCGCGCCGGTTTCGGCGCGGATCGATTCGGCGAGCGACGGGGCGGTCAACGGGCCGGTCGCGATGATCGTCCGGCCCCATTCTTTCGGCGGAAGGCCGGTGATTTCCTCGCGCACGATGGTCACCAGCGGGTGCGCCTGAAGTTTTGCTGTCACGGCCTCGGCAAAGCCGTCACGGTCCACCGCAAGCGCTGAGCCGGCCGGAACTTGATGCGTATCTGCGCAAGCCATGATCAGCGAGCCGGCAAGCCGCATTTCGGCATGCAGCAGCCCGACCGCATTGCTTGTGGCGTCATCAGAGCGAAAAGAATTAGAACAGACGAGCTCCGCCAGACTGTCGGTCTTGTGCGCATCCGTGCCGCGCACGCCGCGCATTTCGTGCAGGATGACGGGAGTACCGGCACCGGCGATCTGCCAGGCGGCTTCCGAACCGGCGAGCCCGCCGCCAATGATGTGAATGGGATTTGTCGACGTCTGTTTCATGGGCAGGGAGATATCAGCATGCCCGGAAAAAACAACACCCGCCGGGGAGGACCGGCGGGTGTGGATAAAAGCCTGACACTTTTGGAGGAGGAGTGCGTCAGGCCGTCATGACTGCCGGGAGGAGGCAATCATGGAAAACGTGTCAGGCAGCGGACTTGCGGGCGACGAACGGGATGTCGGCGCGGTTGATGCCGAGATCGTTCAGTTCGCGGGAGGTCAGCTTGCCGAGTTCAGCAACCGTTTCACGGTAGCGGCGCCAGTTGTTGTAAGAGCGTACGAGGTTCATTTCCGTCTTCCTTTAAAAACTTCTTGGTCTCTATCGACCGTTGAAGCCTATATATTCCCCAACTGCACAAAAAAGGAGCGCTCGTTTCGCATTGCAGCATTGCATAATTTGCATGGCATTTGAATTAGTTAACACAAATTTGCAAATCTGGCGAAAATGTGGCGGGAGCAAAACCTGAATAGGCGAGTCGCGCAACGCGGCGATTGACTTGCATCAACTTGAAATCAGGATGCGGGCTCCGCAGCCCCAAAAGACAACACCCGCCGGGGGAGGAGATCCGGCGGGTGTCGTTTTGGGTTGGCTGGAAACTGGGAGGAGGAGTGTCCCCAGCCGTCTACCGGATCAGCCTGGGAGGAGGAGTGGCTTCACCGAAGTTCTGGAACCGTGTAACCAGTTCCGTATTCGTTGACCAAAAGGTAAAACTTCCATTCGCGGATGAACAGTCATTTTTTTGCATTCCAGCCATGCATTTTGTGCAATGCACAATCTCGTGAGTTCCAAAAAATCACTGCAAAAACAGTCAGTTATTGATTTACCCAGCGTAAGTTTTGAGTAAGCAATGCTGACGCTTTGCGCAGTGCAAAATTAAAAGCCCGCCGGTTGGTTCCGACGGGCTTCCCGTTTGGATTTTGATTTGGCAGACGGCAATCCGGGGAGGACTGCCGTGCCGGCATCGCCTTACTTGATGGCGGCGCGGGCGAGGCGGCCGATGTCGGCGCGTTGAATGCCGAGGTCAGCCAATTCACGGTTCGAGAGGCGGTCGAGTTCACCAACCGTTTCACGATACCGGCGCCAGTTCTGATAAGAACGCACGATGTTCATGGCTCTTTCCTTTCTATGTCTTTCGCCAGCCACTGTGCTGACAACCCAAAGCTAGGCATTCTTCAAATCGATTTAAAGTAGGAATGCTGCATTGCAGCAATGCGGCATATGCATGGCTTGGCCATCAAATAATAACGATTTCGTCACATTTGTGTCATTTTCGCTGCAGTTTCCGCTTTGATCCATGCGTTTTGCACATAGATTGAGCATTTGCCCGATATCGGGCAATCTTCCTCTGCGGAGGGTGGCACATGAGATTCCCGGGTTCCAAACACAAAGATATCGACAGATGGGTGCAAAAAGGTCTGATTGACCTGCCAACAGCCAAACGGCTGAACGCTGAACTGGAAGAATCAAGCGGCGGCTTCGGCCTCGGCGGCGTTTTGGCTGTCTTCGGCGCGCTGCTGCTCGGCGCGGCCATCATCACGCTGGTCGCCGCCAATTGGGACGCCATCCCGCGCCTGACCCGTGTGGTCGCCATAGTCGCCACCATTTGGGCGACCTGGCTTGCGGGCGCATGGCGAGACAGCGCCGGCGACCGGATTTTCTCGCAAGTCTTGTATCTCATCGGTACGCTTGCCTTTGGCGCCGGCATCGCCCTTGTCGGCCAGATGTATCATTTGTCCGGCGACACGGCTTCCGCAGCACTGGTCTGGACCGCAGGGGCAATGCTCGGCGCAGCCCTGATGCGCTCGCCCATCGTCTCGGCAACGTCCGCTGGCGTCGGCATTTTGTATTTGACAGCGGCGTTGACCGACAGTTCCTTTCACGGGAACTGGTTTTTGGTCATCGCACCGCTGCTCGCCTTGGCAATCTTTGCCTTGTCGCACTGGAATTCATCGCGCATGGGCAAGCATGGCGCGGTCTGGCTGCTTCTGGCCACGCTGGTCTGCCACCGGTTCAGCAATTTCTCTGCCGACATCAGCCAACTCGACTACCTCTTCGCCTTCGGCGGCGCGGCGCTTTTCGTTGTGATTTCCTTTACCGAAGACGCCATCGAGAGCGTCATCGATTTCGCCCATCCGCTGCTTGCCTATGTGCTGGCCTTGTCGTTCTTTGGCTTCACGGTGCTGCAAATCGGATACGGCCACGACAAATCGTCAACGGCTATGCTTGGCTTGATTGTTCTGGCGCTTTCCGTTGGCGCATTGCTGCTCAAAGGCCGTGACCATGGCGGGGTGAGGGCGCTGGCCTACACAGCGTTTGGCGCGGAAATCCTTTATCTGGCGTCAGAAACCATTGGCAGCCTGCTTGGCACTTCGGCCTTCTTCCTGCTGTCTGGCCTCATCGTCATGGTCATCGCCTGGCTGATGATCCGCATTGAAAAGCGCATCAAGGCGCAAGCCCGTGAAGGAGCCGCATCATGAATGGCGCCTCAATGAAATACATCCTCGCAGCCGTGGTCGCGCTGATCCAGACCGGCGTGCTCGGCTACATGATCGAAAGCCGTGCCTCAATCCTGCGTGATGGCCGCGAAGTGGTTCTCCTCACCGAACCGGTCGATCCGCGCGACCTGTTGCGCGGCGACTATGTCATTCTCGGATATCCCATTTCCCGGCTAGCCTATGCGGTCATTCAGGGAACCCCGCCGCCGTCCGACGGTGTCCAGTCGGTCCAGGTTGCGCTTGTTCCGGGCGAGAACGGACGTTTCGTTTTCTCGCGCGCGTCCTGGCAGCCGTTTGCGGATTTGAAACCGGAAGAAATCGTCCTTGTCGGAAACACCCCTGACAGCTTCTATATCGGCACGGAAACAGTGCCGCTGACCTATGGAATCGAGCGGTTTTACGTGCCGGAGGGCGAGGGCAAACCGATTGAGGAAGGCGTCGGCGAACGGCGGGTCGATGTGGTTCTGGCGGTCAATGATGCTGGAAAGGCGCAGGTCCGCGCGCTGCGCCTCGATGGCCAAAGCCTGTATGAAGAGCCGATGTATTAGGTCATTCGGTAAATAAACCGCACTTTCGCGCCCGAACGGTCCAACCATCGGCAAAAGGCGGCATTTTCCCTTTGATCGTTTTTGAAGCGGTGATATAGGAACGCCCGATTTCGGAGCTTCGGCCTGCCGAAGCGGGTGTGGCGGAATTGGTAGACGCACTGGATTTAGGTTCCAGCGCCGCAAGGCGTGGAGGTTCGAGTCCTCTCACCCGCACCAGGCCGACACGGAAAATAGGAACGAACCGGTATGGGAAGTCCCCGCACAACAGCAGGGGCATAGGCCGGTTGAACGATACAAAGGTTTTGTCATGCAGGTTACCGAAACGCTGAACGAGGGTCTGAAACGCGCCGTGAAGGTCGTCGTGCCGGCCAAGGACATGGAAACGCGCCTCGCCGCAAAGCTTGAATCGGCGCGCGGCAAGGCCAAGATCAATGGCTTCCGCCCCGGCAAGGTGCCGACGGCCCATCTTCGCAAGATGTATGGCAAGTCGTTCATGGCCGAGCTGGTCAATGAAATCATCAGCGAACAGGCCAAGTCCATTCCGGCGGGCCGCGGCGAAAAGGCTGCTATGCAGCCGGAAATCGTGATGACCGAGGACGAAAAGGAAGCCGGCCAGATTCTTGAAGGCAAGGCTGATTTCACCTTCGACATCAATTACGAAATTCTGCCGGCCATCGTCATCGCCGAAACCTCGTCGATTACAATCTCGCGTCCGATCGTTGAAATCAGCGATGCGGAAATCGAAGAGCAGGTTGGCCGCGTTGCCGAGTCGGCCAAGACCTATTCCGAAAAGAAGGGCAAGGCCGCCAACGGCGACCGCGTCACCATCGATTATGTCGGCAAGCTCGACGGTGAAGCCTTTGACGGCGGCACGGATCAGGACGCCAACCTTGTTCTTGGCTCGAACCAGTTCATCCCGGGCTTTGAAGAACAGCTCGTTGGCGTGAAGGCAGGCGACGAAAAGCAGATCAAGGTCACCTTCCCGGAAAACTACGGCGCAGCCCATCTCGCCGGCAAGGAAGCCACCTTCGACATCACCGTGAAAACCGTTTCGGCTTCAGAGCCGCTGGTTCTGGACGACGAACTGGCCAAGAAGCTCGGCATTGAATCAATGGAGCGCCTGCGCGCGGTCATCCGTGAGCAGATCGAAAGCCAGTATGGCTCGCACACGCGCCAGAAGGTGAAGCGTCAGCTGCTCGATCAGTTGGATGCGCTGCACCAGTTCGAATCGCCGTCCAAGCTCGTCGATGCCGAATTCAACAACATCTGGCAGCAGATCACCCGTGAACTCGAAGGCGCAGGCAAGACCTTCGCTGACGAAGAAACCACGGAAGAAGACGCCCGCGCCGAATACCGCAAGTTGGCCGAGCGCCGGGTGCGCCTTGGTCTGGTCCTCTCCGAAATCGGCCAAAAGGCCGGTGTCGAAGTGACCGAGCAGGAACTGCAGCGCGCCATGTATGATCAGGTCCGCCAGTACAAGGGCCAGGAACAGCAGGTTTATGACTTCTTCCGCAACAACCCGGATGCAATTGCCGGCCTGCGCGCGCCGATCTTTGAAGAGAAGGTCGTCGACAAGCTGCTGTCCGAAGTCAACGTCACTGACGTTGTCGTCACCAAGGAAGCCTTGATGGCTGACGATGACGAAGTGAAGACGGAAGAAAAGCCGGCCAAGGCAAAGAAAGCCCCGGCCAAGAAGGCCAAGAAAGACGACGCCGAATAATCTGCAGAACTTTCAGACTTTTTGAAAAGGCCGCCTCCGGGCGGCCTTTTTGCATTTGGTGACATTTTTGCCTCTTGGCATTTGCCGCACCGCTCTATCTGCAGGTCAGAACGTGGAGAAACGCATGGCGCATTATCTGATATTCGGCGGTTCCGGCGGCATAGGGGCGGCACTGGCGCGCAAACTCGCATCCGGCGGACACACGCTGCATTTGACAGGCCGTGACCCTGCAAGGCTCAAGTCTATCGCTTTCGAAACCGGTGCCAAATACACGGCTGGCGACGTGCAGGAAGACGGCTTCATTGCCCGCGCGGTTGCAGAGGCCGGACCGGTATTGGACGGTCTTGCCTATGCAGTTGGCACCATCAATTTGAAACCAATCACGCGCCTGATCACTGCGGATTTCCAAAAAGACTTCGCCGTCAACGCGATGGGCGCGGCGCAAGCCGCCCAAGCCGCGCTGCCTGCTCTGAAGGCCTCGGCGGGCACAGCCTCGATCCTGCTGTTCTCCAGTATCGCTGTCGCCCAGGGCTTTGCCAACCACGCATCGATCTCGATGGCCAAGGGCGCCATTGAAGGCCTTACCCGCGCGCTTTCCACAGAACTCGCCCCCAAAATCCGCGTCAACGCCATCGCACCAAGCCTGACTGACACCCCGCTCGCCAAGGCAATCACGGGCAATGCCGCCATTGCGCAAGGCGTCGCTGCGCTCCATGCGATCCCGCGTCTTGGCGAGGCTGACGATATCGCCGCGCTGGGAGAACTGCTGCTCACCGACAAGGGTGGCTGGATAACCGGGCAGGTGATGGCCGTCGACGGCGGCCGCTCCCGCGCGCGCACCAAGGGCTGAGCCGTGGCCGGCGCGTTGCGGCTGATCCTCGGCGACCAGCTGTCGCTTTCCATTTCCAGTCTGAAAGACGCTGACAAGACTTCTGACACCATCCTGATGGCTGAACTGATTGAAGAGGCAACATACGTCCCGCATCACAAGAAGAAGATCGCGTTTCTTTTCTCCGCCATGCGCCACTTTGCGGAGGAACTTCGAAGTCAGGGCTGGCGTATCCGCTATGTCAAACTCGATGATCCGCACAATTCGGGCAGCTTCACGGGTGAAATCGCGCGTGCAGTTGCCGAAATTACACCAGATCGCTTGATCGTTACCGAGCCGGGTGAATACCGCGTGCTTGCCCTGATGCGCGACTGGCAGGAGCTGTTCGGCATGCCGGTCGAGATCCGTGACGATTCGCGGTTCCTTTGCTCGATTGAGCGCTTCAGCCGATGGGCTGACGGCAAGAAGGCGCTCCGCATGGAGTATTTCTACCGCGAGATGCGCCGTGAGCACGGCGTGCTCATGCGCGGCAACGAGCCCGAAGGCGGCCAGTGGAATTTTGACGCCGAAAACCGTGAAAGTCTTCCAGACCACATTGCCCTGCCGCAGCATCCGGAATTTCCACTGGACCGGATCACAACGGAAGTGCTGGGGCTGGTCGAAGGCCGTTTCGCCCATCATCCTGGCGCATTGTTGCCATTCACCATGCCGGTCACACGCAGCCAAGCTCTGGAAATGCTCGACCGTTTTATAACTGAGCGGCTGCCGCTGTTTGGCAAATATCAGGACGCGATGAAACAGGGCGAGCCAAAGCTATTCCACTCCATGGTCTCGGCCGTTCTCAACTGCGGCCTGCTGGAGCCGATGGAGATCATCCGCCAAGCCGAACATGCGTATCACTCCGGACATGCCCCGCTGAACGCCGTTGAAGGCTTCATCCGCCAGATCCTCGGCTGGCGCGAATATGTGCGCGGTCTCTACTGGCTGAAAATGCCGGAGTATGCGCTATCCAACGCGCTCGACGCACAGCGGCCTTTGCCGGACTTCTACTGGACCGGAAAAACCGACATGAACTGCCTCGCCCAAGTCTTTGGCGAGACTCTCGAAAATGCCCATGCCCACCACATTCAGCGGCTCATGGTCACCGGCAATTTCGCGCTATTGGCCGGCATCAGCCCGCCGCAGATTGAAGCCTGGTATCTGGCCGTCTATGCCGACGCCTATGAGTGGGTGGAACTGCCGAACACGCATGGCATGGTCTGCTATGCCGACGGCGGCTACCTGGCATCAAAGCCCTACGCCGCATCCGGCTCTTACATTGACCGGATGTCGGACTATTGCGGAGCTTGTGCATACGACGTGAAAAAGAAGACCGGCCCCAAAGCCTGTCCGTTCAACTATCTTTACTGGAACTTCCTGATCGAGAACGAAGGCGTCTTGCGCAAGAATCAGCGCATGTCGGTCATCTACGGCAATCTGGACCGGATGGATAAAACGCGCCGGGATGAGATCATCACCGACGCGTCTGCATTTTTGGAAAATTTGGAACCGTGGAAACCTAACGAACCGCCATCAGCGATTTCGGCAGACCGAAAATCCGCTCGCGCTTGACCGTTGCGTCCGGGAACAAAGTTTGAACCTGGCTCGCCGAAAGCAGGCGGATGGAATCCACATGTTCCTTGGCTTCAGAATAGCTGTCCATACGCTTGAAAAAGCCGAGCTTCATCCTGGTCATCAGGAAGGCGCGAAAGCTGGCTGGCAGCCACTGGAAGCCGGGGAAGCGGAAATGCGGCTCGTAAGGGAACCAGAAATTCGGCGTTTGCATGTAATAGCGGGTGCCGAGTTTGCGGGTGTTGTCGGCAAAGCGCTGGATCGCGTTCCAGTCACCGACATGCTCGATCACCGAGTTGGAATGAACGAAATCGAAAGTCCGGTCCTTGAACAGGTCCGGATCGGTCGCATCGCCGATCGAGAACGTGAACAGCGCCGGATCCTTGCTCTCCTGCGGCTCCGGATTGATGATCGTGAAATGCAGCCGCTCGCGGTTGGCCTTGATGAAATCCTCGCCGATCAGCCAGTATTTCTCCGAGCCGCCGAGATCGAGCACATGGCAGCGGCCTTTTGCCTCGAGAATCTCTTCCATGATCCGGCGGATTTCCTGGAACCGCTTGGCGCGGAAGCCGAATTCGACGCTGGTCTTGTTCTTGTATGGGTCGCGGGCATGAACGGGAATGGTCAACTGGGCTTGGGCCATGGGGGAAATCCTTCGTCTGTCCCGCTTCCATATTCCGGTTTTTTCCCGCGCGAAATCAAATCCTTAATGAATGGTAAAGCGGTTTGGTGAAGCGTTTGGGTTAACACGCTTCACATCAGCTGCAGCCCTTTGAGACTGGCATGCCCGTCACGGCCGATGATGATGTGGTCGTGCACGGCGATGCCGAGCGGTTTGGCTGTCTCGACAATGGTACGCGTCATTTCAATATCGGCGCGGGACGGTGTCGGGTCGCCCGACGGGTGATTGTGCACCAGAATGATCGCCGTGGCCGCCAGTTCCAGGGCCCGCTTTACCACTTCGCGCGGATAGACCGGCGTGTGGTCCACCGTCCCGGTCTGCTGCACTTCGTCGGCGATCAGCGCATTCTTCTTGTCGAGGAACAGGATGCGGAATTGCTCGCGGGTCTCAAAGCCCATGCTCGCCTTGCAATAGTCGAGCACCTTGTTCCAGGACGCCAATATTTCTTTCCCGGCAATCTCGGTTTTCAGCAAACGGTGCGAGGCCGCGAACACCAGCTTCAGGTCGAGCGCCACCGCCTCGCCGACACCCGGCACCTCGCGCAGCAATGCTTCAGGCGCGGCAAACACGCCGCCAACCGTCTGGAACTTCTTCAACAACGCCTTGGCGATCGGTTTGGTGTCAGCGCGGGCGATGGAGCGGAACAGCACCATTTCCAGAAGCTCGTAATCCGCCAGCGCGTCAGGCCCGGAAGACTTGAACCGCGTCCTCAGCCTGCTGCGATGGCCGGCGACAACATCGTCCACAACCACGGCCTTGCCGGCCGGGCGCGGTTGCCGCGCCTCG
This sequence comes from Rhizobiaceae bacterium, assembly GCA_041751995.1. Classification (GTDB taxonomy): domain Bacteria; phylum Pseudomonadota; class Alphaproteobacteria; order Rhizobiales; family Rhizobiaceae; genus JANMEX01. The sequence continues at coordinate 25,157 of JBGSHY010000033.1, read as the reverse complement.
CCAAAACCCGGAATTGGTGAATCCTCGTCCGCCATGTTTCCCCCTATGAGGGAAAACTAACGCGTTTCCGGCAAAAGTGGAAACCGGTTTTGCATCCGCAAGCCAAGAATAAACAGGGATTTTGTCCGCTGCGCCGCGCCAGCGAAATGATGCGACAGGCTAGATCGAAATTCCCGGATGGTCGAGGCCGACCGGTGACGTCGTGAAAATTTCGCAACCAGAGTCTGTAACGCCAACAGTGTGCTCATACTGGGCCGATAGGGAGCGGTCACGCGTCACCGCCGTCCAGCCATCGGCCAGCACTTTCACGTGCGGACGCCCGAGGTTGATCATCGGTTCGATGGTGAAAATCATCCCCGGCCGCATCTCAACGCCTTCGTGCGCGGCACCGTAATGCAATATGTTTGGCGAATCATGGAACAAAAGGCCGATGCCGTGGCCGCAGAAATCGCGCACCACCGAGCAGCGCTCCCTTTCGGCAAATGTCTGGATCGCCGCGCCAATCGCACCCGTCCGCGCACCGGGCTTTACAGCCTCGATGCCGCGCATCAGGCACTCGTAGGTCACTTCCATCAGCCGCTCGGCAGCGCGGTTGACCTTGCCGACAGGATACATCCGGCTGGCATCGCCATGCCAGCCATCCAGCACATAGGTCACATCGACATTGACGATTTCGCCCTCGCGCAGCGGTTTGTCATCGGGAATTCCGTGGCAAACCACATGGTTGATCGAGGTGCAGCAGGATTTCGTGTAGCCGCGATAGTTCAGCGTGGCTGGCAGCGCACCATGATCCGCGCCAAATTCAAACACGAACCGGTCGATTTCCGCCGTCGTCACGCCCGGCTTCACAACATCCGCCAGCGCATAAAGGCACCGTGCCGTCAACTGCCCGGCCTTGCGCATGCCTTCAAAGGCATCCGGCCCGTAGAGGCGGATTTGCCCTGTGTTCTTCAGCGGGGCAACGGAGGCGTCGAGATAGGTGACCATGGTTTCCTGAGATCCTGAGCGGCCGAGCCGCCTAATGATAGGCTCTTGCCATCAAACGTGGGGTTTCAGCAAGCAAATGTCAAAAAAGACCGGAAAAATTGGGGCTAGAAAAGAGTATGCCGCCTGCATCCCGGTCCGATGGGATACAGACGGCAGGCCCGGATGGTAAGTGGGGCGCAAATTCATCCGGGATTTTCGAGCCGCAACGGTGTTTCCGCGTTGGCCTGACCATACCCTAGCGTAACATATTCAAACCGCGCATCACCCAAATGGGGTATGCCGCAAATTTGGTTGTAGATTATTTGCCGCAACACCAGCGCGCCGCTACGGACGCCGGGACTTGACCGGCAGAAACGAAAGCGCCATTGTCAGCAAATGGACACAGGCAAGCGCACCCGCGCAATTTGTATCGACGGCTTCATCATTATTGGCTAGCCCCAAGCTGGCCCGGCCGTTTTCGTCCATTGTTCAAAGATCATGCGAAAAAGGTTCCGGCTGGCGGACCAAGGAAGACTTTGCATGACGACGACTTTGAAACTGTACAACACGCTGACCCGCGAGAAGGTGGATTTCAAACCCATCGATCCGTCAAACGTGCGCATGTATGTCTGCGGCCCGACCGTCTATGACTTCGCCCACATCGGCAACGCCCGCCCGGTCATCGTGTTCGACGTGCTTTTCCGGCTACTGAGGCATGTCTACGGCGAAAACCACGTCACCTATGTGCGCAACATCACTGACGTCGACGACAAGATCAACGCCCGCGCGCTGCGCGATTTTCCGGACCTGCCGCTCAACGAGGCGATCCGCAACGTCACCGAAAAGACCGCCAACCAGTTCCATCAGGACGTGAAGGCGCTCGGCTGCCTTGAGCCGACCTTCGAGCCACGCGCGACCGAACACATCGACGGCATGGTCAGGATCATCCAGCAACTCATTGACCGCGGCCACGCCTATGTTGCGACCGGCAACGAGGGCAGGGAGGTGCTGTTCGCTGTCGGCTCGATGAAGGACTACGGCAAACTGTCCGGCCGCAAGCTCGAAGACCAGCAGGCCGGCGCCCGCATCGCCGTCGAAGCCCACAAGCGCAATCCCGGCGACTTCGTTCTCTGGAAAGAAAGCGCCGCCGACCAGCCAGGCTGGCCCGGCGCTTTCCGCGAGAACGGCGCGGAAATTGTCATCCACGGCCGCCCCGGCTGGCACATCGAATGCTCGGCGATGTCGCAGTTTCACCTTGGCGAAACCTTCGACATCCACGGCGGCGGGCTGGACCTCATCTTCCCCCACCACGAAAACGAAATCGCCCAATCAAGATGCGCGCACGGCACCGACGTGATGGCGAATGTCTGGATGCACAACGGCTTTCTTCAGGTCGAAGGCCGGAAGATGAGCAAGAGCGATGGGAATTTCTTCACCATCGATGAGTTGCTGAACACTACCAACTTCGGCGAACAAAAATGGGATGGTCCTGTACTCCGCCTCGCAATGTTGATGACCCACTATCGGCAACCAATCGACTTCAGCAAAAACAGGCTGATTGAAGCGAAGATCACACTTGGAAATTGGCTTGGCTTAAAATCTAGCCGCGGCAATCCTGAAATCGGCGAGCCAATAATAGAAGTTATTAATGCGCTTAAAGACGACCTCGATTTTTCGTCTGCGAAAGTTCAAATCGAAAGGACTATCGTCGAGATTAAGCGTGGCAATTACGATCATGAGACTGGCGTTCGAATTGCAGATCCCAAAAAAACAAAGCTGAGAGACGATTTGGCTGCAACGTTCGTCTTCCTTGGTCTGGCAACCGATGACGATTTTCCACGATCTAGTTTAGGTCAAATGGCGGCAAATTTAACGGGAGGCGCAAGCGTTAGCGCAAAACTGACCGCACGACATGCAGATTTGGTCACTGAACGCCTCGCCTTACTCGCCGCCAAAGATTTCACCAACGCCGACCGCATTCGCAATGAACTCTTGGAGCAGGGTATCCAGCTGAAAGACGGCAAGGACCCGGTGACCGGCGCGCGGGTGACGACTTGGGAGGTCAAGCGGTGATGGCGCAGCAATCCCCAACGCTTCGTCATTCCGGACAAGCGAAGCGCAGATCCGGAACCCATGCCGTGGACGGGCGTGGACCAATTTTGTTGCAGAATGAGGCCCGTGGCCGTTGCGGCGGGCACTTGGGTTGGCTGTTCTGCACCGGACAGCCCGCCTTCGACGCTTTCGGCATGGGTTCCGGATCGGCTTTGCCGTCCGGAATGACGAAGCGTTTGAGTTTTTTGCGTTTATCGTCAGCAAGCGGAGCATAAGCATGATCGACCACATGGGCATTTCCGTATCCGACTACCCGAAATCCAAAGCCTTCTACGACGCGGTCTTTGCTGCGCTCGGCGGCTCGCTGATGAAGGAAATTCCGCTGCAATTCACTGGCGGGCGGCATGTGGTCGGCTATGGCCGCGATCATCCGACATTCTGGATCAATGAAGGCAAGGGCGACACCGGCCTGCATTTCGCCTTTGCCGCCAAGGACCGCGCCCAAGTCCGCGCCTTCTACGATGCTGCCCTGAACGCAGGCGGCAAGGACAATGGCGGGCCAGGTTTGCGCCCCCAATATCACGCCGACTACTACGGCGCGTTCGCGTTCGACCCCGACGGCAACAATGTCGAAGCCGTTTGCCACGGGCCGGAGTAAAAAATGAGCGCAGAGGTAAAAACTGGCGGATGCCAGTGCGGTGCGGTGCGCTTCCGCGTTTCGGGCGCGCTGGGCGATGCCTCGATCTGCCATTGCCGCATGTGCCAGAAGGCGTTCGGCGCCTTCTACGCGCCGCTGGTCGGGCAGGGACAGGCCTTGCTTGAATGGACCCGTGGCGCGCCGCAGCGCTTTGCTTCGTCCAACCACGCAACACGCCTTTTCTGCGAAAAATGCGGCACGCCGCTTGGCTACGACGCGCCGGATGGCATCGGCCTCGCCATCGGTGCTTTCGACAATCCCGCGTCCATCGTGCCGGAACGCCAGTGGGGCACTGAAGGCAAGCTGCCTTACATCGCCGTGCTCGACACGTTGCCATCCTCGCGCACCGAAGAGGACATGGCGTCCGCGCCCTTCCTCGCTTCGGTGGTCAGCTTCCAGCACCCCGATCACGACACCGAATCCTGGCCGGAGCAGCGCCGATGAACGACCAGACCAAAATGCCCAAATGGCTGCTCTATGGACTGATTGCCAAGGGCGTCATCGTTGTGCTGATCACCATCGCCGTCGTCTTCTGGCTATCGAGGTAATGGCATGAGCAAACCCATCACCGGCGGATGTCAATGCGGCGCGGTGCGCTACCGCGTGGAAACGCTTGGCCGCGCCACGATCTGCCATTGCCGCATGTGCCAGAAAGCATTCGGCGGCTTCTACGGCCCGCTGGTCACCGGCAACGGCCTTGTCTGGACACGCGGCGCGCCAAAGACATTTGCCTCGTCCAACATGGTCAAGCGCGGTTTCTGCGCAGACTGCGGCACGCCGCTGACCTATGACTGGGGCGGTGCGCCGGAGGTATCCATCGGTTCGCTCGACAATCCTGAACTTGCCGCGCCGGTGTTGCAGGTGAACCCGGCGGACAAGCTGTCCTTCACCGATCATCTTTACGAATTGCCCACCCGGGCCGCCAGCACAGATCCGGCAATCCTTGCCCGCAACACATCGATGGTCAGCCACCAGCACCCTGACCACGATACAGATGAGAATTGGAGCGCAACCCCATGACTTCAAAGCGACTTTCCGGCGGCTGCCAGTGCGGTGCGGTGCGCTATGCGGCCGATGTCCAGTTTGAAACCGCCCATCTGTGCCATTGCCGCATGTGCCAGAAGGCAGCGGGCAATTATTTCATGCCGCTCGCCAACGCGCCGCTGGCGACATTCCAATGGACCCGCGGCACGGTCAGTCATTTCAATTCATCAGACCTCGTCCGTCGCGGCTTCTGCGAAAAATGCGGCACGCCGCTGACGTTTGAAACCATCGAAGGCGTCAAGCATCTCAACATCACGCTCGGCTCGCTGGATGATCCCGAAGAAGTGGTGCCGGTCGAACAAAGCGGCATTGAATCGCGCCTGCCCTGGTTCAAGAAGCTGGCCGCAATCTATGAGACCGAAAGCTTCCAGTCCGAGACCGACGGCGGCGCGCGCCTTGCCGCCATCTTCGCCACCAACCACCAGCATCCGGACCATGACACGCAAGTCTGGCCGCCGAAGGAAGACAAATGACCCTGCGCGCCCTTTACCCCGAAATCGAAGCCTACGCCCATGGCATGCTCGACGTTGGCGACGGCCACCAGATTTACTGGGAGCGCTCCGGCACGCCCGGCGCCAAGCCTGCTGTCTTCCTGCATGGCGGGCCGGGCGGCGGCTGTTCGCCTGCCCATCGCCGCCTGTTTGACCCGTCGCTTTACGATGTCATGCTGTTTGACCAGCGCGGCTGCGGCCGCTCGACACCGCACGCAAACCTTGACGCCAACACCACCTGGCATCTCGTCGCAGACATCGAGCGCCTGCGCGAAATGGCGGGCGTCGACACATGGCTGGTGTTCGGCGGCTCATGGGGCTCGACGCTGGCGCTCGCCTACGCTGAAACGCACCCGGACAAAGTGAGCGAGCTCATCGTGCGCGGCGTCTACACGCTCACCCGCGATGAGTTGCTCTGGTATTACCAGAAGGGCGTCTCGGAAATGTTCCCCGACAAGTTCGAACGCTTCCTTGCGCCGATCCCCGAAGCCGAGCGCGGCGACATGATGGCCGCCTACCGCAAGCGCCTTGTCGATCCCGACCGCGCCGTCCAGCTTGCCGCCGCCAAGGCGTGGAGCCTGTGGGAAGGCGAGACGATCACGCTGTTGCCGAACCCCGCCTACAGCGACAGCTTTGCCGAAGATGAGTTCGCGCTCGCCTTCGCCCGCATTGAAAACCACTATTTCGTCCACGATGGCTGGCTTGAGGAAGGCCAGTTGCTGCGCGACGCCGACAAGCTTCACGGCATCCCCGGCGTTATCGTTCACGGCCGCTATGACATGCCGTGCCCGGCCAAATATGCCTGGGCCCTGCATAAAAACTGGCCTGAAGCCGAGTTTTTTCTGGTGGAAGGCGCCGGACACGCCTATTCCGAACCCGGCATTCTCGACCGGTTAATCTATGCCACCGATAAATACGCCGGCAAAAACCCGACGGCCTGATGGACTGATCATGACCAAACAACGCGTCACCCTCTTCGACACAACCTTGCGCGACGGCCAGCAGACGCCGGGCGTTGATTTTTCCGTCGAGGACAAAAAGGCGATTGCCAAGCTGTTGGACGATTTCGGCATGGATTATGTCGAGGGCGGCTATCCGGGCGCAAACCCGACCGACACCGCTTTCTTTTCAGAGCGTCAGACCGGCCGGGCCAAGTTTACTGCCTTCGGCATGACCAAGCGGGCAGGCGTCTCCGCCGCCAATGATCCGGGCCTCGCCGCCATCTTCCAGACCCCCGCCGACGCGGTCTGCCTTGTCGCCAAGACCTGGGATTATCACGTCCGCGTCGCGCTCGGCTGCACCAACGAGGAAAACCTCGAAAGCATCGCCGAAAGCGTCAAGGCGACGGTCGCTACCGGTAAAGAGTCGCTGATCGACTGCGAGCATTTCTTCGACGGCTACAAGGCCAACGCGCCATACGCGCTCGCCTGCGCCAAGGCGGCCCATGACAATGGCGCGCGCTGGGTCGTCTTGTGCGACACCAATGGCGGCACGCAGCCGCAGGAAGTGCGTGACATCATCGCCGCCGTCATCGCCTCGGGCATCCCCGGCACTCACCTTGGCATCCACGCCCACAACGACACCGGCCAGGCCGTCGCCAACTCGCTCGCCGCGATAGATGCCGGCGTCTGCCAGGTGCAGGGCACGCTCAACGGCATCGGCGAGCGCTGTGGCAACGCCGATCTCATCACCATCATCCCGACGCTGGTGCTGAAGCCCGCTTTCGCGGAAAAGGTCGAAACCGGCATCTCCAAAGATGCGCTCAAGGGCATCCAGCGCCTGTCGCGCGCCTTTGACGAGTTGCTCAACCGTTCGCCCAATGCGCAGGCGCCTTATGTTGGCACATCCGCCTTTGCCACCAAGGCCGGCATCCATGCTTCCGCCTTGGCCAAAGAGCCGAAAACCTACGAACACGTTCCGCCGGAAACGGTCGGCAACCGACGCAAGGTCATGGTGTCCGATCAGGGCGGCAAGTCGAACTTCCTCGCCGAACTCGAGCGCCGCGGCATCAAGGTTGCCAAGAACGACCCCAAGCTCGACACGCTGATCTTGATCGTCAAGGACCGCGAGTCCGAAGGCTATGCCTACGAAGGCGCCGATGCGAGCTTTGAAATGCTCGCCCGCCGCACGCTGGATTCGGTGCCGGAATTCTTCCGCGTCGACAGTTTCCGCTGCATGGTCGAGCGCCGCTACGACGCCAAAGGCAATCTGAAAACCGTCTCGGAGGCCGTCGTCAAGGTCCGCATCGACGGCACACGCACCATCTCCGTCGCCGAAGGCCACGGCCCGGTCAACGCGCTCGATCTGGCGCTGCGCAAGGAGCTCGGCAAATACCAGTCCGAAATCGAGGATCTGGAACTGGTGGACTACAAGGTGCGCATCCTCAACGGCGGCACCGAAGCCATCACCCGCGTCCTCATTGAAAGCCGCGACGCCACCGGCGCGCGCTGGTGGACCGTCGGCGTCTCCGACAACATCATCGACGCCTCATTCCAGGCGCTGATGGATTCGATCAATTACAAGTTGATGAAGAACAGGGGCCTGGCCGGACTAGTGGCGGGGGAATAGGCGTTAGTCTACAAAGCCCGCTCCTTCCGCCGCAGCACAAAGTACACAACCAGCAGCAGCCCGCCGAGCCCGCCCATGACTGTGCCCAACACCTGCAGGATTGTGGCGCTCGCCTCTTCGACAGTCCCGCTCGGCTGCATCGCGCCGGACTGAAGCTGGCTGATCAGGAACCACCCAAGCACGGCAAGGCCGATTTCGATGACGACGCCGAGGAGGAGGATGCGTTTTGATGGCGGCATGAGTGTTTTTTCCTCTCCACTGTCGGCTCTTTTGGAAAGCCAACTCTAATTTGGCTGCATCGCCGAAAGCTCCGAAAACACTTCCATAAAACCTATGTGGTGACAACGATACCGTTTTGGAAAAGATCGCAAAACAACTGCAACTTTAAGTATTTTTTTGGTGAATTCTAAATGGGCTGCTGTATGATTTACGCATGAATTCCAATCGTTTTTCCCGGAACAAAATATGCGCTTTCCTACTGTCTGCGTTTGCAGTCCTTGCAGTTTTCGGCGTTGTCTTCATGGAAACGCTGAATGGTCCGGTTTCAATCGCCTCAGCCGAAATGGCAGTTGTCGTGTCGGGTGAGTTTTATCCAGTCGACAAATGGTCAGCCCAAGCATCGCCGAAAATCCGGATTTTGCTGGATTCAGGACAGACGCTACTCCTGAAACAAAACCTGCCTTTCAGACTGAAAAATGGTGACCGACTGCGCATCAAAGTCTGGAAGCGACGGCTATTTGGATACAAGACGAGCTATGAGCCTGCCTGATCCTGATTTTGCCACATGTCTCCGAACTGCCGTTCGCGAGCCGCCCACCCATCAACACCCTTGATCGATCCATCACCGTTTCCGGGTGGTGCTGATGGAATTTTCCGAGCATAACCGCGCATCCGGCCCAGAAGGCCTCAGCTCAGGTGATTCATGTCTCCAGCCGAAAACCGCGATTCCAAGCTTGGCTTCATCTATGCCGGCGGGTCTTATTTTCTCTGGGGTTTCCTGCCGTTTTACATGAAGGCCGTCGCCCATATTCCGGCGTGGGAAGTGGTGCCGCACCGCATTCTCTGGTCGGTGCCGATCACAGCGTTCGTCATCTGGTGGTTCGGCCTCACCGCAGACATCAAGGCTGCTTTCGCCAATCCGCGCACGCTGGCGATGGCGGCGTTGACGGCTTCAATCGTCACCGTCAACTGGGGCATTTATGTCTGGGCGGTCGGCTCGGGAAGGGCGCTGGAAACCGCGCTTGGCTATTACATCAACCCGTTGTTCTCCGTCTTCCTTGCCGCCGTTCTGATCGGCGAGCGGCTGAACCGGCCGCAGCTATTCGCGATCCTTCTCGCCGTTATCGCCGTCGCGATCCTCACCTGGGATGCCGGCGGCCTGCCATGGGTGTCGCTGGGACTGACCGTCTCATGGGGCTTTTATGCCTATTTCAAGAAGACCCTGCCGGTCGGACCGACCCAGGGCTTTTTCCTCGAAATCCTGATCCTGACGATACCGTCGCTGATCATGCTTGGCTGGTTTGAAGCGCAGGGCTCCAGCCATTTCATTCATACCGGCTGGCAGGACACCGCGCTTTTGATGGGCAGCGGCCTTGTCACCGCCATTCCTTTGATCCTCTATGCCAACGGCGCAAAACTGTTGCGTCTCTCGACCATCGCCGTCATGCAATACAGCGCACCGACGATGATTTTCCTGATTGCGGTTTTCGTGTTCAAGGAGCCGTTCAGCATGGCCAAGCTGACCGCGTTTGGTTTTATCTGGGCGGCGCTGATCATCTACACATGGTCGCTGATCAAGGCGCACCGGGATCGTTGAGGGAAGGCGGATGTACACACTCTGGATAGCCAACAAGAACTATTCGTCCTGGTCACTGCGCCCGTGGGTGCTGATGAAGACGCTCGGCATACCGTTTGACGAAATGCTGGTCCCTTTCGCCGACAGCGCCGTTCAGGACGATTTCAAGCGCTTCTCGCCGACGGCCAAAGTGCCGTGCCTCGGAGACGGCGAGCGCCACATCTGGGAATCACTCGCCATCACCGAATATTTGGCCGAACGTCATGACGGCGTCTGGCCGGAGGATCCCGATGCCCGCGCCTGGGCCCGCAGCGTCACCGCCGAAATGCACTCCGGCTTTCAGGCGCTTCGCAGCGCAACCCCGATGAACATTTCCGTCCGCGTTAAAATGAACCCGCTGGATGAAGCACTGAAGCGCGATATCGCCCGCATCGATGAAATCTGGAAAAAGGGTTTCAAGCGCTTCAATGGAACTTATTTGTGTGGCGATGCTTTCACTGCCGCGGACGCCTTTTTCGCGCCAGTCTGTTACCGTTGGCAGACCTATGGGTTTGAACTCAGCGACAATGCCTTGGGTTATGCGCATCTAATGCTCACCGAGCCCGCCATGCTGGAATGGGAGCGCGAAGCCCTTATGGAACGTTGGCCGGACGAAGCGCACGAAGCCGAAACCCGCGCTGCGGGCAAAGTCGTGAAGGATTTGCGCAATCCCGGCATGGCGCCAAGTCAGTAGCACCAAGTCAGTAGCACCAAATCAGTAGCGCCGGGTCAGATGCCGGACAAACAGATAAAACAAACCCGCAAGCAAGACTGCGGCGAAGGTCGCGAGCCAGAAGCCGTTCGGATTGTTTTCAAACGGAAGGCCGCCCGTGTTCATGCCGAACATGCCGGTGACAATCGTCGCCGGCAGCATCACCGCCGTCATGATCGAAATGATTGACAGAAGATTGTTCGACCGCTCGGATAGGCGCGCCATCACTTCATCCTGCAAAAGCCGCGCCCGCGCCTGGACCTGTTCGACGTCATGATAGAGCGAACTGTTACGCTGCAGGAACTCCTGAAACAACTCACGCATTTCTGGCTGCAAGTCATTGGCATGGGCCTGCAGCAGATTGCGGAACACGCCGTTGACCGACCCGATTTGCCGGTTCAGCACCACCGCGCGCCGCCGGACTTCACTGAGACGCTCGCGTTCGCCCTGCCAGTCCTCGCCGACTATGCGCACTTCGATGGAATCCAAGAGCACGCCAGTGTCCACAATCCGCCGCGACAGGGCGGCGCTCAAATTGGAAACGAGCCTGTCAAGAAAATCGAGCGGTGTCATCAGCGGCGACTTGCCTTGCTCGAATGCAAGCCTGACCTTGTCGAGCGATTGCAGGGGCCGTCGCCTTCCTGCAACCAGACGGTCTCCGCTCATCGCAAAGCGCAAATGCCCGAGGGCGTCGAAGTGGCCATAGTTTTCGTGGACAAGATCGGGAACGCTGCCGTGCAGCCAGTCGTTTTCGAAATCCAGCATGAAATGCTCTTCGGTCGAAAGCAGGCTATCCTTGACCATGGCCGGCAGGCTGGTTTCGTTTTCAATCTCGCGCCGCGCCCGCGCGTCGGCCAAAGCGTAGATTTTCCAGTCCCAGACAGCGGACTGTCCTTCAGCCGCAGGCCTGCCGTCCGGACCAACGCGGAAGGAAAACAACAGGCTGTTGTTGTCAAGAAAACTTTGCGCGGGGATTTTTGCCAAGGCAGGGAACCGGTCCATTGGTCAGTGTTAAATACAAACCAATCCCATGCCATTGTCATGTTTCAGTTTTGTGGCAGTCCGGTAGCCGGCGCAAAATCTAGAGCCGATCAATGATATCGGCGTCGCCGCTTTCGCTTTTGACCTTCACCGAAGCGGCAAGAATGGCAGGCACGATCGCCTCAGCCGTGTTGATCACCAGCGGTTTGACAAGGTTGGACGTATGTATGAACCCGGCTTCGCGCATGTGATTGAGCAGGCCGGTCAACGGATCCCAGAAGTGGTTTATGTTGGCCATGACAATCGGCTTTGTATGCCGGCCGAGCTGCGCCCAGGTCATGACTTCTATGATTTCTTCCAGCGTCCCGATCCCGCCCGGCAAGGCAACAAAGGCGTCGGACTGTTCAAACAGCGCGTGTTTGCGTTGGTGCATGTCTTCGGTGACGATCAGTTCGGTCAGGCCGCCAAGTTCGTCTTCCGCCGCTTCCTTGTTCATCAGGAATCGCGGGATGACCCCCAGCACGTTTCCGCCCGCCTTCAAGGCCGCATCCGCCACCGCGCCCATGATGCCACGCGTGCCGCCGCCATAAACCAGCCGTATCCCATCTTCCGCAATTGCCGTGCCCAGCACCTTGGCGGCATCGAGATAGCGCGGATCATTTCCGGGGGAGGAGCCGCAATAAACACATATGGATCGAATCGAACTCATGAGCCTATCTCGCCGCCGTTTTAAGCATGCGTCAAGCGGATTGCCGGGGTTTCTTGTGAAGCCGTGCAAAACAGTTTATGCGAATAAAAAACGCTGGAAAACAGCAAGAGATATCAGGGGTTGGCGAATATGAACCGTTTACGTGCATTGTTGATGGGCTTTGCAGCCACAGTCGGGGCAGGCGGCATTGCCGCCTATAATGGAGTGTTCTCAAACCCGACGCCGCCTGCCCAATTGGTCAGCACGCCTGCAGCCACGGGCGAAGCGGCAAAGACCGATCCGGCCGCTGCACCTGCTGCAACAACCGAGGTCGCCAAGGCTGACCCGAATGCCACAGCGCCAGCTGCGACAACAGAAACTCCGGCTGCGCCGGCCGCAACGACCGAAGCAGCGCCTGCCGCTGTCGCTGATATGGCCGCTCCGACCTTTGACGTGCTGCGCGTTGAACCGGATGGCTCGGTTTTGATTGCAGGCAATGCGGCGGCCGATTCACAGGTCGAGGTTTTGTCCGGCGCCGACATTCTTGGCGCAGCCAAGGCGAGCGTGAATGGGGATTTCGCCATTTCGCTGACCACGCCGCTCAAGCCGGGTGACTATCAACTCGTCTTGCGCGCCACTGGCGCTGACGGCAAATCCGCCACTTCGATTGAAACGGCAACCGTTTCTGTTCCTGACACTGTCAAGGGCCAGGTGCTCGCACTGGTGGAAGAGCCCGGCAAGCCAAGCCGCATCATCACCGCGCCTGAAAAACCGGTCGAAACAGCACAAGCTGCAACAACTGAAACCGCGCCAGCAGCACCGGAAGCCGCCCCGGCTGCTCCAGATGCAACGCCAGCCGCTCCCGCGCCTGCCGACCCGGCCCCGGCAGCCACGGCAGAGGTGACTGTTGGCGGCGAAGTCAAGGCGCCCGCAGCAGAGGTCGCACCAGCGGCGACTGCCGCCGAAGCGGTAGTCATCGAAGCTGTGGAAATTGAGAACGGCAAGATTTTTGTGGCAGGCAGCGCCAAGGGCGTGGCCACCGTCCGTATTTATGCGAACGATGAAGCCCTTGGCGATGCAAAGCCGGGCGAGGGCGACCGTTTCCTTGGCGAATTCCAGAAAGACTTGGCTGTTGGCGATTACATCATCAAGGCCGAGGGCCTCGCTGCCGATGGCGCGACCGTGATCACATCAACATCCGTGCCGTTCCAGCGTCAGGCAGATGCTGTTGCTGACACGACGGCGCCTGCAGTTGATCCAAACGCGCCGGCTGCAGCGACAACCGCTGATGCTGCCACACCGGCCGCACCTGAGCCGATCAAACCCAAGGCTGTGATCATCCGTCGCGGCGATACACTGTGGCAGATTTCGCGCCGGGTCTATGGTCGTGGCGTGCGCTACTCGACAATCTATCTGGCCAATCAGGACGCGATCACCAACCCGAACCGGATTTTCCCCGGCCAGGTGTTCAAAGTGCCGGAAAAGACGCCGGAAGGTGATGCCGCCGATCCGGCAGAAATCGAAAAGCGTGCTGCACCAGTGGAAAATACACCCGCACAGTGATTGACCTTCCATCGTTCATCGGCGATAAACGATGAACGATGGAATCAAAATCCCCAACAGATGGTAATGCCGACACACGCTTTGCCGCCGACCTGTTCGCTCTGGCGCATCCTGTGCGGCTGGCGATTGTCCGCCACCTCGCGCAATCGGACGCCTGCTGCAACAAGGACCTGGTTGGCCGGGTCGGTCTTGCCCAGTCCACGGTATCGCAACATCTGAAAATTCTCGTCGATGCCGGTCTTGTGCGTTATACGCCAGACCGCCAGCGTTCGCGTTATTCACTTGCTCCCGACCGGCTCTCCGAGTTGGCGGGCGTTTTCGATTCACTGGCAAAATTCGCCTGCGGCTGCTGCGCCGCGCCGCGCGACAATAACAACAGGACAGGCTGACCATGGCCAAAAAGACCGTCTCCTCGGAAAGCGGAACCACATTCGAAACCATCAAGGGCCTGTGGCCCTACATGTGGCCAGCCGAACGGCCTGACCTTCGCAACCGCGTGGTTTGGGCGACCTTCTTTCTGCTCGTCGCCAAGATCATGACGCTGGCGATCCCCTACACATTCAAGTGGGCGACGGACGCGCTGAACGGGACGGTGATGGTTGGCGTCGCGCTCCCGGCTGTGCTTCTGGCTCCGGTCGCGCTCGTTGCCGCCTACAACATCGCGCGCATCATTTCGATTGGCTTCAACCAGCTGCGCGACGCCTTGTTCGCGTCCGTTGGCCAGTACGCCGTGCGGAAGCTCGCCTACCGCACCTTTGTCCACATGCACGACCTTTCGCTGCGCTTTCATCTGGAGCGCCGCACCGGCGGCCTGTCCCGCGTGATTGAGCGTGGCACAAAGGGCATCGAATCCATCGTCCGCTTCACCATCATGGCGACGGTCCCGACCTTGATCGAATTCCTGCTGACGGCGCTGGTTCTCGGGCTGCAATACAGCTGGATCTACGTCGCCGTCGTCGCCGTGACGGTCTGGATCTACACCTGGTACACAGTCAAGGCCAGCGACTGGCGCATCGGCATCCGCAAGGAAATGAACGCGTCCGACACCGACGCCAACACCAAATCCGTTGACGCGCTGCTGAATTACGAAACCGTCAAATATTTCGGCAATGAGCGGATGGAGGCGGAGCGCTTCGACAGGTCGATGGCGCGCTACGAATCTGCCGCCACCAAGACCTGGACATCGCTAGGCTGGCTCAATTTCGGCCAAGGTGTCATTTTCGCCATCGGCATGGCTGTGATGATGGTCCTGTCCGCGCTTGAAGTGCAGGCCGGAAAACAGACCATCGGCGATTTTGTCCTGATCAACACGCTGTTGTTGCAGCTGTCGATCCCGCTGAATTTCATCGGCATGATCTATCGCGAAATCCGCCAGGGCCTCACGGACATCGAACAGATGTTCGACCTGCTTGATGTCAAGCAGGAGGTCACTGACAGCCCAAATGCCAAGCCTTTGGCGATCAAGGACGGCGCAATCTCCTTCAAGAACGTTGAATTCGCCTATGATCCGGCGCGGCCCATCCTGAAAGGCGTGTCTTTCGACGTGCCCGCCGGAAAAACGGTCGCCATCGTCGGCCCGTCTGGTGCGGGCAAGTCGACGATTTCCCGGCTGCTGTTCCGCTTCTATGACATCCAGAGCGGCGAGATTACCATCGACGGGCAGGACATCCGCGACATTACCCAGGTCTCGCTTCGTGCCGCCATCGGCATGGTGCCGCAGGACACGGTCCTCTTCAACGACACGATCGCCTACAACATCCGCTACGGCCGCGTCGACGCCACCGAGGAGGCCATCCATCATGCTGCCGAGCTGGCGCAGATCGACAAATTCATTGCCTCAATGCCGGACGGCTACAAGTCGATGGTCGGAGAGCGCGGGCTGAAGCTGTCGGGCGGCGAGAAGCAGCGCGTGGCCATTGCCCGAACCATATTGAAAGCGCCGCCGATCCTGATCCTGGATGAAGCAACGTCAGCTTTGGACACCAACACCGAACGCGAAATTCAGGCGGCATTGGATCAGGTTTCCAAGGGGCGGACGACACTGGTCATCGCGCATCGTCTCTCGACGGTCATTTCCGCCGATGAGATCATCGTCCTGCAGGATGGCAAGATCGCCGAACGGGGGTCGCACACGCAGCTGCTGAAAAAGAAGGCTTTGTATGCCGCCATGTGGGATCGCCAACGTGAGGCAACCGAAGCGGCAGAGCGGCTTCGCAAGGCCGAAGAAAGCGACGAATTGGGCGTCGTCGTGCGCCGGAAAATCCCACAGCCGGGCTGATTCGGTTTACGTCCGGGCAACCGCCTTAACTCGATACACCATTAAAGTGTGTCGAAAAGGCACACTTTAATGGTTGTTTTAACCGCTCGAAACGAATTCCTGCTAACCCGGCTTTGCGTGAAGTTGAACTGGTCCGGGCAATGTTGAAATTAACGGGTTTCTTTTCCGACAAAACTGGCGGGTTTGCTGTCTATGCGGCAGTCATGGCGGTGCCTTTGATGGCGGCGGTCGGCTTTGGGGTCGATATGGGGCGCAAAGTCAACGCAGCGAGCGAACTTCAAAACGCGGCAGACGCCGCCTCGCTTGCCGTTGTGAAAATGACCACCTTGACAGAGGCCGAACTCACCAAGGCGGCCGCTGACATATTCTATGCAAATTCCGATATCGGCAGGTCGATGAAAACGATCAGCATTTCGGCAAAACGTGTCTCGACATCCCGTGTCAATGTCAAAATTGCCGGCAATCTCCCGACGATTTTCATGCAGGTGGCCGGCTATCCGAAAATGGGCATGACACTTCAATCCGAGGCGGAAATGGGCAGTTCGCCTGCCGCCGGACCATGTATCACCGTGCTTGCCGATACAGGCCAGGCGCTGTTGCTGAACTCCGGCGCCAATCTCAACGCGCCGAAATGCGAGCTGCATGTGCATTCAACAGCCAATCCGGCGTTTATCCACAATGCCGGTGTGGCACTTGATCTTGCGAAACTCTGCGTGAAGGGCAAGCAATTTATCAACAATGGCAAAGCCATTCCGTCGCTGGAGACTGGCTGTAAGGTAGCAGCTGATCCGTATGTCAGCAAATTCAAGGAACCCGTCGTTCCGGCAAGCTGTGAAACGTCAGGTTGGCCTTCCGGCTCGACCTTCACGCTGAACCCGGGCGTTCACTGTGGAACCGGTTTTCACAGCGGCGCAAAAATCACGTTCAAGCCAGGCCTTCACATCATCAAGGGCCGCATGATCATCGATGTCGGCGGCACAGTGATTGCCAATGGCGTGACTTTCTATTTTCCCGACACAGATAGCGAAATACGCGCCAATGGCGGACTGGAGTTTACGGCGACAGCTCCAACGAGCGGCACTTACAAAGATGTGCTGATGTTCGAAAAGACCAGCGACAGCGCGAACAATGCGAATAAGCGCCAGTATATTTTCAACGGTTCGCTTGGCGAAAAGCTTGAAGGCATTATTTACCTGCCAAACCGCGACGTGACCTACAATTCCACGACCAATGTTTCGGACAGCAAAATCAATATGGTGGTCAACACCATGATCGTTAATTCAGCGAACTGGAAATTCACCGGTTACGAGTCATCGTCCGGCGGCGGGGCAAGCACGGCAGTCCGTCTTGTGAAGTAGGCGCCACAAGCGGTTTGAATTTGCCACGGGAAGTCGTTTGATCTAATCACGGGCTCAACAATGAGTGATGCCCATGAGCCTGGTTGATTCAATCCGCAAGACCATCGTGCCAATCCACCGTGAAGGCTGGCCGTTCATCGGCGCTTTTGCGGCGATGACGTTTTTCCTGTCTTTTTTCTCGGATACGCTTTTCTGGCTGGGTCTTGCCCTAACACTTTGGTGCACTTACTTTTTCCGCGATCCGCAGCGCGTGACGCCAACCCATGAAAGCTTGGTCATTTCGCCGGCAGACGGTGTCGTTTCGGCTGTGGGTCCGGCCTATCCGCCAACAGAACTCGGACTGGGCGACCGCGAAATGCTGCGGATTTCTGTCTTCATGAATGTGTTTTCCGTACATGTGAATCGCGCGCCGGTGCGGGGCAAAATCGAGCAGATCGCCTACAAGGCCGGCAAATTTCTCAATGCCGACCTCGACAAGGCGTCCTCGGAAAACGAACGCAACGGTTTGCGCATCTCAACGGAAAACGGCGAAATCGGTGTTGTGCAGATTGCCGGTCTTGTTGCCCGGCGCATCGTGTGCTGGGCGGGCGAAGGCCAGTCAATCGGGGCAGGTGAACGCTTTGGCCTGATCCGCTTTGGCTCCCGTGTCGACGTGTTCCTGCCCAACGGCGCAAATGTCCGGGTCGCCATTGGCCAATCGGCAATTGCCGGCGAAACCGTGCTGGCTGAATTCGGCGGCGCGCCATCGCTGTCACTCGTCCGGATCGCCTGAGCTATGGACGCGCCGTTTCAACCATTCGATCCGCATGGCCCCCAACCGCACGGCCGACGCATTGGCTCGATTGAACTGCGCTTCATTCTGCCAAACCTGGTCACTGTGCTGGCGATTTGTGCGGGATTGACTGGCATCCGCTTCGCGTTCGAGGGACGGATTGCCGAAGCTGTCGGCCTTGTTCTGATTGCTGCTTTTCTTGACGGGGTTGATGGACGCCTTGCACGGGCCATGAAGGCGCAATCCAAATTCGGCGCACAAATGGATTCGCTGGCCGATATCGTCAATTTCGGTGTGGCACCCGCGATGGTTCTCTATGCCAGCGTGCTGGATCAGGCCCGCTCAATTGGCTGGATTGCGGCGCTCGTCTATGTGACCGCTTGCGGCCTTCGGCTGGCACGGTTCAATGTGATGGCAGATGACCCGAACAAGCCTTCCTGGAGTGGTGATTTCTTCGTCGGCGTTCCCGCGCCCTTTGGTGCATTCCTGGTCATGCTGCCGCTTTACCTGAATTTTCTTGGCTTGGAATCAGGAAGGGCATTGGCGCTGATTTCCTCGCTTTACACATTCATCATAGCGCTGCTGATGATCAGCCAGATCCCGATTTTTTCAGGAAAAACCGCGTTCGCGCGCGTACCTGGCCAGGTCATTTTGCCAGCATTGCTTCTGGCCACAGTTTATGTGGCGCTGCTGCTGACGTTCACTTGGGAAGCGCTGACGATATCAGCGTTGGCATATTTCATATCCATGCCGTTTGGCATCAGCGCATTCAAAAAGCGTTTGGCGCAGGACAAATCGCGTGCCGGTGCGAAGGTTCCAGAGGTTCCGCTCGAAGGCTGATCAACTATCCTTGAGGCCCAGTTTCTTGATGGCCACTTTTCTGGCTTCCACATAGTCTGTTTTTCCAGAGCCAAGTACAGGGATGTGGTCAACGGCGACAATGTCTGCCGGGTACATCAACTCCGTCGCCCCTTCCTTTTTGCCATGCGACTGAATTTCGGTTTTGTCGGGCTTGGGATGGGTTGTGACGAGTATGATCCGCTCGCCTTTGCGCTTGTCGGGCACCGACACGGCGGCATGGCGGTCCTCCGGCCACAGCGAAGATACCAGCATCTCGATGGCGCCCAGCGACACCATTTCACCGGCTATCTTGGCAAAGCGCTTGGCGCGCCCGCGGATGGAGATGTAGCCGTCTCCGTCAAATGAAACGATGTCGCCGCTGTCATGCCATCCATCGCTGAGCGGCTGCAGTTCGCCCGGCCGGTCTGCCATCAGATAGCCGAGCATGACATTGGGGCCGGAGAGCCAAAGCCGCCCGCCGTCTTCAATGCCGTCGACGGGCTCCAGACGGGCCGAGATCATAGGCAGCATCCGCCCGACTGTCCCGTCGCGGCTGTGGGTCGCCGTATTCACCGAGACAACCGGCGAAACCTCGGTCATGCCGAAACCTTCGAGGATGAGCGTGTCAAAACGTTCTGCATAGGTTTTTCTTGTATCCGCGCGCACGGCTTCCGCGCCTGCCACAACGAAGCGCAGCGATGAAAAATCCTCATCCTTCGCCGCCCGCGCATAGCCTGCCAGAAATGTGTCGGTTCCGAACATGATGGTCGGGCGCACCTTGGATGCGACCTGGGGAATGATCTTGTAATGCAGCGGAGAGGGATAGAGGAACAGTTTGACGCCGAAAAGCAGCGGCAGGATGGTGCCACCGGTCAGCCCGAAAGAGTGGAAAACCGGCAGGACGTTGAACAGCGTGTCCTTTACGGAAATCGAAACACGCGCCTCGGCTTGTGAGGCGTTGGAATGCAGGTTGCGGTGGGAAAGCACTACGCCTTTCGGCGTGCCTTCCGAGCCAGACGTGAACAGGATGACAGCAGCATCGTCCGCATTAACCCGCTGCAATGGTGTTGACCAAAGAAGGAGAGCAGCCAGTTTCTCCAATGTCGTTATCGTCTCGCGCACATCTTCAAGCCATATGATTTTGGCTTCTGTGCTGTTGATTGCAGTCACCAGATCGCCGAGCTCGGCCTTTTCGATGAAAGCCTTGGATGAGATCACCGTCTTGATTTCCGCAGTTCGTATGGCGGAGGCGATGTTTGCGGGACCGGCTGTGTAGTTCAGCATCGCAGCGACCCGTCCGGCTGACTGCAATCCAAAAAATGTCAGCACAGCGCCGTTGGCGTTTGGCAGCAGGATACCGACCGCTTCGCCGGGCTTTGTCGTTTGCGCGAACCGGCGGCCAAGAACACGGGCGCCAACAAGCATCCGCTTTCGCGTCAGGGAACCGGTGACCGTATCTTCCAGTGCAATGCCGTTGCGGCCATAGCGCTTTGTTGCGGCCACCATCGTGGCGAACAATCCGGCATCCAGATTGTTGGACAACAGCCGCGCCTCCGCCATCCGGTCAAACAAGGCATTGGCCGGATTGGACGCTGAAACACCGGCTTTTTCCAAAATGGCTTCAATTGTCTCCGGCGCGCGGGCGGAAACCTTCAATCGCGGGAACCAACTGTGGGGCATCTCCTCCTTCGGATGATAGGAAGAGGCAAGGAAACGGGTATTTCCGGTGTGTATGGCCACGATTTTTGCATTCGCGGCCGTCGCCATGCGGGCGACCGCACGATAGAGGCGGAAAGTCTTTGCATCAGGCTCTACCGGATGCGGCATGTAGACCGCGATTTTTGCGCCCATCACTAATTGCGAAAAGACGCGCCTGTTTTTCAGTATTTGCTCGGGCGCAAAGACTGTCGAGCGCGCCAGCGGCCGGAAGAAATTCACAACGGCGCTCGACACCGCCCGTGGATCAAGAATGTGCAACGTATTGGCCGGAAGCAGCGCCATCATCAGCGCGGCATCAAATTTCGCCTGATGGGAAATGACATAAATTACGGGACCTTGGGCAGTTTCAAGATCGCGCAGGCTTTTGTCATCAATGCGGTAAATGAGCTTGAGCGGCAGATACCAAAATGCCTGCGGAAGAGACAATTTGCGTGTGAACAACAGGTAAAGAACACCAAGCGCAATTGCAGCGCCAAAAACACCAATCAGCCCGAAGGCCATGCCGGTCTCCTCCCGATCCAGCGGCGGACGGCATGCCCGCTGGTCAGAACGTTAGCGGCTTGCAGCCCGCCGTCAAGCGGGCAACGGTTACTGCGGCAATTGGTATGAAACGAAACGGTTCTGCCGGACCACGAACAGCTTTCCTGTCTCGCTCACGTCCGGATAGGCAAGCCGGGCAATCTTTGCGCCGACTTCGGACGGATGCGGCAGAGACATCGGGTCTTCGCCCGGCGCGGCCTGCGCCCGCATGGCCGTTCGGGTAGCACCGGGGTCAACGGAATTGACCTTCAGACGTGTCTGCAGGTTTTCCTCTGCCCAGGACCGCGCCAGTGTCTCGACCGCCGCCTTGGAGGCTGCATACGGCCCCCAATAGGCACGGGCCGAGTGTGCAACGCTTGACGACAGCAGCAAGGCCCGCCCGGCATCCGATTGCCGCAGCAACGGGTCGAGCGAACGGATCAGGCGCCATGTCGATGTGACGTTGAGCGTCATCAGCTTATCGAACACTTTGGCCTCAACGTGCCCAATCGGCGAGATCGAGCCCAGCATCGCGGCGTTTGCGACCATGATGTCGAGCTTGCCCCAGCGCTCATGGATCACGCCGCCCAACCGGTCGATGCCCGCCATGTCGGCCAGATCAAGCGGCACCAGTGTTGTTTCTCCGCCCGCGGCGCGGACTTCATCATCTAGATCCTCAAGACCGCCCTGAGTGCGCGCCACAGCGATGACGTGCGCGCCGGCAAGCCCGAGTTCCTTGGCGATGTGGTAGCCGATGCCGCGCGATGCGCCGGTCACCAGCGCGATGCGGCCAGAAAGAGGTTTGTTCATGGTTTAGCCATTGCCTGCCAGAAGCGAGAGAGTGCGGACTTTTTCCGTGCCGTCGCGGTCTAGCAGCCGCGTCGGATACTCGCTGGTGAAACAGGCATCGCAGAATTGCGGCGCATCCTTGTTGCGGCCCGGTTCGAACACTGCGCGGTACAGCCCGTCTATGGACAGGAAGCCGAGCGAATCGACCCGGATGAAGTCGGCCATTTCCTTGATCGACATGCGTGAGGCCAGAAGCTTGGCCTTTTCCGGCGTGTCGACGCCATAATAGCAGGACGACATGGTTGGCGGCGAGGCGATGCGCATGTGGACTTCGGCAGCGCCCGCATCACGCACCATCTGCACGATCTTCTGCGACGTCGTGCCGCGCACGATGGAATCGTCCACCAAGACCACGCGCTTGCCTTCCAGCATCCAGCGGTTGGCATTGTGCTTTAGCTTTACGCCCATGTGGCGGATCGAATCTGATGGCTGGATGAAAGTCCGGCCGACATAGTGGTTGCGGATGATGCCAAGCTCGAATGGCAAGTTCGCCGCCTGCGCAAAGCCGATGGCTGCAGGCGTGCCGGAATCCGGGACCGGCACGACGACATCGGCATCAACAGGGTTTTCCTTGGCCAGTTCAATGCCGATCCGCTTGCGCGCCTCGTAAACGTTGCGGCCATCGATCACCGAGTCCGGGCGGGCAAAATAGACATATTCGAAAATGCAGAATCGCGATTTTTGCTGCTCAAATGGAAACACGCTTTCCAGACCGGATTCTGTGGCAATCACCACTTCACCGGGCTTCACATCACGGACATAGCGCGCGCCGATGATGTCCAAGGCGCAAGTTTCCGAAGCGAAAATCCAAGCCCCGTCGAGATCACCGATCACCAGCGGGCGGATGCCGAGCGGATCGCGGCAACCGATCATCTTCTTGGTGGATAGCGCCACCAGCGAGTAGGCGCCTTCAACCTGGCGGATTGCGGCGATGAAGCGCTGGGTAAAATCCTTCTCCGGATTCATCGCCACAAGATGCAGGATGGTTTCAGTGTCAGAAGTGGATGAAAAGATCGCGCCGCGCTTTTGCAATTCGCGCTGCACGGTCATGGCATTGGTCAAATTGCCATTGTGCGCCACGGCAAATCCGCCGTCTGCAAGTTCGGCAAACAGCGGCTGCACATTACGAAGGCCCGCGCCGCCCGTGGTGGCATAGCGCGTGTGGCCGATCGCGCGGGTGCCTTGCAGGCGGGCAATGACCGATGGCTTGGTGAAATTGTCGCCGATCAGTCCGACGTGGCGTTCAACGAAAAACTGCGAGCCATCGTAGGAGACGATGCCGGCCGCTTCCTGGCCGCGGTGCTGAAGGGCGTGGAGCCCGAGCGTGGTGATTGCCGCCGCATCCTGACGGCCGAAAATTCCGAACACACCGCACTCATCATGGAAATGGTCGTCGCATTCCGAAAATGACTTGTCGCTCAGGCTCTGATCTTGCATCAAACCATCCTTGCCGTGTTGGCCGGTTTATAAAAACCAGTCCGAAAATGTCTTTACCCGTTTGTTCCGGCGGCAGGCTTTGCGCCATCAGCGGGCTTTGCCGGATCGGCTTCGGTCGGGGCTTCTTCTTCGCTCTGGTCGGTGCCGCCCTCAGCGCCGGACTTCAGTTTCTCAAGCGCAGCTTCCGGATCTTCCGGCAAAAGATTGACCAATTGTTGTCCAAGCGAATCAAGCAGCGGCTTGGACTTGGCATTGGCCACCCAGGCCGGCTGGTTACTTTGGGCAAGCCAGTTGAAAAACAGCATGGCGACGACCACAAGCAGAACGCCGCGCGCCGCGCCGAAAACAAAGCCAAGTGTGCGATCAAGTGCGCCGACGCTGGAATCGATGATGAAGTCAGCGATCTTCATCGTGATGATCGTCACAACTATCAGCGTCACAAGGAAGATTGCGCCGGCCGCTGCAGCTTGGGCCAGCAACTCATTGTCCACGTAGGGCTGAACATAGGGCACGGCCTGTTTGTAGAAAAGAAACGCCGCCGCCGCAGCAGCCACCCATGAGGCGACTGACAGCACTTCGCGGGAGAAGCCGCGCACCATGGCGAGAACGCCGGAGAACAACGTGATTGCAAGCAGGATTCCGTCCAGCAGGGTAATCGGCATGTGAGAAGGTGCTCCGTTCCTCAATAACCGCCGGCTGGGATCCGGCATTTTTCTGACCTACGCGGGGCGTTTGCCCTTGGATTCGCTGATGATCTTGACCACCAATTCCGCCAGCGAAGGCAATTCCTGCGTGGTGACGTTCCGGTCTCTTGGCAGTTCCGCACCACCTGCCGGGATCACCGCCTTTTTGAACCCCAGCTTTTCAGCTTCCTTCAGGCGATGCACGGCATGAGCCACCGGTCTGACGGCACCCGACAAACTGATTTCGCCGAAATAAACGCAATCGGCCGGAAGGGCAAGTCCGGCAAGCGAGGATACCAATGCAGCAGCCACCGCCAAATCGGCAGCGGGTTCCTTGATCCGGTAGCCGCCGGCGACGTTGAGGTACACATCGTGCATGCCAAACTTGACGCCGCAATGCGCTTCGAGCACCGCCAATACCATCGACAGACGCGCCGAATCCCAGCCGACGACCGAGCGCCGCGGGGTGCCGAGCGTTGAGGGGGCAGCGAGCGCCTGAATTTCGACCAAAACCGGTCTCGTGCCTTCCATCCCGGCAAAAACGGCCGCTCCCGGTGCGGAAGCGTTGCGTTCGCCGAGGAAAAGCAGTGACGGATTGGCAACTTCGCGCAAGCCCATGTCCGACATTTCGAACACGCCTATCTCGTCGGTCGGGCCAAACCGGTTTTTCACGCCGCGCAGGATGCGGAAATGATGGCCGCCTTCGCCCTCAAAATAGAGCACCGCATCGACCATATGTTCGACGACGCGAGGCCCGGCGATCTGACCTTCCTTGGTGACATGGCCGACCAGAACAACCGCAGCGCCTGTGGATTTGGCATAGCGGATCATCGCCTGCGACGCCGCACGGACCTGCGTGACCGTGCCGGGGGCCGACTCGGCAATGTCGGTCCACAGAGTCTGGATCGAATCGATGATCACGAGATCAGGCCGCTTGCCTCCCTCCAGTGTCGCCAAAATGTCCTCGACGTTGGTCTCGGCGGCCAGTTCGACCGGTGCCGACGCCGCACCAAGGCGCTGGGCGCGCAGCCGGATTTGCGCGATAGCCTCTTCGCCGGAAACATAGATGACGCGATGGCCTGCCGTCGCCAAGGCCGCAGCCGCCT
>JBGSHY010000032.1:0-76719 GCA_041751995.1 Rhizobiaceae bacterium | reverse complement strand
CCGAACAGGATGCGCCAGAAGCGCAGTTTGCGGCGCAGGCGCTGCAGGCGGGACAGGGAAGCTGGAACGGGCATGGGTGGCTCCGGGATTCGGGTCAATCTGTTTCAACCATCCCTACGCGGCGATTGGGCAACAAAAAAGGCCCGCGCGAACGCGGGCCCTGAAATAGCTGACTGGCTGCCGTGATCCGGCAGCAACAAGCTTACTCGCCTTCGCGCTTCTTCAGCGCTGCACCGAGGATATCGCCAAGCGACGCACCGGAGTCGGTCGACCCGTACTGGGCAACCGCTTCCTTTTCCTCGGCGATTTCGAGCGCCTTGATCGACACCGTCACCTTGCGCGACTTGCGGTCGAACTGGGTGATGCGGCCATCGACCTTCTGGCCAACCGAGAAGCGCTCAGGGCGCTGTTCGTCACGGTCACGCGAAAGATCAGCGCGCTTGATGAAGGTGGTGATGTCGGTATCGGCAATCTTCACTTCCAGACCGCCATCCTTCACTTCCAGCACTTCGCAGGTGACCACTGCGTTCTTGCGCAGCTGGCCGCCTTCAGCCGCATCGGCAATCGGATCGCCGCCCAGCTGCTTGATGCCAAGCG
This sequence comes from Rhizobiaceae bacterium, assembly GCA_041751995.1. Lineage (GTDB taxonomy): Bacteria > Pseudomonadota > Alphaproteobacteria > Rhizobiales > Rhizobiaceae > JANMEX01. Next base: position 76,122 of record JBGSHY010000032.1, on the reverse strand, counting down.
AGATGCGCTCCTTGTCCATGTCGACGTCGAGAACGACGGCCTTGACCATGTCGCCCTTCGAGTATTCGTCGATGACCTGTTCGCCCGGACGGTTCCAGTCGAGATCGGACAGATGGACCATGCCGTCAACGTCGTCGTCGAGGCCAATGAACAGGCCGAATTCGGTCTTGTTCTTGACTTCGCCTTCAACGACGGTGCCGTTCGGATGGGTCTTGGCAAAGCTTTCCCACGGATTGTCGAGGGTCTGCTTGAGGCCGAGCGAGATGCGGCGCTTGACCGGATCAACTTCCAGAACCAGCACATCGACTTCCTGCGAGGTCGACAGGATCTTGCCCGGATGGACGTTCTTCTTGGTCCAGGACATTTCCGAAACGTGGATCAGGCCTTCGATGCCCGGCTCGATTTCGACGAATGCGCCGTAATCGGTGATGTTGGTCACCTTGCCGGTGATCTTCGCGCCGAGCGGATACTTCGAACCAATCGACGACCACGGATCCGACTCGAGCTGCTTCATGCCGAGCGAAATACGATGGGTTTCCTGGTTGATGCGGATGATCTGCACCTTGATCTGCTGACCGATGGTGAGCAGTTCGGACGGGTGGTTGACGCGGCGCCAAGCCATGTCGGTGACATGGAGGAGACCATCTATGCCGCCCAGATCAACGAACGCACCGTAATCGGTGATGTTCTTGACGGTGCCGTCAACGATCTGGCCTTCTTCAAGGTTCTGCACGATTTCCGAACGCTGTTCCGCACGTGACTCTTCAAGCACCGACCGGCGCGAGACAACGATGTTGCCGCGGCGCTTGTCCATCTTGAGGATTTCGAACGGCTGCAGGACATGCATGAGTGGGGAGACATCGCGGATCGGACGGATGTCAACCTGCGAGCGCGGCAGGAAGGCAGTCGCGCCGTCGAGATCGACAGTGAAGCCACCCTTGACGACGTTGAAGATCGTGCCTTCAACGCGCTCGCCCTTGGCAAATTTCTCTTCGAGCTTGACCCAGCTCTCTTCACGGCGGGCCTTGTCACGCGACAGGACGGCTTCGCCCAGTGCGTTTTCAATGCGTTCGACATAGATGTCGACCATCGCGCCCGGCTTCAGTGAGCCGTCCTTGGCCTGCGCGCCGAATTCCTTCAGCGCCACACGGCCTTCCACCTTCAGACCGGCGTCGATGACGACCATGTCTTTTTCAATGGCGATGATGCGGCCGCGGACAACCGAACCTTCAGCCAGATCGTTGGTGACAAATGATTCTTCGAGAAGCGCGGCGAAATCTTCGCGCGTCGGATTGGTCTTGGACATACGTTCTCCTGGGAGCCTTGGCGTCTGCGGCATTTCCCGCCGTCAGATCAGTCAAGGCATGGCACCTTGGTTTGTGTTGCGTTTGCCTTGCTGCCTGTCCGCCCATTCTCGGGCTGAAGCCTTTAAAAAAGGTCCGGTGCAAGACCGGCCGCGCGGCGGTTACTTATGCTTTGGAAGCCATGACGGTCTTGATGATCGATACGGCTGCCGAAAACGCGGCCTCTATACCCATATTGGAGGTATCAAGCAAGTGCGCGTCTTCTGCCGGTTTCAAAGGCGAATCCGTCCGGCCCATATCGCGGGCATCGCGCTTTTCGATGTCCTCGAGAATGGCTTCATAGTCGCCATCACCGCTGCGCATCAGTTCCTCGTCGAACCGGCGCTTGGCCCGAACCTCGGCCGAGGCGGTGACATAGAGTTTCACGGTCGCATCCGGGCAAACCACCGTGCCGATGTCGCGCCCGTCAAGCACCGCGCCGGATGGCTGGCGGGCAAAGGAGCGCTGTTTTTCAACGAGGATCTTTCGCACTTCGGGAATAACCGCCACTTTCGAAGCCGCCTCGCCAACATCGTGGACAGCAAGCGCTGCGCGGTCGAGTTTGGCCAAATCGACCGTCTGCGCCGTGCGGATCGCCGCTTCGCGGTCATCAAGCGATTGCCGTGCGTCAATCATCGCCTTGCCGACCGCGCGATAGGTCAATCCGGTATCAAGATGCGGCAGGCCGAAATGCGCAGCCAGACGGCGCGCCAGCGTGCCTTTGCCGGACGCGGCGGGGCCGTCAATGGCGATGAGGAGCGGCTTCACTCAAATGCCCCGCATCAGCCCGCCGTCCACGCGCAGGTTCTGGCCGGTGATATAGCCTGCGCCATCGGACACAAGAAAGGCGATGGTCGCCGCAATTTCCTCTGACGTGCCATACCGTCCCATCGGCACCGTATCGCGCCGCTCATCCGTTTGCGGCAGGCTGTCGATCCATCCGGGCAGCACATTGTTCATGCGCACATTGTGGGCGGCATGGCTTTCGGCAAACAGCTTGGTGTAAGCCGCAAGGCCCGCCCGCGCCACCGCCGAGGTTGGAAACATGGCCGTTGGCTCTGTGACCCAAGCCGTTGAAATATTGACAATGGCACCATGCTTTTGCTGAACCATGACTGGCGCGACGAGGCGTGTGGCGCGCACCACATTCATGAAATAGACATCAAGACCCGTGTGCCATTGCTCGTCGGTGATCTCGAGCAGCGGCGCACGCGGACCATGCCCGGCAGAATTGACCAGCGCATCGATGCGGCCGAACTTCTCCATCGACAGATCAACGAAGCGCTTGAGGTCATCCACATTCAGGTTTGAGCCGGTGAAGCCTAGCCCGCCAAGCTCTTTTGCCAGCGCCTCGCCCTTGCCGGAAGAGGACAGGATCGCAACATTGAAGCCTTCAGCCGCAAGCTTGCGCGCGGCCGCCGCCCCCATGCCCGACCCGCCGCCGATGATGAGTGCTGTCTTGCTGGTCATGAATTTCTCCTTGGGGTTCTTCGAAGGAAGCGGGTTATTTTCGTCTCACGCCGACTTCGATTGCGGCAAGACCGTCATAGGGCGGGCGCGTAAACAGGTTCGGGTCACTCAGGTATGCAAGCAGCATGTCGAATGCGTCAACGCCCCAAAACATTTCATCGCCGTCAGGAGTTTGAACCACAAAAGTCGGGACACCGAATACACCGCGCGCAATGGCCTCGTCAGTCAGTGCCCGCAACCGAAGTTTGGAGGCATCCGCCTCAAACAATTGGCGGGGCGCGCCAACAGCATGGGCAAAAGCCGCAAGTTCGTCTGCATTGTCCGGCGCGCGGCCCGCAGCAAACACGAAGTCAAATGCACGGCGGACCATTTCCAGATCTGCATCTGCTCCGGCAAGAATGCGCAACGCCGCCAACGGATTGAAAGGATGGCGTGGTGGAAACTGCATGGGCACGCCATGGCGTTTGGCCAAAAAAGCCGCAATGCGATAGGTATGCAACCGTTTGGGCGCAATTTCAGCCGGGCCCAGCTGCCCCCAATGCGACAGGATCGCGCCGAGCAGGACCGGTTTTGGAATGATCGTCACGCCGTCTGGCAATTCCTTGATCCGGGCGAGGGCAACATGGCTGAACGGTGAAATGATGTCGTAATAAAAATCGATGGTTTGCGACATCATGCCTTCCCGTACAGGCGGACCAAATCCGCCATGTCATTTTTTCCGTCTTCATCAAATCCGGTTGCCACGCCAACCCGATCAGCGGCCGGCCGGTTCTGGCTGACTTTCCACTTGCCGGCAATCTCGTCAATGTCGATCTCGATGCCGACAATCGCCCGCTTCTGCATTTCAATATAATTTACCGGGGCGTCGTTGATCGACCATTCCGCGCTTCGGCCATGTTCATGTTCGGCCGTCAGCGCAGTCAACTGGCCGTGCAGCCATTCCGGATCATCCATGATCCGCACCTTGCCGCGCACCTGGACCATCACATAGTTCCAGGTCGGCACGACTTTGCCATGGTCTTTTTTCGTTTGATACCAGGACGGCGTCACGTAGGCATCCGTGCCTTGAAACACCGCCAAGGCTTTTGCCCCTTGCGCCAAATGCCGCCATTGCGGATTGGCCCGCGCCAGATGCGCACGCAAAACACCGCGTACACCAACGCTGGCGTCAAGCAGAAACGGGAGCGGATTGGCCTGCACATCGTCTGGGTCAGAGGAAATGAGCATGCCGAGCGGATGCGCCTTGATCAGCGCATGCAATGTCGGCAAATCCTCTTCAACAAAATGCACCGGCTGATACATGGCCATCGCTCCGTCAGGAAATCTTAGCCCCCAGCCCCGCCATCAACCCCATGAATTCCGGAAAGCTCGTCGCGATCATCGTCGCGTCGTCCACCGTCACCGGTTTTTCCGCCGCCAGCCCCATGATGAGAAACGCCATGGCGATACGGTGATCCAAATGGGTTGCGACAATCCCGCCGCCAAGACCCTTGCCGCCGGGTTTGCCCCGCACGGTCAGCCAATCATGGCCTTCGGTGCAGTCGACATGGTTGGCTTCCAGCCCGCGAGCGACGGCGGCGAGGCGGTCGCTTTCCTTGACGCGCAATTCATCGAGGCCGGTCATTTTCGTCTCGCCCTCGGCAAACGAAGCCGCGACAGCCAGCACGGGATATTCGTCAATCATTGACGGCGCGCGGTCTGCCGGGACGGATACGCCTTTGAGGTCCGACGAGCGGACGCGCAGGTCCGCCACATCTTCGCCGCCTGCAAGGCGCGAATTGTTGATTTCAATGTTTGCGCCCATTTCCTGCAGGGTAAGAATAAGGCCAGTGCGGGTGGGGTTCATCAGGACGTTGGTGATGGTGACATCCGAGCCGGGTACAATGAGCGCTGCGACGAGCGGAAATGCGGTGGAGGATGGATCGCCCGGCACGTCGATGGTCTGGCCGGTGAGTTTGCCCTGCCCCTGAATGCGGATTTGGCGCACGCCGTCTTTGTCGGTCTCGACTTCAAGGTTGGCGCCGAAGCCCTTGAGCATCTTTTCCGTATGGTCGCGGGTCATAACCGGCTCGATCACCGTGGTGATGCCCGGCGTGTTGAGACCGGCAAGCAGAACGGCGGACTTCACCTGCGCCGACGCCATCGGCACGCGGTATGAAATTGGCACTGCGGTTTTCGGCCCATGCAAGGTCAGCGGCATGCGGTCGCCTTCCGAGGCTTTGACCTGCACACCCATCAGCCGCAGCGGATCAAGCACCCGTTTCATCGGACGGCTTTGCAACGATGCGTCGCCGATGAAGGTCGTTTCCATGTCGTACACGCCGACCAAGCCCATCGTCAGGCGTGAGCCGGTGCCGGCGTTGCCAAAGTCCAACGGAGCCTCGGGCTGCAGCAGGCAGCCATTGCCGGTGCCGTGGATCACCCACTCCTTGCCGTTCTTTTCAATCTTCGCGCCCATCGCCGCCATCGCCTTGCCGGTGTTGATGACGTCTTCACCTTCGAGCAGGCCGGTGATGCGAGTGATGCCCGAAGCCAGACCGCCAAACATGAAGGAGCGGTGCGAGATCGACTTGTCGCCCGGGATGGACACCGTGCCTTTGAGATTTTCCGCGCGGCGGGCGGTGGCGGGGCGGGCGGCGGCTTGATGCGACATGGAAGGCGGCTCTTTTTTGGGCGTGACAGGATGCGAAGCGGCTCTAACACAGGTTTTTCGCACCGTCACCCTTGCGTTCCCGCACCGGACAGGCCATTTGCAGCGTTCACCGCGCGATACAACGGTTAGTCTTTGACAAACCCGCTGTTTTGACGTTATGCACGCGCGAATTTTTTCACAGGCGGGCAAGAGTTGACGTGACAGTCCGTCAGCTGCCGCCCTTTCAACATTCATCAGACACGAGGCTCAACCGTGGCAAAATCCGATCTCGGCACGAAACGCACCTGCCCCGAAACAGGCAAGAAATTCTATGATCTGGGCAAGGACCCGATCGTCTCCCCCTACACCGGCATTGCCTATCCGCTGACAGCCTTCGAACAGGTCCGCCGCGAGGCGCGCATTGAGGAAGACGAGGCCGAAGACGTCGAAGCAACGACAGCCGTTGACGCGGTCGAATTCGTGCCGCTGGAAGACGCGGACGCCGACGAAAAGGAAGCTGCGGACGATCTTCCGGATCTCGGCGATGACGATGTCGATCTTGGCGATGATGATGCCGACGACACATTCCTCGAGGAAGAGGAAGAAGACGATGACAACATGGCCGACATTCTCGGCGGCGTGCCGGAAGGCGAAGACGAAGTCTGAGCGCTACGATTTTCCGGCGAAATGAAAATCGCCGGAAATAGCACTTGATCTTGAACGCGGCGGGTTTTATGAACCCGCCCGCTGGTCAAAGCAAAACGCCGCTTTGACTGACGCCGGACCGGAACCCAACCGGTCTTCTTGATGGGGCCATAGCTCAGCTGGGAGAGCGCCTGCATGGCATGCAGGAGGTCAGCGGTTCGATCCCGCTTGGCTCCACCAAACTTTCGCACTTCGTGCAAAACTCAACTATTCATTCAGGCGCCAATCAATTTCGGCCACTCCAGACTGTTTCAGAAAAGCATTGGCTTTCCCAAAATGCCCGCAACCCAGAAATCCTCGGTGAGCGGACAGCGGCGACGGGTGCGGGGCTTCGAGGATCAGGTGGCGGGCGGCGTCGATCAGCGGCTTCTTTTTTTGCGCGTGGCTGCCCCAGAGCATGAAGACGGACGGTGATCGCCCGCCGCCGGCGTGAGCAATAACGGCATCGGTGATTTCTTCCCAGCCAAGCCCTTGATGCGAACCCGCTTTGCCTTCCTCGACACTGAGCACCGTGTTCAGGAGCAGAACGCCCTGTCTGGCCCATGATTCGAGACAGCCGTGCTTTGGCGGTCCGATGCCGAGGTCGCGGTTCAGCTCCTTGAAGATGTTGCGAAGCGAGGGCGGGATACGCACATCCGGCAGGACGGAAAAGGCAAGGCCATGCGCCTGACCCTGACCGTGATAGGGGTCCTGCCCGAGAATTACCGCTTTGACGTTATCCGGCGCAACCAGCTCCAGCGCGCGGAATCGGCGCGGTTTCGGCGGGTAAATCGGCACACCTGCGCTTTCACGCATTGCGAGCATTTTCGCCAAAGCATGGCTGCGTTCTGATTTCAGGACGTCGTTCAACACAGGTAGCCATGAAGGCGGGACATCGAAAGCAGGCTTCATGGGTTAGTCGACATAAAGCCGCCAGTCATGCTCTTCCTTGAAACCGAGGACGTCGCGGATCTTGCGGTTGGACAGGAGGCCTTCGAACTCGCCGATGTCGCGGGTGAACGGCACATTGGGGAAATAGCGCTTGGCCAGCTCGCGCGACGGGATGTTGGACGACACCGTGTCGTTGGCCGCGTTGAAGACCTGATAGCCGAGACCGTCCTTTTCGATGCACAGATGGCAGATCTGGCCAAGGTCGCGCGCGTCAATGTAGGACCATGCGATCCGCTTGCGCATTTCGGGCTTTGCGAAGAATTCCGGAAACAGCTCATATTCGTGCGGCTCTATGACATTGCCGATGCGCAGGGCGTAAATGTCGATGCCGGACCGCTCGGCAAAGGTGCGGGCGGTCTTTTCATTGACCACCTTGGACAGGCCATAACTGTCCATCGGGTTCACGTCATAGTCTTCATCCAGCGGAAACTGGTGGAAATCGCGGTGCCCCTCGGCAAAGCAGACGCCGTAAGTGGTCTCCGACGAGGCGACGATCACTTTTTTGATACCCAGCTTCACCGCCGCCTCGATGACATTGTAGGTGCCCATCACATTGATGCGGAAGGTTTCATTGTCCGGCTTCAACAGGATGCGCGGCACGGCGGCGAAATGGATGACGACATCAAACGGCTTCGGCCCGCCGGGGATTTCCAGATCATCAAACCCGGTGTGCATCGACAGGGCGTTGAACATCTGGCCACTGTCGGTGATGTCGGCGCTGATGTTGGCGATGCCCGGATGATTGAGCGGGGTCAGGTCGATGTTGAAGACTTTGTATCCCTTGTTGGCCAGCCAGGGCAGAACATGCCGCCCCGCCTTGCCCGAGCCGCCAGTGAACGCAATACGCTTTCCCATGATGATTTCCCTGATTCTTGTGTGTGCGCCATAAATGCGCCTGCAATGGCGGCGGTCAACCTCAAAGACACCGGATTTCGATGTTGAAGCTGCCCGCCCCTTCCGCTAGAAGCGAAGCGCACGCACCCGTAGCTCAGTTGGATAGAGTGTTGGATTCCGAATCCAAAGGTCGCAGGTTCGAATCCTGCCGGGTGCGCCAATATTGACAAGCTGATGTGACAAATAGCGCTTTCAGCCGGCAGCACAAAACTGGGTGCCTGTATCTGCTGCTGACACGTGGGGAACGAGCCAGCCGTGCGTCATTTTGGCCGCGCGGGAATGCCCACCACCAACGTGCCGGGCGCCACATTGCGGGTGACGACCGCGCCAGCGCCGACGACGGCGCCGTCTCCCACGCTTATCCCGGGCAGCAAAATCGCACCGCCGCCTATCCATGCCTCCTCGCCGATGCTCACCGGCAACGCTCGCTCAAGTCCGAGGCGGCGCTCTTCGATACCGTGGGCATGGTCAGCGCAGTAGATCTGCACTGCAGGCCCCAACATTGCGCGTCGTCCTATCCGCACCGGGGCCGTATCGAGGATGACACAGTGCGCGTTTATATAGACCTCGTCGCCAAGCGTGATGTTCCGGCCATAGGCAGTGTGGAAAGGAGCCTCAATAAAAGCCCCCTCGCCGAAAGCCGCGAAAAGCGCTGCTAGCTCTGGCGCGCAGGCGCCCCGCTGCGCCGAGTCCATGGTGGCATGGCGCCAGCAAGCTTGACGCGCGTCATCGCGCAAAGCGCCAAGCTCAGGCGTCGCACAGGAGTACCAACGTCCATCGGCTATCTCGGCAAGCGCTGCTGGCGGCAGTTGGATGGTGCTCATGTGCATAATCTCTTGACGGTGGCGTCGGGGCCCTGGCCCGGCTGGTTTGCCATGATAATTTATAACCGAAGATGATTGAAGCCGCTTGGAAATATTTTCGATCTGTTCTGGTCCGGTCGCACGCAAAAGGCCCGCTTTTGGCGCAAAGTTGACCTGCACCGAGCCGCAATGACAAAGCGGTTCCCGGTTTCATCACCTCCGGAGCGCCATTGTCCACATCTCACGCGAATTCTCTTCGTTGGGGGTCCTGAGAGGCCGGCGAGCAGCCTTCTCACCCCTTCCGAACCCTTCGGGTTCAATGACACACCGTTGTGGCGCGCCATTCATCATAGGCCACGTCAAGGAAAATTAAGCCAGGCCTTTGATTGCAGGTCGGCAGCGCCTAAATCCATCCGTAGCGACATGACGACGGGCGTGCCTAGACTGCGGCAACCTTTGGCTTATTGCGCCCGGGAACATGTTGCGCTGTAATGGACAAGGCTTCAGCGAGGTCGATAGACCGGCACGGGGCCTGCGTTGAATTGGATTCCCGGGGAGGAGACAATGATGACGTCGCAACGCCTTGCAGCTTTCGTCAGTTTCTCAGTGATCATGATCGTTTCCGTGGCGCTGATCGGATTGGGAACAACCGATATTGCCGATGCAGAACAAAAGCAGCCGAGTCCGTTCCGGCAAACCACCAAAGACCTTTGCGAACGCAGGTACACAGCCTGTGTCGGCAATTGCTACATCAACTATGGGTCGTCGAACGCATCGTCCCAGTCATGCAGGAACCTCTGTTACAAAAAGCGCTCCACCTGCATGAGCAGAATCTGAGGATAATAGCCATGATAGTGGTGGCATCCGGTATATTCTTCTGTTGGAGCAACTCAAAAAAGGGTGGAGGCAGTCATGACAGCATTCAACGTTGTGCGTTTCAAGATCAAGCCGGGCATGGACGATGTGTTTCTCGACGCGCATCGCAACATGGGTGCGGGCTGGCCAGGCATGCGCCATGCCAACATCATCAAGACTGGCGACAGCCGCTACTGCATCATCGGCGAATGGGAGAGCATGGAGGCGATGGCGGCCGCGCGGCCGCAGATGATCGCCACGCTCGACAGTTTCCGCCACACGCTGGAAGATCTGGGCGGTGATCTGGGTCTGACGGACCCTGTATCGGGATCGGTTGTCCTGCCGTTGATGTAGGACGCAGAAACGACGCACATTGGGGATTGGCGGTCGGTGTTTCAGCGCGCTGACATTTTTTACGCCGGTTTTTTCCGCGCGTGCTTCGGCGCGAGTTCGAACACGGCCACCGTGTGTGCAGGTATAGCCCAGCAATCGGTTTCGTGGGCAATGAGCTTTGACGAACTGGCGCAATGCCAGCGGCGGCCATTCGGGGCTAGCGGCAAGCGCGTCAGGATGCGGCCTTCGCTGCGGTTGATGACGATTGCGGCGAAATCCTCTTTAGCTTCTTCCGACTTCGGCGCGGTCAGCAGCATGCCAAGGAAATGATTGTCGGGATTCTCCCAGTCCTGCGCAAGCATCGGTTCGCCGTCGGCGCGGAACCACTGGACGTCGGCGTACAGGTTGCCATTTGATTTGCGCCCGGACAGGAGTTTCAGGGAGGAAAGCACCGGGTGGCTGCGCCGCAGAGCCGAAAGATTTGCGGCAAAGTCTTCCAGATCCCTGTCGCGGCCTTTCCAGTCGAGCCAGGTGACCTTGTTGTCCTGCGCATAGGCATTGTTGTTGCCCTTTTGCGTACGGCCAAATTCGTCACCTGCGGTCAGGAGCGGCGTGCCGCGCGAGACGAACAACAGGGTCAGCATGGCTTTCACATCGGCGATGCGCTTGGCCCTGATTCCCGGAGCAGGCGTGTCGCCTTCGTGGCCGTGGTTCCAGGAGAAGTTTTCCGAATGACCGTCATGGTCATTCTCGCCGTTGCCGATGTTGTGCTTGCGCTTGTATGCGGTGACGTCATGCAGCGTCAGCCCGTCATGGGCAGCAAGGAAGTTGACAGACCGGGTTGTCGCGGGCCAATGGCCGAAAAAATCGGATGAGCCGGCAAGCCTTGTGGCCAAATCGCCGAGTGTATGCGGATCGCCGCGCCAGAATCGGCGGACATCATCGCGGTAACGGTCGTTCCATTCCAGAAACTGCGGCGGGAAATGGCCAAGCTGATAGCCGCCCGGGCCGGTGTCCCACGGTTCGGCGATCAGCGTGACGCCGTTCAGGACCGGATCATGACGGATTGCCTCGAACAGGGTCGCATGGGGCGAAAATCCGCGCGCGGTGCGGCCAAGCACCGTCGCCAAGTCGAAGCGGAACCCGTCAACGCCGCCATGCATGACCAGATGGCGCAGCGCGTGGATGACCAAGTCGCGCACCGGCGCGCGCTCGACGGCCAGCGTGTTGCCGGTGCCGGTGTCATTGACCAGCGCGCCGGGTTCATCCGGATGGTGGCGGTAATAAAGCGCATTGTCCAATCCGCGCAGCGACAGCACCGGGCCGTACACGTCGCTTTCGCCAGTGTGGTTGAACACCACATCGAGGATGAGCGCGATACCTTCCTTGTGCAGCGCATCGGCGACCAGTTTCAAGTCGGCGATGCCGTTCGGCGCAAGGCGCGGATCAAGCGCCATGAAGGAGACCGGATTGTAGCCCCACGCATTGCCAAGGCCATGCGGGGCAAGGTGGCGCTCGTCAATCCATGCATTGAGCGGCATCAGTTCGACCGCTGCAACGCCGAGCTTCTTGAAATGCGCGATTGAAACCGGATGGGCAATGGCCGCCAAGGTTCCGCGTAGCTTTTCTGGAATGTCCGGATTGAGCTTGGTGAAAGCCTTGACCGGCACCTCGTAAGCTAATCCGCCGGGAACTGGCGCGTGCGGCACGCGGTGTTCCGCATGATCCACTGACTGAAGCACGGATTTGGGCGCGAAGGACTTGGTGTCGACGCCTTTGGCAGCCAAATCCGGATGCCATTGAAACGGGCGGTCGATCTGCGGCGCGTAGGGGTCAACCAGAAGCTTGGAAATGTCAAAGCGGTGGCCTTGATGTGGCTCCCATGCGCCGTCGGCGCGGTAGCCGTATTTCTGGCCGGGCTTCAGCCCTTTGACATGAATGGAAAACTGCCCGCCCGGCACACGCTCCATTTCGAGCCGCCTGGTTTCCTTGTTGCCGCTTTCGTCAAACAGGCAGAGCCAGACGGCGTCTGCATGATGCGAGACAACAGAAAACCGGACGCCGGTGGCGTCATGGTGAATGCCGGGAGTGGAATGCTTCATGTGATAACAGACGGTTCTCCGCGTCCGGTCTTGGCGCGTATTCCGGCTATCTTATCAGCTGCCGCAATCAGATCGGCAAGTGCGACCTGCGTATCAATATCATGTTTTGAGGCGTCCGGCTCATAGCGTTCGATATAGACGCGCAGCGTTGCGCCGGATGTTCCGGTGCCCGAAAGGCGGTAAACCACGCGCGAGCCGCCCTCAAACAGGATGCGGATGCCCTGATTGGCGCTGACCGAGCCGTCAACCGGATCGAGATAGGAGAAATCATCGACCTTCTCGACCGTGAGACCGCCAAACGTCTGGCCGGGCAGCGTTGCCATCGCAGCGCGCAGGTCCGCCACCAAGCCGTTGGCGCGGTCGCTGTCGACTTCTTCGTAATCGTGGCGGGAATAGTAGTTGCGGCCGTAATCAGCCCAGTGTTTTTCGACGATGGCCTTCATGCTCTCGCCGCGAACGGCCAGAATGTTGAGCCATAGCAGAACCGCCCAGAGGCCATCCTTTTCGCGCACATGGTCAGAGCCGGTGCCCGCGCTTTCCTCGCCGCAGATGGTGACTTTGCCGGCATCAAGCAGATTGCCGAAGAATTTCCAGCCGGTTGGCGTTTCATACATGCCAATGCCGAGTTTGGCAGCCACACGGTCCGCCGCGCCGGAAGTCGGCATCGAGCGGGCAATGCCGGCGAGGCCGCGTTTGTAACCGGGCACGAGATGCGCATTGGCGGCGAGCATGGCAACGGAGTCGGACGGCGTGACAAAGATATGCTTGCCGATGATGAGGTTGCGGTCGCCGTCACCGTCAGACGCCGCGCCGAAATCCGGCGCGTCCTTGCTCATCATCAATTCGTAAAGCTCATGGGCGTGAACGAGGTTGGGGTCCGGGTGGTTGCCGCCAAAATCCGGCAGCGGGATAAAATTGATTACCGAGCCTTCTGAAGCGCCAAGGCGGCGCTCGAGTATTTCCTTGGCATAAGGGCTGGTTACGGCGCTCATCGCGTCAAACCGCAGCGTCAGGCCGGACTTGATCTTGGCGCGGATCAGGTCGAAGTCGAACAGGGTTTCCATCAATTCGGCATAATCGGCGACAGGGTCGATCACCTCGACTGCCATGCCTGCGACCTCGAACGTCCCGGTCTTGTCTAGATCGATATCCGGAGAATTGACCGTCAAATATTGGTCGATCGATTTTGTGCGTGCGAATATTGCATCGGTGATTTTTTCCGGCGCGGGGCCACCGTTGCCGATGTTGTATTTGATGCCGAAATCCTCGGTCGGGCCACCCGGATTGTGGCTGGCAGACAAGATGAGGCCACCGAAAGCCTTGTATTTTCGGATGACGTTGGAAGCGGCGGGGGTTGAAAGAATTCCGCCCTGCCCGGTCATCACCTTGCCAAAACCATTGGCCGCCGCCATGCGAATGGCGATCTGGATGACTTCGCGATTGTAGTAACGACCATCGCCACCGATCACCAGCGTCTTGCCTTTGTAGCCATCCAAGCTGTCAAAAACCGCCTGTATGAAATTCTCGGCGTAATTCTTCTGCTGGAACACCGGCACTTTTTTGCGCAAGCCGGATGTGCCGGGTTTCTGGTCCGAGAAAGGCGTGGTGGCGACGGAAACGATCATCAGGCTTTGCTCTTCAACAGGGATTTATAAAGATTGGCGTAGGCGCTGGCGCTGCGCTCCCACGACACGTCGCATTTCATGCCGGTAAGCTGCATGGCCTTCCACGCGTTCCGGTTTGAGTTAAGCGAAATGGTTCGCGAAATCACATCATTCAACGTGGCAGTATCGACCGGGGAAAACTGCAGGCCGGTCGCGACGCCAAGCGACATGGCGGCGTCATTGGCGTCAATGACCGTATCGGCAAGGCCGCCTGTACGGGCGACCACCGGGATGCAGCCATAACGCAGGGCGTAAAGCTGGGTGAGGCCGCAGGGCTCAAAACGGGACGGAATGAGGATGGCGTCGCCGCCTGCCTGCATCAGGTGCGAGAGGCCTTCATCATAGCCGATGACGACGCCAACCTTGCCCTTGTGGCGGGCGGCAGCGGCATGAAGCTGTCCTTCAATGGCAGCATCGCCTGAGCCGAGAACAGCAAGCGATCCCCCGAGCGAGACGATCGTGTCAGCAGCTGCTGCCAGAAGGTCGAGGCCTTTTTGCCATGTCAGGCGGCTGATTACGATGAACAGAGGACCGCCGGAAGGCGCAAGCCCGAACCTTTGCTCAAGCGCCTCGCGGTTGGCCTGCCGGTCGCCAAGAGATTTTGCGGAATAGGTCTTTGCAATGTCGATATCCGTGGCCGGATTCCAGACATCGATATCAATGCCGTTGACGATGCCATAGACACTGGAAGACCGGGCATTGAGAAGCCCATCAAGGCCCATGCCAAATTCCGGCGTGCGGATTTCGCGGGCATAGGTCGGGCTGACTGTGGTCACTGCCCAGGCCGACTGAAGGCCGGACTTCAGATAGCCGACGCCACCATAGTATTCGACGCCATCGACACCGTAGGCGTGCGCAGGCAGGCCAAGGGCCGGGAAAATGTCGGCAGCGTACCGGCCCTGGAAGGCCAGATTGTGCACGGTCATAATTGACGGGGTCGCGTGCGCCGCGCCGTATTTCAGATAGGCGGGAACAAGGCCGGCTTGCCAGTCATGGGCGTGGACGATGTCGGGCGTCCAGCCTTCGACGGCACCTTCAGCAATGCGGGCGGCAATCATTGAAAGCGCGCCAAAGCGCATCCAATTGTCGGGCCAGTCCTTGCCTGTGGCATCGCCATAGATGCCGCCATCGCGGACATAAAGATGCGGGGCATCTATCACGTAAAGATCGAGACCGCCTGCCTTGCCGGCAATCACGTGCGCCTCCCCACCATGCAGCGAGGAGAAATGCATGACCGACTTGCCATCTTTCAGCGCAGCCAAGACCTTTGGATAGCCGGGCACCAGCGAGCGCATGTCAACGCCGTTGGCAGCCAAAGCACCGGGAAGTGCACCTGCAACGTCCGCCAACCCGCCGGTTTTCACCAGCGGGTAGATTTCGGACGCAACCGACAGAACTTTCAGTGCAGACTTGGCCAACTGCTTACCCCAGACGGTCGATCATTGATTGCGTTATCAGGCAGACACCTTTTTCGGTGCGGCGGAAACGGCGTGCGTCTTCTTCCGGGTCTTCGCCGACAACAAGGCCTTCGGGGATGACGACGCCACGGTCGATGACGACCTTTTTCAATTGCGCATTGCGGCTGATAATGACTTCCGGAAGAACCACAGCCTCGTCGAGTGAGGAGAAAGAATTTGCCCGGACACCCGTGAACAGCAGGCTTCGCCGAAGTGCGGCGCCAGATACGATGCAGTCACCTGATACGAGTGAAGAAATTGCCGAACCGCGACGTCCTTCTTCGTCGTGGACAAATTTTGCCGGCGGCTTGATCTCGGCATAGGTCCAGATCGGCCATTCCTTGTCGTAGAGGTCGAGTTCTGGGGTAATGTCAGTGAGGTCGATGTTGGCTTCCCAATAGGCATCGACTGTTCCGACATCCCGCCAATAGGCTTCGCGCTCAAAGGATGAACGGATGCAGGATTTTGCAAAACGGTGGGCGACGGCTTTGCCATGCTCGACAATGTAAGGAATGATATCCTTGCCGAAATCGCGGGCCGAGTTTGGATCGGCTGCATCGCGTTTCAATTCCTCGAAGAGAAATTTGGTGCGGAAGACATAAATGCCCATGGAAGCCAGCGCCAGATCAGGCTGTCCGGGAATTGCAGGGGGGTCTTTCGGCTTTTCGACGAAGGCGACGATCTGGTCTTTCTCGTCAACGTGCATGACGCCAAAACCGACCGCTTCCATACGCGGCACTTCAAGGCAGCCGATGGTCACGTCTGCATTCTGGTCAACGTGCTGGCGCAGCATCAGCTCATAGTCCATCTTGTAGATGTGATCACCGGCCAGAATGACGATGTATTCCGGGCCGTAGCTCTCGATGATGTCGATGTTCTGGAACACGGCATCGGCCGTGCCAGCGTACCATTGGTCTTCGGAAACGCGCTGGGAAGCCGGCAAAATGTCAAAGCTTTCGTTGCGCTCCGTGCGCAGGAAGTTCCAGCCGCGCTGCAGATGGCGGATCAGCGAATGGGCTTTGTATTGGGTTGCGACTCCCATGCGACGAATGCCGGAGTTCAGGGCATTTGACAGTGCAAAGTCGATGATGCGGCTTTTTCCACCGAAGTAGACGGCGGGTTTCGCGCGAAAATCTGTCAACTCCATCAAGCGCGAACCGCGCCCGCCTGCCAGAACGTAAGCCATTGCATCACGGGCAAGGGGCTGTGTGTATTTGTTTAGCATGCGCGGTCTCCTCCCAAAGTCCGTCAGTTGTCGAATTCGAAAATCATGGTCGCCAGCGGCGGCAGATTTATGAGCGCCGAAGCCGATTGGCCTTCGTGTCCGGGCTGGTCAGCAATGATCACGCCTGCGTTGCCCTTGCCGGAACCGCCGTAGATGGCGGCATCCGTGTTGATGACTTCGCGCCAGCGGCCTTTGGCAGGCAGCGGCAGGCTATAGCCTTCGCGTGGGACCGGCGTGAAATTGCAGACGACAGCCACCGGTTTGTGGCCCGGCGCAAAACGCGCCCAAGCGAAGACCGAATTTTCGCGATCATTGACCACAAGCCAGCCGAACCCTTCCGGCTCGCAGTCTCGCTGGTGCAGCGCAGGCAGATCGCGGTAGGCGCGGTTGAGATCGCGCATCAGGTTTTGCACGCCCTTGTGCGGCGCATGTTCGAGTTCGTGCCAATCTAGAGAACGGGCTTCTGACCATTCGCCGCGCTGGGCGAATTCCTGGCCCATGAACAACAGCTTCTTGCCGGGATAGCCCCACATGAAGCCGTAATAGGCGCGAAGGTTGGCAAACTTCTGCCAGTCATCACCAGCCATCTTGGTCAGCAGCGAACCCTTGCCATGCACGACTTCGTCATGGCTCAGCGGCAGGACGAAATTTTCCGAAAACGCATAGAGCAGCCCGAAAGTGATTTCGTCGTGGTGATGGCGGCGGTGGATGGGTTCACGCGTGAAATACTCAAGCGTGTCGTGCATAAAGCCCATGTTCCACTTGAAACCAAAGCCGAGGCCGCCGGCATAGACCGGCTGCGACACTTTTGGCCACGCTGTGGATTCTTCGGCGATCATCATGAAGCCGGGACGGGCCGCGTAAGCCGCCTTGTTGGCTTCCTGAATGAACGAAACGGCATGCAGGTTTTCGCGCCCGCCATGTTCATTGGGGATCCATTCGCCTGCTTTTCGCGAATAGTCGAGGTAAAGCATCGACGCGACAGCGTCGACGCGCAGGGCGTCGACATGATATTTTTCTGCCCAATAAACCGCATTGTTGACGAGGAATGACTTCACCTCGCGGCGGCCGAAATTGTAGATCGCGGTGTTCCAGTCCGGGTGGAACCCCTGACGCGGATCGTCATGTTCGTAGAGGGCCGTGCCGTCAAAATGGGCAAGTCCATGCGAATCCGTCGGGAAATGCGCCGGCACCCAATCGAGAATGATGCCGACACCGACCTTGTGGGCGCTGTCGACGAAGCGGGCAAAAGCCTCCGGGTCGCCAAAACGCGCGGACGGCGCGTATAGACCGGTGGTCTGGTAGCCCCAGGACGGATCATAGGGATGCTCGGAAATCGGCAGGAATTCAATGTGGGTGAAGCCCATGTCGACGACATAGGGGATCAGTTCGGCGGCCATTTCATCGAAAGACAGGAACGAGCCATCTGCCTTTTGTTTCCACGAACCTGCGTGAACTTCGTAGATCGACATCGGCTGGCGGCGGGCATCTATGCTGCCCCAGTGTTTGGAATGAGCCTCGTCGTGCCATTCGTGATTCAAGGGACGCGCCACGACCGATGCCGTGTTCGGGCGCAATTCGGACTGGAATGCAAAAGGATCGGCCTTAAGCGGAAGAACAACGCCGTTGGCGGCAACGATTTCGTATTTGTAGGGTTCACCGGCATGGACGCCCGGGACAAAGATTTCCCAGATGCCGGTATCAGTCCGGCAGCGCATGGCGTGACGACGGCCATCCCAACTGTTGAATGAGCCGACAACCGAAACGCGCCGCGCGTTCGGCGCCCAGACGGCAAAATGAACGCCGTCTGCGCCATCATGGTTCATAACATGGGCGCCAAGCTTGTCGAACAGACGCAGGTGCGAACCTTCAGCTATGTAGTAATCGTCCATGGGGCCGAGAACCGGACCAAACGAATAGGGGTCGGCAAAGCTCCAGTCGCCGTGGGATGCGCGGGCCTGGTAGCGCATCGGCTGATGCGCCTTTATGGCGAGTTCGCCCTCGAATATCCCGGCATCATGAATGCGAGTCAGCATGCCCGCTGGCGCGCCGGCCAGCGTGAAAGCTTCGAGCGTGTCCGCGCCGGGTGCAAAAACACGCCCGATCCAGCCCTTGCCGGATTTATGGACACCCAGAATGGAAAAGGGGTCGGAGTGATGCCCCTCCGCGACCGCTTGAAGCGCGTCACGGAATTGCGCCGCCTTCCTGTCAGCAGCCGAGACTGCTTTCGATGGAGTTTTGGTCTTGCCTGCCATTGCGACATCCCCTCCCAAGGATGAACCTAGCGCCGAATTGAAAGCGGTTACAAGTCCAAATTTCCGATTGTTTTTCAGAGACCGCTGACGCCCCAAATCTCCTTGCCATACTGGCGGATTGTCCGGTCCGATGAGAACCAGCCGACGCGCGCCGTATTCAGTATGGCCATGCGGTTCCATTCTGCGGGCGTATTCCAGACGGCATCGGCATCACGCTGCGCCTTGTAATAGGAATCAAAGTCGGCCGTCACCAGGAACCAGTCCGTATCGTACAGATTCTGGATCATGTCGCGATAGCGGTTGACTTCATCCGGCGAGAAGACACCGGAAGCTATTTGCTTGAGGGCTTCGGAAAGCGCCGGGGACTTGCTGATCACATCACGCGGGGTGTAACCGTCGCGCCGCAAACCGGCGACCTGTTCGGCGGTCAGGCCGAAGATGAAAATGTTGTCGTCGCCAACATGATCGCGAATTTCAACATTCGCGCCATCCAATGTTCCGATGGTTACCGCGCCATTCAGCGCAAACTTCATGTTGCCGGTGCCTGACGCTTCCAGCCCCGCGGTTGAAATCTGCTCAGACAGGTTTGCGGCCGGGATCATCACTTCAGCAGTGGAAACATTGTAGTTCGGGATGAACACGACCTTCAAAAGACCTCGGACAGCCGGATCCGAGTTGATCACTTTAGCCACATCGTTAGCCAGCTTAATGATCAGTTTCGCATTCCAGTATGAAGGTGCTGCCTTGCCGCCAAAGAACTTGACGCGCGGCACCCAGTCCTTGTGCGGATTTGAGCGTATCTGGTCGTAAAGCGCGACAGCTTCGATGATGTTCAATAGCTGCCGCTTGTATTCATGGATGCGCTTGATCTGGATATCGAACAAGGCTGTCGGATCGATCCGCACGCCGACGCGCTGTTTGACGAGCGCCGCAAGCCGCACCTTGTTGGCCTGCTTGACCTTGGCGAACTTTGCTTGAAATGCGGAATCATTGGCAAACGGCTCCAAGGCGACCAGCTTTTCTGCATCGTCGAGGAAGCCTTCGCCGATGGCCTCATGGATCAGGCCAGAAAGTCCCGGATTGCAGCCATTGAGCCAGCGCCGCGGAGTGACGCCATTGGTTTTGTTGTTGATGCGGTCCGGGTATAGGCGGTGCAAGTCCGCAAACACGGTTTGCTTCATCAGCTCCGTATGCAGTGCTGAAACACCGTTGATCGAGTGGGAGCCGGCAAAGGCCAACTGGCCCATGCGGACACGGCGGCCATTGGATTCATCGATCAGCGAAATCGCCGCGACATCATTGTCGCCGAAACCGCGCAACTTGCGCGCTTCCTGAATTACGCCGGCATTGATCCGGTAGACAATCTGCATGTGGCGCGGCAACAGGCGCTCGAACAGCTCGACCGGCCAGGTTTCCAGCGCCTCGGGAAGCAGCGTGTGGTTGGTGTAGCCGAAAGTGCCCTTGGTCAGTGTCCAGGCCGTGTTCCAGTCAATGCCGTGCAGGTCGGTCAACAGGCGCATCAGTTCGGCAACGGCGACGGCCGGGTGAGTGTCGTTGAGCTGAATGGCAACCTTGTCCGGCAGGTTGAGGAAGTCGGGATACTGCTGGCGGTGGCGGCGCAAAATATCCTGAAGCGACGCAGAGGAGAAGAAGAATTCCTGCCGCAGACGCAGTTCCTGGCCTGCCTTGTGTGAGTCTGCCGGATAAAGCACGCGGGTGATGGCTTCCGCCGCAACGCTGTCGCGCAAGGCGCCGGCATGGTCACCCGAGTTGAAGGCATCAAGACGGATCGGGTCAATCGGCTGGGCTTCCCAAAGGCGCAGTGTATTGACGCGCTTGGCCTTCCAGCCAACTACCGGCGTGTCATAGGCAACAGCGATGACACGCTCGTTCGGCTTCCAGACATGGCGCGGTTCATCATCGTCATCGGCATCGACCGTTTCGACAGTGCCGCCGAAGCCGACTTCATAATTCGATTCGCGGCGTTCGAACTCCCACGGATTGCCGTGCGCCAGCCATGTTTCCGGCAATTCCGCCTGCCAGCCATCCTGGATTTCCTGACGGAACAGGCCGTGCTGGTAGCGGATGCCATAGCCATAGGCCGGGATGTTGACGCTTGCCATCGATTCCATGAAGCAGGCAGCCAAGCGGCCAAGGCCTCCGTTGCCCAGAGCGGCATCCGGTTCAAGCGAGGCTATCAAGTCGATATCGACATTGAGCGATTTCAGGGCTTCGGATACTTCTTCCATCAGGCCCATGTTGGCGAGCGCGTCACGCATGAGGCGGCCGATGAGAAATTCCAGTGACAGGTAATAGACCCGTTTTCCGCCGGTTTGATAGACTTCCCGGGTCGATTGCATCCAACGGTCAATGATCCGGTCCCGCAGCGCGAGGATTGTCGCTGTCAAATAATCGTGCGGTTTGGCGGCAAATGTGTCCTTGCCGATGGAATAGGTCAGCTTTTCAACGATTTTGGCTGCAAAAGTGCGGCGGTCGACTGAGAGGTCGGCAACGGCTGCACTTCCGGATGAGGTTGACTTTCCCATGGATACTCCGGATTCAATCGATTTAATTATCCGGTGGCTAGCATCTGTTCATGGCAGATGTCAAAGCGGCACGGATTTATGTTCCCGCGCCGAGTATCACTTGAACGATTTGCCATGCGCAAGGGCATGGTCTGCATTGCAGCCATGCACCTTGCTCATAAGTGAGTGTCAAACGTAACGATTGACGATATTTTCCAACAGTTCCTGCTTGCCGGAACGCGGCTGCGGGTTGATGTTCTTCTTCTCGACGCGCTCGGCAATTTCCTCCAGCGTGCGCTTGCCGGCAAGCATGGCTTTTGCTTCCGCCGATTTCCAGCCGGCATAACGTTCTTCAACATGACTGATCAGCGCCTTGTCTTCGTACAGCTTGGCGGCTGCCTTGAACGCACGAGCACAGGTATCCATGCCGCCAACGTGGCCAATAAGAAGATCCTCGGCGTCTATCGACTGGCGGCGAAGCTTGGCGTCGAAGTTGGTGCCGCCGGTCTTGAAGCCGCCGCCCTTGATGACTTCGTAGAAAGCCATCGCCATTTCCGGCACATTGTTCGGGAACTGGTCGGTATCCCAGCCGGACTGATAGTCGTTGCGGTTCATATCGATCGAACCAAAGATGCCAAGCGCGTTGGCAAGTCCCAATTCATGTTCGAACGAGTGGCCAGCGAGAATTGCGTGGCCTTGCTCGATGTTGACCTTCACTTCCTTTTCAAGGCCGTGGCGTTTGAGGAAGCCATAGACCGTTGCGACATCATAATCGTACTGGTGTTTTGACGGTTCCTGCGGCTTTGGCTCGATCAGGATCGCACCTTTGAAGCCGATTTTGTGTTTGTATTCCACCACCAGATTGAGGAAGCGGCCCATCTGGGCATCCTCGCGGCCAAGATCGGTGTTCAGCAGTGTTTCGTATCCCTCGCGGCCACCCCACAGCACATAATTGGCGCCGCCGAGCTTCTTGGTCGCATCCATGCAAGATTTTACAGTGGCCGCCGAATAGGCAAACACATCCGGGTCTGGATTGGTCGATGCGCCTGACATGAAGCGGCGGTGCGAGAACATGTTCGCCGTGCCCCACAACAGCTTGACGCCGGTCTTCTTCTGCTTTTCGGCAAAAATGTCGACGATGGCTTCGAGATTCTTGCGGCTTTCGGCAAAAGTGCCGCCTTCAGGGCGAACGTCCGCATCGTGAAAACAGTAGAACGGAGTGCCAAGGAGGGTGAACAGTTCAAAGGCAACATCGGCCTTCAGCCTGGCATGGTCCATGGTTTCGCCAAACCATGGGCGCTCGAAAGTCTGGCCGCCGAACGGATCGCCGCCTTGCCATGCAAAAGTGTGCCAATAGGCCACCGCAAAACGCAGATGGTCTTCCATCCGCTTTCCGAAAACCACTTCGTCCTTGTTGTAGTGGCGATAGGCAAGCGGGTTGGTTGAATCCGGTCCTTCATATTTGATGGGTTCGATGTCTTTGAAAAAGCCGGTGCTCACTGTTGGACTCCTTTGATGGCAGGGTAATGGTTCTTGTAGGATTGATAGGCTTGGCTGAATGCATCCGTCAGCGACGCGTCCGGCTCAATGGTGCGCTCCGTCACCGGCGGCTGGCAGATCAGGAACGGATCAGCGCCTTCAGCAGCAATCAGCCCAAGCCGGGCAGCGCCGAAAGCCGCACCAAAGTCGCCCTCCGCCGGGATATCGACCGGCATGTTGAGTGTCGAAGCGATCACCTTCAGCCAATATGTTGACCGCGATCCGCCGCCGACTGCCGTGACACGGCCAAGTTCGGTTCCAGCGCGGTGCAAGGCTTCGAGGCTGTCGCGCACCGCAAAAGCAACGCCTTCGACCACCGCTTTGGCAAGGGCGACATGATCAGACTCATGCCCCAAACCAGTGAACGCGCCGCGGATGATTGCATCATTGTGCGGCGTGCGCTCGCCGGACAGATAGGGAAGGAAAGTAACCGGGCCGGGCCGGGCCAGCGTGTCACCAAGCGCATTGGTCAACGAGGCGGCATCGCGGCCGGTGAGGTTTGCCAGCCAATTCAGGCTGTCAGTGGCAGAGAGGATGACGCCCATCTGGTGCCATGTGTTGGGAACGGCATGGCAAAAGGCGTGGACGGCCGAATCCGGATTCGGCAGGTAGCGCTCGTTTGACGCAAACAAAACACCGGACGTGCCAAGCGATACAAAAGCCGTACCAGGCGCCACAGCGCCGATGCCGCAGGCGGATGCAGCGTTGTCGCCTGCGCCGCCGGCCACGACGACGCCTTGCTCCATCCCCCAGCGAGCGGCCAGTTCAGGCCTCAAAGTGCCGGAAACGTCAGTGCCCTCGACAAGGTTTGGCATGTGCTCAAGACCGAGACCTGTTGCCTCGAGCAGTCGGGAATCCCATTTGCGCGCGCCTGTATCAAGCCAAGCGGTTCCCGCCGCGTCGGACATTTCGGAACCATGTTCGCCAGTGAGCCAATGGCGCAGATAGTCCTTCGGAAGCAGGACCCATCGAATTTTGGCAAAAATGTCAGGTTCATTGCGTGCGACCCAGAGAAGCTTCGGCGCGGTGAAGCCGGGAAAGACGATGTTTCCGGTGAGTTGGCGGAAAATCGGCTGGCTGTCGAGCTCATGCGCCTCGGCATGGCTGCGGGTATCGTTCCACAGGATGCAGGGGCGCAGCGCCCGGTCCTGTTTGTCAAGCAGCGTGGCGCCATGCATATGGCCGGACAAGCCAATGCCGCGCACCCGGGCAAGCAACGCGCCACTGGTTGCCTTCAATTCATCAATCGCGGCTGTGGTCGCACCGATCCAGTCACCGGGTTCTTGCTCAGACCAACCGTGATGCGGGCGCGAAACGTCCATGGGGCGCGACGCGGACGCCAGAATTTTCTGGTTTTCATCCATGATGATGACTTTGGAACTCGATGTTCCCAGATCAATGCCGAGATAGGTGGTCATGACGGTGCTCTTGCTGCGGACTGTTTGCTTGGAAAATCAATATTCATGCGACCTCCAGAACAGGTGTGTCGCGAAGCGATGTTTCGGGGCCGACTGACACTTGGTCATCCACCGACAGCAGTGCGGTCACGGTCGCGCCCTGGCGGATCAGTGGCAGTTCGAACTCGAACAATTCATGCTCGAAATGCGCATCAAATCCGCCCGAATTGGACTCGGAAATGCAGGCACGGATATAGGGCTCACATATGTCGAAAGCCGCCGTGCCGGAACCAACGAATGCGATGGGGACAGGGTCAATCAGTGCGAACAATCCGGCAAGACCCGTGCCTATGGCTTCCGCCGCCTCCTTGTAGGCGCGCCGCTCCGGACCATCGGACAGCCGGGCTTTCCTGGCAAGCGTGCGCATGTCCAGACCTGACAGTTCAACCGGCGGCAGCGCATCTTCGGGCAAACCATGCGCCGAGCGCCAGATCGCATAGTCGCCTGCATAGGCTTCTATGCAGCCGCGCGCACCGCAGCGACAAAGCGCGCCATTGTGTTTGTAGAGCATATGGCCGAATTCGGCTGCAGACGAGCTGCGCCCTGCGAACAGGCGGCCGTTTAGGTACAACCCCATGCCGATGCCGTGAGATAACAGCACGGCGAGACAATCACGGCCATAGCGCTCAGGCTCCAGCCAACGCAGGGCGACTGCAATCATCGAGCAATCATTGGCTACTGTCACCGGGCAGCCGAATTCGCCCTGAAGATAGTCAGCCAGATGGACATTGCGGCCTGCGGCGATGGGGGACCACAACAGATCGCGCCCTTCTGCATCGGTGCGGCCCTGAACGGCCATCACAATGGACGAGGGTTGAGAAATTGCAGCATTGGAAAGCGCCTGATGGACCAGCTTCGTGCAGCGCACCAGCAAATCCTCGCCGGTGCAGGCGGCTGTCGAGAACCTGTCATCAATCTCGCTGATCGCCTTGCCGGTATAGTCGCTGACGCCGACGGAAAGCTGATTGTGGGTCAATTCGACCGAAACGACATGGGCACGGGCGGGATTGAGCGCAATGGCAATCTGCGGACGGCCACGACGGCTGCCCGATGGCTCGAACTCGCGCTGTTCGACGAGCACGCCTTCATTCAAAAGGTCGGACGTGATGGCAGAAACAGTGGACGGCGAAAGTGCTGTTGCAGCGGACAAGTCAGTACGTGACATCGTCGCATTGCGGCGCAATGCGGCGATGACAACGGAACGGTTTTGCCGCCGGACCAAATCCGACCCCGCCTTCAACTGCACAACTTTCTCCTCCCGGAAACCGGAGCCGCTCCTCATTTCGGCAACGGTTTTTTCGGCCCGCAAGGCCGTAAACTCAAAACAATGTTGACACAGGTTTGAATCTGAGTCACTCATTATTTCGGCTCTCGAAATAATGGGTGCCTGCCGCCCCGGAAAACGCATTCCGGGTTGGCTCTTGTGTAAATGTGCCCGACCGGGCACCGGGAGGAACTGATGAAAAAATTTGCCGCCGCCCTCGCGGGCGCTGTGTTTGCCGTGTCGTTTGCCGCACCTGCGCTGGCGAAGGACAAGACCATTGCCGTATCCTGGAAAACTTTCCAGGAAGAGCGCTGGAAGACTGACGAAGCCGCCATCAAGGCTGTCGTTGAAGCTGCAGGCAACAAATATATTTCCACCGATGCCCAGGGTTCTGCGCAGAAGCAGGCTGCCGACATTGAAGGCTTGATCTCGCAGAAGCCGGATGTTGTCATGGTCGTTGCATTTGACTCGGACGCCATCCTGCCGTCGATTAAGGCGCTGTCGGATGCCGGCATCAAATCGATTGCCTATGACGTGCAGTTCGAAGATCCGAATGCGCTCTACATCACGTTCGACAACGTCGGCGTGGGCCGCATCATTGCCCAGGAAGTCCAGAAGGCTAAGCCGGAAGGCAACTATGCTTTCATCAAGGGCGACAAGGGCGATCCGAACGCGACCTTCCTGTTCCAGGGCATGATGGAAGTGCTCAAGGCTGACATCGACGGCGGCAAGATCAAGAACGTCTGTGAAACCTTCACCGACGGTTGGAAGCCGGACAATGCCCAGAAGAACATGGAGCAGTGCCTGACTTCGACCGGCAACAAGATTGATGCTGTTCTGGCCGAAAACGACGGCATGGCTTCCGGCGTAGTTGCAGCACTCACCGCCCAGGGCATGACCGGCATTCCGGTCGGCGGCCAGGACGGCGATCTGGCGGCGATCAACCGCGTTGCCCTTGGGACCCAGACCGTTTCGGTTTGGAAGAACGCCAAGGATCTCGGCAAGGTTGCTGCTGAAGCAGCAAACGCTCTTGCCGAAGGCACCGCAATGGACGCCATTCCGGGCGTTGCCAAGTTCGCTGGCGGCAAGAACAAGGTGGAAATGAACTCCATCCTGCTCGCTCCGACGCCGATCACCAAGGAAAATGTGAACGTCGCCATTGACGCCGGCCACATCACCAAGGACCAGGCTTGCGCAGGCGTTGCCGCTGGCGCCGTACCGGGCTGCTGATTTCCAGCTCCTGAATACCTTCGAGAGCCGCGCCGCTTGCCAAAGCGGCGCGGCTTTTGTTTAAGTGAATGCCGAACGGGAGGGAGAACCCAATGTCTCAGACGGGCAACAGCAGCCAGAATCCAGCATTGCAGGACGAAGGCCCAATAAAAAGTTTTTTCCGCGCAACGGAAATTGACATGCGCATGCTTGGCATGATCGCCGCATTGCTGCTCATCTGGTGCGCTTTCGATATTGCAAGCGGTTACCTGCGCGGCAATTTTGGCGGTTTGCTGGGCGGGTCGTTTCTGACACCGCGCAACCTTTGGACCCTACTCGTTCAGACCTCGTCGATTGCCGTCATGTCAACCGGCATGGTCCTCATCATCGTCATGCGCCATATTGACCTGTCGGTCGGCTCGATGCTTTCACTTGTTGCCGTTGCCGGCGCCGTGCTTCAGGTCTTCAAGCTGGGCCCGCTGCTCGGCGTCGGCCATCCGGCGATATGGGTACTCGGCGTGCTGTTCGTCATTGTGCTCGGCGCGGCAATCGGTGCTTTCAATGGCTGGATGACGGCATACGCCCGAATCCCGGCCTTCATCGTCACACTTGGCGGCCTCATTGCCTACAGCGGGGTCGCATTTCTGCTTGCGCGCGGCGAAACTGTTGCGCCTATGGACAAAACCTTCGAAATTTTCGGCGGAGGCATTCCCGCATCATGGATCGGGCCTGGATGGAGCTGGGCAATTGCATTTGTGGCCTGCGCCGGGATTATATATGCCATCGCAAACGGGCGTCGCCAGCGACAGCGTTTCAAGTTTCCGCTTCGTCCGATGTGGGCCGAGCTTTTTCTGGCAGCCGTCGGCTCTGCCGCCGTGCTTTTCGTCACGCATGTGATGAATTCCTACCCTTGGCCGTTCAAGCTGATCGAGAATTACGCTAAGGCCAATAATGTCGCCATTCCGGCGGGTATCGAAAACAAGGATGGCAGTGCTGTCTGCATGGCCGGTGAAGCCGTCGTGCGCTGCACTGACGGCCTGATTTACTACACGGGTTATTCGGTGCCGGTGCTTGTCACCCTGGCTGTCGGTCTTGTCATGACTTTCATTGCCACGCGCACCCTGTTCGGGCGCTATGTCTATGCCATCGGCGGCAATCCGGAGGCGGCGGAGCTCGCGGGCATCAACACAAAGTTGATGATTGTCAAAGTCTTTGCCCTCATGGGCGTATTGGTCGGCATTGCAGCCATCGTATCGTCGGCGCGCCTGAATGCCGCCACCAACGCGCTTGGACAACTCAGCGAATTGTACGTGATCGCGGCTGCGGTCATCGGCGGCACTTCGCTGGCCGGTGGCGTCGGCACCATCTACGGCGCCATGATGGGCGCCTTGATGATGCAGTCGATCATTTCCGGCATGTCGCTGCTCAACCTGCCTGCGGCCTACCAGAACATCGTGGTCGGCGTTGTTCTTGTCATCGCGGTCTGGCTCGACCAGCTTTACTCGCGCAAAGTGAATTGAGGGGAGGCTGACATGGCAAAAGCAACAAAGACTGCGTCGCCCGCAAAGAAGACAGGCACCAAGACAAAAGCTGCGACGGTCGCCAAGGCACCGGCCGCAGCCGTCGCCACGCCGCCTGTTCCCGAAAGCCGCGGTACGCCGCTTATCGAGATGCGAGACATTTCGATCGCTTTTGGCGGCATCAAGGCTGTCGATCATGCTTCGCTCGACCTGTTCCCAGGCGAGGTGGTCGGCCTGCTCGGCCATAACGGCGCGGGCAAATCGACGCTGATCAAGATCCTGTCCGGCGCCTACACGCGCGATAACGGACAAATCTTCATCGAAGGCAAAGAGGTGGCCATCAACAATCCGCGCGACGCCAAGGCGCTCGGGATCGAAACAATCTACCAGACGCTTGCGCTCGCCGATAATGTCGATGCAGCGGCCAACCTCTATCTCGGCCGCGAGTTGAAGACTTCCTTCGGCACGCTTGATGACGTGGCGATGGAAGCAGAATGCCGCAAGGTGATGTTCCGGCTTAACCCGAACTTCCGCCGCTTCAAGGAGCCGGTGTCGAAGCTTTCAGGTGGCCAGCGGCAGTCCGTCGCCATCGCCCGCGCGATCCATTTCAACGCGCGCATCCTGATCATGGATGAACCGACAGCCGCGCTCGGCCCGCAGGAAACGGCGCAGGTCGGCGAACTGATCAAGCAGCTGAAGGCCGAAGGCATTGGCATCTTCCTGATCAGCCACGATCTGCACGATGTGTTTGATCTGGCGGATCGGCTTTGCGTCATGAAAAACGGCAAAGTCGTCGGCACAGCCAAGACCACCGATGTCGACCATGACGAAGTGCTTGGCATGATCATCGCCGGCAAATGCCCGAAGGGCGCAACCCCGGGACCGGGCGCATTGGCGAGCTAAGGCAAGTGGCCTTCTGAAAAGCAAAACCCCCGCTGTCGCCAGCGGGGGTTTTTTTATTGGCTGACTGAGTGAATTACTTCACTGCGTCAGTGATTGCCGATGTCCAGGCGCCTTCCGGCGCCTTGGTGATGATCTTCTGGGCCAGAAGGGCATCAGCTGTGCGCTGGTAAGCAGCCTCAATCAGCTTGCCGGAGCCGGAGCCGATCAGTTTGCCGACTTCGCCCATCATGCGCTTCTGGTGGTTTTCGTCCTGTCCGCCATTGTCCATGACGATGCCTGCTGCCTCATCAGGGTTCTCAAGCGCGTATTTCCAGCCCTTCATCGAAGCGGAAACGAACTTGACCATCTTTTCCTTGAAGGCCGGATCGGCAAGGTTGGCTTCCATGGCATAGAGGCCGTCTTCGAGGAGGTCATTGCCCATGGCAGAATAGTTGAACACCACGAGGTCTTCCGGCTTGTAGCCGGCGTCGATCAGCTGCCAATATTCATTGTAAGTCATGACCGAGATGCAATCGGCCTGCTTCTGGATCAGCGGCTGCACGTCGAACGACTGCTTGAGGACAGTCACGCCATCCGCACCGCCTTCGGTGGACAGGCCGAGCTTGTTCATCCAGGCATAGAACGGATATTCATTGCCGAAGAACCAGACGCCGAGCGTCTTGCCCTTGAAGTCGGCTTCGGTCTTGACCGGGCCGTTGGCCGGGCAGACAAGCTGCATGCCGGCCTTTTCGAACGGCTGGGCGATGTTGACAAGGCCAACGCCCTTTTCGCGGGCAGCGAGTGCGCCGCCCATCCAGTCGACAATCACGTCCGCGCCGCCGCCGGCGATGACCTGTTCGGGGGCAATGTCCGGGCCGCCCGGCTTGATTTCGACGTCGAGGCCGGCTTCGGTGTAGAAGCCCTTGTCCTTGGCGACGAAATAGCCGGCGAACTGGGCCTGCGCGACCCACTTCAGCTGCAGCGTCACCTTGTCTGCGGCAAGCGCCGAGCCGGCCATCAATGACAGGGTGAGTGCGAGGGTCAGTTTGATTGTTTTCTTCATGAGACGTTCCTCTCTGGTTATAGGCTCCGTCTTGTTTATCGACGGTATGACGGATGCCAAAATGTTGTGATGCGTTCGAGAAGTGCGAGCGCACCGTAGAAAAGTGACCCGACAATGGCGGCGAGCGCAATTTCCGCCCACACCATGTCGAGGTTCATTCGACCCACTTCGGTCGAAATGCGAAAGCCCATGCCGACCACCGGTGTTCCGAAGAATTCCGAAACGATGGCACCAATCATGGCAAGAGTCGAATTGATCTTGAGGGCATTGAACACAAAAGGCATTGCGGCAGGAAGCCGCAGTTTAAACAAGGTTTGCCAATGGCTTGAGGCATAGGTGCGCATCAGGTCGCGCTCCATGTTGCCCGAAGCGGAAAGCCCGGCCAGCGTGTTCACCAGCATCGGGAAGAAGGTCATGACAATGACCACGGCGGCCTTCGACTGCCAGTCAAAACCGAACCAGATGACCATGATGGGCGCGATGCCGATGATCGGCAGGGCCGAGACCATGTTGCCGATGGGCAGCATGCCGTTGGCGAGGAATTTGAAACGGTCGGCCAGAACCGCCACCAGGAAGCCGGCAAAGGATCCGACAACGAACCCGAACAGAACGGCCTTGAGGACGGTCTGGTTGAAGTCGGCGGCAAGGAGCGGAATGGACGCCATGAACTTTGCGCCGATGGCCGAAGGCGGCGGGAGAAGCACGAAGGGGATGCCTGCACCGCGCACGATGGCTTCCCAGAGGATGAGAATCCACAGTCCGAACAGGGTCGGGATCACAAGGCCGGTGAACCAATCGCTCTTGCGACCATCGCCTGAGAGGACTGTGACCAGCCGCCAGCCAAGAAGCCAGCTTGCGGCAAGGGCAGCAAAAAAGCCGAGGCCGGCCGTGCCTTCAGCTCCGGCAAGGCCTTTGAGCAGCACAAAAACCGCGCCATGGGCCAGAATGGCGAAAGCGACAGTGGCGGCGTTGGTTGCCGGAGTCTGCATTGAGATCAACGCCGCAATCACCAAAGCGGCTAACAAAGCTATGGACGTTCCTGCGTCGCTCGTGCCGGTGAGCGGCAGATTGAACAGCGCGAGGGCGGCAAGCGCCTGCCAGTTTGTCTTGAGCCTCATGCCGGCCGGCCTCCCATGCGGGAGTTGACGAAACGGCCGATGATATCGACCAAGACAACGAGCAGGATGGCAACGACCGAACCGGCGATCAGCGCAGCGAAGACGTCGATGGTTTGCGAGTAATAGGAACCGGCGAGAAGCTTGGAACCAATGCCTGCGACTGCGCCGGTTGGCAACTCGCCAACAATGGCGCCGACGAGGCTGGCGGCGACGGCCACCTTGATCGAGGTGAAGAAGAACGGCACGGATGCCGGAGCGCGCAGCTTCCAGAACGTCTGCCACTTGGAGGCATGATAGGTGCGCATCAGGTCAAGGTGCATGACTTCGGGCGAACGAAGGCCTTTCACCATGCCGACGGCCACGGGGAAAAACGATAGGTAAGTCGAGATCAGCGCCTTGGGGAGGATGCCTGTCACGTTCACGGCGGCGAGGATGACGATGATCATCGGCGCGACGGCCAGCATCGGGATGGTTTGGCTGGCAATGATCCACGGCAGGAACGACTTGTCGAGCGCCGGCACATGGACGATGCCAACGGCAATGATGATGCCGAGCACCGTTCCCATCAGGAAGCCGAGCAGGGTGGAGGAGAGCGTGACACCGGCGTGGTAGACGAGGCTGCGGTTCGACGTCAGCTTGACGCCGAAAGTGTTTTTCCAAAGGTTGACCGCCACCTGATGCGGCGCGGGCATGGTCGGCTTTGGCTGACTCATCGTCTGCGCGATGAATTCGCTTTGGCTGACGGTGACGTTCGAGCGTTCATTCTGATCGCGCTGGAACGGCGCGTTCATGCGGTAGGCGGCGATGTACCAGGCAATGATGATTGCAAGCACGATGGTGCCGACGGGGATCAGCCGGTCGCGGAGGAAGGAGTTGGAAATACTCATAGCCTCCCCCATTTGTCTCCAATGATGGATTTGTCGACCGGCAACGACCGCATGTTAGACCGTTTTCTCCAATGCTTGATACCGAGAATGGTGAAAAATGCGATGGCGCCGAAAAGGACGAAAAGGATAAGCCCAATAGATGCGATTAGTTTGGCGTCACTACATTGGTTTCCATCTGGGCATTGGTTGTACCCATCACTTATAGCAATTGCGGACCATAACAACGCGGCTGCAGCAAGGAGACTTGCGGTGACCGCGACTAAACCGGACAAACCGGTAAAGATGAAGCGGAGTGCAACCTTCAAACCCGAGCGCGTCTCAATCATCATAAGAGTGCCCCGCCCGCAGACCGTCGCGCACCTGCTGGGCGATCCGCAAGAATTCCGGTGTTTCGCGGATTTCCAGCGGGCGCTCGGCTCCCAGATTGCAGTCGATGATTTCGTGGATCTTGCCCGGGCGCGGGCTCATGACAACGATCTTGGTCGACAGGAACACGGCTTCGGGTATCGAGTGGGTGACAAAAACCACGGTCTTTCTGGTCTTGGCCCAGAGTTTCAGCAGTTGTTCGTTCAAATGGTCGCGGACGATTTCGTCGAGCGCGCCAAAGGGCTCGTCCATCAGCAGCATGGCTGGCTCGACTGAGAGCGCGCGGGCGATGGAGGCGCGCTGCTGCATGCCGCCGGAAAGTTGCCACGGGTATTTCTTCTCGAAACCGGCAAGGTTGACCAGAGCGATGTTTTCCTTGACGCGGCGGGCGACTTCCGTGCTTCCCAGCCCCATAACCTCAAGCGGCAGGGCAACATTGGCTGCAATGGTGCGCCAGGGAAACAGCGCCGCCTGCTGGAACACATAGCCATAGGCACGCTTCTGGCGCGCTTCATCCGGCGTCATGCCATTGACCGATAACGAACCACCGGTCGGCTGCTCCAGATCGGCAATCACCCGCAGCAGCGTGGTCTTGCCGCAGCCGGACGGGCCGATCAGCGAGACAAATTCGCCTTCATTGATGTCGAGGTTGATGTTCGACAGCGCGTGGACGGGGCCGTCGTTGGTGGTGAACACCAAGGAGAGGTCGCGGGCGGAGATGACGGCGCGCGCCTGCTCCCCTCCCCCTTGAGGGGAGGGGCCGGGGGTGGGGGCGAGCGCATCCAAGGATTGATTCAATTAGACGCCCTCACTTCCTTTAAAATCCGTTCCGCACAATCAGACCAAGCATTCATGACTTCATCCGTGCGAAAGCGAATTATGCGATAACCTGCATTCAATAGCCAATCATCCCGCTTCATATCGCTTTCTTGCCGCCCGGTTTCTGCATGCATTGGACCATCAACCTCAATGATCAACTTGGCAGCATGAATTACAAAATCGGCAACATAGGGTCCGATCGCTGCCTGCCTTCTGACGTGAATCCCATGAGAATTTCGAAACGTCCTCAACTGGTTCCAAAGATGCTTTTCTCCATCTGACATATCCCTCCGAAGGCGGCGAGCCCTGGTGATTGAAGATTTCGCTACAATGCCTGGTGACATTTGCTGCGCTCGCCCCCACCCCCGACCCCTCCCCTCAAGGGGGAGGGGAGTTGCGTTACTCAAACCCCGCTCGCCGGTATGCCCGTCCGTTCGACTTTCCTTGGAGCCACGACTTCCTTCCACTTCGACAGCGCCACATTCACCGCGCCCTTCGGCTCGCGGCCGATGAACTCGCCATGGCCGGGCTGCACGTCGACCTTGCCGTCGTGGATCGACAGATGGCCGCGGGTCAGGACGTAGCGCGGCAGGCCGGTGAGCTCCATGCCTTCAAAGACGTTGTAGTCGATCACCGACTGCTGGCTCTTCTGCGAGATGGTCTTCTTCTTCTTCGGGTCCCAGACAACGATATCGGCATCCGCGCCTTCGACAATCGCACCCTTTCTCGGATACATGTTGAGGATTTTGGCAATGTTGGTCGAGGTCACCGCCACAAACTCGTTCATGGTCAGGCGGCCGGTGTTGACGCCCTTGGTCCAGAGCACCGGCATGCGGTCTTCAAGGCCGCCGGTTCCGTTGGGGATTTTAGTGAAATCACCGACGCCAAAGCGTTTCTGTTCTGTGGTGAAGGAGCAATGGTCGGTCGCCACCACCTGCAGCGAGCCGGACTGGAGGCCAGCCCAGAGCGAATCCTGATGCGTCTTGTTGCGGAACGGCGGCGACATGACACGGCGGGCGGCATGATCCCAGTCTTTGTTGGCATATTCCGAGTCATCCAGCGTCAGATGTTGCACCAGCGGCTCGCCGTAAACGCGCATACCTTTCTGGCGGGCGCGGCGGATGGCTTCATGCGCGGGCTCGCAACTTGTGTGCACGACATAGAGCGGCACGCCGGCCATGTCGGCAATCATGATGGCGCGGTTGGTGGCCTCACCCTCGACTTCCGGCGGGCGCGAATAGGCGTGGGCTTCGGGGCCGTTGTTGCCCTCGGCCAAGAGCTTCTGCTGCAACTGCGCGACCACATCGCCGTTTTCGGCATGGACCAGGGGCAGCGCGCCAAGCTCGGCGCAGCGCTTGAACGATGAATACATTTCATCGTCATTGACCATCAGCGCACCCTTGTAGGCCATGAAATGCTTGAACGAGGTGATGCCTTTGTCCACCACCTGTTTCATCTCGTTGAATACCTGCTCGCCCCACCAAGTGATCGCCATGTGGAAGGAGTAATCGCAGCAGGCCTTTGACGTCTTGTTGTCCCACATCTGCAGCGCTTCAAGGAGCGACTGGCCGGGCGCCGGAAGGCAGAAATCGACGACCATCGTGGTGCCGCCGGACAGCGCCGCGCGGGTGCCGCTTTCGAAATCATCGGCCGAATAGGTGCCCATGAACGGCATTTCCAGATGCGTGTGCGGGTCGATGCCACCCGGCATCACATAACAGCCGGTCGCATCCAGCTCATGGTCGCCATGCAGGTCCGGCCCGATGGCGACGATCTTGTCATGCTTGATGAGAACATCAGCCTTCCACGTGCGGTCGGCGGTGACGATGGTTCCGTTTTTAATGACTTTGGACATGCTTTTAACCTCCGACAGGCCGATCCTTCAGGTGGCTGATTTCAACTTCGTTTCTGGCTGATTGGCGCTCGGCTGCTGTACTCTGTTTGTGTGCGAACCAAGCAAGGATTAGTCCGAGCGCTCCGAGAATGACACCCGCGATACCAGAAAATGCGGCGGCAATATTGAACCACCAGCCGTCATTTTTTTCGTCCTCTTTTATCAAATCGTCAAGAAGCTGACTTGCCTGGTCTTCATCAAGCTCGCCGCAATTGTATTCTGAACAAAGCGACTTTACGAAGCGCTGACGGCGGAGCGTTTTTTGGTCAACCGAAAGGAATTGCGTTTCCAGTGCTTTAGCATCCATTTCGAGTTCTTTTGGTACATCTCCTCCGTCCGAACCACAACATCCGCCGTCACCCCCGCCGCCTAAATAGCCGGTGCCACCTGCCGCCCCGCTCTGAGTTGGGGCAATCTGAAACAGAGCAAAAAATAACAAAACGAAACGAAATCTGATAACCTTCACCCCACCACCCCCGCCGTCTCCACCGTCGCATGGAACAGCACATCCGCCTTGAAGGCGCGCTCGGAGGTGACGATAGTTCCGCTACGGATAATGGTGGACAACATCAGCTTTCCTCCGAAAGTTGTTCAATTCTGGCTTTGTTTCGGATCGACCTGTCCGATGCAGAGCGAGCTTCGCGGCTGGCAGTATGCGCCTGCCAAAGGGCAAAGACAGAGATGAAAGCAGAAATAGCTGCAATTCCTGTTCCAACCAAAGTCAGCCAACGATCTTCATTTCTTTGCCGCCCACCAAGAAAAGTCTGTAGCAAATCTCTTGCGTGTCCTTCATCAAGTGCGCCGAAATCACTTACGCATGGGTGATTTTCGCAGATTGTGCCTGCCCAAGCTTGGCGGTTAAGCAATTCGGAATCGGTCAAAGAAAAAGACCGTTCTAACGCAATACCTATTTTTTCAGTTTCCGGGTCACAATCATAACATCCACTATCGCTCGATATCTGAGCCGTTGCCGTTCGGGGCCCGATCACAAAAATAATGAGCATAAAAATCACTGAGAACAAACGAGACCAGTGCTTCACCCCACCACCCCCGCCGTCTCCACCGCCGCATGGAACAGCACGTCCGTCCCCGCCGCCGCCCACTGAGGCGAAATCTCCTCGGCCTCGTTGTGTGATAGGCCGCCGACGCATGGGCACATGATCATCACGGTCGGCGCAACGCGGTTGATCCAGCAGGCGTCGTGGCCGGCGCCCGAGACGATGTCCATGTGGCTGTAGCCCAGCCGCTCCGCCGCCGCCCGCACGGTCTTCACCAGGCCCGGATCAAACGTCACCGGGTCGAAATGGCCGACCGGCTCAATGGAACAGCCGAGGCCAAGTTCTTTTGCCACGGCATGCGCCGCGCGTTCGACTTCACCGCGCATCATGTCGAGTTTGGCCTGTTCAGGCGAGCGGACATCAACGGTGAAAATCACCTTGCCGGGAATGACATTGCGCGAGTTGGGGAACACTTTGACCTGACCGACCGCGCCGACGGCATTCGGCTGGTGGCTCATGGCGATCTGGTGGACGCGCTCGGTGATGCGGGCCATGCCGAGACCGGCATTGACGCGCATGGCCATCGGCGTTGAGCCGGTGTGGGCATCCTTGCCGGTCAGCGTGATTTCCAGCCACCACAAGCCCTGCCCGTGTGTGACAACGCCGATGTCTTTGCCTTCAGCCTCAAGGATCGGCCCCTGCTCAATATGCAATTCCAGCATCGCATGCATCTTGCGCGCGCCGACTTTTTCATCTCCGACCCAGCCAACGCGCTGAAGCTCGTCGCCGAAAACCTTGCCGTCGAGATCGGTACGCGCCTTGGCATAATCTTCGGTGTGGATCCCCGCAAACACGCCCGAGGCCAGCATCGCAGGCGCAAAGCGCGCACCTTCCTCGTTGGTCCAGTTGGTGACAACAATGGAATGTTTGGTCCTGATGCCAAGGTCGTTCATGGTGCGGACGACTTCCAGCGCACCAAGCACGCCCAGGACACCGTCATACTTGCCGCCGGTCGGCTGGGTGTCGAGATGGGAGCCCATATAGACCGGCAGCGCCTTGGGGTCTTCGCCTGCACGGGTGGCAAACATGTTGCCCATGGTGTCTACGCCCATGCTCATGCCCGCTGCCTTGCACCAGCGTTGAAACAGATGGCGGCCTTCGCCATCGGCGTCCGTCAGGGTCTGGCGGTTGTTGCCGCCGGCTATGCCGGGGCCGATTTTCGCCATCTCCATCAGCGAGTCCCAAAGCCTTGCACTGTTGATCTTCATGTTCGAGGTCAGTGACATGGCTTTGGTCTCCTTCATTCGTCCTGTCAGGCTGCGGCTTTGAGCGAGACCGCGATGGTCGAGACGATCTTGTCGATCTCTTCCTTCGACACGATCAGCGGCGGCGACAGGGCGATGATGTCACCGGTGGTGCGGATCAAAACACCCTTTTCATAGCAATCGAGGAACACCGAGAAAGCCCGCTTGGTCGGCTCGCCGGCAATCGGCGACAATTCAATCGCGCCGATCAGGCCGATGTTGCGGATGTCGATCACATGCGGCAAGCCTTTGAGCGAGTGCAACGCGTCTTCCCAATATTGGGCAAGTTCGGCAGCGCGGGTCATCAGGCCTTCTTCCTCGTACACGTCAAGCGTTGCCAGTGCGGCGGCGCAGGCGATCGGGTGTGCGGAGTAAGTGTAGCCATGGAACAGCTCGATCATGTGATCGGGGCCGGTCATGAAGGCGTTGTAAATGTCCGAAGTGCAGAACACCGCGCCCATCGGAATGACGCCAGAGTTGATGCCCTTTGCGGTGGTGATGAGGTCCGGCGTGACGCCGAAATAGTCTGTCGCAAACGGTGTGCCGAGGCGGCCGAAGCCGGTGATAACTTCATCGAAAATCAGCAAAATGTCATGCTTGGTGCAGATTTCCCGGATGCGCTCGAGGTAGCCCTTCGGCGGAATGAGCACGCCGGTGGAACCGGCCACCGGCTCGATGATGAGCGCGGCGATGTTTGAGGCGTCATGCAGGGCGATGACCTTTTCCAGGTCTTCGGCGAACTCTGCGCCATATTCGGGCATGCCCTTGGAGAAGGCGTTGCGCTCAAGATCATGAGTGTGGCGAATGTGGTCAACGCCGGTCAACAGCGACCCAAAAAACTTGCGGTTGGTCGGGATGCCGCCAACGGAAATGCCGCCAAAGTTGACGCCGTGATAACCGCGCTCGCGGCCGATCAGGCGGGTCTTGGTACCTTTGCCGCGGGCACGCTGGTAGGCGATGGCGATTTTCAGCGCCGTCTCTACCGACTCGGAACCTGAATTTGTGAAGAACGCGTGGTCAAGCGGCTTGGGCAGATAATTGACAAGACGGGCGGCGAGCTCAAACGCCTTGGGGTGGCCCATCTGGAACGCCGGCGCATAATCCATCTGCGCGACCTGGTCCTGCACGGCCTTGACGATCTTGTCGCGGCCATGGCCGGCATTGCAGCACCAGAGGCCCGCTGTGCCATCCAGCACCTCGCGGCCATCATCGGTGGTGTAATACATGCCTTTGGCGCCGACAAACAGGCGCGGATTGCGCTTGAACTGCCGGTTTGCCGTGAACGGCATCCAGAAGGCTTCCATATTGTTGAGGGATTTCGGGGCAGTGCTCATTTGAATTTCCTCCGGGAATTTTCAGGCGCAATCGACGGATGGACGCGTGCCGCGTCCCGGATCAATCCGGAAGCATCCGTTCATCGTGACACCAGCCTATCGGATGCAAGCGTCTGCATCGATACCCATTGCGGCATTAGGTGGCGGCTTTTTGCCGCTTCTGCGCCGTTTGTTTGCGTTCCCTTGGTGACCGCCCGACGGTTTTCCATGCCAAACAGGTTTGCCGGAAAACTTGACCAAGCGGTCAAAAGTGAGGCTAGAAGAGGAGAAGGGAGCGGTCAAGTGCGAATGGGGAAATTTGCCTGTTGAAGTGGCTTTCGCATTTGCCCATGATGCACCTCGATAGCGCAGGCATGAAACATGGACGTGACCGTCAACACAAAGAAGGATGCGGGCGACAAGCCGACGCGCATTCAGGAAATTAACCGGCGCATCATTCTTGAGGCGGCGCTGGACGTGTTTTCGACCTATGGCTTTCGTGGCTCGACAATTGACCAGATCGCCGAAAAAGCGGGGATGTCGAAACCGAACCTCCTCTACTATTTCAAGCGCAAGCAGGACATTTACGTTTCGGTTCTCGAGGAGACGCTGGAAGCGTGGCTGCAGCCGCTGCATGAACTGAAACCCGAAGGCGTCCCGGTCGAGGAATTGCGCCGCTACATCACCCGCAAGATCGAAATGTCGGCCAAGCGCCCGGAGGCCTCGCGGCTGTTTGCCAACGAGATTTTGCACGGCGCGCCAGCGATCAAGGGCTTCCTGTCGACATCACTGAAAAAGCTGGTCGACGAAAAGGCGGCGGTGATCCGCCAATGGGTGAGCGAGGGACGGCTTGCGCCGATTGATCCCTATCATCTCATTTTCATGATCTGGGCGACGACACAGCATTATGCCGATTTTGATGTTCAGGTGCGCGCGGTGCTTGGGGCCCAGGTGGACAGGCCGGGGTTTGCCGAGCAGTCAGCGCAAGCGGTGCTGTCGCTGATTTTGAACGGCATCAAGGTGCGATGACAATTTTAATGGCAGCGTTGACGGTCTGCTCAACTTTTTCGGGCAGGCTGGTTTCATGGAAGAGAAAACAGTTCAGCAAAGCCGTTCCCGCCTTGCCGTTTTGATCGACGGCGAAAATGTTTCGCCTGTACATTTCGCGCATGTCCGCAAGTTGGCTTGCGCCAAAGGTACTTGCGTCGCCTGGCGAGTGTTCGGGAATTTCACAAACCCGGCCCACGCCGGCTGGCTGGATGTCTGCAAGATGCATGGACTTGAAGCCGTGCTCCAGCTTCCGGTGACAAGCGGCAAGAATGCTGCTGACATTGCGATCACCGTCGCCGCCATGGACTTGGCGCACGACGGCAAGATGACAGGGCTGGTGATCGTTTCCAATGACAGGGACTTCGTCCCCTTGGTCCGGCGGCTTCGGGCGGGCGGACTTGATGTGCATGGAATTGGAAGCCGGGAATCCACACCCGTTTGGGAAGGCATGTTCACGTCTCATAAAACCGTGGGAGCGAAATTGAAAAACAAGCCACAGGCAATTGCGCCTGATGGGAAGATAAAGAATGTTTTGGCACCCCCCACTAAGATGTCTGCTTCGCCCGAATTGATTGCCGCGGTGCTGGAAATTTTGACGACATCGGCCATGCACTTGGGCGCACTCGGCATGAGGCTGCGTGAAGTCTACCCCGATCTCGCGCCGCAGCTTGGCAACGGGCGTCTGAAGAAGCTCGTGTCCGACGATGTGCGCATTGTTCTCGATGGCGAGATTGCAACGCGCAAAAAGCGCTGAGTTTCTCAGGCACGCCGCGTCTCGAACGCGGCAAGCGCAGCAACAATCACCGCAATCCCGGTGATTACGCTCATAGTCGGCAGGCCATGTCCCAGCGCAACCTCAATAGGCACAATACAAGCAGGGGTGAGATATGTGTAGGCCATCACCTTGGCCGGAGGCAACCGCAGGCTTGCATACTGCAGCAGGAAAAAAGTGATCGCGGTTGGCACGACGGCGAGCCAGACCAGCGCCGCCCATTGCCAGACGCCGAGGGATAGCCAATCCTGCGCGATGATCGACCGGCCATCCCACGCCAAGAGCAGCACCATTGCGGCGACAAAGGATGAGAAGGTCAACAAGACGGCCGGATCGCCGCGCGAGGTCTTTTGCAGGAAGGTCGGATAGCAAGCGTAGATCAGGCAGCCGGTGAAATAAATCAGCTCGCCGCCACCGACATGGAAACCGGCGAGCCTGCCCAGATCACCGTCAAACACGACCCATACCGCGCCGCCTCCGGCAATGACGAGCAAGGCCCACGCCATCGGCGACAAGCGGCGCCTGAGCACCAGCCAGCCGATGGCGGCCGAAATAAGCGGCGCGAGGGCGAACACCGCGCCAGTGGACAACGGCGAGACGGTTTTCAGCGCGGTGAACATGGTGACGAAATAGGCGACATAGATGAAACCGAGCACCAAGGCGCGATAGATGAGGCCGCAGTCAATCTTGAGCCGCGTCCGCGTCGCGGCCATCACGCCGGCGAAGACAAGAGCTGCGATGACAAAGCGGGCGAAGGTCAAAGGCACCGGCGCGATGGACGTGGCAATCAGGCTGCCGAAGGAGAAGCTGGTGGCAACCAGCGCGGCAAGCGCAATCATGGCAAGATGGGCGCGGCGCGCCTGGTCTGGGGGAGCAACCGGCGCACCGCGCGCAGCCGAATTCATCAGATCCGGCTGCAATTCAGGCATTCGTGTCTACTCGGCGGCCTTAACGGCCATCGGGTTGTTCGGGTGCGTGGTCCAGTTGGCGTAGGTCTCTGTGACCTTCCTTTTGGTGCGCGGATCAACCGTTCCCGGCTTCATCGGCACCATCGAGATGCAGCTTTCGACCGGACAGACATTGACGCACAGATTGCAGCCGACGCACTCGTCATCCATCACCTCGAAGTGGCGGACGCCGCCTTTCTCTTTCATGATGGCCTGATGCGAAGTGTCTTCGCAGGCGGCATAGCAGCGGCCGCATTTGATGCAGGCGTCCTGGTCGATGTGGGCCTTGGTGATGTAGTTGAGGTTGAGATATTGCCAGTCCGTGACGTTCGGCACGGCCATCCCTTGAAAATCGGAAATGGACTTGTAGCCCTTCTGGTCCATCCATTCCGACAGGCCGTCGATCATTTCCTTTACGATCTTGAAGCCATAGGTCATGGCGGCGGTGCAGACCTGCACATTGCCGCAGCCAAGCGCAATGAACTCGGCGGCGTCGCGCCAGGTCGTGATGCCGCCGATGCCGGAAATCGGCATGCCGCGCGTTTCCTTGTCGCGGGCGATTTCGGACACCATCGAGAGAGCAATGGGTTTGACTGCGGGACCGCAATAGCCGCCGTGCGAGCCCTTGCCGTCAATTGAAGGTTCGGGCGAGAAGCTGTCGAGGTTGACCGAGGTGATCGAGTTGATGGTGTTGATAAGTGACACCGCATCTGCGCCGCCAGACTTTGCGGCCCGGGCGGGCTTGCGGATGTCGGTAATGTTCGGCGTGAGTTTCACGATCACCGGCATGCGCGTGTACTGCTTGCACCAGCGTGCGACCATTTCGATATATTCGGGAACCTGGCCGACCGCCGCGCCCATGCCCCGTTCGGACATGCCATGCGGACAGCCGAAATTCAGCTCAATGCCGTCGCATTCGGTTTCCTCAACACGGCTGAGAATGGCTTTCCAGCTGTTCTCCTCGCAGGGCACCATCAGCGAGGCGATCAGCGCGCGGTCTTTCCACTTGCGCTTGACCGCCTTCATTTCGCGAAGATTGATCTCGATGTCGCGGTCGGTGATCAGCTCGATGTTGTTGAGGCCGAGCAGCCGCCGGTCAGCGCCCCAGATCGCGCCGTAGCGCGGGCCGTTGACATTGACCACCGGCGGGCCTTCCTCGCCCAGCGTCTTCCAGACCACGCCGCCCCAGCCGGCCTCAAACGCGCGCTCGACATTGTAGGCCTTGTCCGTCGGCGGCGCGGACGCCAACCAGAACGGGTTCGGCGATTTGATGCCGAGGAAATTTGTTGCGAGATTTGCCATGGTTTCCTCCTTCAGGCCGACAACGCCGCGTGAATGCTCTCGGCCGCCCTGCGGCCGTCATCAACAGCCGCCACGGTCAGATCCTTGCCGTTGGCGATGCAGTCGCCGCCGGCCCAAATGCCTTTGACCGATGTCTTCTTGTCAGCGTCGACGACGATGCGGCCTTTTTCGACTTTCAGCTTGCCGCCGAGCACATCAACGAAATTCTGGCCGATGGCCTTGAAGACGCTGTCGGCGGCGAGTTCGAATGTTTCACCGGTTCCAACGACCTTGCCGCCCTTTGTCGCAGTCCGCCCGCAGACAACTGAAGCCGCCTTGCCGCGCTTGCGCCTGATTTTGACCGGCATCGCATTGTGGCGGATGACAACACCCTTGGACTTGGCGAGTTCCTGCTCGAAGGCGCTGGCGCCCATTTCGGCTTGAGAGCGGCGGTAGACAATCGTGACGTCCCTCGCACCCAAAAGCTTGGACTGGATGGCAACATCAATCGCTGTCATGCCGCCGCCGATCACCACAACATTCTGGCCAACCGGCAATGACGACAGATCAGAGGCCTGGCGCAGTGTGCCAATGTATTTGATGGCGTCCTCGACGCCCTTGCCCGCTTCACCGTCAATACCGAGCGCATTAACGCCCGAAAGGCCGATGCCGAGGAACACCGCGTCATGGCCGTCGCGAAGCGCGTCCAGATCAAGATTCTTGCCAAGCGTCTTGCCGGTCTTGATGGAAATGCCGCCGATGCCGAGGATGAATTCGACTTCTTTCTGGGCAAAATCATCCACCGCCTTGTAGGCGGCGATGCCGAATTCATTGAGGCCGCCCGGCTTCTTTCTGGATTCAAACACGGTGACCGCGTGGCCATGCATAGCGAGACGGTGGGCAGCAGCGAGACCTGCAGGGCCTGCGCCGACAACGGCAATTTTTTTGCCTGTCTTTTTCGCGCGGACAAAAGGATGCTTGTCCGTTTCCATCAGATGGTCGGTGGCGTAGCGCTGAAGCTGGCCGATCTTGACCGGCTTGCCTTCCGCCGTCTCCCGCACGCAGACTTCCTCGCACAGCGTTTCGGTCGGACAGACGCGGGCGCACATGCCGCCCATGATGTTCTGGTTCAAAATCGTGCGGGCAGCGCCATTCGGGTTGCCGGCCGAAATCTGGCGGATGAACAGCGGGATGTCGATCGAGGTCGGACAGGCTGTCATGCATGGTGCATCGTAGCAGAAATAGCAGCGATCCGCCTCCACTGCCGCCTCATGGGCGTTCAGCGCGGGATGCAGATCGGAAAAATTGCCCTTCAATTCCTCATGGGTGAGACCGGAGCCCGAATGACCGTCTCCTGCCATGCCGCCTTGCAACGCCATCGCCTTCCTCCAGAAAATGTTCCCGATTCCGTTTGCCGGAATTCTGATGGGAGACTGCTACGATTTTTTCTCTTGGTCAAATTTTTTTATTGTTTGGTCAAAAATTTTTATGACGGTTGAAAACAGCAACGCCCCGGCAGATTTCTCTGCCGGAGCGCTGGTTTCAGGCGTGTCCCCCGCCCGAATTTTTGTAACAAAGCGCGAGGCTCATGCGGGATAGATCACGCCCTTGCGCAGGATGATGTTGGCATACAGCGCCGGTTCGCCGGATGCGACG
The DNA here is from genome assembly GCA_041751995.1 of Rhizobiaceae bacterium. Classification (GTDB taxonomy): domain Bacteria; phylum Pseudomonadota; class Alphaproteobacteria; order Rhizobiales; family Rhizobiaceae; genus JANMEX01. The sequence goes on along the minus strand of JBGSHY010000032.1, from coordinate 31,590 downwards.
ATGGCGTAGCATGTTTTGACCCGGTCATAAAAGGCCTGGCCGACAAGCGGAACGACGGCAATTTTTGGCTCATGTCTGGCAACAATTGCCTTGAAATCGGCATGACATTTCTGCGGCGTGTCATGGTGGGGGATAAACACAGCCTCTTTGACCATGTCATCGACCGGCATCACGGAAAGTATGCCTTCAAGGATCGCCGTGACCGGGTGGCCATCGGCGCGAATCAGGCGGCGCGCATGGGCAACGGCAGGGTAGTTGCCGTCGACGATGGCAATTTCATCGCCATGGCCCATGGCGCGCAAAGCGAACAGGAGGTCTGGGCCTAAAATGGGGTCAAGTCCTTTGAGCATCAGTGGCTCTCCTTAAACGGTGTATTGAAATCAAGAAGGTAGCGCGAGAACAAGGGGAGACTGGCCCCGCCAAGCGAGCGGGCCTGATCGCCGACTTCGCCTTCGATGATATCCGGCAACTTGATGCCTTGAAGATCCAGTTTGTTTGCCGCAAGTTTTGTTGCAGTCACGACGCGGGCGCGGACCCATGCCGGGAAGCCGCCATCGATGATCGCAGCGCCGAAGTCCAAGACCGAAGCAGAAGCCACGATTGCGTGGGCCAACGCTTTGGCAGTGAGTTCAATCCAGTCCGTCAGAGGCTTGCCAAAATCAATCCAGTCATCCGGCGCATACCAAAGCGGCGACGGGTCAATGCCGCTTTCGCGCAGCATGTTCTCCAGAACAAATATTGACGCCGCGTCGATCAATTGGCGGCTGCCGCCGGTGCCGTCCGGCACGGGCATGGAGCCAATCGCGCCGGCATTGCCGGTCCGCCCGGAATAAAGGCTGGAGTTCAGAACCACACCGCCCCCGATGAATGAACCAATGAAAAAGTAGATGAAATCCGGGTAGCGGGAGCCCGCCCCGAATACGAGTTCGGCACCACAGGCACTGGTGGCGTCGTTCTGCAGGAAGACCGGATAGGGCGAAATGGCGGCGATTTCATCCTGCATGTCAAAATCGCGCCAAGCGTCCATTTCGCCCTGCGGCGCCCCGACCTCTTCGGCCCAGTTCCACAATTCGAATGGTGAGGCGATGCCGATGCCGGCGATTTGCTTGCGCCCATTTTCCGTAAGTTTTGCAGCCAGTGTCGCGGTCCCTGACTGCACAAAATCCAAAATGCCTTTTGGCATCGGAAAAGGATAGGTCAGATGCAGATGGCCTTTTTGCGTGCCGACAAAATCCATGAGGATGAGGTCGGCCGAGCGGCGTCCGATCTTCAAGCCAATGGAATAGACACCCTCGGGATTGAGCGACATGGGAACAGAGGGCTGCCCAACCTTGCCGCGAACAGGCTCACCGCGCAGCAGCAGACCGTCAGTTTCAAGCGCCCGCATGATGACTGAAACAGTTTGTGCCGACAGACCTGTCGAGCGGGCGATATCGGCTTTGGCCATGCTGCCGTATTTGCGCACAAGCGAAAGCACAAGGCGTTCATTGTGGGCGCGCACAGCTGCCTGATTGGAACCACGTGCTCCAATCGTCAAAGCAAAATCTGCCGTGTCAGCCTCATTGCGCATGGCTGGCAAAATCCTCCCAGAAATCACGGCGGCACTCCCATACCGCCGGTATCGACAATGGCAGCATGCCCCATCAGATTAATAAATCAAGTGGATTTATTTATTGACAAGCCGAATGATTCCGTGTTGGCTTGAAGGTGAAGTCGAGACCAAGGCCGGGAGGCCCTGCTGTTTCGATCTTCTTGGAAGTGTAACTGCCCATCGCGGCAACCGCTTTTGGGCTTGTTCTGGGAGGAACACAATGAAGAAATCACTCGTACTGTCGATGCTCGGCGCTTTGGCGCTCGGCGTTGCATCCGTCTCTTCGGCTCAGGCCGCCACCGGCGCTTGCCTGATCACCAAGAACAACACCAACCCGTTCTTCGTGAAGATGAAGGAAGGCGCAGAACAGGGCGCTGCCGCTGCCGGCGTTGATCTGAAGTCGTTTGCCGGTGAAAAGGACGGCGACGCAGCTCCGCAGATCACGGCCATCGAAAACTGCGTTGCAGCTGGCGTGAAGGGCATTCTCATCACCCCGTCGAACGACGACGTTGGCCCGGCCCTCAAGGCTGCCCGCGCTGCCGGCATCCTCGTGATCTCGCTCGACACACCGCTGGGCGATCCGGAAGGTCAGGACATGACTTTCGCAACCGACAACTTTGAAGCCGGCCTTCTGATCGGCAAGTGGGCCAAGGCCCAGCTCGGCGACAAGGCTGCAGACGCCAAGATCGCCATGCTCGACATCAACAAGGACAACATCTCGGTTGACGTTCTGCGTGACACCGGCTTCCTGACAGGCTTCGGCATTGAAGTGCCGGACCTGAAGGTCCTGGGTTCCGAAAAGGATCCGCGCGTTGTCGGTCACGAATCTTCGGGCGCCAACCCCGAAGGCGGCCAGAAGGGTATGGAAACCCTGCTCGCCAAAGAGCCGAACATCAACGTCGTTTACACCATCAACGAACCGGCTGCTGAAGGCGCTTACGCTGCGCTCAAGGCTGCAGGCAAGGAAGGCCAGGCTCTGATCGTCTCCGTTGACGGCGGCTGCCCCGGCGTGAAGTCGGTTGCTTCGGGCGTCATCGGCGCAACCTCGCAGCAGTATCCGCTGCTGATGGCCTCCAAGGGCATCGAAGCCATTGCCGCATACGCCAAGGACGGCACTAAGCCGACCGTTTCGGAAGGCCTGACGTTCTTCAACACCGGCGTGAACCTGATCACGGACAAGCCAGCCGAGGGCGTTCCGTCGCTCGACACCAAAGAAGGTCTGGCCAAGTGCTGGGGCTGATTGTTCTGCTCTGAAACACACTTGTAAGTTTGGAAGGGCGGCTGTTACAGTCGCCCTTTCTATCACTGGGCGCCCGTCAAGAAGCGTCAGGATCAGATCAGGGGAGGCAGCAGGGCATGGCCAAAGCGGAAACACCAACCAAAACCATTTCAGATTTTGAAGCCACGCTGAGCGAAGCCGACAAGACCGTCGCCAGCTTCGAACAGGACGACAAATCCGCCCTGTCGCGCGCCCGCAGTTTCCTGCGGACCAACCCGACGGCGATTCCGGCAATCATCCTGATCGTCAGCATTCTGGCTTTTGGCGTGCTTGCGAACAATTTCATGACAGCCAGCACGTTGTCGCTGATCCTGAAACAGGTGACAGTGACCGGCATTATTGCCATCGCACAGACAATCATCATCCTGACAGCCGGCATTGATTTGTCGGTGGGCGCCATGCTCGTCATATCGGCCATGGTGATGGGACGGCTTGCGACGCTCGGCGTCACCTTCATCATACCCTTCACCGGAATAGAACTTTTCACCATTCCGGCGATGCCTGAATATCTTGCGATTCCCTTTGCCATTGCGACGGGCACCATGATGGGTGTCGTCAATGGACTGCTCGTCACAAAGGCGCGCATTCCGCCCTTTATCGTCACGCTGGGCACGCTTTACGTCTTCAATGCCCTGAAGTTCTGGTACACGGGCTCTGAATCGGTGCGTCCTGCCGATCTTGCCGAAAACGCGCCGGGGCTTTTGTGGTTCGGTACGGCTTTTGATATTGGCGGCGCCAAATTCATCTACGGCTCCATTGCGCTTATAGTTCTTGCTGTCATCGCCTGGTATCTGTTGAACCGCACGGCTTGGGGCCGTCATGTCACGGCGGTTGGTGATGATCCGGACGCGGCGATGCTCTCGGGTGTTCAAATCGACCGCACCTTGATTTCGGTTTATGCGTTGGCGGGCCTGATTTGCGGCTTTGGCGCATGGGTGGCGATCGGGCGTGTCGGATCCATGTCCCCGATCGCCTTCGAAACTGTCAATCTTGACTCCATCACTGCTGTGGTGATCGGCGGAACGTCGCTGTTCGGCGGCCGCGCCTCCATCGCCGGTTCTGTGCTCGGCGCCATGATCGTTGGTGTTTTCAACACTGGTCTGGCGCTCGCAGGGGTCGACAGCTACTGGCAACTTTTCGCATCGGGCTGCTTGGTGATCATCGCCGTCGCCCTGGATCAATGGCTCCGGAGGGCTTCGCAATGACATCGCAACAACCCATCCTGCAAGCGCGTGGCTTGCTCAAGCGCTATGGCAGCGTGGTGGCGCTCAACAACACGGATTTCGACCTGTATCCCGGCGAAATCCTCGGTGTCATCGGCGACAACGGGGCTGGCAAATCGACCCTCATCAAGGCGTTGTGCGGAGCGGTCACGCCAGACCATGGCGAGATCAAGCTGGAAGGCAAGCCGGTGAATTTCCGCTCGCCGCAGGATGGCCGTGCGGCAGGCATCGAAACCGTCTACCAGAACCTTGCCCTCTCGCCTGCCCTATCGATCGCAGACAACATGTTTCTCGGGCGCGAAATACGAAAACCCGGTCCGCTTGGCTCCATCTTCCGGATGGTGGATCGTAACGCCATGCAGAAGTTCGCCCGGGACAAGCTGTCGGAGCTTGGCTTGATGACCATCCAGAACATCAACCAGGCGGTCGAAACGCTGTCCGGCGGCCAGCGCCAGGGCGTCGCCGTGGCGCGGGCTGCAGCGTTTGGCTCGAAAGTGGTTATCATGGACGAGCCGACAGCCGCGCTCGGCGTAAAGGAATCGCGCCGCGTGCTGGAGTTGATCCGCGACGTGAAGCGGCGCGGCATGCCGATTATCCTGATCTCGCACAACATGCCGCACGTGTTCGAAGTCTGCGACCGCATCCATATCCACCGGCTTGGCAAACGCCTTTGCGTCATCAATCCGAAGGATTTCACAATGTCTGATGCGGTGGCGCTGATGACTGGCGCGAAAGAGCCGCCAAAGGAGCTTATGGACGCTGCTTGATGCCATCAGGAACCGGCGCAGCTAAAAATGATGGGCTGACGGTGGACACCATCGCCGGTCTTGTCGATCTGATCATCAACAAGGCCATCGGCCACGACCGCTTTATTGTTGCAGTTGCAGGTCCGCCTGCTGCCGGAAAGTCCACGATTGCTGAACGAATCGTGCTCGAACTGCGCGCGAAAGGCGAGCGGGCTTCGGGCGTTCCAATGGACGGGTTTCATTATGACGACGCGGTGCTGGAAACGCTCGGCCTGCGCAGCCGCAAAGGCTCTCCGCCAACGTTTGACGTTAGCGGTTTTGCAGTGCTGCTGAAGCGCCTGAAAGCCCGCGAGCCGGATGTGGCCATTCCACACTTCGACCGTTCGCTGGAACTGTCCAGGGCAGCGGCGGAACTTGTCAGCGCAGACACGAAGTTCCTGATCGCCGAAGGCAATTACCTTTTGCTCGACTATGCGCCTTGGACCTCGCTTCGTCCGCTTTTTGACATGAGTGTGCTGCTTGATGTTCCCATGGAAGAACTTGACCGGCGGCTGGTTGCGCGGTGGGAACATTATGGCCGGGACAAGATTGAGGCGCGAAACTGGATCGACACCAATGATCTGCCCAACATTCGCCATGTGCTTGAGCATAGCGATGGTGCAGATATACGTTTCACATCTGCCTGATTCTCTTTTCTGAAGCCGGGCGCTGCATCCTTCCGAACTGGAATATTCCATGCACCCCGGTGTCCTCATCGCGCTCGCCGCCTATTTCTTTTTTTGCATCTGCGATTCCTTCATCAAGGCAATCGGGCCGGGAACAAGTGTCTTCCAGATCGGGTTCTTCATCACGTTGTTCTCTTTCGCTCCGGTGCTCGCATTCACGCTGCGGCATGACCCGTTGTCGGCGATGTTCAAGATGAACCGTCCCTGGCTGGTGGCCGGGCGGGCCGTGGCGGGCATCGCGGCGGGCATGTTTGCGTTCTACACGTTTACCCACCTGCCGTTTGCCGAATCCTATGCTCTCATATTCCTCGCACCGGTGTTTGTGACAATTCTGTCGATCTTCTTTCTTGACGAGAAAGTGCGCATTTGGCGCTGGAGTGCGGTGGCCCTTGGACTGATTGGCGTATGGGTGGTGGTGCGCCCGGGCTTCCGCGAAATCCAGCTTGGCCATCTCACCGCGATCATTGCAGCAATGATAGGCGCGACTTCATTCATATTCTTGCGCAAACTGGGGCAAACGGAACGGCGCATCACACTGATCGGCGTGGTGCTGTTTGCCTCGGTGGTCGTCAACGGCATTTTGATGATCCCACAATTTCACATGCCGGCCGGGATCGAATGGGCCAAATATGCCGTTGCCGGTACATTTGCCGGGTTTGGCCATGTCGCCCTGTTGGCAGCAGCGCGGACAACGCCCGCAAACCTGATCGCCCCGGCCAACTACAGCCAGATCATTTGGGCGGTTTTCATCGGGCTGGTGTTCTTCAACGAAGTGCCGGACGCCTGGACCATTGCGGGCATCGTGCTGGTTACCGCATCAGGCATCATGACGCTGATCCGCGACGAGATGCGTTCAAGCTGGCTGACGAAGACACATGTGGTCAAAAAGTTCCCTAAGGGAAACAGTTCAGGCGGCCACAGAACGGGCTTCATTTTCCGAACCGGGCGCCAGAGTAACTTCAAGCCCGTCAAGCACGTCCGACATCAGGATCTGGCAGGACAGGCGCGAATTGCTTTCGACATGGAAAGCGCCGTCGAGCATGTCATGTTCTTCGTCGGAAGCCGGGTGAAGCTTGTCCAGCCAATCCGGCGCCACATAGACATGGCAGGTGGCGCAGGCGCAGGCGCCGCCGCATTCGGCCTTGATGTCGAGGCCCCAGTCGCGGATGACCTCCATGACACGCCAGCCCTCCAGGGCTTCCAGCGAGTGACGCGTTCCGGTCTGGTCAGTGACATGAATTTGCATCGGTATGGGTCCAGAAACTATTATATTGCAATCTGTCTATGTATTTTTCGCGCGGCGCGCCTTGAGCAAGATCAAGCCGCCGGCAAGCGCCGCCAGGAGTAACTGCCGACGCTGGCCGACGGGCTGGCGGCCGGCTGATAGAAGATGTTGACTGCCGTCGAGCGGCTTTCCTCCAAGCGCTTCACGGCGACCGGATTCTTGACCTCCAGCGAGTCAAAACCGTTGCGCAGCAACAGCGGAATCTGGTCAACCAGCACATCGCCGACAGCGCGTATTTCGCCCGTAAAGCCATGACGCGTCTTGAGTAGCGCGGCTTTCGAATGTGAACGGCCGTCATTGTAAGCCGGAAACGATAGGGCGACGAGCGGCAGATGCGCAAGATCTGCCACGATTGTGTCCAGTTTGTCGCCGGGCGCCAGTAGGACACCCAGGCGGTTCGAACCCGCCTTGCGCTGGTCCGGGCTGAGGCCAAGCCAAGCGGCGAGCGGCAGGATAACATGGCCTTCGCCGTTATCCGTTTCGGCGTGACGCCACGCATCTTCGATGAAGGCACCGTCTTTCCAGAGTTTTACAATCTGTTCGGTCATGGCCGCTCCTTAAAGCGATGAATCGGTGAGGGAGGCGTCAAGCCCGCCAAGATGAATGCCGCATTCGACCTTGGCTTGACCCTTCCAGCGGCCGCCGCGCTGGTCTTCCGGCGGCGATGGCTCGGTGCAGGGCGCACAGCCGACAGAATAATATCCGTAGGGGATCAGCGGATGCTCCGGCAGGGCGTGGCGTTCCTGATAGTCGGCTACGTCATCTTCGGACCACCCGGCAAGCGGGTTGATGCGGATGCGGTGGCCGACGGCTTCAAAAAGCGGCAGCGCCGAGCGAGTGGATGCTTGAAAGCGCTTGCGCCCCGTGAACCACGCATCAAACGGAATGACGGCGCGGGCCATCGGCTCGACCTTGCGGATGGCGCAGCAGCGGTCGGTGGAAACCTTGTGCAGTTCGCCATCGGGATCGCCAGTTGCCAGTTTTTCTTCAAGCGGCAGGATGAAGCGGACATCCTCCAGTTTGAGGAAATCCACCAGTTGGCCGCGATAGTCGAGTGTTTCGCCAAAATGTTTGCCCGTATCAAGAAACAGCACCGGCGTCTTGGTGTCGACGGTGGAAATCAGGTGCAGCAACACAGCCGATTCAGCGCCGAATGACGACACCGCGCCAATATGCCCCGTGAATCCTTCGTGAACGGCAAATTCGATCACATCGCGCGCCTCCGCCCCGGCAAAGCGCAGATTCAGGCTGTCCGCCAGCTCCCTGACGCGCTCCGCTTCGTTCAATTTGGGCAGGGTGTTGAGCAACGAAGGGATCCTAAAGTGATGCGTTTGTCATCGATTCGGCAACGGATTGCGCGTAGAGCACGTCCTTGAACGGAGCCGGCCCAAGGCGGCGGTAGGCATCAAGGAATTTCTCGTCCGCACTCAACCGGTGCTTGAGATAGGTCTCGACGACCGTCTCGATGGCGTCGGTGATTTCATCCGGACCGAATCCGCGGCCGATGATTTCGCCGATGCTGGTATTTTCGTCCGCCGAGCCGCCGAGCGTGATCTGGTAGAGTTCCTCGCCCCGCTTCTCGACGCCGAGAATGCCGATGTGGCCGACATGATGGTGGCCGCAGGCGTTGATGCAGCCGGAGATTTTCAGCTTCAGTTCACCAATGTCGCGCTGGCGGCCAAGATCGGCAAAGCGCTCGGAAATCTTCTGCGCAACCGTGATCGAGCGGGCATTTGCCAAGGCGCAATAGTCCAGGCCAGGGCAGGCGATGATGTCGGAGATCAGGTTTGAATTGGCGGTCGAAAGGTTGGCCGGCAAAAGCAGGTCGTAGATGGTCTTCAAGTCAGCCAGCGCAACGTGCGGCAGGATGATGTTCTGCTCGTGGCTGATACGCAGTTCGTCAGCGGAATACCGCTCTGCAATATCGGCGATCAAATCCATCTGCTCTGCCGAAGCGTCGCCCGGAATGCCGCCGATCGGCTTCAGCGACACGGTGACTGCGCGGTAGTCCGGATGGCGGTGGGCGACGGTGTTCTGGTTTACCCAGGCAGAAAAGCCGGCGTGGGCCTTTCGGTCAGCCGCCAACTTGCCATGGCCTTCAGCGCGCTCGAGCAGGTTTGGCATGGCAAAATAGGCTTCAATGGCGCGGATATCAGATTCCGGCAGTTTCAGCTCACTGTCCTTCAGCTGATCAAACTCGGCCTCGACGGCCTGGCGCAATTCTTCGGTGCCCATTTCGTGGACGAGAATCTTGATGCGCGCCTTGTACTTGTTGTCGCGTCGGCCTTCCAGATTGTAGACACGCAGGATCGCCGTCGAGTAGGCGAGCAAATCCTGTTCGGGCAGGAAGTCACGGATTTTCTTGGCAACCATCGGCGTGCGGCCCTGTCCGCCGCCGACATAGACGACAAAGCCAAGCTCGCCCTTGTCATTCTTGACCAATTGCAGGCCGATGTCATGCACCTGAATGGCGGCGCGGTCATGCGGTGCACCGGTGACGGCAATCTTGAACTTGCGCGGCAGGTAGGAAAATTCAGGATGGATCGACGACCATTGGCGCAGGATTTCCGAGGCCGGGCGCGGATCGGCGATTTCATCGGCTGCAACGCCGGCGAAGTGATCGGCGGTGACATTACGGATGCAATTGCCGGAAGTCTGCAAAGCGTGCATCTCGACTTCGGCCAATTCGGCCAGCACTGCCGGCATGTCTTTGAGCGCCGGCCAATTGTACTGGATGTTCTGGCGGGTGGTGAAATGGCCATAGCCGCGGTCATAGACGCGGGCGATGTGCGCGAGCTTGCGCATCTGAATGGAAGACAATGTGCCGTAGGGAATGGCGACGCGCAGCATGTAGGCATGGAGCTGCAGGTAGACGCCGTTCATCAGGCGCAGCGGGCGGAACTGGTCTTCCGTCAAATCACCGGAGAGCCTACGCTCGACCTGATCGCGGAATTCAGCGACCCGGGCCGAGACAAAAGTCCGGTCAAATTCATCGTAACGATACATGCTTCAAATACCCCAGGCCGCGCTTTTGCCGGCATAGTCGATGGTCGGACCCTCGGCGCGAATGCGTTCGCGCAGACGCGTCGGGTGCGGCTTGCCGTCTTTCACGACAATGTCGATCAGATTGACGTCGACCACTTCATTGTTGGCGTAGGCGAGTGCGCCGATTGTGGTCAGCCTGCTTTCGGCATCAGCATCAGCGGCAATTTCCGCATTGTTGATCGACCGCAGCCAATCTGAACCGGAATACCAGACGGCAATACCATCGGAGAGCGTGTTGGCGGTCAGGACTTTCATGCCGTCAATTCCCCGATTTCGGTCTTCGCTGACGCGTGGACGGCGAGCGGTGTCGCGCGGGAGAGGTCCGCGCCGGCGACCGCTTCACCGATGATGACCATGATAGGGCCGGTCAGTTCATAGCGGCCGGCAAGCGCCGGCAGATCGGTCAGGGTGCCGTGAAACAGGCGCGCGTCGGTGCGTCCGGCGTTTTCGACTGCAGCAACGGGCGTGTCTGAAGGAAGACCTGCCTCCATCAAACGGATTGCCACCGAAACGGCAACGCTGCGGCCCATATAGACAGCAACCGTCGCGCCGCCGATTGCCAACTTGGCCCAATCAGGAAGCGTGTTGCCGTTGAGGTCATGGCCGGTGGTGAAGACCAGCGAGGAGGCAGTGCCACGCAGGGTAAGCGGCAGTGCGAAATCTGCAGCGGCGGCAAAGGCCGAAGTGACGCCCGGCACGACTTCGTGGGAGATGCCGGCGTTGCGCAGCGCCGCCAGCTCTTCCGCCGCGCGGCCAAACACCAGCGGGTCACCGGATTTCAGCCGGACAACTTGCTTGCCTTCCTTGCCAAGTGACACCAGCAGCGCGTCTATCTCTTTCTGGCTCTTGGAATGACAGCCTTTGCGTTTGCCGACCGGGATGCGTTCGGCGTCGCGGCGGCCCATGGCGACGACGGCTTCGGGAACGAGCGCGTCATAGACGATGGCGTCAGCCTCCATCAGCAGCCGCTGGGCGCGAATGGTCAGAAGGTCTTCCGCGCCCGGACCAGCACCGACCAGCGACACATGTCCCTGATCTACACCGCCGGCGCGAAGCAGGCGCGTCGCGGCGCGGCGGGCTTGGGACAGATCGCCGCTTTCAGCGTGGCGTGCCGGAGAACCGGTGAAGAAATTTCTCCAGAACGTGCGACGGCTTGCACCTTTTTCCAGCAGTGCATCGACGGCGTGGCGGTAGGTTCTCGCCAGCAGCGCCGTGCGGCCCAAATTAACCGGCAGCGCCTGCTCGATCTGCGAGCGGATCAGCTGTGAAAGTACCGGTCCTGTGCCCTCTGTTCCGATGGCGATCGTAACCGGGGCGCGGTTGACGATCGCTGGTGTAAAAAAATCGCAATAATCCGGCTGGTCAACAGCGTTGACCGGAATGCCAAGGCGCCGCGATAGCGCCGCGACGAGGCGGTCTGTTTCGGCATTTCCGGAAGCAGCGAACACCAGAACCGCATCTTCAATGTCATCAGCTGATGCGCTGGCGCGGACTTCCATGCTGTGTTCGGCGGCGAATGCCGACAGAGCGCCGGATGGCTCATCTGCGAGAATGCGAACTTCCGTTTCGGTCTGGCTTAGTAGCCGGGCTTTCGCCAAAGCCTCCGCGCCATTGCCGACAACGACGGATACACGCCCGGCGACCTTGAAAAAGGCCGGGAATGCCGCAAGTTTTTGATCATGAAACACCATGGGGTGATCCTTTTCCAACTGGTGCAGCAAAATCGGGCAATTCACCGGTTTGGGTAAGGAACGGGCTGGCTAAGAATCAACGCTGTGCGGTTTCCTGTTCCGCCAGATCGACCACTGACGGAAAATCATTTCAAACGGGCATAATCCGGGACGTCAACGCACCGATGGCAGACAGAAAGGTGGCTGCATTCCTACTGGCCAAGAATGATGTCGAGGACAGTTTTCGGTTCGGAGGCCTTTTTCTTTTTCGATGGCCCGACATTGGCGGGCGGGATCGGGCGTTTGGTGGAACCGGTCGATTCTTTTGACGGTTTGAAGGCGGGCATGTCCGGGTCGGCGATCAGTTCGGCAACGGGGTCGTGGCGCGGGGCATTTTCAGCCTGTCCGACTTCCGCCATCGGTATCGGCGCCACGTCTGGCTCCGGCACAGATGGCTGCCAGCGGCCGGGCAGTTCGGCCACGGGGAGGCCTTCATGCGCGGCGGTCATGAATTCCTTCCATGCCAACGCAGGCAGTGAGCCGCCGGTGACCTTTTTGGTCGGCGTGTTGTCGTCATTTCCGAACCAGACGCCTGTCGTCAGCTGCGCGGTGTAGCCGATGAACCAGGCATCGCGGAAAGACTGCGAGGTGCCCGTCTTTCCGGCAGCCGGCCAGCCAAAATCCGCCTTCTTTGCGGTGCCTTCCGACAGCGTGCGCTGAAGCATGTAGTTCATCATGGCAACGGCTTCGGGCGATACAATGCGCGGGGCATCATCATGGGTATTTTCAAACAGCACCTTGCCGTCAAGGTCAGTGACACGCTTGATCAGATGGATGTTCGCATGGTTGCCGCCATTGGAGAAGACCGAGTAGGCGCCGGTCAGTTCGAGCAACGTGACGTCTGAAGTGCCAAGTGACAGGGCGAGATTGGATTCGAGCTTCGAGCGGATGCCGAGGCGCGAGGCGGTTTCAATGACCGCGTCGGGTCCGGTCTCCATGACCAGTTGGGCGGCGACCGAATTCAGCGACTTGGAAAGCGCGGTGGTGAGGCTGACCTGCCCGTAGTATTTGCCTTCGTAGTTTTCCGGTTTCCACTTGCCGATTTTCACCGGCGCATCGTTGCGTGTGGAGTCTGGAGTGCGGCCCATTTCCAACGCTGCAAGATAGACGAAGGGTTTGAAGGTTGAGCCGGGCTGGCGCTCGGCAGTGCCTGCGCGGTCATACTGGCTGGCCGCATAGTCGACCCCGCCGACATAGGCTTTGACCGCCCCGGTCGTATCGATCGAAACCATTGCACCCTGGCTGACGGAGAGTTTCTTGCCGCTTTTGGCGATCTGACCTTCAACCGCCTTTTCAGCCAGCGCCTGCAGGTCCGCATCAATGGTCGTGTCGACGATAACGTCGGATTTGATATTGCCGATCAAGGGCTTGAGTTCGGTCATGATGCGGTCGGCAACGAATTGCCCGGAGCCGTTCCAGTAGGCAGCGGCTTTTGTGACGGGTCTGGATTCTGCGGAGCTCAGCTCCTTGTCGCCGATCATGCCCTGATCGCGCATGGCGGCGAGCACCAGCCGGGCGCGCTTGTTGGCGGCTTCCGGATCGCGGGCCGGCGAATAGGTGGTTGGCGCTTTCAAAACAGCGGCTATGGTTGCCGCTTCGGTCAGGCCGACATCGCGGGCGCTCTTGCCAAAATAGCGGCGGGAGGCCGCTTCGACGCCGTAAGCGCCGGAGCCGAAATAGACCCGGTTCAGATACATTTCCAGAATCTGGTCTTTGGAATATTTGTGCTCCAGCCAAAGGGCGAGCAGCACTTCCTGGACTTTGCGCTCCAATGTGCGGTCGGGCGATAGGAACAGGTTTTTGGCCAGCTGCTGGGTCAGCGTCGAGCCGCCCTGGACCATCCGGCCCGCCATGACGTTGCGGCCCATAGCGCGGGCAAAGCCAACCGGATCAAAGCCGAAATGGCTGTAGAAGCGGCGGTCCTCGATGGCGACGACGGCTTGCGGGATATAGGGCGACATGTCGCGCAAGCCCATCGCCTCGCCGCCGTTGACGCCGCGGTTGGCCAGCAGCGATCCGTCGGCGGCAACAATCTTGACGTTCGGTGCGCGGTCGGGGATTGCCCAAGTGTTGGCGCTTGGCATCTTGGCGCCGAAATAGCCGACAATGCCGGCAACGCCAACCACGCCCCAGATCGAAAGCACGAACATCCAATAGAACAGGCGGCCAAATCCGGTCCGGCGACGCCCGCGCTGACGTGATCCGCGCGCCTTGGAGGATTTGCGGCTTTGCGTATTCTTTCGCGGCCGCGCGGCGCGGTCATCTTCGGTGACGCTCATGCCCTGACCGCGGCTGCGTTTTGGCGCGCCTTCGAATTCCGGTTCAATGCGCTGTTTGCCGCGACCTGCCAAATCACCACCTTAAACAAGTTTGCAACGGACGAGCTGTGTCCGGCGTCAATAGCGACTGCCCATGCAAACTAAATGCGGCGGTTTAAGGTGCGGTTAACTCAGGTTTTGTGCAGCGCGCTTACGAATGGGCGAAAATATCCTCTTCAGGCCAACCGGCGAGGTCGAGTTCGGCACGGGTCGGCAGGAATTTGAAGCAGGCTGCAGCCATTTCCGTCCGACCTTCGCGTGCGAGGCGCTTTTCAAGCTCCGCTTTCAGCCGATGCAGGTAAAGCACGTCAGATGCGGCATATTCGAGTTGCGCCTGTGAGAGCTTTTCCGCCGCCCAGTCGGAGGATTGCTGCACCTTTGACAGCTGCACGTCGAGCAACTCGTTGCAGATGTCCTTGAGGCCGTGACGGTCGGTGTATGTGCGCGTCAGGCGGGAGGCGATCTTGGTGCAGAACACCGGTGCGGTGTCAGTGTTGAACGCATTGTTCAATACGGCGATGTCAAAACGGCCGAAATGGAAAATCTTGGTAATCTTCCGGTCCTTGAGCAGCTTGACCAGATTGGGGGCTTTTTTCTGGCCCGGCGCGATGCGGATGACGTCGGCGGATCCGTCACCCGGCGAAATCTGAACGACGCAGAGCCGGTCGCGGTGCGGGTTGAGGCCGAGCGTTTCCGTGTCGATGGCGACGGCATCGACATCATAGTGCTTCAGGTCCGGCAGATCGCCTTCATGGTAGCGGATGGTCATCTTGAAACTCCGGATCAGGCGGCCAGCGCGGCCAATATGCGCGCCCAGGAACGGGCGCCCTTGTGGAACGAGGAAAGATCATATTTTTCGTTCGGCGAATGGATGCGGTCGTCGGCAAGGCCAAAACCAACCAGCACGGATTCCATGCCGAGAGTGTTCTGGAAATCGCCGACCACCGGGATCGAACCGCCCATGGCGATCATGACCGCGGGGTTCGGCCATTCATCGGACAGCGCCTTTTTGGTTTTGGCCAGAACGGGGGAGTCATAGGCCAGCTGCACCGCAGGTGAGCCGCCATGATTGATGAAGGACACCGAGCAATCGGACGGGATGCGGTCCTCGACGAATTTGCGGAAATTGGCGCGGATCTTTTCCGGGTCCTGCTTGTGCACCAGGCGGCAGGAAATCTTGGCGGAGGCCTCGGCCGGGATGACAGTCTTGAAGCCTTCGCCGGTGTAGCCGCCGGTGATGCCGTTGACTTCCAGTGTCGGGCGGGCCCAGGTGAGCTCGAGCAGCGTGCGGCCCTTTTCGCCCGCAAGCTGTGACAAACCGATTTCGCCGAGCACTTTCTCCGTGGTGCGCCCAAGGCCGTCCCACATTTTCAGAATGTCTGCAGGGGTCTCTTCGACGCCCTCATAAAAATCCGGGATGGTGATGCTGCCATCGGCTGCGCGGAAATCGGCAAGGATTTTGGTCAGGATATGGATCGGGTTGGCCGCTGCGCCGCCGTAATAGCCGGAATGCAGGTCGCGCGAGGCGGCATGAATGGTGATTTCCTCTTCCATCAGGCCACGAAGCCCGGTGGAAATGGCCGGCGTTTGCCGATCGAGCATGTTGGTATCGCAAACCAGCGCAACGTCGGCCTTGAGTTCCTTGGCATTGGCGGTGAGGAACGGCTTGAGCGAGGGCGAGCCGGATTCTTCTTCGCCTTCCAGCATGACCGTGACACGGCAGGGCAGACGGCCGTTGACTTTCTTGTAGGCGCGGCACGCTTCAAGGAAGGTCATCAGCTGGCCCTTGTCATCGGCAGAGCCGCGGCCGAAAATTTCCTTGGTGCCGTCGGCCCGGGTGCGCAGGGAAGCGGCAAACGGCTCGGCGTCCCACAGATTCAGCGGATCGACCGGCTGGACGTCATAATGGCCGTAGAACAAAACATGCGGGCCTTCGCCGTCGTGGTGGCCGACGACCACCGGATGGCCGGAGGTGGAGCGGACAGAAGCGGAGAACCCCATGCTTTCCAGATCCTTCGCCAGCCATTCGGCGGCGCGGCGGCATTCCTTGGCATAGGCCGGGTCGGTCGAGATCGACGGAATTTTCATCAGCGCAAACAGCCGTTTCAGGCTTTCATCCAGGGCGCGGTCGATTTCGTCCAAGACCTTGTCGGTCATTTGCTGTTTCTCCGGTTCCGATTCGGGTGCGACACTATCTGCTTTGCAGGGCCTGGAAAAGGAAAGACCGCCATGGCCGGGGAAGCCATGACGGTCAAATCGGGTACTCAACAAACTGGTGCGGCAGCCTGCAAGAGGGGGATGAGGCTGCCGCGTTGCCTGGACGGGCGGGGGACGAGCCGTTCCAGACGTCAACATTTACGTCGACATGTCCTATTTGGGCCTCCGATTGTGGCGATTCAAGGACGCTTTACATTACGGATTTGTAACGATGCCGTGATGGCAAGAACCGCTTTGCCCGGCATGGACAGGACCGATGGCGCCGCGCTATTCCTGTTTTCATGAAACAAGGCGATCATCTCTTTCTGGTGGACGGTTCGGGCTATATCTTCCGCGCCTATCACGCCCTTCCTCCGCTGACCCGCAAATCCGACGGCACGCCGGTCGGGGCCGTGTCTGGCTTCTGCAACATGCTGTGGAAGCTGGTGAAGGAAGCGCGTGACACGTCTGTCGGCGTCACGCCAACGCATTTCGCGGTGATTTTCGACTATTCGTCGAAAACATTCCGCAACGAAATTTACCCCGAATACAAAGCCAACCGCTCCGCGCCGCCGGAGGATCTTGTGCCGCAGTTCGGGCTGATCCGGCAGGCAACCATCGCCTTTGACCTGCCGTGCATAGAAATGCAGGGTTTCGAGGCGGACGATCTCATTGCGACCTATACCCAACAGGCGCTCGCTGCCGGCGGCGACGTGACAATCATCTCGTCCGACAAGGATCTGATGCAGCTCGTCGGGCCCAAGGTGACGCTTTACGACACGATGAAAGACAAGCGGCTCGGCATTGCCGACGTGATCGAAAAGTGGGGCGTGCCGCCGGAGAAGATGATCGACCTGCAGTCATTGACAGGAGATTCGGTCGATAACGTTCCTGGCGTACCTGGAATCGGGCCAAAGACGGCGGCCACGCTTCTGGAGGAATATGGCGATCTGGAAACGCTTTTGGCACGGGCAGGCGAGATCAAGCAGGAAAAGCGCCGCCAAGGCATTCTCGACAACATCGACAAGATCCGGCTGTCACGCGAACTGGTGACGCTGAAAAAAGACGTGCCCGGCGTCACCCCGCTCGATGCACTGACGCTGGACGCGGTAAACGGGCCGAAGCTGGTGGCGTTCCTGAAAGCCATGGAATTCACTTCGCTGACGCGCCGCGTGGCGGAAGCGACCGGGACGGATGCGTCTTCGGTCGATCCGGCAAATGTGATTGTCGATGGAGACCGGCATGGGCCGGATGTGGACGAGGCTGCGGCATCGACCGTCGGCACCAGCGACGTGTCCGCAACACCTGCCGTCGCGCAAGGTGCTGCTCCCAAGCCGGCCATTAAGGCACCAGCCGGAAGTCTGACCCCGGCGATGCTTGCGGCAGCGCGGGCGGAAGCTGGCGTTGCGGCCAAGATTGACACGACACGGTATGCCTGCATCCGTGATGCCGAAACGCTGAAGGCATGGGCGGAGGAAGCGCTGGACTGCGGGATACTGGCCTTCGACACCGAGACAGACTCGCTCGATGCGCTGCAGGCCAACATCGTCGGCCTGTCGCTGGCAACGCGGGCCGGCCATGCGGCCTATGTCCCGCTCGGCCATATGTCGGGCAACGGCGATCTGCTCGGCGGCGGCAAGGTTGACGGGCAGATTGCGCTGAAAGATGCGCTGGCGATC
The DNA here is from genome assembly GCA_041751995.1 of Rhizobiaceae bacterium. Classification (GTDB taxonomy): domain Bacteria; phylum Pseudomonadota; class Alphaproteobacteria; order Rhizobiales; family Rhizobiaceae; genus JANMEX01. The sequence goes on along the minus strand of JBGSHY010000032.1, from coordinate 13,773 downwards.
CTGAAGCCGGTGCTCGAGCATCCCGCAGTGCTGAAAATCGGCCAGAACATGAAATATGACTGGCACATCATGAACCAGCTCGGCGTCACCATCACGCCGTTCGACGACACGATGTTGATGTCCTATGCGCTGGATGCGGGCCGCACCAACCATGGCATGGACGAGCTTTCGGAAAAGCACCTCGGCCACAAGCCGATTTCCTACAAGGAAACCACCGGCACCGGCAAATCCAAGGTGACATTCGACCAGGTCGGACTGGAACAGGCCACCGCTTATGCTGCAGAAGATGCGGACGTGACCTTACGGCTTTGGGAGGTGTTGAAGCCAAGACTTGCTGCCGAGCAGATGACCGTCGTTTACGAGCGGCTGGAACGGCCTCTGGTTGACGTGATTGCGCGGATGGAAAAACGGGGTATCGCCATCGACCGGCAAATCCTGTCGCGGCTTTCGGGGGAGTTTGCGCAGACGGCGGCGCGGCTGGAGGAGGAGATTTACGTTGCGGCCGGCGAGCGGTTCAATCCGGGTTCACCCAAGCAGCTTGGCGACATCCTGTTCGGGAAAATGAGCCTGCCGGGCGGGAAAAAGACGGCCACTGGGCAATGGTCAACGTCCGCTGATGTGCTGGAAGATCTTGCGGCGGCGGGCCATGAACTGCCGCGCAAGATTGTTGACTGGCGCCAGCTGACCAAGTTGAAAAGCACTTACACGGATGCGCTGCCGACCTACATCAATCCGCGCACAAAGCGTGTGCACACGTCTTTCGCGCTCGCCGCGACAACGACGGGACGGCTGTCCTCGTCCGAGCCGAATATCCAGAACATTCCGGTGCGCACAGCCGAAGGGCGCAAGATCCGGACTGCATTCATCGCCGAGCCGGGAAACGTTCTGATTTCCGCCGACTACAGCCAGATCGAACTGCGGGTCTTGGCGCATGTCGCGGACATTCCGCAACTGCGCAAGGCTTTCGAGGACGGGATCGACATACATGCCATGACAGCATCAGAAATGTTCGACGTGCCGGTTGAAGGCATGCCGTCGGATGTTCGCCGTCGCGCCAAGGCGATCAACTTCGGCATCATCTATGGCATTTCGGCATTCGGGCTTGCCAACCAGCTGTCGATCCCGCGCGAAGAGGCAGGCCAATATATCAAGAAATATTTCGAGCGTTTTCCGGGCATCAGGAATTACATGGAGGCGACCAAGGCGTTTTGCCGCGAACATGGCTATGTCGAAACCATCTTCGGTCGCCGCGCGCACTACCCTGAAATCCGCTCAAGCAATCCGCAGGTCCGGGCGTTTAACGAGCGCGCGGCGATCAACGCGCCGATACAAGGCTCGGCTGCCGATGTCATCCGCCGCGCCATGATCCGCATGGAAGATGCGCTTGAAAAAGCGAAGCTGGATGACGTGCGGATGCTTCTGCAGGTGCATGACGAACTGGTGTTCGAAGCTCCAGAAACGCTGGCCGAGACAGCTATGCCAGTGATCCGGCATGTCATGGAAAACGCCGCCCTGCCGGCGCTTGACATGGCTGTGCCACTAAAGGTCGATGTGCGCTCCGCCCGTAATTGGGATGAGGCGCACTGACTTTTCAGTTTCAGGCAATCATGGGCACGGATTCATGTGCAGCTGATGAATGGCGTCGATCTTCGCCAGCACTTCGTCGGAAAGCGTGACATTTGCTGAGGCAAGACATTCCTCCAGCTGCGCCATGGTCGTGGCGCCGATGATGTTGGAGGTGAGAAATGTGCGCGAATTGACGAATGCCAGCGCCAGCGTTGTTGGTGACAGGCCGATTTCTTCCGCAAGCGCGAAGTAGGCTTCATAGGCGACGTCAGAGCCCGGCGTCTCATAGCGCTGCAATCTGTTGAACAGGGTTTTGCGCGCGCCGGCAGGCAGGGCGCCATTGCGGTATTTGCCGGTGAGGTAGCCTTGCGCCAGCGGCGAGTAGGCCAGGAGCGACACGCTTTCGCGCATGGTGATTTCCGCCGAGCCGGTCTCGTAGGTGCGGTTGACCAGATTGTAGGCGTTCTGCACCGACTCGACGCGGGCAAGTCCGAGCCGGTCGCTTTCGGCGAGGAACTTCATGGTGCCCCACGGGCTTTCATTGGACAGGCCGATCCAGCGCACCTTGCCGGATTTCACAAAACCATCAAGCACATCCAGCTGTTCGGCAATCGAGGTTTCATCATCTGCCGATTTGTAAGCGGTTGTGCGAAAGTTGGTGGGTGTTGAACCCCACGGGATCGGCCGTTCAGGGAAGTGAACCTGATAAAGATCGATATAGTCGGTCTGCAGCCGTTTGAGGCTCTTGTTCAACGCCTCGGTCATCTGGGCGCGTGTGAGCCTTGAAGGCGACTTGTCATCACGGAACCAGGTCATGCCGGAGCGGCCGACGACTTTGGATGCAAGGATAATGTCCGACCGGTTCTTGCGCGCCTGAAACCAGGTGCCAATGATTTCCTCGGTGCGGCCTTGCGTTTCCGGCTTTGGCGGGATCGCGTAAAGTTCCGCTGTGTCGAAGAAATTCACACCGACCTCCACCGCCCGGTCCATCTGGCCGTGACCTTCGTTTTCCGTGTTCTGCTCGCCATAAGTCATGGTGCCGAGGCAGATCAGCGACACGTCGATGCCGGTGGTGCCGAGCTTGCGTTTTTCCATTTGCATGTGCTTCCTGATTGCGTGAGGCGGAAACTGGTGGTCATTTGCGTGTTTGTCCAGACAGGAGAGAAATTAAATGGCTGAGCCCAAACCGCGCGTCACGATCGCCTATTGCACCCAATGCAACTGGATGCTGCGTGCGGCGTGGATGGCGCAGGAACTGCTGCAGACATTCGGCCAGGATCTTGGCGAGGTTGCACTGATCCCCGGAACCGGCGGAATATTTGTCATTGCGGTCAACGACAAAACCATCTGGGACCGCAAATTTGACGGTGGCTTTCCGGAAGCCAAAGTCCTCAAACAGAAATTGCGCGATGAGGTCTGGCCGGAGCGTGATCTCGGCCATTCTGACCGCCCGGTGTGAAATGACGCACCAATAAAGAAACGCTATTTTGCGCAAACGGCGTCAACGTCGCAATTCTCACATTCAATGTCGTCACAGGGCAGCAAGTTTGCCCTGAATCCCGTTTGGTTTTACCCATGGGCATTCGGCCTGAAGTTTGCGGGAACAAAACAAGAGCGCCGGTAAAACGAAGCGCCAAGAAATTGAAACCGGACAGGACGTTTCATCGTTCTGGCATGGTCCGCGAATTCGCCGGGCGCTTGTCCATTGGGGAGGTTTCGGTCGTTTTTCACCGTTGCGTGAAGCAGCATTCCGCCTCAATGAATCGATTGACAGTGCCGTTCATCTGTATTGCTATGCAGGTCCGGCCAAAAATGGGAGCACTCTGTCTATGAACGAATTTGAACAAAAATTGAAACTTGCCGAGAAGCTTGCAGCCCGAAGCCAAGTCTCGCGCCGCGATTTTCTGCAGCTGGCAGCGCTTGCCGGCCTGACCATTCCGGCAGCCAACATGCTGTTCACCAAGTCGGCTTATGCCGATGAGCCCAAGAAGGGCGGCAACTTCATCATCGGCATGGAAGGCGGCTCGGCCTCCGACTCGCTCGACCCGCGCACCTATGCCGACTCGGTGATGATCGCCGCTTCGCTGGCAGTCTGTAACGGCCTTATCGAGTTCGATGACAAGGGCAATACGACCGGTGAACTTCTCGAAAGCTGGGAAGCCAAGCCGGGCGCTGTTGAATGGAATTTCAAGGTCCGTCAGGGCATCAAGTTCTCGAACGGCAAAACACTTGATGCTGATGACATCCTTTACTCGATCGGCATTCACCGCGGCGAAGACACCAAGTCTCCGGCCAAGGGCCTTCTGGAGCAGATCAAGGAAATCAAGGCCGTATCGCCTTCGGAAATTTCCATCACCCTGACTTCCGGCAATGCCGACTTCCCGGTCATTCTTGGCGACTACCATTTGATCGTCGTTCCGAAAGACTTTACCGACTGGCAGAAACTGATTGGTACCGGTGCCTACACGCTGGAATCCTTCGAGCCGGGCGTTCGCCTAGTGTTCAAGAATCGCGGCGACTACTGGAAGGCTGGCCGCGCCAACTTTGACACGGTTGAAATCCGCAACATTCAGGATGCTGCCGCCCGCACGGCCGCCTTGCAGTCCGGCGAAATCCATGCTGCAAACCGTTTGGACGCGCGCACAGTCGATCTTCTGATGAAGGACGCCAACCTGAATATCGTTCGCACAAAGGGTACGGGCAACCGCTTCTGCTTTGTTATGGACACAATGGCTGCCCCTTATAAGGACAACGTCGATCTTCGCTTGGCTCTGAAATATGCCATCGACCGTGAAGCGATCATCAAACAGGTCTACAATGGTTATGCCGTTCCGGGTAACGACCATGCGCTTGACGCCCTGAACCCATACTATAACACGGCGATGCCGCAGCGCGCTTACGATCCTGACAAGGCTGCTTTCCACTTCAAGAAGGCCGGTATCGCTGCTGGTACCGCCATCGAATTGCAGACCTCGGAAGGGGCATGGTCAACAGCTGTTGACTGCGCCCAGATCTACCAGGAATCGGCAAAGAAGGCTGGAATTGACCTTACGGTCAACAAGGTCTCCGGCGACGGCTACTGGGACAATGTCTGGCTCAAGGTTCCGTTCTGCGCCGTGTACTGGGGCCGCCGCCTGTCGGCTGACCAGGTCATGACGCAGATCTATGGCGCCAACGAAAAGGGCGAACCGAGCGACTGGAACGACACCAACTGGGTCAACCCGGAGTTCCAGAAAATCATCGTCGAAGCACGCGTCGAACTGGACGATGCCAAGCGCAAGGAAATGTACGGCAGGGCACAGGAATTGGTTTCCGATGATGGCGGCATGGTTTGCTTTGCCATCACCGACTATCTCGACGGCTATGCCAAGAACGTCATGGGCGCAACTCCACATGCCCGTTACGACCTGAACGACAATCGCATGTCGGAAAAAGGCTGGTTCGCATAAGACCGGCAAACTGACCACTAAATGAAGAAACTGGGGGCGATCTGATGACGAAATTTATTTTAACTCGGATCGCCCTTGGGTTTTTATCCCTTCTGGCAGTCAGCGTGCTGATCTTTGCCGCCACCGAAATTCTGCCGGGCGATGTGGCCAGTGCCGTTCTTGGCCAGGGTGCGACGCCTGAAACACTTGAGGCATTCCGCCGCGAGCTTGGGCTCGACCGTCCCGCGATTGTCCGTTACTTCGAATGGTTCAGCGGGGCCATCCAGGGCGACTTTGGTCAGGCTCTGACCAACAAGCGGGAAATTCTTCCCGAGCTGATGAAGAAATTCAAAAACACGCTTTTCCTTGCAGGTGTTGCTGCCCTTATTGCCGTTCCCTTGTCGGTAGGCCTTGGCATCATCGCCGCCATCAATGAAGGAAAGTGGCAGGACCGCTGGTCCAACATTGTCTCGCTGGCGACGATTTCCGTGCCGGAATTCTTCATCGCCTACATTTTGATCCTGGTTTTTGCGGTCAAGCTCCGCTGGTTCCCGTCGCTGTCGACGGTGTTTGAGGGCATGCCGTTGTCGGAAATGCTCTACAAGATTGCCTTGCCTGCCGTAACGCTGACCATGCTGGTCGCAGCGCACATGCTGCGCATGACGCGCTCGTCGGTTCTGTCCATCATGTCGCAGCCCTATATTGAAATGGCGTTTCTGAAGGGCATGCCGCGCTCGCGTGTCATATTGAGACACGCCTTGCCCAATGCTGCTGCGCCGATCATCTCGGTCATCGCGTTGAACCTCGCCTACCTGATCGTCGGCGTGGTGGTCATCGAGGTGGTGTTCGTCTATCCGGGTGTTGGCCAATATATGGTCGACGGGGTGACCAAGCGCGATCTGCCTGTTGTTCAGGCCTGCGGCCTGCTTTTTGCCGCAACATTCATCATTTTGAACACTGTGGCCGACGTGTTGGCGATCCTTGCCAATCCGCGCCTGCGCAAGCCGACCCGGGGGGGCTGAGCCATGACCATATTCGGATACAAACCCAACGGATCTGCCTGGGTGGGCATTGCGATCGTCGGCTTTTTTGTGTTCCTGGCAATTTTTGCGCCATGGATCGCGCCCTACAGCCAGGCTGAGACGGTCTCCGACACTTGGGCTCCTTCCTCTTCCGCCTTCTGGATGGGCACCGACCAGATCGGCCGGGACATGATGTCCCGCATCATCTACGGCGCGCGAATGACCATCGGCATTGCCCTGGCCACGACGGTGTTGTCGTTCCTCATCGGAACGACACTCGGCCTCCTCGCCTCGACAGGCGGAAATGTGATTGACCAGATCCTGTCGCGCATTGTCGATGTGATGCTGTCCATCCCGCTTCTGGTCTTTGCGCTTATCATTCTTTCGATGTTCGGCTCGTCGATCCCGACCCTGATCATCACCATCGCAATCCTCGATTCCACCCGCGTGTTCCGTCTTGCGCGTGCCGTGTCGATGAATATTGCCGTGCTGGAATATGTTGAAGCTGCCAAGCTGCGCGGTGAAGGCCTGTGGTGGGTGATGACCCGCGAGGTGCTGCCAAACGTGCTGCCGCCGATGATCTCGGAGTTCGGCCTGCGCTTCTGCTTCAACTTCCTGTTTGTCGCCGGCCTATCCTTCCTCGGACTTGGCATTCAGCCGCCCTATGCTGACTGGGGCGGCATGGTGCGCGAAAACGGCAAGGCGATTTCCTTCGGCCTGCCCGCTCCGCTCTGGCCCGCGGCAATGATCGCCCTGATGACCATCGGCGTGAACCTGATCGTCGACTGGATCCTGTCAATCAATGCCCGGCCTTCCGGCGCTTCTGCGGAGATGTGAGCCATGGCTGTTGAACAAGTCCTGAAAATCCGCGACCTGCGCATCGAGTCCATCAGCGGCAACGTGCTGGTGAATAATGTCTCGCTGGAACTCAAGCGCGGCGAAGTGCTCGGCCTGATCGGCGAATCGGGCGCCGGCAAATCGACCATCGGCATCGGCGCCATGGCCTATACGAGGGCTGGCTGCCGGATCACCGGCGGCACCATTGAAATTGACGGGATTTCAATCCGCGATCTTTCGGCAGACGGGCGTCGCGACATGCGCGGCCAGCGCATTGCCTATATCGCGCAAAGCGCGGCAGCCTCATTCAATCCTGCGCACCGGCTGATTGACCAGGTCACCGAAATGCCGATCCAGCACGGCATGATGAACAAGCAGGAGGCGGAAGCCTGGGCGATCGAACTGTTCAAGGCGCTTGATCTTCCCGATCCCGAGCATTTCGGCTACCGCTATCCACATCAGGTGTCCGGCGGCCAGCTGCAGCGTGCAATGACCGCGATGGCCATGTCCTGCCGTCCGGATTTGCTGGTGTTTGACGAGCCAACGACCGCTCTGGATGTGACGACGCAGATCGAAGTTCTCGCGTTGATCAAAAAAATCATCCGCGATTACAACACCGCAGCGCTCTACATCACCCATGATTTGGCCGTAGTGGCGCAAGTTTCCGACCGCATCATGGTGCTGCGCGGCGGCAACATGATCGAAATCGGTGACACGGGCCAAATCCTGTCGGCGCCGAAAGACCCCTATACCCGCGCCCTGGTCAGCGAGCGCAAGGAAGCCGACCATTTGTCGTCCACGCTCGACAAACCGCGTGAGGACATCATTCTCGACATCAAGAATGCAGTCGGCTTCTACGGCACATTCAAGGCGGTCAATGACGTGTCGCTGTCTGTGGCCCGGTCCGAAACGGTTGCGGTCGTGGGCGAATCCGGCTCGGGCAAGAGCTCGTTGGCGCGGCTGATTGTCGGACTTTTGCCGCGTGCATCCGGCTCGGTCAAATTCAACGGCCAGGAATTGTCAGTCGCGCTCAAAGAACGCAGCAAGGATGACTTGCGCAAGATCCAGTTCATCTACCAGCTGCCGGATGTGGCGCTCAATCCGCGCCAGACCATCGGCGAGATCATCGGCCGGCCGGTGGCGTTCTACTTCAACAAGTCCGCAGCAGAAGTCAAAATCCGTGTGGCGGAACTGTTGCGGCAGGTGGGCCTGCCCGAAGATTATGCCGGACGCCTGTCCACGCAGCTTTCGGGCGGCCAAAAGCAGCGCATCTGTATTGCCCGCGCCTTGGCGGCGGACCCGGATCTCATCATTTGCGACGAGCCGACATCGGCGCTGGACCAGTTGGTGGCCGACGAAATCCTCAAGCTTCTCAAGAAGCTGCAGGATGATCTGGGCGTGGCGTACCTGTTCATCACCCATGATCTGGGCATTGTCCGGCGCATTGCACACCGCACCGCAGTGATGCTCAAAGGGCAGCTGGTGGATGAGGGGCCGACGACAAAAATCTTCGCGCCGCCCTATCATGAATACACTGAAAATCTCCTGGCCTCGGTGCCGGAGTTGCGGACAGATTGGCTGGAAAGCGTTCTCACCAAACGCGGCGGATCAAAGCGCGAGCGGCAAAAGGCGGCGGGCGGCTGAATTCAGCCGTTTCGTCCATCAAACAGCCGCTCGACATGCACCGGCCATTTGCGCGGCAGTATGGCGATCAGATCGTAACGCACTGAAAGTTTGGCAAAATCCTTCTGGCGTGACAGCCAGATGTCGCCTGCCGCTTCAATGCGCCGCTGGGCTGTGGCGGTAATCGCATCCATCGCCTCAAGCACGGTCGGGCGGGCCTTGACCTCAACCATCACAATCAGATCCTTCTTGCGGGCGATGATATCGACCTCACCGGTCTTGGTCTTGAAACGTTTGGTGACGATGCGGTAGCCCTTGAAGCGCAGAAACCAGGCGGCAAGCCACTCACCGCGATGGCCACGACGTTCGGCCTCCTGTCTGGTCAGGCGCTTAGCCATTGTCCCCGGACTTCATGGCAAGGATCCGTTTGTAGAGTTCTCCCTTGGGTTCGCCGGTCAGGCGGGAGGCTTCCGCGGCGGCTTTTGAGGCCGGCATTTCGGCGATCAATGCGCGCAGCAGGGCATTAATGTCGGTTGCTCCAGTCACCTGTTCAGCCGGCGGGGCGACGACAATGACGATCTCGCCGCGCGTCCGGACATCGCTCGAATAGCGCTCCAACAGGGTGCGGAAATCGCTCCGAGTGATCTCCTCGAAGGTTTTGGTGAGTTCACGGCAGACTGCGCTGATTCGGGCATCGCCAAAGACGGATTTCATGTCTTCCAGCGTCTCGGTCAGCCGATGCGGCGCTTCATAGAAGACCAGGGTCGCATCGAGGGAGGCGAGGGACGCAAGGCGGCTGCGGCGCTGGCCTTGTTTGGCGGGAAGGAACCCATCGAAGAAAAAGCGCTCTGTGGCAATGCCGCACGCCGACAGGGCGGCAAGCACCGCAGACGCCCCGGGTATCGGCACGACGCGGATGCCGCGTTCCTTGGCGAGCGCTGTGATGCGCTCACCGGGATCAGATATCAGCGGCGTTCCGGCATCGGATATCAATGCAACAGACTTTCCCGATACGATGTCTTCGAGAAGGCGCTCTCCGGACGAGGCTTCGTTGTGGACATGGTAAGAAACGGTTTTGGTGGAAATGCCGTACCGGTCGAGAAGAACACGCGATGTGCGGGTGTCTTCGCAGGCGACCAGATCGCAGGCAGCCAGAGTTTCCAGCGCCCGCAAGGTGATGTCACTGAGATTGCCGATGGGCGTGGCGACGATATACAGCGCCGGCTCAAGCGGCCTTGCCTGCATGACGGCGTCACCAATGCGAAATGTCCGGGTGTGTTCCATCAAGCGGTTCTGACCTGTTTCACGAACGGCTTTAGCGCAGAAGCCGCATTGATGCACCTTGTACAAATTCATTCATTGCGCAAAGCCGGAAACAATTCCGCAACCGATGACCTGTAAGGAATTGACTCAAATTGGAACGAACCGGCCATGCCGGACAGTGGAGACGATTGACATGATGTCACGCCGGACTTTTTTGCATGGCGCCGCAGCGCTTTCAGGCACCGGGCTTTTTCCGGGCCGCAGCTTTGCCGCAGGCGGGGCAGCGTCTGCCGGGTATTTCTATCCGGACGAATCCCTGCCGCATGAGCGGACTTTCATGCAATGGCCGGTGAACACGAAAATCCACGAAGACCCGGCGTTTCCGCAAGTACTGCAGAAGACGATCAGTGACATCGCCAACAAAATTTCCGAGTTTGAACCCGTTGTCATGATGATGGCAAAGGACCACGAAGCGGCGGCGCGCAAGCTCTTGGGCCAGAAGGTTGAAATCTGGGACATTCCAACCGACGATCTGTGGGCGCGCGATTCCGGTCCGTCATTTGTCATCGACGGCAAGGGCGGCATTGCGCTGACGCAGTTCAACTTCAATGGCTGGGGCAACAAGCAAATCCACGACAATGACGGCAAGATCGCCGCCAAGGTCGCCGAACGGCTGGGGCTCAAAGTGTTCGACGCCGGACTGGTCGGCGAGGCGGGCGGCGTGGAGAGCGACGGCAAGGGCATGCTGATCGCGCATGAAAGCTCGTGGATCAACCCGAACCGCAACAAGGGCAGCAAGGCCGACGTCGAGGCCATGCTCAAGGAAACCATGGGGGCAACTCAGGTGATCTGGGCGCCGGGTGTTTCGGGAGCGGACATTACCGACTACCACATCGACGCACTGGCGCGGTTTTCGCAGCCGGGCGTGGTGCTGATCCAACTGCCGCAGGAGCTGGACGAGGAAGATCCCTGGTCCAAATCGGCCAATGAAACCTATGACGCCCTGTCCGCAATCCGTCTTCCAAACGGTGAGGGGCTGGAACTCGTCATCATCCCCGAACCCAACACCACACGGGTCAAGTCGGAGGGCTTTGTCAATTCCTACGTCAATTATTACGTCTGCAACGGCGCGGTGATTTCGGCCGAGTTTGGTGACCCTGACACGGATGCCGAGGCCAAGGCGACGCTCTCAGCGCTCTACAAGGGCCGCGAGGTCGTGACGTTGAACATTGATCCGATTGGCGAGGTCGGCGGCGGGATACATTGCGCGACTCATCAACAGCCAAAGGTGTGAGGGCAAATTGATGCTTCTCCCCGCAAGCGGGGCGAAGTGAAGTGGCGCTAATCCATCGCCAAATCGGCCACCACGGCGTCGAGCACGATCATGCCCGAAGGCGTCGCACGGAGGCGGCTGTTGCCGACGGGCTCGATCATGCCCTCTTCCCGCAGGATTGAGACGCGTTTCTGGTTGAGCGATCGGCCAGAAAGCTGTTCGAAGCGGGGAATGTCGATGCCTTCAGTGAGCCTAAGGCCCATCAGCAGGAATTCGTCGGCCTGCTGGCTTTGGTTCAGGCTTTCCTCTTCGACGATGCCGTGAGTTTGGCTTTCGACGCGCTGGAGCCATTTTTCCGGGTTGCGCTCGGTGATGGTGACGGACCGCAGATTGCCCTCATCAAACCGTCCATGCGCGCCGGGGCCTGAGCCGACATAATCACCATAGCGCCAATAGACCAGATTGTGGCGGCTTTCCGCGCCGGGTTGGGCGTGGTTTGAAATTTCATAAGCCGGCAAACCTCGTGACGCAGTGACGCCTTGAGTCAGGGCATAAAGGTCAGCAGCAAGGGCATCGTCGAGGGTTTTGAGCTTGCCTTTGGCATGAAGGCGGTGAAAGGCGGTGCCGTCCTCGATTGTGAGCTGGTAGAGCGACAGATGGTCGGCGGCCAGATCGATGGCGCGGTTGAGCTCTTTCTCCCAGGATTGCGGCGTCTGGTTCGGGCGGGCATAAATCAGATCGAACGACATGCGCGGAAAAATGTCGCGCGCAAGGCCGATGGCTTTGAGCGCTTCTTCGACGGTGTGAAGCCGGCCGAGGAATTTCAACTGATCGTCATCCAGCGACTGCACGCCCATCGACACACGGTTGACGCCGGCGGCGCGATAGCTGCGGAAACGGTCAGCTTCAACGCTCGACGGATTGGCTTCAAGGGTGATTTCGATGTCTTCTGGAACAGTCCAAAGGCTGGCGACGGTATCGAGAAGCACGCCGACGGTGGACGGGTCCATCAGTGACGGCGTGCCGCCGCCGATGAAAATGCTCTTGACGGTGCGGGCACCGGTGCGCTGGCGCATGACGGCAAGTTCCTGCGCGAATGCGGCGGCATATCGCTTTTGGTCCGGCGGATCGAAGCGGACGTGAGAATTGAAATCGCAATAGGGGCATTTGGCGGCGCAGAAGGGCCAATGCAGATAGACGCCGAAGCCGGGCGCGCCGTCATCCGGCTTGATCATGCGACAGGACTTTCCAGCGCGCTTTCAGCGAACAGCTTGAAGGCGCGGGCGCGGTGGGAGAGGGCCTCTGCCATGCCCGGCTTCCAGCCATGTTTTTCGTCGGCGGTCATTTCGCCAAACGTGCGGCTGTGGCCTTTCGGGCGGAACATCGGATCATAGCCAAACCCATCTTTGCCGCGCGGTGGACAGACGAGGGTCCCCGGCGCTTCGCCGCGGAAATATTCGGCTTGGCCATCAGGAGTGCAGAGACAAAGGACTGCTGTGAAACGGCCGGTGCGCCGGGTATCCGTTGCCGCGCCGGCTTCCTGCAAAGCGTCCTCGACCTTCTGCATGGCGTTGACCCAGTTGCGGGTGCCGTCACCCTGGATGGCCCAATCAGCCGTATAGACGCCGGGCGCCCCATCAAGGGCATCGCAGCAAAGGCCGGAATCATCGGAAAGCGCAATCAGGCCGGATGCTGAGGCCGAGGCGTGGGCCTTGGTGAATGCGTTCTGCTCGAAGGTCGTTCCGGTTTCTTCAGGTTCCGGCAGCCCGAGCTCACCGGCCGAAACAATGTCGATGCCGAAAGGCTGCAGAAGCTGGCGGAACTCATTCAGCTTGCCCTGATTGTGGGTGGCAAGCACGAGCCGGTCGCCTGCGTGAAGTTTCATGCCCATGGTCAAGAAAGCCCCCAGATTTTCGGTTCGCCAAACTCGAGACTGTTGCCCGAAGGATCGCGGAAATAGATGGACCGGCCACCCGCCGGCCAGATGAAACCGGCTTCAATCGCGACACCGTGGCTTTCCAGCCGCGCGATCCATTGGTCCATCTCGTCCGAAGTCGCACGGAAACAGAGATGGCCCTGCCCGGATGCGCCATGGACCGGTACCGGCAGACTGGCGTTTGCAGAAGCCACACGCGTGGCCGACGCGTTGAACAACAAAACGATGCTGGTCCCGCAGCGGAAGAAGACGTGACGACCTTCCACCTTGCCGACAAGGTCAAGGCCCAGAATGCCGACATAAAAGGCTTCCGCCTTTTCAAGGTCATCGACATAGAGCGCCGATTCAAGAACCGAAGCGGGCTTCATGGCAGATCAACCCACCGCCTTGGACTGGAGGCCGACCAGATCGGTGATGCCGTTGCGGGCCAGCGCCATCAGCTCGAGAAACTCTTCCTGGCTGAAAGGGTGGCCTTCGGCGGTGCCCTGGATTTCGACGATGCCGCCCTTGCCGGTCATGACGAAGTTGGCGTCAGTGCCGGCGTTGGAATCTTCAAGATAGTCAAGGTCGATGACCGGGCCGCCGCCGACAACGCCGCAGGAAATGGCCGCGACATGGTCTTTCAGCACTTTTTCAAGGGAAAGCATTTTGCGCGCTTCCATCCATTTGAGGCACTGCTGCAGCGCGATCCAGCCGCCGGTGATGGAGGCGGTGCGGGTGCCGCCATCGGCCTGGATGACATCGCAATCGACGGTGATCTGACGCTCGCCGAGCGCTTCGAGGTCAACAACGGCGCGGAGCGAGCGGGCGATGAGGCGCTGGATT
>JBGSHY010000031.1:0-15513 GCA_041751995.1 Rhizobiaceae bacterium | reverse complement strand
ACCACGCCCGGACTCCGTCCAAAACCAAGTAAAAAGATGAAAACAGCCGCCAGGCCAACAGGTCAAACGGAAATCCGCCTCGCCATCATGAAGCAGAACCGTAAAAAACACTCAAACTATCGAGTTACGCAACAGGCCCCAATAGGCGAGACAGGTTTGCGCTACAGGCAGACTAACAATGACCTTGGCGTCAAGATCAGGGTCAGCCACCGGCCCGTCGCATGGCTCCGGGCGTTCGGCACTCAAATCATGCCACTGGTATGATTTGCCGGGCTCCGCCCGTCGTGCCTCACCCACACAAACAAAAAGACCGGGCTTTCGCCCGGTCTTTCAATTCAACTGAAACTGCAACAGTGCCGGTACATCCGTGGTCACCGGCAGTTTAAGCTAATTAGAGAGCCTGAAGCTGACCAGCAGACATCTTGCCCGAACGTGCATCACGCTCTGATTCAAACGAAAGCTTCTGGCCTTCGTTGATCGTGCGCAGACCTGCGCGCTCGACAGCAGAGATGTGGACGAACACGTCCGCGCCGCCGTTGTCAGGCTGAATGAAGCCGAAGCCCTTGGTGGAATTGAACCATTTAACTGTACCAGTAGCCATAACGAACCCTTTCGATCGTAATGAAGATTGTGTCGCACGATATGCACGGCACTGTGTTTTTCGAATTTTGAAGGGGATATTCGTACAGGAGCGCTAAGCGCTGGCAGCAACAAAGATCAGTCAAACAAGCATCGATGACGCTCATATGGGCGCATGCCGTTGAAATGTCAAGTTTTGCTTTTCGACGCCCGCGCAAGCCGCAATTGGCCGTGCGGCAAAAAAGTCGGGAATGGCCAGGCGCCACGCCTTTCCAATGTGACACATTGGTGTTACACGCCGCCGTCAATCCTGAATGGCCAGCCAGCGGGCCGGTGCATGTTTTGCACCGCTGAACGCGTTTATCAAAGGAATGACAATGGCAATCATCCGCGAAACAGTCACCGGCGCCCACGCGCTCACCTTTGACGACGTGCTTTTGCAGCCCGGCCATTCGGAAGTCATGCCCGGCCAGACCGATTTGCGCACCACGATTGCCAAGGATATTGATCTCAACATCCCGATCATTTCCTCGGCGATGGACACAGTCACCGAATCGCGTCTCGCCATCGCCATGGCGCAGGCCGGCGGCATCGGCGTCATCCACCGTAACCTCGATCCCGAGCGTCAGGCCGAAGAGGTCCGGCAGGTCAAGAAATTCGAAAGCGGCATGGTCGTCAATCCGGTCACCATCGGTCCGGATGACACGCTGGCCGCAGCGCGAGGCCTCATGAACGCCCACGGCATTTCCGGCATTCCGGTGGTCGAGGGCGGCGGACCTGGCAAGACCGGCCGCCTTGTCGGCATCCTCACCAACCGCGACGTCCGCTTCGCCTCCGATCCGCACCAGAAAATCTACGAACTGATGACGCGCGACAATCTCGTGACGGTCACTGAAAATGTCGATCAGGAACAGGCCAAGCATCTCCTCCACCAGCACCGCATCGAAAAGCTGGTGGTGATTGACGAAAACGGCCATTGCGTCGGGCTGATCACCGTCAAGGACATTGAAAAGTCGCAGCTGAACCCGAACGCGTCAAAGGATGCGCAGGGGCGCTTGCGTGTTGCCGCCGCCACCTCCGTCGGCGATGATGGTTTCGAACGCTGCGAGCGTTTGATTGACGCCGGCGTTGACGTCATCGTCATCGACACGGCGCACGGCCATTCGCAGCGCGTGCTCGACGCCGTCACCCGCGCCAAGAAACTCTCCAACTCGGTGCGCATCATTGCCGGCAATGTCGCCACCCGCGAAGGCACGCTGGCGCTGATTGACGCCGGTGCGGACGCCGTAAAGGTCGGCATCGGCCCGGGCTCGATCTGCACCACGCGCATCGTCGCCGGTGTCGGCGTGCCGCAACTGACTGCCATCATGGAATCGGTCGACGCAGCCCACAAGCATGGCATTCCGGTGATCGCCGACGGCGGCATCAAATTCTCCGGCGATCTGGCCAAGGCGCTCGCTGCTGGCGCATCGGCCTCGATGATCGGCTCGCTGCTGGCCGGAACCGACGAAAGCCCCGGCGAGGTCTATCTGTACCAAGGCCGCTCGTTCAAAGCCTACCGCGGCATGGGTTCTGTCGGCGCGATGGCGCGCGGCTCGGCTGACCGTTATTTCCAGGCCGAGGTGCGCGACACGCTCAAACTCGTGCCGGAAGGCATCGAAGGGCAGGTGCCATACAAGGGGCCGGTTTCCGCGGTGCTGCACCAACTCGCCGGCGGCCTCCGCGCCGCCATGGGCTACACCGGTGCGGCAAACCTTGCCGAGTTCCGCGAGAAAGCGACGTTCGTGCGCATTTCAAGCGCAGGCCTTCGCGAAAGCCACACGCATGATGTGACCATCACCCGCGAAAGCCCGAACTATCCGGGCGGCATGTAGGCAATGATGTTTCGCCGTGGCGAATGGCTGTTGCTTGCCGCAACCGCCATTGCCTATCTCGCCTTTGCGCCGGTGCGCTGGTTGATCGAAAAACAGGCCGGATGCGGATTCACCGCGCCCGACATGAATTTCCCTCCGGATTTTGCCGCATATTCGACCGCCAAAACCTGCCTCGCCGGCAATGGCGGGACGGGACTTGACGCCTATTTGCGTTGGCATTCGCTCGGCCTTGATCTGGTGTTTCCGGCTTTGCTGGCTGTGGCGGTCACCGTGATCTTGCTGCGGGCGGGTGAAGGCTTGCCGCGCTTCAAGGCGCTTGGCGGCAAGGCCAAACGGCTGGGCGCCGCTCTCTTGCCAGCCGCCTATGCACTTGCCGACTACATCGAAAACTGGAATGTGGTCCGGTGGCTGAAGTCGGGGGATGACGCTTTATTGGCCTTGATCCCGACGCTGACCACGCTCAAATTCGCTGCGCTGATCGTGGCGGCAATCGTTGCCGCGGCGCTTTATCTCTCCACACTGAAACACAAGAGGCTGTCATGAACGGTGAAGCGATTTTCTGGCCGATGCTGGTGCAGATGGGGCTGACATTTGCCATTTACGGCCTGATGTCCATCCGCCGGATGGGTTCGATTCGCGAAGGCAAAGCCAAGGCAGCGGATTTCCGCATCCCGACGGTTGAGCCCGAGCCGAGCGCCACGGTGGCGCGAAGCCTCATCAACCAGTTCGAACTGCCGGTGCTGTTTTACGCCGCATGCCTCGTTCTCTTTGTCTTGGGAGCTGCAGGCCAGGTTGCCGTCACGCTTGCCTGGCTGTTCGCTTTGGTCCGCATTGGCCATGCCTATGTGCACGTCACGACAAACAGGCTCCGCTATCGCCGCCCGCTGTTCGTTGCGAGTTTCTTCCTCGCCTTTGCGCTGTGCGGATTGATCGCCGCGCGCCTGATCGCGGCCTGATTGCACAGCCACTAGTCACCTATCAGCCTTCGCTTATATGTTTCGCCCTGTAGGGACATGATTCGGAGGGAAAAAAATCATGAACAAACTGGCGGCCGAGTTTTTCGGCACATTCTGGCTGGTCTTTGGCGGCTGCGGCAGCGCGGTTCTGGCGGCAGCATTTCCGGAAGTCGGCATCGGCCTCCTTGGCGTCTCGCTGGCCTTCGGCCTGACTGTCTTGACGATGGCTTACACGGTCGGCGGCATTTCCGGCGGACACTTCAACCCGGCGGTTTCGCTGGGCCTTGCGCTTGGCGGCCGTTTTGAATTCAAGGATCTGCCCGGCTACTGGATCGCGCAGATTGCCGGCGGCATCGCCGGCGCGGCGGTGCTTTACGTCATTGCGTCCGGCAAGGCCGGTTTTGTCGCCGGTGGCTTTGCATCGAACGGATATGACGCCCTGTCGCCCGGCGGTTATTCGATGCTGGCCGTGCTGATCATGGAAGTGGTCATGACCGCATTCTTCCTGATCATTATCCTCGGTTCGACACACAAGACCGCACCGGCAGGCTTTGCGCCGATCGCGATTGGTCTCGGGCTGACGCTGATCCATCTGGTGTCGATTCCGGTGTCCAACACCTCGGTCAATCCGGCCCGTTCGCTGGGCGCCGCGATCTTCGCGGACACTGGCGCGTTGGGCCAAGTCTGGCTGTTCTGGCTCGCCCCGCTGGCAGGCTCAGCGCTCGGCGCCGTCATCTGGAAGGCGCTGCTCGGCCGCGACTGACATCTGGACAAAGCAGAACCGAAAGGCCGGGGACAATGTTTCCGGCCTTTTTTTGCTCAGTTATGCTGCACAGGCGGCTTGGGTGCGCAAAAGCCATCCGCAAGTGTTTCATGGGTCTGTGAAAAATTGATGCCGGTATTTGCCCCTAAATGGAATGAACTTCCCGCATGAGGCCGGATAAGGGGTATTCAAAGGTTATGCGGGATCGAATGCTTCTGTAGTTTCGCGGTGAACTGGACCGTGGAAAGGAGAACCGAATGCGCAAATGGCTGCTTCTCCTGTTGGGGCTTTTTCAATTCGACGCTTCGGCGCTGGCGCAAACCACGATTTTGAACGTTTCGTATGATCCGACGCGCGAGCTTTACCGGGAAATTGATGCGGCATTCGCGCTTTCGCGCAAAAAACTGTCCGGTGACACCGTCAAGATTCTCGCCTCCCATGGTGGTTCCGGCAAGCAGGCCCGCGCGGTGATTGATGGACTGGAAGCTGATGTCGTGACCTTGGCATTGCAAAGCGACATCGACGCAATCGTCAAGAAGTCCGGGCGCATTGCCAAGGACTGGCGCAGCCGTCTGCCCAACAATTCCTGTCCTTACACATCCACGATTGTCTTTCTCGTGCGGGAAGGCAATCCGAAAGGCATTTCCGACTGGGACAGCCTCGTCTATGAAGGCATTGAAGTCATCATGCCCAATCCAAAGGTTTCGGGTGGCGCGCGCTGGAACTATCTTGCCGCATGGGCCTGGGCAGACCGCAAGTTCGGCGGCGACGAGGCAAGGATCAAACACTACATCAGCGACCTTTACAGCCATGTTCCGGTGCTGGATACCGGCGCGCGCGGATCGACCACCACATTTGCACGGCGCGAAATCGGCGACGTATTGGTCACCTGGGAAAATGAGGCATGGCTGGCGCTGGACGCCTTTGGTGAGGATCAGTTCGACATCGTCACCCCATCGGTGTCCATACTTGCCGAACCGCCGGTCGCCGTCGTCGACGCCAATGTGGACGAGCACGGCACGCGAGAGACCGCCGAGGCTTACTTGCAGTTTCTCTATTCGGACGAAGGCCAGACGCTGATCGCCAAGCACCACTACCGCCCGTCCAATTCGGCATTTGCAAAGAGCGGAAACGCGGCAATGCTGCCGGATCTGGAGCGCGTATCCATCGACGATCCGGTTTTCGGCGGGTGGGCCAAGGCTCAGCCCTATCATTTCGGCGACGATGGCGTGTTCGACCAGATCTACAAGCCGGCCAACTGAGGGCGACGCATGCAATCATCCTTCGCCTTCGCGAAGTCATGGAAAAAGCCAAGCGTCCTTCCGGGGTTCCGGTTGGCGCTTGGTTTTTCATTGGTCTATCTGACGCTGATCGTTCTGATCCCGCTCGCGGCACTGGTGCTGAAATCCACCGGTCTTGGCCCCGGCGAATTCATGAAGATCGCAACAGATAGCCGCGTCACACATGCGCTTTACATCTCGTTTGGCACGGCTTTCGCCGCCGCGCTGATCAATGTCGTGTTCGGCGTGATCATCGCCTGGGTGCTGGTGCGTTACCGTTTTCCCGGCAAGCGCATCATTGACGCCATCGTTGATCTGCCGTTCGCACTGCCGACCGCCGTTGCCGGCATTGCGCTCACGGCGCTCTACGCCCCCAATGGCTGGATCGGCCAGGTCTTCAAGCTTGCGGGCATCAAGATCGCCTTCACGCCGGTCGGCATCGTCACCGCGCTGATCTTTGTCGGGCTGCCGTTCATCGTCCGCACTGTGCAGCCGGTGATGGAGGAAATCGACCGCGAAGTGGAGGAGGCTTCAGCAACGCTCGGCGCCACCCGTTTTCAGACCATCAGCCAGGTGCTGCTGCCGGGCCTTGCGCCGGCGATCCTCACCGGCTTTGCGCTCGCCTTCGCCCGCGGTGTCGGCGAATATGGTTCGGTGATCTTCATTGCCGGCAACATTCCGGAGGTCACCGAAATCGCACCGCTGCTGATCGTCATCAAGCTGGAAGAGTTCAACTATACCGGCGCAACCGCCATCGCCACGATCATGCTGGCGATCTCGTTCGCCATGCTTCTGGTGATCAATCTCATTCAGGCCTGGAGCCGCAAGAGGTACGGTTATGGCGCGTGACCTACATGAAGACCCGCTGCGCGTCGAACCGCGCCGTGCGACAACCGAAAGCCGCCGCTGGCGCGTGATCCTGACGCTTGTGGCGCTTGCCTATCTCGCTTTTTTCCTGATCCTGCCGCTCGTCGCCGTGTTCGTCGAAGCCTTCCGTAAGGGCGCGGGCGAGTTCTTCATTGCGATTGTCGATCCGGAAGCCATTGCCGCCATCAAGTTGACATTGCTGGTCGCAGCCATCGCCGTGCCGCTCAATCTCGTCTTCGGCATCGCCGCTTCCTGGGCCATCGCCAAGTATGAATTCAAAGGTAAAGCCTTCCTCACCACGCTGATTGACCTGCCTTTTTCCGTGTCGCCGGTGATCTCCGGTCTCGTTTTCGTCCTGCTGTTCGGCGCGGGCGGGCTTCTGGGGCCGTTGTTCAAGTCCTGGGGCATTCAGGTCATTTTCGCCGTGCCCGGCATCGTTTTAGCCACCATTTTTGTGACGTTTCCATTCATCGCCCGTGAGCTCATTCCGCTGATGCAGGAGCAGGGGTCGGCGGATGAGGAGGCGGCGCTGTCGCTCGGCGCAAGCGGCTGGCAGACATTCTGGAATGTGACGCTGCCCAACATCAAATGGGGCCTGCTGTATGGCGTGCTCCTGTGCAATGCCCGCGCGATGGGTGAATTCGGTGCGGTATCGGTCGTTTCCGGCCACATCCGCGGCCTCACCAACACCATGCCGCTGCACATCGAAATTCTCTACAACGAGTATAATTTCGTCGGCGCCTTTGCCGTCGCCACCTTGCTCGCCGCGCTTGCCCTTTTCACGCTGGTCCTGAAATCGCTTCTGGAAATGAAGTTCAGCGACGAGCTTTCCGCCCTTCGCTAACATTAGGTCTGTTCAATGGAAGTTCGCGTTCAAAACGTGCTGAAAGAATTCGACGCCTTTCCGGCGCTGAATGACGTTTCGCTCGACATCCGCTCCGGCGAGCTGATCGCGCTGCTCGGGCCGTCGGGTTCCGGCAAGACCACGCTGCTGCGGCTGATCGCCGGGCTTGAATTCCCGACGCAGGGCGCGATCTTCTTCGGTGACGAAGATGCCTCGCGCAAGACCGTGCAGGAACGCCACGTTGGCTTCGTGTTCCAGCACTACGCCTTGTTCCGCCACATGACTGTCGTTCAGAACGTCGGCTTTGGCTTGAAAGTCCGGCCATCGGCAGATCGCCCGGACAAGGCGGAAATCCGCCGTCGCGCGATGGAATTGCTGGCACTGGTTCAACTGCCGGGCCTCGAAAATCGCTATCCCGCGCAGCTGTCCGGTGGCCAGCGCCAGCGGGTGGCGCTTGCCCGCGCCATGGCGATCGAGCCGAAAGTGCTGCTGCTTGACGAGCCGTTCGGGGCGCTTGATGCGCAGGTCCGTCGCGAACTGCGCTCCTGGCTGCGCGAAATCCACAACAAGACCGGCCACACGACCGTATTCGTGACACACGATCAGGAAGAGGCGCTGGAACTTGCCGACCGCGTTGTGGTGATGAGCAAGGGCAGGATCGAACAGGTCGGCACGCCGGACGACATTTACGACAATCCGGCAACCCCCTTCGTTTTCGGCTTCATCGGCGAATCCTCGCGCCTGCCGGTGACCATCGGCGCTGGGCAAATCCGCTACCATGGCACGCAGATCGGCAATTCCGATGAGACGATGCCTGCGGGCGAGGGGTTGCTGTTCTTCCGGCCTTACGACATCGAGATCACGGATGGTGTTTCCGCAGCCATCGAAGGCACGATCCTGGGCACCCGCCGCACCGCCGGCACCCGCCATGTCGAGCTGGAGCTGCCCGCCGGGCACCGGCTTGAAATCGAACTGCCGCCCGAAAAGCGCGCCGCGATTGGCGAGAAGATCGCCTTCCGCCCGAAAAAGTGGAAGCTCTTTCCGAACGCAGGATAGACTTTGCAACCGTCAGCACTGCAACAAGCTTGTGGCCTTTTCCCCACGCCATGGGTAAGGAAGCCCTCGAAACGCGATTGAGGGTAGCCTGTCATGCGCTTGGGTGGACGAATAGCGGCTGCGGCCGAAGTGTTGGCGGACATGGCGGCGCGCAAGCGGCCGGTCGCAGACGCGCTGAAGGATTGGGGCCTGTCGCACCGTTTCGCCGGTTCCGGCGACCGCGCAGCCATCGGCAATCTTGTCTATGACGCGCTGCGCAAGAAATTGTCGCTCTCCTGGCGCATGGGTGATGATGGTCCGTTGCCATTGGTCACGGCAGTCCTCCTCGATAGCTGGAACGAAACACCTGCGTCACTGATGGCAAAACTCGAAGGCGACCGTTTTGCGCCGCAGTTGCCCGCACAGGCGATGCTGGAAGCCTTTGGCGCCGCTGACCTTTCAAAGGCACAGGACCATGTTCAGGCTGACGTTCCCGAGTGGACCGTGCCGCATCTGAAGGCGATGTTCGGAGATGACTTCGTTGCCGAATGCCAGGCGCAAACCGGTCGTCCGCCAGTGGACATGCGCGTCAATCGCCTTCTCTCCACCCGCGAAAAAGTGATGGCCGAACTGCCCAAGGATATCGGCGTTGTTGCGTCCAAACTGGCCGAGGACGGCTTGCGCATTCCGGCAGGGACCTGCGACTACCGCCAGCCGAACATTCAGGCCGAGCCCGCATTTCAGAAGGGCTGGTTTGAAATTCAGGATGAAGGCTCGCAGCTGGTCGCCAATCTTTCGGGCGCGGCGCCGGGTGAAAATGTACTCGACTATTGTGCCGGCGGCGGCGGCAAGACATTGGCTCTGGCGTCAATCATGGCCAACAAGGGCCAGATTTTCGCCACCGACAGCGACAAGGTCCGCCTTGCGCCGATTTTCGACCGGCTGAAGCGCGCCGAGACGCGCAACGTTCAGGTCAAGGCCGCCAAGTCTGATCTTTCGGAACTGGAAAGCGCGATGGACATGGTGCTGATCGATGCACCATGCACCGGGGCCGGGACCTGGCGCCGCCGGCCTGACGCCAAGTGGCGGCTGTCGCCCGCGCAGATGGAAACCCGCACCCGGGAGCAGGCGTCGATCCTGCAGTCAGCCAAAAACTTCGTGAAGCCCGGCGGGCGCATCGTCTACATCACCTGTTCGCTGTTTCGCGAAGAGAATGAGGCGCAAGTCGAGGCGTTTCTGGCCGGAAACGCAAATTTCTCCGCCTCAAGCGGCGCGGAACTGGCAGGCCAGGGCAAATTTGACCCAAACCTGTTTGTTGTCGGCAGGTCAGGCCTGACGCTGACGCCGCGCCGCACCGGCACGGATGGCTTTTTTGTTTCGGTTCTGAACCGAACTTAAATCTGCCGGGAGCGTTTTTGCGTAACCATCGCAACACAGGAGATTTTTCATGCCCCGCACCATCTTGTCCCTCATTGGCTTCATCCTTCTTGTTCTCGGCGGCGGCACGGCAATCGGGCTATATACGCTGCCGGGCGAATGGTACGCCTCGCTCGCCAAGCCGCCGTTCAATCCGCCGAACTGGATTTTCGGGCCGGTCTGGTCAATCCTTTATGTGATGATCGCTGTCGCCGGATGGCGCTTGTGGACGAACCACCGCGACAGTCTTTCAATGAAAATCTGGTGGGTCGCACTGGCGCTCAACTTTATCTGGTCGCCGGTATTCTTTGGCGCGCAGCAGCTTGCCGCGGCTCTGGTGGTCATCCTCGGCTTGCTTGCCCTGATCTATGCGTTCATTGCGAAAACGTGGAATTTGGACCGATTGGCCGCATGGCTCTTTGTTCCATATGCCGCCTGGGTGTCTTTCGCGACGTTGCTGAACGCTTCGCTTTGGTGGTTGAATTGACATTTCCAAGCCGATCCCGCATCGGCTGAGACATGAAAACCGACGCTGAATATCTGCAAACTGTGGGCCACAAATTGCTGTTCGTCATGGCAGCAGAACCGGAATACGGCCAGCACCTGCGCGCCCGCTTCACGCCGCTGTTGACCGGTGTCGGTCCGGTGGAATCCGCAATGGTTCTGGCCGCATTCCTTGGCGAGAGGAAAGCTGCAAATGATCTGCCGGACATGATTGTTTCGCTTGGCTCGGCCGGTTCTCGCAGCCTTGAGCAGACTGAGATTTATCAAGCCTCGTCCGTTTCCTACCGCGACATGGATGCTTCGGCCCTTGGCTTTGAAAAAGGCAAGACCCCATTCCTTGATCTGCCCGTGGTGCTGCCGCTGGAGCCGCGCATTCCCGGCCTGAAGCAAGCGACGCTTTCCACCGGCGCGAACATCGTCTCCGGCGCGGCTTATGACGTGATCGAAGCGGACATGGTCGACATGGAAACCTTCGCACTGAAGCGTGTCGCCATGACATTCAACGTTCCGCTGATAGGCCTGCGCGGCATTTCCGACGGCAAGGCGGAACTGAGGCATGTTGATGACTGGACCGAGTATCTGCATGTTATTGACGAAAGGCTGGCTGGGGCGGTGGATTTGATCACAGGCGAAATAGCCTCTGGCCGGCTGTTGCCGAAGGCATCCAGCGTGCAATAGAATTATTCAACCAAGCGGTTGACTATTGTTCAGACACCGGTATATTCACCCATATGGTTGAACGTCAGTCAGATGAATTGCGGCTTTCGGAAATTCTGAAAGCAACAAGTGACCCGACCCGCAGATCCATCCTCACCACGCTGGTGCAGGAAGGGCCGACGCGGGTCACCGATCTGGCAGCTTACTATCGGATGAGCCTGAACTCGGTTTCCAAACACATCAAGGTGCTGGAAGCCGCGGGACTGGTTTCTCGCAAAATGGCGGGCAGGGTGCATTGGATCAGTGCCGAACTTGGCCCCGTTTCGCTCATCGACGGCTGGTTCAAACAGCTGCGTTCAACCTGGGAACTGCGCCTGGAAAAACTGGACACTTTGTTGAACGAGGATGAGTAATATGAGCGACCTGAGCCTGACCGTAACACGCCGCATCAACCAGCCTGCAAAGAAGATATTCGATGCCTGGCTGAACCCGAAAATGATGGCCAGATACATGGTGCCGGACGACAGCTTTACAGTGCCTTACGCCGAGATAGACGCGAAAGTCGGCGGCCGCTTTTCCTTTATCGTCAAGCGTGACCAGGAAAGCCCACACGCCGGAACCTATCAGGTGATCGATCCCTATTCGAAAATCGTCTTCACCTGGGAGTCGCCTTTCTCCGCCGAGGGCTCATTCGTCACGCTCAACTTCACCCCCGTCGATGGCGGCGCGACCGATGTCGAACTGACCCATGTCAAGTTTGTCAGCGAGCAAAGCCGCGATGGTCACAAGCGGGTGTGGGCCTCCATCCTCGCCACGCTTGGTGAACTGGTCAGTTGAAGCGATCCGCCGCGTCTTCAACCAATTCCTCAAGAAGACGCTAATATATGAACCAATCCTTTAACGGGTTGATTCATCCCGTGAGGTGCCTGAATCAGACTGTTGGCAGATGCGCGCAACCCGTTGCGCCGACTCGTGTTTTTCTTTATGGCCTCGCCATGAACACGACACCTCACCAGTCCATTCTCATCATTGATTTCGGATCGCAGGTCACGCAGTTGATTGCGCGGCGCGTGCGCGAGACCGGAGTCTATTGCGAAATCCACCCGTTCCAGTCGGCGGCAAAAGCCTTTGAAAAGATGCAGCCGAAGGGCGTGATCTTCTCTGGCGGCCCGGCTTCGGTGCTGGATGAAAATTCGCCCAGGGCTCCGCAGGCGGTGTTCGATTCAGGCGTGCCGATCCTTGGCATTTGCTACGGCCAGCAGACGCTGTGCCTGCAGCAGGGCGGCGAGGTGGAAGGCGGCCACGCCCGCGAATTCGGCCGCGCCGATGTCGACATCAAGAAGGCTTCAAAGCTGTTCGAAGGCCTGTGGGAGGTCGGCAAATCTTACCCGGTCTGGATGAGCCACGGCGACCGCGTCACGAAACTTCCGCAAGGCTTCGAAGTCATCGCCACATCCGAGAATGCCCCCTTCGCCATCGCGGCGGATGAGGCGCGAAAATACTACACCACGATGTTCCATCCGGAGGTCGTGCACACCCCCGACGGCGGCAAACTGCTGGCTAATTTTGTCCACAAGATCGTCGGCATCGAGGGCGACTGGTCGATGTCCGCCTACCGCAAGGAAATGGTCGACAAGATCCGCGAACAGGTCGGCGAGGGCCGTGTGCTGTGTGCGCTCTCCGGCGGCGTCGATTCTTCCGTTGCAGCGCTCTTGATCCATGAAGCCATTGGCGACCGCTTGACCTGCGTGCTGGTTGATCACGGACTGATGCGCAAGGACGAGGCGGCACAGGTCGTCGCCATGTTCCGCGAGCACTACAATCTGCATCTGGTTCATGTTGACGCTTCGGAAATCTTCATCTCGGCGCTCGAAGGCGAGGCGGACCCGGAAGTCAAGCGCAAGACAATTGGCCGCCTGTTCATCGAGCTGTTCGAACGCGAAGCCCACAAGCTGGAGGCCGATGGTCGCGGCAAGTTCGCGTTTCTCGCCCAAGGCACGCTCTATCCGGATGTGATTGAAAGCGTCTCCTTCTCCGGCGGCCCGTCGGTGACGATCAAAAGCCATCACAATGTCGGCGGTCTTCCGGAGCGCATGCACATGGCGCTGGTCGAGCCGTTGCGCGAACTGTTCAAGGACGAAGTGCGGGCGCTCGGCCGCGAGCTGGGCCTGCCGGATAGTTTCATCGGCCGTCACCCGTTCCCGGGCCCCGGTCTCGCCATCCGCCTGCCGGGCGGCGTGACGCGCGAAAAGATCAAGATTCTGCAGGAAGCCGATGCCATCTACCTCGACGAGATCCGCAAAGCGGGTCTCTACGACAAGATCTGGCAAGCCTTCGCGGTGTTGACCAACGTGCAAACCGTCGGCGTGATGGGCGATGGCCGCACCTACGAATTCGTTTGCGCGCTGCGGGCGGTCACCTCGGTCGACGGCATGACAGCGGATTTTTATCCCTACGACATGGCTTTCTTGGGCCGCACAGCGACCCGCATCATCAACGAAGTGCGCGGCATCAACCGGGTGGTTTACGATGTGACGAGCAAGCCGCCGGGGACGATTGAGTGGGAATGAAACGATGTGTTTCAGGACGTTTCGCGAACTATCGGAAACTAGCAGTAAGTCATTGATATAAATAATAATTTATCTCGAATACTATCGCAATCTATCAGTGGCAAGCGCCTCGATATGACGGTAATCCTGACGGTATCGAACTCTCTTGCCTCAACCTCAATCTGGAGATACCGTCAGGCGATCAACGCTCCATGACGGTATTTTTTTGGAGCTAAGTGTCGGATAACGCGTGATAAATGCCGGTTCTATCGGCCTCGTTTTGGCCTGACGGTATTTTTGAACTGATCCGACGGTTTTGGGACCGGTTGGAGACAGGCTATGCTCACAGACACAGCTCTTAAGAACCTGAAAGAACAGGATAATCCATACAAGGTGGCTGACCGTGACGGTATGTATGTCGTCGTCGCGACTTCGGGTACTGTGACTTTCCGTTACGACTACCGCCTCAATGGCCGCCGCGAGACATTGACTATCGGGCGATATGGACCGTCGGGTCTGTCGCTTGCGCGCGCCCGGGAAAAGTGTCTGGACGCGAGACGGGCGATCGCAGAGGGCCGGTCTCCCGCGCAGGAGAAACAGCGTGAGAAGCGCCGTATCAAAGAGGCAAAGAGCTTCGGCGAATTTGGCGAACGGTGGCTGAAGGAGGCCAGGATGGCAGACAGCACGCGTGCGATGCGGCGGGCCATCTTTGAGCGCGACATATTGCCGACGTTCCGAAACCGGCTTCTGACCGAAATTGCGTCAGGTGATGTGCGGGTGTTGTGCGCAAAGGTGAAAGATCGTGGTGCACCTGCGACCGCAGTCCACGTTCGCGACATCATCAAGCTCGTCTACGGCTTCGCAATCCTTCACGGCGAGAAAGTGCCGAACCCTGCCAGCGAGGTTGGACCGGCGTCGATCGCGACGTTCGTGCCCAAGGACCGGTCTCTGTCGCCCAGCGAGATCCGGATAATGCTGAAGCAGATCGATCACGTTGCGACGTTGCCAACAATCCGGCTCGGAATGAAGCTCTTTCTGTTGACGATGGTTCGAAAGAGTGAGTTGCAAGATGCCACTTGGGATGAGGTCGACTTCGAAAATGCGGTCTGGTCGATTCCAAAGGAGCGGATGAAACGGTCTAAGCCGCACAACGTCTATCTCTCGCAGCAGGTACTCGACATTTTGATCGCACTGAAAACCTGTGCGGGTAACTCACGCTATCTGCTGCCTTCGCGATATGACGCCGACGCACCGATGTCGCGCGCGACCTTCAACCGGATCACGTATGCTGTGGTCGATCGGGCGAAGAAGGAGGGGCTGCCGTTGGAACCTTTCACGGTCCACGATCTTCGTCGCACCGGTTCAACGCTCCTCAACGAACTTGGCTTCAACAGCGACTGGATCGAGAAGTGCCTCGCTCATGAGGATGGCCGATCGTCACGTGGCATCTACAACAAGGCTGAGTATGAGCATCAGCGACGCCACATGATGCAGCAGTGGGCCGATATGGTCGACGCCTGGGTCGATGCGCGCAAGTACGTCCCGACACTTTACCCGCCGTCGATGGAGTTGATGGTTGCCGAACCTACTGTCTAACGGGGCGGGTTTTGCGTTGCCGGACGTCTGGGGATGGCGCGCGTCGGATTTGCGAGGTGTCGGATGCTCGGCGGCGTTCTTCGATCCATGCCTCCACTTCGGCCAGGTCCCAAACAACGCAACGCGGTGTCAGATGGAAGCGGCGTGGGAACTCTCCGCGTTGCTCCATTTCGTAGATCGTCGTGTCGGCCACCGGGACAATTTTGCGTAGATCCGGACGCCGGATGGTTTGCCTGAACGATGCGATGCTCCGGGGCTTCGCTTTGGTGGGACCTGGATTTCCGCCCGCGCCCTCGGTCGAGGAGCTTTCGCTACCAGTGGGTAACTTCGGGTTCATCACCGTGCTCCTCGATTCATTGAGTTTTTGAACAATGAACGGGTGCTACGTCAGAATGGAATAGGTGATCTGGCGTCGTAGGGAGGCAGGCCATCCTAGCGTACAAATCGGATGGTTTGGCCTGCTGCCGGTTTCGTGGACACCGAGTTAGTGTGTTTCCAATGAAACTGGAGCGAACGAATGCAAAGACGAAAGTTCAGCCGCGAGTACAAGCTTGAGGCAGTGAAATTGGTGCGGGATCGCGGCGTCGGTGTCG
>JBGSHY010000030.1:0-39015 GCA_041751995.1 Rhizobiaceae bacterium | reverse complement strand
CGACACCGACGCCGCGATCCCGCACCAATTTCACTGCCTCAAGCTTGTACTCGCGGCTGAACTTTCGTCTTTGCATTCGTTCGCTCCAGTTTCATTGGAAACACACTAACTCGGTGTCCACGAAACCGGCAGCAGGCCAGTGCTGGCATTTTCATCACTCATTAAAATTCGGCTCTTTGGAACACAGTTGCCCGCAGTCTGGCGACAGTCATTACGTAGTCTATCGGCGAAAGCGTAGGCCGACCCAACGTGACGAAAGATTTGCAGCGGCCTTTTGAGTTGCGGACGTACAAACAGAGTAGCAATTAGGCACGTCATACTCTCCCCTTGCATTGTGGTTCAAGCAGAGCACGATAAAGCCCAATGAGCCTTTCTGCTTCAACATCCCAGTTAAAACGACGTAACACAACCTCACGGCCGCGCGCTCCCATAGCTTCAGACTCAATTGGGTTATCCAGTATCCATTGCATCGCGCCGGAAATCGCCTGGGGATTCATTGGGTCAACGAATATCACACAATCAATACCGTCAAACATATCTCGCCAAAATGGAAAGTCGGAGGCTATCACAGGCAACCCTGCCGCCAGATACTCAAACATCTTCGTTGGATAGGAGCGCAGATAGCTTTCTGTCGGGTGAAGCAAAACAAGACCCGCAGCAGAATTATCCAACAATCTAGCCACATTTGGCCTATCGAGAAAGTGATGATACTTAGTCTTGGCCCAGCCGACCTCGCGTTCTGCTATCCGCTGAAAGGCCGCCGGTTGAAAGAGGCCGCCAAGTGACAGAGTTGCTTCCGCGTCCTTGACTAAAGCAATCGAACGGATCATTTCGATTGTTCCACGCGTCTTCGACAGCCCACCGACGTAGACAAATTGTTTTGACTTAAATGTACCCTCTCGCTGTTTTAAATTTTCAAATTCCTCGAGCTTTGGGTAATTGTATATACATACCGATTTCAGAGGCGGAAATCTTGATGACAGCGTAGCTCCGGCAAGAATGATCCGATCAAAGGATTTTCCTGCAATCCATTCCGTTGCGGAGGCCATCACACCTAAGCCCCTGCGCAAAGGCGCTGCAATGTATGTTTTTGCAAGAATCTGCCGCGGCAGGTCTTCGTGCACGTCATAAATAACTTTGATTCCGGAAAGCTTCAAAAGAAGCCCAACTGGGATCAACTCGGGATCGTGAAAATGCGCAATGGTCGGGCGAGCCAGATGCACAGCACGATACATCCTCCATGCCCCCGCTGTCATCCGTGCGAACCTGCCCTTTGGTCGCGCACCCGTGTCATGTATGCGGACGTTAGCCACCTCGTCATGTTCATCACCGAGTCCATCTTGAACAAACAACTGCACATTCGCATCCAACGACGAAGCAAGGGAAGATAGCTGTTTGATGCGGATCCGTGTGTCATTGCGAGGATGAACTGTGGTGAAATGGATGACTGTGGTCATCTGATATCCTCAATAATTGGGGTGCCTTGTCGATCTTTATGTTGTTGGATTTGTGAGACAATTGCCCGTCCGGAAAAACCAATCGCTGCACTAAAGGTCACCCATGCGCCCATAATAGTGCCGCTCTTTGAATCAATCAGCAAAAAGAATAATACGAAAATTAGGAACGCGTCTGTCGAGACTGACTGACCAATGAATTTTTTCAAACCCAAAACTGTCAAAACCCCTAACCCAAAAGTCAATGGCGCCCCCCAAACTATAATTGCTTCGATGAAAATATTATGGGGATATAATCCGGTCGGTAGTTGGTAATAAGTTTGAAAATATCCGAAGCCACAACCAACAAAGAAACATTGTGGATCGGAAAAAAAGAGCCAAAACGCATCTAGAAATAACGCATCTCGTTTCCCAAAGTCGCCGTCTCTCAAAGAGATAAACCTATCAAAGACAGCGAAGTCACTTGGAACTATCCAGAATGAGATATTATATAGTAAAAAAGCCAGTATAAAAATCATAAAAAAAAGTTTCTTTGGAATTTTAAATGCAAAGTAAACAAAACAAACTATCAATGTTGCTAATATATCTCCACGCCCCCCGCCAAATAATGAAATAACAATAAGAAAAAGCCCAATAGAAAAGTATATAAATTTGCTTATAGTATTATTTATATTGAAAGCAAGAAATATTGCAGCAATCGCGCCAAGACCATATAATTTTGAGATGCCCTGACTGTAAGAAACTTTGTTTCCGCTAAGATCTGTTGTAAACTCAAATATAAACCGATAGGGATAATCTGCAATAAATCCACCTATATAAACAGTATATATCAACGAGATTAAAATATATATTAGAAATTTCTCCGCAACTTTTGTATTAATAATCTCATTTTCGCCAGTAGAAAATATAAAAATTCCTACTATAGTAATAAGAGTGTCGCGCAAGAAATTATCAAGTACATGCGGCATGCCGCCTTTGATAACAGCAAGACTGCCTCCATACAATAAAAACCAAATATAGATCAGAAAAGCAAATAGAAATTTTATGATGATAGTCGGTCTCGCCTTTATCAGCAATAAAATTAGAATAGGTAGAATACAAATGGCCGCATTTCGAAGAATGTCAACATAAATTCGAGATGAAATTAAAGTTGTCGAATAGCCCACCGTACAAGCAATTAGAAATGCTAGCGTAGCCATAGAATGAAGAGATTTAAATTTATCACTAATTTTTCTATTCGTGTTCACGGCAGCAATTCCTGACCGGCAATAGGGATTTATTTTGCTTCATCTTTCGAGCCGCTCAATTAAATAACCGGCGCAGCGATCATGAAACACTTTCTTTGCAACGTGGTCCTCGCGCAAACACCATCCGGGATACCCGATTTCGATAAAGAGCGCTATTAAGCTTGATAGAGTAATCAAGCGCCGTGAAAATACGAGGAAAAATCACTTACGGCGTTTCACCGATTCGGGGAAATGGTGAACCCCTTTGGTATTATCAGAGGGGGGAAAAGTATTCCATTTCAAGCCCAAAGCCGCATTGGCTGGTACTCATTTCAGCAATACCAAACCTGCCCATTTGCAGTAGTTGATTATCCGCCACGCCTGCCACGAGAAGGGTGTGTCACGATTTAGTACCGCGTTAACCGCCTGCCTGAGCTGGTCCACATCTAGGAATGGGATCTCTGCCGCAGGTTCAAGAATTGAATCAATATCGAGTTTGTCAGAGTTCAGCCATCTCAGTTCGGGAGTCTCAAATCCGACCTTATCACGGCGGTCGATTACCGAATCGGGAACAATTCCCCGCATCGCCGCACGAAAGACTGATTTGGTTTCTCCTCTGTCCGATACCAGAAACGATTCTGGCAATGAAAGCGCCATTTCCGCCAGACCTGCAGTTAAGAAAGGAACCCTGCTCTCAACTGACCAACGCATCGAATTGCGGTCGCCATGGCGTAATAGATGCGACAAGCCCCCACCGGTCAGCAGCGACCTCTCAAGCTCGGCCAAGCGCCGCCCCCGGCCTTCATGAGTGCGTTTTGTCAACGGATAGGGTGCCAAACGCACTCCCGACTTTCGCAAGACATCCTGTTTCAGCCACGGCTTATCAACACTACGGCCGATTATGCTGCGCCCAAATCCGTGTAAACGGTGAGGCAAAATTTCGGAGATTAAACGTTGCAGGGCGTCGAACCGCATGCGACCTGGCCAATCGGCCCAAGCACCTAGAAATCGCGCCATTCTGGTAATCTGGCCGTTCTCCAGCATGCTAAGAAGTATTGCTTGAGGGTAACCATGATAGCCGGCAAACATTTCATCGGCACCTTGGCCATCCAGGCACACGACAATTCCAGTTTCGCGCGCCTTTTTGAAAATTCGATACCCAGCATAAATGCTTGTGCTTCCAAACGGCTCACCGTGTATCGTTATGAGATCATCGATATCGGAAGAAAGATCGTAATCCTCAATCGTGACCTTATGAGAAATGGCGCGCGTATGCGCGTTGACGCTATTAATCCAGCTCTCTTCATTCGCGGCGCCTTCTGAAGCCACATAGCTAAAAGTATGAAGGTCCATACTCGGCTCTAGATGGCGCATAGCACAAACCAGAGCCGAAGAATCAATCCCGCCGGACAATGCCGCACCTAGCGGTACGTCGCTTCGAAGGTGCATTTGGACGTTGGTCAGAAAAAGTTCTCTGACCTCGTCAACTGCATTTGCAAAAGTTATGTTTTCGCGTTGTCTGATTGATGGCCGCCACCACCGCTCAATTGACGTTGTCACAGTCTTGGCGAGCTGAACCGTCAATCGGGTGCCGGGCTCTAACTGTAAGATACCTTCGAAAAAGGTTTCTGCCTTGTCGTCATATCGCCCCAAAGAAAGATAGTCGAAAGACCGTTGCGCATTCGGCGATCGAAACTTTGGATTGAGATGACGCAACGCAGCAACTTCAGATGCAAACGCAAAATGTGAGGGACCATGGTCGTAAAACAGCGGCTTAATCCCGAAAGCATCCCGAACACATTCCAGCGACTGCTTATCCTTGTCCTCGATGACAAAAGCGAACATACCGATTAAGCGATTGAGACACTCTGGCCCCCACAATGACCAAGCTTCGAGCAGTACTTCGGTATCAGTGTCAGTGTGAAACTGAATGCCGTGTCCGCGGATTTCGGACTTTAATTCTCGGTAATTGTAAATCTCGCCGTTGAAAGTAATCGTATACCGGCCATTCCCCGAAACCATCGGTTGGCGGCCTTGGTTAGACAAATCGATAATGGAAAGTCGTCGGTGGCCTAAAGCGCAGGTTCCGCCGGCTATTTCATGCACAATTTCGGATTCACCATCCGGGCCTCGGTGCTGAAGTGATTGCAACGCTGATTTCAGATGAGGCGCGATCAAATGAGCGGGTTCTCTGGAGAATTTGCCGGCAATTCCGCACATCAACTCACTCCCTGAATTAAATAGGTCAAGCGCAAAATAACTACGATAACCATAAAATAAAAAATTGTATTTACCATCGAAAATACTTCTACAATGCGAACGGGACAAAAATATAGTGACAATAATGTCGTCCCCACAATTAACACAAATCCAATGGCTTGCAATAATAACCAAGAGGTCTGTTTATTTACTGCTGCAAAAATTGTCGAGACAGGCGACGAAACCAATTGTAAAATAAACCAAGGCGTCATCCAAATAACAATTCGGCCTGCATCAGCATAATCTTTGCCAAATATCCAGCCAAATGTGTAAAATGAAATAATTGCAATTACAATGAGGCTTGGGCCTCCGAACATAAAAAGCCTAAGCATTGCCCTTCGGGTAAAGGAACCCAGTGTATCCGAGCGCATCTTGTCACCCGCACTGGCAAGATAGACCTGAGAAATGGACGCTCCGAGCAAAGAAACCGGGATTGTCACAATCTTCATTGCAAGGAATACTCTGCCCATTTCGGCGTCTGAAACCACACTAGCCATGATTAAGATCGGCAGGAATTGGTAGCCCGCATCGAGAAGCGCAGCTGGCAGTGAATGTGTAGGAAAATGCCTGTAAGTATAAAGGACTGTAAGAGCGGCGCGCATATTTACCGTCGCCAATGTAGCGCGATTGTTCCGCAATATTTCGCTTGCCAGTCCAACCACGCCCAACCCACCATAGACCATATGCCCGAAGATTAGACCAAACGCACCCGGGACAGCTAGACCGACAGCAAACTGCGTCCCCGCACCACCGACTGCCCGTGTAATCCGGGTTCGCGTGATCAAACAAAATTGCTTTTGGCGGGTCATCCAGTATTGCAGCGCGTTGTAGACTGCTGCAAGGAATACTCCCAACGGGATCATCCACAAATAGGGCGTTATGCCAGGCTTCTGTAAAAGATTGCCAATCTCTGTTGGCAGCAGAATAACCACAAGTGCCAGCGAAAGACTGATTCCGCTCGCTGCTATCAGGCTTAACGCCAACAGATTTATTGCATCTTCGTCTGCTTGCGGAAGCGGTATGGCGATATTAAGTCGAAGACACGACGCTACCGAGATCAGACCGATAACTGCCGAAAAGACAGCCAGCAAACTGAAATCGGCAGGTGAATAGAGCCGCGTCAGTATAGGCATCGATAATATGCCCAAGCCTTGCGCAAATACCGTTCCACCAGCCAGAATGCTAACATGGCGCAAAAATGCGCTTGTTGACGCCAAATCGGTCAACCGTTTACGCATCAATCGGCCATCGCAGCGAGCAAAGCGACGACTACGCGAGATTGTTCTTGCGTTGTCAGATACGGATGCATCGGCAGGCTCAACACTTGGTCTGCAGCGCGATCACCCTGCATCAGCCGCGCCATGGGATCAGCCACGGCAGGTTGGTGGTTCAGTGGCAAAGGGTAGTGCACAACCGTTGGGATACCTGCCGTCATTAGTCTGGTCTGAACGGCATCGCGCCCTTTGATGCGCACTGTATACTGAGCCCAAGCAGATTGGCGGAAAGTGGAAATAGTCGGCGTTTTTATCGCGGGATTGGTCAACCCGGCGTCATAACAGTCAGCGATGCGCTGCCGGGCAGCAATTTCGCTATCTAGAATGCCGAGCTTTGGCAACAAAATTGCCGCCTGAAGTGTATCAAGTCGGCTGTTCACCCCGATGCGGATATGATGATATCGGCGCTCCTGCCCGTGGCGTGCGATTTGCCTGATGGTTTTGGCCAGTTCAGGATCAGATGTAAAAACCGCGCCGCCGTCGCCATAGCAGCCAAGAGGCTTTGACGGGAAAAAGCTGGTGCAGCCGATGAGCGACAGGTTGCAGCACTTGCGCCCTTTGTAGCTTGCGCCAAAGCTCTGTGCGCCATCTTCAATTACCGCTATGCCATGCCGCGCCGCAACGGAGTTGATCTCGTCAAAGTCGGCACTCTGCCCGTAAAGCGAAACCGGGATAATAGCTTTGGTGCGAGGGGTGATTGCCGCTTCGATCAGCGATGGATCAAGGTTGAAACTTTCCGCATCGATATCAACATAGACCACCTTCGCCCCAAGCAGAATCGCCGCCTCGGCTGTCGCGATATAGCTGAACCCCGGTGTGATAACTTCGTCGCCAGGACCGATACCGAGCGCCATTAGGGCGATCTGCAAAGCATCAGTGCCATTGGCAACGGTAATGCAATGGCTGGCACCGGTGTAGGAAGCCAGTTGCTCCTCAAGTTCGATAACTTCCGGACCAAGTATGTATTGGCCATGCGCCAGCACACCGGCCATGCGGCCTTGAATCTGATCGCGCAGACGGTCCTGTTGCGCGGCGAGATCTACGAACTGCACTTCAAAGACCTTTCACAAATGACAGTAGTTTCGAATGCTCTACGGCGAAATTTCCTGAAACCGTGATGCCGGCGGCAACATCTTTGGTTACCACCGCCCCAATTGTTATATGGGCTCCGGATTCAATTGTGACGCCGTTGGTGATTGAGCAGTTAGGACCAATGAAAACATCATCCTTAACGCACACCCGGCCCGAAAGTTCTGCGCAGGCAGCAATCCGAACCCTGCTTCCAATGTCACAATCATGAGCGACATGAACCTGACAGTCGAGTTTGGTTTCGCCGGCTAATTTGGTAAAGCCGCCGAACGTTGATCTTACAATTGTGCACTTGGCCTGAATCTCAACATTATCACCCAACCAGACACCGCCTGCTTGGCGCAGAATTCGGTTGGGTTTGCGGTAAACATCCACTTCAAATGCATCGCAACCGACGACGGTTCCTGGACCGATTGAACAGCTGTCATTCAGAATACTCCGCTCCAGAATGATTGCGTTCGGTGCAACGCTGCAGCCTTTGCCGATCACAACGTTTTGCGGGCTTACAAATGCACTTGGGTGAATTGAGGCGGAGGGATCAATTCGGCTTTCAAAAGTTTCCCATTGAAATCCCGGAATATCAATCAAAGCCTCGTGCAAAAGCAAGACGGACGCTACCGGGTTTTCAGAAACAGCCAAGCCAAAATTTTCTGGAACCAGCTTTTCCAATGTAATGGGAACAACAATGCCAACTATCCCCTCAGTGCGGACAGCTTCCTCAATGAATTCAGGCTTTCGGCACGCTACAACGCGTTTGGCAAGACGCGTTGGCACCTTTGCTGCATATGAAAATTGACAATTACGGACCACAAATAATCCAAATTGGCCAGAGAACTCGGATAAACCCATGGTATTATTGGTGAACATGATCAGTCTCTGCCCAAGAACGGGTGCGTCAAATCGCCAAGCGGCGCCAATCTCGCATCACGGATTGCTGCCACTGTTTCAATCGCCACCCGGTTCTCATCCAGCCCGAAGCCGCGGCCGGCGAGAATTTCCTCGTAACTGCGCGTGTGCAGATCGGTGAAACCGTCAGAGAATTCGATTTCCTCCCCGTCGGCGGTAATGGAACGAAAGGTCCGCTTGCCCGCAAGACGCGCCTCGTCAGGCACATCGTTGATATCAATGGAAAGGAACCAGCGCACGCGGGCATGCTGATATTCGAGGTAACCTGCTGCCTTGGTCGGCGTGTTCAGATGGACTACATTTGTCTGAAGCGCGCCGAACATGAAGTGCAACATGTCATAAAAATGCACGCCAATATTAGTGGCTATCCCGCCGGATTTCTCGTTGAAACCCTTCCAGCTCTTCAAATACCAGTTCCCGCGCGAAGTAATGTACGACAGGTCTACATCATGTTTGCGGTCCATTGGGCCAGAAGCAACCCGGTCACGCAGGGCAATGATGGCCGGGTGCAGCCGCAGCTGCAAAATCGTGTTTATGCGCTTTCCAGTCGCCGCCTCAATTTTTTTCAGCCCATCGATGTCGCCCGGGTAAAGCACCAGCGGTTTTTCACAAATCGCGTCAGCGCCAGACCGAAGCGCAAAACGCATGTGCGCATCGTGCAGATAGTTGGGCGAAGCGATCGACATAAAATCAATGGCGCTGCCCATGCGGCGCTCTGAATCCACGAATTTGTCAAACTGCTCAAACTCGGTGAAAAATTGCGATTCTGGAAATTGGCTATCGAGAACCCCGACCGAATCATTAGGGTCCATCGCAGCGACAAGATCGTTGCCCGTGTCCCGGATGGCTTTCATATGGCGGGGGGCGATGTAGCCGGCAGCGCCGATCAAGGCAAAACGTTTCATCTGCTCTTCTCAGGCTTTGACAATATGCGGGGCCGGTACGCGATACACCCCACGGCTGTCAACAATCAGCCGGGCGTGCTGCTTTATCATCGCGTAGTCGAATTTGCCGTGATCGGTCGTCAGAACAACCGCATCATATTCGGCAAGGGTGTCCGGTGTCAGTGCAACCGATTTGAGGTCAAACCGGTGTTCACGCATTTTCGGAAACACCGCCACATGCGGATCGGAATAGGCCACGATGCCGCCACTTGCCCGCACCAGTTCCATTACCTGAACCGCCGGCGATTCACGCATGTCGTCAACGTTCTTCTTGTAGGCAATTCCCAGCACGAGAATATGCGCGTTCTTCATCGGCTTTCCAGCGTCATTCAGCGCTGCCGCCAATTTTGCGAGAACATACTCCGGCATTGCCTTGTTGATCTCGCCAGATAATTCGATGAACCGTGTGTGCAATCCGTATTCGCGCGCTTTCCATGTTAAATAAAACGGGTCAATCGGGATGCAATGCCCGCCGAGACCTGGCCCAGGATAATATGCGGTAAACCCGAACGGCTTGGTCGCCGCAGCATCAATCACTTCAAAAATGTCGATGCCCATCCGATCTGCAACGATCTTCATTTCGTTCACGAGGCCAATGTTCACCGCACGATGGATGTTTTCCAGCAATTTGGTCATCTCGGCAGCTTTGGTTGAGCTGACCGGAACTATTTTCTCGATTGCGGAAGCATATAAAGCCGTTCCGACATCAAGGCAGTCCGGCGTGTGGCCCCCAACCACTTTGGGTATCATCGACGTGCTGAAATTGGCATTTCCCGGATCTTCCCGTTCGGGCGAATAGACGATGAAGACATCTTCCCCAGCGACCAAGCCGCCGGCAGTCACGCGCGGCAAAATTTCTTCTTCTGTCGTGCCGGGATATGTTGTGCTTTCCAGCGAAATGACCTGTCCCTCCCGCATATGCGCCGCTACGCTGTCGCAGGTCTCCGTCACAAAGCTGAGATCCGGCTCCCGGTATTTGTTGAGCGGGGTGGGAACGCACAAAATGATCGCGTCAACATCACGGATTTTTGTAAAATCAGTTGTAGCCGAAAAACCAGCAGCAACTGCAGAGGCAATCTGCGCGTCATCAATATGCTCAATCCCAGAATGGCCTTTGTTCAACTGCGCGACTTTTTCGATGTCGATGTCAAAACCCACGACCCTATGACCCACTTGGGCATATCGCAGCGCGAGCGGCTGTCCGACATAGCCCAATCCCACAATTCCAATAACTGCATCGCGGCATTCAATCTTCCGGATAAGGCTGGCTTTTATTTGAGACGTCATTTCATCGTTCCACTGTGCCTGACATCAGCTCCCATTGAGGTGTCTGTCAGTTCCGTTTTTGCATACTCGTAATACCAGGCAACGAACTGCCTGATGCCATCCCGAAACCCGGTTTGGGCGCGGCGGCCTGTCAAATTTTGAAGCAAGGTGCAGTCCGCCCAAGTGGCGGGGACATCCCCGGGTTGCATAGGCAAATAATTGCGGACAGCTTTCAATCCGAGTTCGTCTTCGAGTGCTTCGATAAAATCAATCAGCTTCACCTTGTCCGAATTTCCGATGTTTACCACCCGATATGGTGCTACTGGGCTCAGGCTGTCTCCCACTGATATCGAGTCGTGAGTAGCTGGACGTACTGGAACTGCGTCCATAAGGCGAACAATTCCTTCTGCCAAATCATCAACAAATGTAAAATCGCGCCACATTTCTCCATTGTTATATACGTCAATGGGAATACCTTTTCGAATGCATTCCGCAAATTTGAAGTAGGCCATGTCCGGGCGCCCCCAAGGGCCATAAACGGTGAAAAACCGGAACATCGTGATCGGCAAATTGTGAATGTGGGCGTATGAGTGCGCCATCATCTCGTTTGCCTTCTTGGTTGCGGCATAAAACGTCAGCGGTGTTTCGGTTTTATCAGTCTCAACAAAGGGCATGTGCGTGTTGGCCCCGTAAACAGACGATGTTGACGCCATGAGAAGGTGCAAAACGCCTGCCGCGCGCGCACACTCCATGACATTGAATGTGCCAACCAGATTGGAATCCACATAAGCGCGCGGGTTATCGATGCTGTAACGAACGCCGGCCTGGGCGGCCAGATGGACGATGACATCAGGCGCAAAAGCTTGCACTGCGGTTGACAGCGCAGTCATGTCCTCCAGCATCGCCTCAGTGAAGGAGTAATCTTCGCTTTCACGCAGCATTGTCTGCCGACTGCATTTCAACCGAACATCATAATAGTTCGTCATGCCATCGTAGCCATGCACTTTATGCCCTTTGGCCAAAAGCCGCCGGGAAAGGTGATAGCCGATAAATCCGGCAGCTCCTGTTACTAGGACTCTTCTCATAGGCTCAAAAGCTTCCGCATTGTTGTGTCTTCCGCGCCCCGCCGAATCAATTCAAAAAGACCCAATGCCATTACCATTGGCAAATAATGCAGCCAAACCCGTTGATTTGGATCCGCAGCCTAACAAGGGCAGAAAGTAATCTGAGCCCCCATTTCGTCACGTACGGCTTTGCGCAGATACGCCTCGACCAATCGGATAATACTCGAATCCCTGATCCTTCAAGAGCGCCGGGTCATAAAGATTGCGTCCATCGAAGATCACCGGATTGGCAAGCGCGTCCTTCAACCCAGCGAAATCCGGCCCACGAAACACTTTCCACTCCGTCAGAATCACCAATGCATCCGCACTGGCAGCGGCCTCCATTGACGAATTGCAGAAGACCACGCTGTCAAGCGCATGCGGATCATCCGCCAGATCAAGCTCTAGCGCTTTTTTTGCCTCTCTTGCGGCTACCGGGTCATAAAGCCTGACGTTGGCTCCAGCTTTTATCAATGCGCGGATTATTTCACGGCTCGGAGCTTCGCGCATGTCATCAGTATCGGGCTTGAAAGCCAGCCCCCAAATGGCAAAACACTTGTCGCGCAAGCCGCCGCCAAACCGGTTTTTAATCTTCTCAACCAGCACAAGTTTTTGCCGCTGATTGACGTTTTCGACGGCTGCCAAGATCTGTAATTCCTGCCCGTTTTCAATCGCGGTTCTCTGCAAGGCTTGCACATCCTTGGGGAAGCATGAGCCGCCATAGCCGGTTCCGGCATAAAGAAAACTATAGCCAATCCGCGTATCCGAACCGATGCCTTGGCGGACCATTTCGATGTCGACGCCGATCTTATCAGCCAGATTGGCCAACTCGTTCATGAAACTTATACGGGTCGCCAACATCGCGTTGGCAGCATATTTCGTAAACTCTGCAGACTTCACGTCCATGAACAGAAGCCGGTCGTGATTGCGGTTGAAAGGAGCGTAAATCGCACGCATCGACGTCCGGGCATGCTCCGCTGGCGCATCAGCCCCATCAATACCGATAACGATACGGTCAGGACGCATAAAGTCGCTGACAGCGGCTCCCTCTTTTAGGAATTCCGGATTCGAAACAACTTTGAAGCCCAAGCCGTTGAGATTTCGGGCGTCCAGTTGCGACTGCACTGCCTGTCGGACTTTATCACCCGTTCCAACCGGGACCGTTGATTTGTCGACGATGATTTTTGCGCTCGTCATATGCTTGCCGACATTGGCCGCCGCTGCTAACACATATTGCAGATCTGCAGCGCCATCTTCGCCCGCTGGAGTTCCAACCGCTATAAATTGAATTTCGCCATGTTCGACGCTCCGAACAATATCGTCCGTAAAATCCAGCCGACCGGCAGCGATGTTTCGCTCAAAAAGTTCGAGCAGCCCTTGCTCATAGATCGGCAGGACACCCACCTTGAGGGACGCAATTCTTTCTGAGCTGATGTCAAGGCAAAGCACAGAATTGCCTTGTTCGGCTAGACAGGTAGCCGTAACGAGCCCCACATATCCAGTTCCGATGATCGTGATTTTCATATTTGCCGCCGAGACTATTTCTGCCAGAATTGATAGAAAGCCCAAGAAAGGCTTTGCGGCTTTCCATATCTGCTGCGGCAGCTAACGTATAGCAGAAATGGCCCGAAACGACATTTGGATATCGTCCTCCACTTGAAAGAAACCCACTTGGAACATCCCACTATAGCAAAAGTCGGAGATAGACCAACAACACCGCACTTGGCGATCCTGATATCCGTAGTGGCAACTTTCACAGTTGCGACAGCCGCCTCGATTTTCGAAAAGAATGCGATCTTTGTGTCTCTGCAGGAGAATTTGGGCATAAAGGAAAAAGCAGAGCCGGTTGAGATGATTTCGGCGAAGCTCCTCGCATCACTTCGAGGCAAGGATGAAAATTCAAGAAAAATACTCTTGGACGAGTATATATCGAAAAATAGTCCAAGCAAAATATTTCTCTTGTTGAAGTTTTTGTTTTCAAAGAACGATCCGTATTCAAATGGAAATGTTGCAATATTAATAGCAACTAAAGCCGCCAAAAGATACAAAGACAAACAACTATATTTAATATTGGCAATTGAATACATGAAAGGGACCTCAGTCGAAAAGAATTTCAATGCTGCATGGGAATATCTTAATCAACCTAATCTCATGGATAATCGCTATGCAGATTTCTATCGCGGGTTATGGTGGCTCGACAAATCAAACCCTAAAATGGACTTGGAGAATTCGAGATTTTATCTGCGTAAATCTGCAGCAGCCGGAGACGGCGGTGCCGCAAAAATATTAATTATGTTGGAAGAATAAGAGATTTGCACTATTCATTCTGCGATTTTACAATTTCGTCCAAGCTTGAAACCAAAATCAACGGAATTAGAAATAGCGATGCCATAACGTCATGTGTAAATATGGCATTGAGCATTCCATTAATTATATATATTATAGTCATAATTATAATTATGTAGTTATACTTGAAATTAAATGAAATATTACTCGATTTCTTTCTTAACAACATTGTCAGCGGAGAAAATATCAACAAACCCATTAAGGTTGCTCCAATAATCCCGCCAGACACTAAGCCATCAATCCAAACATTATGCGCATGGTTGTACCGCGTATAAGAAATGAAATCCGGAAGCCGTGTGTTAATGCCGTCCATCTTATGGATTTGTCCATGTCCAAACCAAGGTGAATCCCAAAAAGACGCGAAGGCCGCCTTCCAAAGCTCAATACGAATTCCGGCTGAACTCATGAATGCCTCTCCGCCTACCTGAGACAATTCACCCATTGTGCCCACAAATTCCGTTGAAAAGCGCCGCCTGAAAATGAATACGCCCACGAGAGTTGAAGCCAACAGAGCGCCCGCGATTTTGACATGAGTAAGACGGGAGACATGCGCAGACATCCACAGGAATATTGCCGGTGCAATTATGATGAGGGGGTACAACGTGCGGGTCCCGGAAAATACTATCGCGCTCATGCCGGCTAAGAACCCGACATAGGAAAGCAGCCGTGCCCATTTGTCCCCTGAATGGCCGTTTGCAAGCGACAAAGCGCCGAGGACGGCGGCAACAAAGCCGAATACAGACGGGTTTCCGGCTCCGCCTTCAACTGGGTGCCTGAGAACGACGTCCTGGTAAACTGCAGGCAAAAGACAGAGCAGAGCCCCAAGTGGGGCATATTGGACCATGACTTCAAACGACCGAAGCGGATCCGAATGCCGGTATCTCGAAACAAGAAATGGCACGAAATAAAACGCCGCGCCGGCGGTCAAGCCCGGCCCGACGCCCTTTATTCCGTCATTCAGAACACTTGAAAACAGCAACGCCAGTGCGTAGCCGATGCATGAGAATACAAACAATCTCGATCTGAGCGGAAATTTCAGAGGAAATAGGCGAAGGGCGACGCTCACTGCAGCCCACAAGCCCGCCCCAAAATACAGGAAGCTGAGCAGTGATCCGGCGAAGCCGGGAATTGAAATGGCAAACCCCGTCCACCAGGCATCAAAATCTGACATGCTTGCCCGAAATGGACGAAATAGGGTATTGAAAATGGCCTTCAAAGCGCATCCTTCTGGAGCAGATCAGTCACAATTCAATTGGTGGCCACTCAACGCTGCATAAAAATGCGCGGCAAAGTGAAATCCTTGCATCCTGACTATTTAGCAGAATTGCTCAATAGCTTTTAGCCGCACGACTCCACACAAAACTGAAAAAGCCAACCATTGCGCCGAGAATAGCAAACGCGGCCAAAATCAAGGCAGCGCGCAGAGTCAAAAGACCGGGCTTTTCAATGCGCGTGTCATCGGGCAGCTGGTTCAGCCGGTACAGCGCCTTGTCGAAATTGAGACGTTTGTTGTTCAACTCTTCCAAGAATCCAAATGAGTCTGCCCACAAGCGGTTAAGTTCGCCTGTTGCAAGTTCAAGTCCGGTCATGAACTTGTCTTCCAGCATTTTGCGGACTTCCGTGGTCAACGAATTGTTGACAATTGCATTACGCCGCTCGGTCATCCGGACCTTCTGGTCGGTAAATGCAACATTCAAGTTTTCCATTTCCAGTTTCTTGCGAAGCAGCTCTTGCTCAAATTCC
This sequence comes from Rhizobiaceae bacterium, assembly GCA_041751995.1. GTDB lineage: Bacteria > Pseudomonadota > Alphaproteobacteria > Rhizobiales > Rhizobiaceae > JANMEX01. The sequence goes on along the minus strand of JBGSHY010000030.1, from coordinate 23,405 downwards.
GCCCCGGCCCCCTGCTTTGAGAGTTCAATTATCTTGTCAACAAACGCACCATCAAATTGTGTGCCGGCTGCCGCAGGCGCGGCCGCACTTAACGGCACTGCGCCAGATGCAGTTCCTTTGTTGTCGCGGAAATCGCTTATGACTGTCGTCACTCTGCCGGAGTACGCAGATTGCACCGAGGCATCTTTCCCCAGAGAGTTGATCTGATTGTCATAGATCGGAACCGTCACCGTCGGATCCCGCGACAAACCTTGATCAACAATGGGCTTGAGATTCAACTTCAGGCGATACTGCTCAATTGCGTCTGCCTCGCGCATGAGATCGGCAAGGCCTTTGCCGCTCTTCGCCGATATAAACGAAATCGAACCAGGCAAAGCCTCAATTGCGCCGAGCTGGCTTTGGAGTTTGGTGGCCTGCCCGGTCAAATAATCATAGGCCAGCGGATAATCAAGATCGGCAAGAAACTTGACATTGACCAAATCTGCACCAGAAACAGGAACCGGCAAATTGGCAACGCCAAGCCTGTCAATGAATATACCCGCCCATATAGCCGGAATGTCGTCCACAATTTTCTGCGCAAGTAGATCCGGAATTTTTATCGATTCCGGCACCGTAAGCGTAATCAGTACTCCCTTTGAGCCAAGCCCTTCCAATGTACTGTTGAACTCTGCTTCAATTGCCTTTCTTTCTTCAAATGTCAGTGTTTTATTTTCAAGTCTGGCACGAAACCGATCTGTAACACTTTTATAGGCCGGAGAATATGCCTCAATGCTCACCATTCCAAGAAAGTCTGCCAAAGTGATATTATAATCAGACAGCTTATTTTTCTGGAAGACGTCCTCCAAAACAACTGGTGAGCGCAAATCCGTCAAAGAAAACTCCGCTCCGTTCGGATACTTCCCGGGCTCGGCTCCACTCATGGTGATGACGAGACTCGTCCTGTAGAATGTGTCTGCAGGGGCAACCAGGCGAAATGAGATAAATGCCGCAACTGCGATTGCGCTGGCGATCAAAACGCCAGCAAAGACCCGGGGAAATGCATCACGGATAAATCGGACGATATCGCCGGTCGAAAGCTCATGGTCATCTGACACAAAACCACCATCGGCTGCATAACGCCTCTGATTCGATTCGGAGAATGCGCGCTTTTCACCGATGCGACCGCCTTCGTCATTCGACATTTCTGATACAATCCCTGCTTTTGTTTGCAACTCAAACCGATCATTCGACGGGATATCACAGAGGCATAAAAGATGGCAAATCTGCGGGTCTAAAATGCCTTTTGATTGCAGTGGCCCTTGCGGCAGGGATGCATCGAAGGAAGATGAAAATTTTCAAGGCAGCCACCTCTGTCTCACAGACAACAATCGCAAAGTTTCTCGACCGGAAATTGGACAACCACCGCTCCGGCAAATACGCGCCGCGTGATTTCATCATTGCTGACGCCAAGGATACTGACATGGCTTTTGCCAGATAGACCATAAGCCCCGTACAGATCACTCACTTAAGCCTGGTAATGAATTGCTGCAGTCGATCAAATAGGTCGGCGCATCCGGGACTGTTGATGCCATGACGTCGTCAGCTTCAAACTGAGAGGCAATCGCTCCGGACAGCTAATCTCAGCCTCGACCACCGGCGCTTTTTGCCAGCAGTACAATGTCTGGATTTCGTCGCTGCCCTTAGCCTGCCCAGGACGGAAATCTGAATGAATAACGTTTCGTTGCAATGACCCGTAAGAGTTTATGGCCCGCTTTAGCCTGACGTCATTGCTTGTCTGGTAAATTCTAGGCGCAATCAGGAAACCGCCGCAAAATGATCCGGTACTTGCTCAATTTCAGGACAGTCACCGACGTGGCGGTGCGAACCGTTATCCTGTCACTGGTCATCGCCCTTTTGGCCGCTGCAGCGACGCAGTATAGCTATCGCATTCTCATGCCGGAACAGTTCGAACAAGTCGGCGGAATGGCCTACATGATCGCGTTCTCGCTCGCCATTTTGCTTGGCTTGCCGGTCATTGGCGTCTTCTTCACTGCCGGTCTCGAAATCAACCGCTTGAATTCCAAGCTGGAAACGCTGGCCCAGGAAGATTCCCTGACCGGTTTGATGAACCGGCGCAAATTCCTCGAAGAAGTCGCAACTCAACGCGCTTTGGATTCTGCCGAACTTGTCATGCGCAACCGCGGTGCCTTGCTGATTGTCGATGCCGATCATTTCAAGCGCATCAATGACGATCATGGTCATCAGGCCGGCGACGACGCTTTGGTTTTTATCGCCAATGCGATGCGCCAATCGGTCCGCGACGATGATATCGTGGCGCGGCTCGGCGGCGAAGAATTCGGTGTATTTCTGTCGAACGCGGATGAAAGCACTGCGTTTGAAGTGTCCGAACGCATTCGAAACTCGATCTGTGCGGCGCCGGTCGAAATTGCTGGCACGCCAGTCCGCTTGAGTGTCAGCATTGGCGGCACAGAGGCCCTGCGCTCGCAAAGCCTGTCCGATTGCATGCGCAACGCTGACATTCTCCTTTATGCGGCCAAACAGGCCGGTCGCAACAAATCGCTGTTTGCGGGGCCTGCCCGCGTTGCGCGCTTCATTAACCTGAACGTCATGGATCGGCGGGAGCGGGTTAACGCGCGCGCTTGAGCACTTCGCCGACGCCGCAAGCTTCAAGCCTCAGTGCGATAGCGTCGAGCGCGTCCTCAACGCCATTGCGATAGTCTGCCCCACCACCTGAAACACCCAGACCGCCAAGATAGCGCGCCCGAAACGCATCCGACGAAAACAGTCCATGCAGGTAAGTTCCAGCAACCCGGCCATCAGCCGAAATTGCGCCATCCGGCCTTCCGTCAATCAGCGAAAACGGCTGCGCCGCGTCTGGACCGGAAGTTACGCCAAGGTGGATTTCATAACCATCCAGCGGAATGCCATATAAAGAAGAGACCGCCTGGCTGTTCCGGACCGTCTTTTCCGGCGCCATTGCGGTCACGACATCCAGAAGGCCAAGCCCGTCGATTTCCCTGACGCTGCCTTCAATTCCAAGCGGGTCGGATACTTTCATACCCAGCATCTGATATCCGCCACAGATGCCAAGAACATGCCCGCCACGGCCAACATGGGTCCGCAACTCATCGTCCCATCTATTGACCTTCAGCCTTTGCAGATCCCCGATGGTCGATTTTGATCCGGGAATGACCACCAAAACCGCATCATCCGGAATGGACTCACCGGAATGGATGAACCGCAAGTCGACGCCCGATTCTGCCTTCAGCGGATCGAGATCATCGAAATTGGCTATCCGGTCGAGCACCAGCACTGCGATGACCGCTTTGCCATTGTCATAACCGCGCAGCTTCCGTTCCAAGGCAACAGAGTCTTCCGGCGGCAGCAAATCAGCCTCCTTCAGCCACGGAACAACGCCAAAACAATCCCATCCGGTGTACGATTTGATCGCGGTCAGCCCGTCGTCGAAAAGCGTGGCATCGCCGCGGAATTTGTTGATGACATAGCCAACGATCATGTCCCGGTCCGCTGCCGGCAAAATCGCATGCGTCCCGACCAGCGAGGCAATCACCCCGCCCCGGTCTATATCCCCGACAAGAACCACCGGGACGTCAGCGGCGGTCGCAAAGCCCATGTTGGCAATGTCGCCTGCCCGCAGATTGATTTCCGCCGGAGATCCCGCGCCTTCAACAATTATCAAGTCCGAACCTTGCGAAAGCAGGTTGAAGCTTTCCAGCACCGAGGCCAAAAGCTTCGGTTTGAGCGCCTGATAGTCCCTGCCCTTGGCAGAACCCGCGACCTTGCCCTGGACGATGATCTGAGAGCCGGTTTCCGATTGCGGCTTCAGCAGCACCGGGTTCATGTGCACCGACGGCGCCACCCCGCAGGCCAGCGCCTGCAGCCACTGCGCCCGCCCGATCTCGCCGCCATCATCGGCAACAGCCGCATTGTTTGACATGTTCTGTGGCTTGAATGGTTTGACCTTCAGCCCTTTCATCCGCGCAAGGCGGCAGAGGCCAGCCACCAGCACGGTCTTGCCGACATCCGAACCCGTTCCCTGAAGCATGATCGCCTTGGCCATGGCCAACCGGTTAGCTCAAACATTCCCTTTTCGCCAGCGCAGCAGCGACAAATCCGGCACGGCCAAAGTCATGCCCGTGACTTTTCCGCTCATTGCGGCATAGTGCTTGCGGGAGGACATCTCATGACGACGATAGCATTCATTGGTCTGGGCAACATGGGCAACCCGATGGCGGCCAATCTGGTAAAGGCGGGCCACCGCGTGATCGGCTTTGACCTCCTTGCCAAGAACCGCGAGATCGCCCAGGACAATGGCATTGAAATCTCCCACAGCGGGGCGGCGGCTTTGGCCGAAGCCAAAGTCATCATCACCATGCTTGCAAAGGGTAATCAGGTCGTCGAGGTTTACGGCGAACTTGCGCCGATGGCGCAGCCCGGAAGCCTGTTCATTGACTGCTCCACAATTGACGTCGCTTCGTCGCGAAGCGCCCACGCAATGGCGGACGACTACGGTCACTTCTCTGTTGATGCGCCCGTGAACGGCAATGTCGAGACCGCATCTGAAGGCACTTTGACGGTCATGGTCGGCGGAGAAGATCAGGCCGTCGCCATGGCGCATCCGATCCTGTCGAAGCTTGGGTCAACCGTCATCCATTGCGGCGGCACCGGGTCTGGCCAAGCTGCAAAAATCTGCAACAATCTTATCCTGGGCATTTCCATGATTGGCGTATCCGAGGCATTTGTCCTGGCAAGTCACCTTGGACTCTCGGCCGAAGCCCTGTTCGAAGTCGCTTCCGCGTCATCCGGTCAATGCTGGAGCCTGACACATCATTGCCCCGTACCCGGCCCGGTTCCGTCATCTCCGGCAAACAATGACTATAAAGCGGTGTTCGCTTCGGCGCTGATGTTCAAGGACCTGAAGCTCGCACAGGAAACGGCGCTTGAACTTGGCGCGGTGACGCCTTTGGCGTCGCAGGCAGCACAATTGTTTGCGTTGCATAACCGCTCCGGAAACGGCGCGCGGGATTTCTCATCCATCATCGAACTGTTCAGCAAGAAGAATGCCTGACCAAGCGTCAAATCCGGTAAATTGAAAAAAATCGTCCAAACTGCTGAAAAAATGAGCGATTCACCAATACTTAAGCTCTCGCTAACCGCGCGGTAACGATGTCTGTCTAAAAGAGAAAGCGAGGCGGCGAACAAAAGCCGTCACGGCTCCGGATCAGGTACTGCGTACCGGAGCAGTAACTCTCGCGTGTGTATTGTGTAGCGAGAGGCCAAGCGTAAACATGGCAAGCCGCGTTTTTCCGTGAAGGAAAACGCGGTTTTCGCCATTTTGGCCAGAGCCTCTGCCAGCCAGCTATGGCGAACAAACACCTAAGGTTAACGTTTGGATTCAGTCTTTGTTGGTAATTTCCCGTTAACAATGGATCGGGCTGCGGAGTGTTATTCCGCAATTTGCCTTTGACCCTTTTGTTTTGCGTACAGGTTCTCATGCGTTCACCCCTGGTATTTGGTTCGATAGCCGCCATGCTTGCCCTTGCTGGCTGCAACTCCACTTCGTCAGTGGACGCCCTCAACATCCCGCGCCCGTCGCTGGAGACCACCAACTCCATTCCAAAGCTGCCAAAGCCGGTGCCGCTCGTCGAAACAGCGCCGATGCCGAGTGCAATTGTCAACCCTGCGGAGACCGCGGTCGAACAGCGGGCGGCAATTCTCAATGTTCCGGAACCCGAAGCCGTCATGTCGCCGGTTCCACTGGTGGAACCGGAAAAGCCGAAGGTTCAAGCCGCAGCCTTCCAGATGGGCCGCATTCACGGCGCAAAATTCCGCGATGCCGATCCCGTCAGCTTCGGCAGCGTTTCACCAAAAAAGTATCCGATTCACGGCGTTGACGTGTCGCGCTGGCAAGGCAACATCAACTGGCAAAAGCTGCGCGCTCAAGGCGCAAACTTCGCTTACATCAAGGCCACCGATGGCGGTGACCATCTCGATCCGATGTTTCGCAAGAACTGGAAGGGCGCAAACGAGGCCGGCCTGAAGCGCGGCGCCTATCACTTCTTCTACTGGTGCCGCACCGGCGCCGAGCAGGCCGAATGGTTCATCCGCAACGTGCCAAAGTCGGCAAACGCGCTGCCCCCGGTCATCGACGTCGAATACAATCACCAGTCCAGCTGCAAACGGCGCCCGTCGCGCGAACTCGTCTTGAAAAAGATGAAAGCCTTCATGGACAAGCTTGAAGCCCATTATGGCCAACGCCCGATCATCTACACCGCCCCGGATTTTTACGAAGACAATCTGCAGGGAGAATTCGGCAACCACGCATTCTGGCTGCGCTCGACGGCCGCCCATCCGAAAAAGGTCTACCCGGACCGCAAATGGGTCTTCTGGCAATATTCCGGCACGGGCCTGTCACATGGCGTCAAAGGCGAAATCGACCTCAACGTTTTCAACGGCGACCCGTCTTCCTGGAACCGCTGGCTGGCGCGGTCAGCAGGGTGAGAGTGCTGAAGGTGGAGATTTGGTTCTCCGATCAGCCTCACAAATACAGATAACTTATTGTTTTTATTATTATATATTTGACAATGGCGCTCTGGATTCCGGGTTCGACTGCGCCGCCCCGGAATGACGGCGTGTCGTATCAACGCTGCCGACGACGGCAGCCTACAATCAGCCGGGTTTGCAATGCGCCGCACTCAAGACGTGTTGGGTGTCTTGCACGCTTCCTGTGCGAAATAGTGCACATCCTTCAGCACCGCATCGACCTGATGCAGATCCTTGCGGCGGTAGCCGGGCGGCGGGCCGGGGCGGAAAGGCGACAGGCGCATCGGACGAAATGGAGCTTTGACCGCGAGCGCCAGATTCTGCCGTGCTTGCCAACGGGCGAGACGGCGAGCCTGGCGCGGAAGATCATTGAGGGCAAGGCGCATGGCGCGAAGGCGGTTGAAGATCAAGGTTGCATCTACAGGCGCTTCTGCCGACAGAGCGCGTTGATAAGCGAGAGCCGGATTGAAAACTTCCGCCGGTTGGATGTGTGAAGCCGGGTCGAAATCCTGATTCCAAACATCGGACCGAAACTGCTTGAGCGGGTCGATCAGCGGAAAGGCGGGAGCGCGCTTCAAACCCGCGCCAGAAAATGACGCCAAACCCGCCAGTATTGGATGCGAGGCACGGGCTTTCAGAAAAAGGCCCCGCGCGGCGATGATGATGAGGCGGCGGATGGCGGATTCCGCCGGGCGCAGGATCAGCATGATGGCGTTGTAGAGGTGACGTGGCAGGATGAATGACGGTCTTTGGACCTCAGGGCCGCCACTTCCGCTTGCCGGAGTGGCGAAAGCGGCGGCTCCGTCAACAATACGGGCCATGGCAAACAACTCGGCAACGATCCGCAAGAGCAGAGCGTGGTTGTGGTTGATGACGAGGTTCCAGTCCAATGCGCGGGTTCCGGTTGAAAGACCGGGGAATTATCAGGCGCGGTTGGCAGAGAGTGGATAAGTCGACGCAGATTCACAGGGCGATTGAATGATATCAAGGGCTTGGCGGTGAATTGCGGGGGGATAAGCCGGCTGGGTTTTGTCGCTGAGCGCCCCTCATCTGCCTGTCGGCATCTTCTCCCCGCCGAAGAGACGGGGTGAAGATGGCTTATTGCCAAACTTCGAGATAATCCTTCTTCTCCCCATTTTTCCAATGGGGAGAAAATGCCGACAGGCAGATGAGGGGGACATGTCTCTGAATGACAGAGGACTGCCACTTCCTGAATCCGAAGCAAAAAAGGGCCGCGAAGGCCCTTTTTCGATTTCGACATGTGCCGTTCAAAGCTTGCGCAGGTCGCGCTCCGCAAGGTCCAGCGCTTTCATGATCCGCCCGACAGCCAGATCAACCGTCTCGTTGGTCCAGATCAGCGGCGGCGACAGGATCATCGTGTCGTAAACCGCCCGCATCATCATGCCATTGGCAATGGCATGATTGCGCACCGTGCTGCCGGCAACCCAATCCGGGAAGCGCTCGCGGGTTTCCTTGTTCTTGACGATTTCGATGGCGCCCATCAGGCCAAACGAGCGTGCCTCGCCGACAATTGGGTGCTGCGCCACCGTGTCCTGCAGCCGCTGCTTGAAATAGGGGCCGACGCCGGAACGGACATTTTCAATCATCCCTTCCCGCTCGATGATGGCAAGGTTTTCCATCGCCACCGCGCAGCAGACCGGATGGCCCGAATAGGTGTAGCCGTGGGCAAACTCGCCGCCCTTTTCGGCCAGCGTTTCAGCGATCCGGTCCGAGACCAGCAGCGCCGAAAGCGGCAGATAGCCCGAGGTCAGCGCCTTGGCCGTGGTGATCGTGTCCGGCTCAATGCCCATCGACTGCGAGGCGAACCATTCACCGGTGCGTCCGTAGCCGGTGATGACTTCATCGAGCATCAGCAGCACATCATATTTGCGGCAGATGCGTTGCACTTCTGGCCAGTAGCTTGCCGGCGGTATCTTCACGCCGCCCGCGCCCATGATCGCTTCGCCGATAAACGCCGCAACATTTTCCGGACCGGCCTCAAGAATCGCGATTTCAATCGCCCTCGCCGCACGCAGGCCGAAATCATGCTCGGTCTCGCCCTTTTCCTGCAACTCGAACGCATACGGCGCCATCACATGCACGATATTCGGCACCGCACCGTAAAGCTGCTCGTGCATCCCAGCCATGCCGCCGAGCGACGCACCGGTGATGGTCGAACCGTGATAGGCCATGTTGCGCGAGATGATGCGGTTCTTCGACGGCTTGCCCATCAGCGCCCAATAATGGCGGACAAGGCGGACGGCCGTATCATTCGACTCCGAACCCGATGAGCCGAAGAACACCTGATTGATGTGTTTGGGCGCCAGTTGTGCCAGCCGCTGCGCCAACAGCACCGGTGTCGGCGTCGAACAGCGGAAGAAGGAATTGTAATAAGGCAATTCGTTCATCTGCCGCGCGGCGACGTCGGCGAGTTCCTTGCGCCCGTAGCCAATGTTGACGCACCACAGCCCGGCCATGCCGTCGAGGATCTCATTGCCCTCGCTGTCATAGATGAACGCCCCGCTGGCGCGGGTGATGATCCGCGAGCCGGCGGCGCGCAAATCCTTGTGGTCGGTGAACGGATGGAGATGATGCGCGGCGTCAATGGCCTGCAACTGCTCCAGGGTATGGTTTTGATAAGACATGAATGCCTCCTGTTGTTCTGAAAAATCCGGGATCGTTCAGAACAGGGACGGCGGGCTGTATCCGATCCGGGCACAAAGAAGCAGCAACTGCGCCCGCAGCGTCACCGGCGATTCAACGACGGTGAAACGGCTTTTTTCGACAAGAAATTCCACGCTGCACATGAAAGCAGTCTAGCCGCCCGCCAAGCCAAAGCAACCCCGCAAAATGCGAAAGGCGAAGCGCCGCCCCCGCAACACTTCGCCTTCTGCTTCCGGCGCACCGCCATTTTCAACGCGCCGATTGCCTGTTGCAGCAAACGAGTCGCCACAACTGTTCCATTATGGTTCAAGTTTGTAAATAATCACCTACCATATGGGACCTGTAACGATGCCGGAAACGTGCAGGTCGCGGCAGCGGTTGAGTGTGTCGGCCAACTGTTTGACGTGTGGGCATCGCAAGGGCAAAGGTGTGCGATATCGTTCGTCGCCCACGACACGGAGCCGTCATGCCTCAGTCCCGCACCCTGCCCGGCCTTGCCGAAGAACTCGCCGCCATCAAGGAAGCGTCGCTTTGGAAGACCGAGCGGCCAATCCTGACCGCCCAAGGCCCACACATCCGCACGGCCGATGGACGCGGCCTGTTCAACTTTTGCGCCAACAATTATCTCGGCCTCGCCAATCATCCCAAACTGATCGAATCCGCAAAACAGGCGCTCGACAGCCACGGGTTGGGCATGGCCTCCGTGCGCTTCATCTGTGGCACGAGCGATCTCCATGCACAGTTGGAATCCCGCATTGCTTCTTATGTCGGCATGGAAGACTCGATCCTCTTCGCCGCCTGTTTTGATGCCAACGGCGGCGTGTTCGAGCCATTGTTCGGCGACAAGGACGCCATCATCTCCGACAGCTTGAACCACGCGTCGATCATCGACGGCGTCCGGCTCTCGAAAGCCGCCCGCTACCGCTACGCCAATGGCGATATGGACGACCTCGAGGCGCAGCTGAAAGCCGCCCGCGAAAAGGGCGCACGGCGCGTCGTGATCGTCACTGATGGTGTTTTCTCCATGGACGGATATTTCGCCGACCTCGTCGCGATCCGGGCGCTGGCCGACCGCTATGACGCCCTGATCATGGTCGATGATTGCCATGCCACCGGTTTCATCGGCCCGAAAGGCGCAGGCACACCCGCCCGCGCTGGCGTCAAGGTCGATATCCTGACCGGCACGCTCGGCAAGGCGCTTGGCGGCTCGATGGGCGGATACATTGCGGCTTCGAAAGACATCGTTGACCTGATGCGCCAGCGTGCGCGGCCTTATCTCTTCTCCAACGCCCTGCCTCCGGCCATCACCGCCGCTGGAATTGCCGCCATCGATTTGGCCGAAAACGGCAACAAGCTGCGCGAGAAGCTGTTCGCCAACGCCAAGCGCTTCCGCACCAACATGACCAAAGCCGGGTTCAACCTCCTGCCCGGCGAGCACCCGATCATCCCGGTCATGCTCGGCGAAGCAAAACTTGCGCAGGATATGGCGAACAGGCTGCATCAGCTCGGCATCTTCGTCACCGGCTTCTTCTTCCCGGTCGTGCCGCAGGGCAAGGCACGCATCCGCACACAAATGTCCGCCGCCCATTCGATGGGCGACATCGACGCCGCCGTCGCCGCCTTCAAAATGGCCGGCAAGGAATTGGGAGTGATCTGATGCGCGCACTTGTGAAGACTGAGCGGGTCGAAGGCCTGACCATGCGCGACGAACCTGTCCCGCAAATCGGGCCGGATGAAATCCTCATCAAGGTCAACAAGACCGGCATCTGCGGCACGGACCTGCACATCTGGAAATGGGACGCCTGGGCGCAGAAGACCATTCCGGTGCCGATGATCGTCGGCCATGAATATGCCGGCGTCGTCACCGAAATCGGCAGCCATGTCCGCACCGTTCAGGTCGGCGACCGCGTGTCGGGCGAAGGCCATCTCATTGGCATGAAAAGCCGCATGGCCCGCGCCGGGCATTTTCATCTGGACCCGGAAACCCAAGGCGTCGGCGTCAACGTGCCGGGCGCCTTTGCCGAATATGTCAAAATCCCGGCCTTCAACGCCATCCACCTGCCGCCGGAGGTCGATGATGAAATCGGCGCCATCCTCGACCCGCTCGGCAACGCAGTCCACACCGCGCTGTCGTTTGATCTGGTCGGAGAAGACGTGCTGATCACCGGCGCCGGGCCGATCGGCATCATGGCCGCCGCCGTCTGCCGCCACGTCGGCGCGCGCCATGTCGTCATCACCGACGTCAACGACTACCGCCTCGCGCTGTGCAACGAGGTCTGCGATGCGGTGACGGTCAATGTCGCCTCCGAAGATCTGCAGGACGTGATGCACCGCATCGGCATGCGCGAGGGCTTCGACATCGGCCTTGAAATGTCCGGCGCGCCCAAGGCCTTCGACCAGATGGTCGACCGCATGATCATGGGCGGCAAGATCGCCATGCTCGGCATCCCCGCCGTCCCTGTCCCGGTCGATTGGAACCGCGTGATTTTCAAAGCGCTGACAATCAAGGGCATTTATGGGCGCGAAATGTTTGAAACCTGGTACAAGATGATTGCCATGTTGCAGTCAGGCCTCGACGTGCGCAAGGTCATCACCCACCGCATGAAGGCGGAAGATTATGCGCAAGGGTTTGCGCTGATGAAGCAGGGAAGCTGCGGCAAGGTTGTGTTGGATTGGTCCTAGACCAACCCGTTGTCCACCAAACTCTGCGCCATCGCCGGGGCGGATACACTGACCGGAATGAACTCCATCGCGAGCGCCTTTTTCGTCCGGCTGTTGTCCATCGGCACCATCTTTCCCAGTGAGGGGACGATGCGGCGTGCTGAGCCGTCGAAAATGGCCATGAGCTTGATGACAAGATTCGGCAGCTGGATCGTTGGCACCTTCTTTGTCAGCGACCTGTCGAGTTTCGCCTTGATGGCCCGGGTCATGTCGACAAACCAGGCGCTTTCCGAAACACCGACATAGCGTCCGCCGGATGGCTCATCCGTTTCCAGCGCCAGCCGGTGCATCTTGCCGATGTCCCGCACGTCCACGCACGGAAACGACAGCGCGGGGCAGCCGGGATATTTGCCTTTCATGAACATCTGGATCACCGAGGCCGACGCGCCAAAGCCGCTGTCGAGCAGCGGACCGAGCACAAAGCCGGGATTGACCGAGGCGTAGTGGATGTCGGCCTTGGTCCCAGCCAAATAATCCCGTGCCGCGCGCTCGGCGAGCGTTTTGGATTTTTCGTAGGCGCTGACATGCGGGCCATCCACGATGGTCCAGTCATCCTCGGTGAACGGCCTTGTCCGCGCGCCGTGCCCCGCCATGATTGCCGCAATCGACGAGGTCTGCACGAACCGCTTGGCCCCCGCCGAAATTGCCGCTTTCAACGCCCGCATCGTGCCGTCTACCGCCGGGCGGATCAGCTCATTCTCGTCCTTCGGCGTCTCGATGACGAATGGCGATGCCACATGCAGCACGCCAAAAACGCCCTTGGCCGCCTCGGCCCAGCCCTTGTCTGACAGCAAATCGGCTTCGGCGAACTCCAGCTTCGACACATCGCAATGCTTCGCCAGTGTTGCCCGCACCTTGTCGGCCTTGGCCAAGTCACGCACCGTGCCGCGCACGCGGTATCCCGCATTCAGCAACTCAACGGCGCAGTGCTTGGCGATAAAGCCGGAAATGCCGGTCAACAGGATCAGCTGGTCAGCCATGATGGCTCCTTTGGGTTCATTACACCTTCAACATAGTGCGAAGTTCGCTATCGTGAATGGGCAATCGGCGCGTCGCTCAGGCGTTGCTGATGGTCGCATCAATGGCCGATTTTGTTTCATCAATATTTGACAAAGAAACAACAGAAATCACGCCCGGAAGTGCGAGTGCCATGACCGACATTTCTCCCGATCTGGAACCGGCGGCAGCGCCTGCCCGTTCCCGCGCCGGCGGCCGTCAGGGCAAGCGCGACACCCGCGCCGGTCCGTTCGACCAGCCGCCTTTCCGCCAACTCAAACGCCCGTTTGAACCGGTCAAATATGTCTCGGACGACCAGCTCGAATCGATCCATCTCGCCTCGCTGCGGGTGATGAAGGAAATCGGCCTCGACGTGCTGCACGAGGGCGCACGCGCGATCATGAAGAAGGCCGGTGCCGACGTTCGGCCGGGCGTCGAGCGTGTGCGGTTCGACAGCGATCTGGTCATGGAAACGATCAGCAGCGCACCGCGCGAATTCACCCTTCATGCCCGCAACCCGGAGCATCATGTCCGCTTCGGCGGCAACAATGTCATCTTCGCGCAGATGGGATCAGCGCCAAACGTCACCTGCATGGACAAGGGCCGCCGCGGCGGCAACTGGCAGGATTTCCGCAACCTGATCAAGCTGGCGCAAGTCCACAATATCATCAACACCACCGGCGGCTATCCGGTCGAGCCGATCGACATCCACCCGTCGATCCGCCACCTCGAGTGCCTGCGCGACCTGTCGCTTTTGACCGACAAGGCTTTCCACGTTTATTCGCTCGGCGCGGACCGCAACATCGACGGCATAGAAATCGCCCGGCTGGCGCGGGGCATTTCGGAAGAGCAACTCCTGAATGAGCCGTCGATCTACTCGATCATCAACACCAATTCACCGCTGAAGCTGGATGTGCCGATGATGGAAGGCATCATCCAGATGTCCGCGCGCGGCCAGATCATCATCGTCACGCCGTTCACGCTGTCCGGCGCCATGGCTCCGGTCACCGTGGCGGGCGCATTGGTGCAGCAAAATGCCGAGGCGCTGGCCGGCATCGCCTTCACCCAGATGGTCAGGAAAGGTGCGCCGGTCGGCTATGGCGGCTTTACATCCAACGTTGACATGAAGTCGGGCGCACCTGCATTTGGCACGCCGGAATACATGAAGGCGCAGCATGTCGGCGGCCAGCTGGCGCGGCGCTATGGCATCCCCTACCGCACCTCCAACGTCTGCGCCGCCAACACGATGGACGCGCAGGCCGCGTACGAAAGCGTGTTCTCGCTGTGGGGCGCGATCAACGGCGGCGGCAATTTCCTGCTGCATGGCGCGGGCTGGATGGAAGGCGGTCTTTCCTGCTCTTACGAGAAGACCATCCTCGACATCGACCTGTTGCAGATGGTCGCCGAGTTCATGACCCCGCTCGATCTTTCTGAGGAAGCCCTCGGCTTTGACGCCATCAAGGACGTCGGCCCCGGCGGCCATTTCTTCGGCACGCCGCACACGCAATCCCGCTTCAAGAATGCCTTCTACGCGCCGATCCTGTCTGACTGGCGCAACTATGAAACCTGGCAGGAGGCCGGCTCGCCCACCGCCTACCAAAAGGCCAACCGCATCTGGAAAGAGCGCCTCGCCGCGTGGGAAAAGCCGGCCATTGACCCGGCCACGGAAGAAGCCGTCAACGATTTCGTCAACCGCCGCATCCGCGAGGGTGGCGTGAAGACGGATTTTTAAGTTCATTGAATCAAACCATAAGCGCTAAGGTCTAACCCCATGAAATCCCACGTTAAAGCAGTAGTCATCGGCGGCGGTGTTGTTGGTTGTTCGGTCCTCTTCCACCTCGCCAAGGCTGGCTGGAAAGACGTGATGCTGATCGAGCGGTCGGAGCTCACCTCCGGTTCCTCATGGCACGCCGCGGGTGGCTTTCACACACTCAACGGCGATCCGAACGTCGCCAAGCTGCAGGCCTATACGGTCCAGCTTTACCGCGAGATTGAGGAACTTTCCGGCCAGAAAATCGGCCTCCATTTGACCGGCGGCGTCATGATGGCGGACACCAAGGAGCGGATGGATTTCCTGCGCCTTGCCCACGCCAAGGGCCGCTACCTCGGCATGGACACCGAACTCATCACCCCGTCCGAAGCCAAGGCCATGTTCCCGCTGATGGACGAAAAGCATTTCGTCGGCGCGATGTGGGATCCGGTCGAAGGCCATCTCGACCCTTCCGGCACCACCCATGCCTATGCCAAGGCGGCGCAAAAACTCGGCGCGGAAATCGTGCTGCGCAACCGCGTGATTGAATTGACGCAGGAGACCGACGGCACCTGGAATGTCGTCACCGAACAGGGCACGGTCAAAGCCGAGCATGTCGTCAACTGCGGCGGCCTGTGGGCACGTGAAGTCGGCCGCATGGTCGGGCTGGAACTGCCGCTCCTGGCCATGGAGCACATGTATCTTCTGACCGAAGACATGCCGGAAGTGATGGAATACAACCAGTCCACCGGCAAGGAACTGATCGGCGTCATCGACTTCAAGGGCGAAATCTACACCCGTCAGGAGCGCAACGGCATCCTGCTGGGGACTTACGAACGGGCGTGCAAGCCTTGGTCGGAAAAGGAAACGCCGTGGTCGTTCGGACACGAATTGCTGCAGCCTGATCTTGACCGCATTTCGCCGTCGCTCGAAATCGGCTTCCGCCATTTCCCGGCGTTGGAAAATGCCGGCATCAAGCAGGTGATCAACGGGCCGTTCACCTTTGCACCGGACGGCAACCCGCTGGTCGGCCCTGTGCCGGGTCTCACCAATTTCTGGGTTGCATGCGCTGTCATGGCCGGGTTCAGCCAAGGCGGCGGCGTCGGTCTGGCGTTGTCGCAGTGGATGGTCAACGGCGACCCGGGCGCGGACATCTGGGGCATGGATGTCGCCCGCTATGGCGAATGGGCGACGCTGCGCTACACCAATGCAAAGGTGCGCGAAAATTACTCCCGCCGCTTCTCCATCCGCTTTCCAAACGAAGAATTGCCGGATGCTCGCCCGCAGCAAACCACGCCGCTCTATGACATCATGGTGCGCGACAACAACGCTGTCATGGGCGACAGCTGGGGCTTGGAGACGCCGCTGTGGTTTGCACCCAAAGGCACGGAAGCCAGGGACATCGTCTCCTTCCACCGCTCCAATGATTTCGGGCCAATTGCCAATGAAGTGAAGAAAACGAGGCGGAGTGTCGGCGTCACCGAGACCTCGAACTTCGCCAAGTATGAAGTGACCGGCGACGGCGCCGAAGCCTTCCTCAACCACCTCATGACCAATTCCATGCCGAAAATCGGCCGCATCGTCCTCACCCCGATGCTCAACGAAAACGGCAAGATCATCGGCGATTTCACCATCGCCAAGCTGGCCGAGTCCAAATTCATGATCTGGGGCTCGATCGCCGCGCAGAAATACCACATGCGCTGGTTTGAAAAGCATCTGCCAAAAGACGGCTCGGTCACTATTCGCCGCTTCGGCATCAATCTGGTTGGCCTCTCCATCGTCGGGCCGAACAGCCGGAAAGTGCTGCAGAAGCTCACGGATGCTGATTGTTCCAATGAAGTCTTCCGGTTCATGGACATCCGGGAGATCGACGTCAACGGCGCGCCCGCCATCGTCAACCGCCTCACCTATGCCGGCGATCTTGGCTATGAATTGTGGATGGAGCCCGCCTGGCAGCGCAAGATTTACGCCGGCATAAAGGCCGCGGGCGAGGAATTCGGCATCGTCGATTTCGGCATGCGCGCGCTTCTCTCCATGCGGCTGGAAAAGAACTTCCCGACATGGTTCCGCGAATTGCGCCCGATCTACAATGCCTTCGAAGGCGGCATGGAACGGTTTGTCAAAATGTCGAAGAACGACTTCATCGGCCGCGCCGCCGCCGCCAAGCAGTTGGAGGAAGGCGGCGGCAAGCTGCGGCGTGTCTCCTTCGTTGTCGATGCGCTCGACGCCGACGTGATGGGCGACGAGCCAATCTGGGCCAAGACCACTACGGACTTCGGCACCGTCGACAAGCCGCACGGCTACGGCGCGCCACGCACTGACGCCTCAGGCAATGAAACCCCGCGCAGCGCCGACACCGGCATCGAACGCGACGGCTGGCGCGTCATCGGCTGGGTCACTTCCGGCGGCTATGCCCACTTTGTCGAGAAGAGCATGGCGCAGGGCTATGTGCCGAAGGAACTGGCGGCCGACGAGAGCGAAGGCCTGTTCGAGATTGAGATATTGGGCGTCCGCAGAAAAGCGCGGATCAATGTAGAGCCGCTGTTCGATCCGACCGGGGCAAAGATGCGGGGTTAATCAGTCATGAGCGCAGTCGTCTGTTGCAACGTGACAGGCGGCTGTTCCACCTCCGCAGTCGGACATCCCTGGCCCAAAAACTTCCAGTTCGTCACGTTTAAGTTCTTCTCGCACAGCGCGAGTTGTGGTCCCTTGCCGGTCTGGATGCAGGCGGTTTTGCCTTCCGGCACTTCAACGCCGCGGTTGCGGCATGTGCAATCGGCATTGGCGGGCGCTGCTCCAGTGAGAACAAACAGGGCAGCGGCGGAAACGAGACAAAGGATGCGCAAGCGATGCCTCCTGTCGATCAACAATGAGAGATGACCAGTGGCGCAACAATGCGCCGCATTGAAAAGTTGGTCAATCAGAGGGGCAACAGCCACATGGTAGTTCGCCGATGCCGTGCTTCAGCGTCAAGGGAGGCGAGCCCCGCTCACCAATAGCACTCAACCTTTTTCATTGCCCGCGCCACTTCGTGGTCCATGCGGGGTTGGGTGTGGTTCTTGTCGTCGGTTTGCAAATTTGTCCACATGTCTTCGGGGCTCGCGCCCATGCCGGTGAGCGTGTGGATGTTCAGCCGCCAATAGCTGCCGAACTTGACGATGCGGCCATCCTTGAGCCGGTCATAAAACGGTTGGATCATGTCCTTCGCCGCCGCGCCGCTTCGGCAAAGTCCGGTCAGTCCGGCAAGATAGGGATGTTGCCAATCGTCAGATGAGCCATTACGCGCAGACTTAAAGCGCTGGCTGTCGTCAATCAGCCACAGAAGGGTCTTGGCCCCCTCCGCGCCAAATTCGGAAAGACGGTACAGCGCTCCATAGGCGCGGACGCGCATCCGCTCCTGCTTGGCCAGCCATTCCAGATCATCCCGATGTCTCAGGATTGTTTCGCGCGGCAGTGCGTCGATAACCCGCCCGATGCTTAACGCCTCGTCGCGCCATGCTGGATAAGGCTTGCCGTCATCCAAAGCCGCAAATGCCCGCAGGCGCTTGAACATGGCTACGCCAATCGCGTCAAAATAGTCCGCTGGCGCATCCTTTGCATAAACCACGGCAGTGGGGGCTCCGTTTGGCACCGGAAAGCGCTCGTCTTCCAGAAGCCTCCGGGCGATATCGAGATCACCGCCGGCGATCTTGCGGTTGCGCTGGATGCCGTCGAAGAAGTCCGCGCCAACCTGTCCCGGCGCTCCGCCATCCACCGCCGGACGCATCAGCGCATCCTTCAGGACCGTGCGGGTGTCCTCCTCCGCCTGATCTGCCCGCTTGGCCAGATCATACTGCATGCGGTTGACCAGGAACCCGCTCCAGTCAGGTCCATGGTAATATTTCTCCGTGATGTTGATCTTGTCCGTCGTGCGGGCCAGCACGGGATAGGCGCGCAGCTCCGCGCCGCCTTCAATGGTTGGCGCATAAAAAGGCGCAAGCCTTTGGACGACCACACCCGTCCAGCGGTAGGTCTCGACAAAACTGGAGCCGCGCTTCTCGTGCATGGTGATCCGGTCGGCTTTCACCGTGTCGGCAAACAGCGACAAACCCGCCGAGATGGTGGATTGGCCCCTGTGCACAGTGCCAACCGAAAACACAATGTCTGCCAGGCCCAGCGGAAACGTTTCGGCAATCAGGCAGTTGCCTTTGGCGATCTCAAGCTGCATCAATTCATCAATGCGCTTGCCTTGCCAGTTCTTTTGCTCACCTTCGATCTTGGTGGGATCATCTCCCTGCGGCAGCTTCACCGGCGGACAGGCCGTCCGTCTTTCCATGCGGAAGCTGGCGGCCGGCTTTGCCGGATCAATCGCCAGATTGAGATCCTGTGCTGCAACAAGCACACGGTCCGCCACACCATTGATCAGTGCGCGCTGGCAAAATCCGTCGCAGTTGAGCGTATCCTTGCCGTAGCCGCCCGGCCTGTCGGTGAGGACTGCAATGGCACGGCCGGCAGGCTTTGAACCATCATCGTGATCCCCGGCAGCAAAGGCCGTTGCGCGGCTGTCGAGTGTCTTGTTGACGAAATACGGGGGAGCAGCAAGGAGCGCCAATGTTACGCCCGCCCCGGCAATCAGTGCCGCCCAGCCGCCGCCAAGAAAGCGCGAGACGACGAACGTGCCCGCGGCCAACAGAAACAGGAAAGGCGCGGCCATCAGGTAAATGCCGATCGGGATGCCGATGATGGTGATCATCGCCACGATGGCGAGGCTGGGCATCAGCAACGCGATTGCCGCCGAAATGCCGAGAATTATCAACCAGCCAACAAAGCTCAATCGCATAAAATTCCGCATACGCAAGGCCCTGCAGTTGCAATTGCCGGATTGAACGAAAAATCAGTGAAGATTCCGTCATTATGAAGGGTTGGGGCAGCAAACAGCCGATTTTTTGCCGGAATCTGGAAAAACATCCAAGACAGAGTCGATTTCAGCTCCATCGCGTCAAAAGTCGTGACAGGCTTCGCTAAAAGAGCGCCACCCAAAGGTCCAATAAAGCCGATTCAGCGAAATTGCACACCACCAATTGGTTGCATACCTTAAGGTTGAGTCATTTATTTCTATTAACCATTGGAGTGCATTGCATGACGGTTCACCGGTACATCAAAAACTTGCCAAACACCGCAGTCGCCGACAAAAGCGATTTTGTCGACTATGCCTCGCAGCTTCTGGTGACCCTCACGTTCAGGGCAAGCAGCCTTGGACTGAATGACCTGAGCTACTTTTTGTCGATGGCAGCCATGGAAGCAACCGAAGCGTCAAGATTGGGCATTTATCCAAGCGGAAGGACTGCACCTATTTTGAAGAAGTCTGCCTGAAGTTTTCGCCGCGAGCCCGGTCGTCTACGGGCCCAAGGCGCGAATACAGCCCAAGGTATGGGGTGCTTCTTTCCATGGCCGACAGAAAGTTGCGGATTGCGGGGTCAAGCCCGTCGGTATCGTTGCAAAACAGGCCGCACCTTTTCGCCATCGCAACCGGATTTGAACGTTCACCGGCAAACTCCAGCAGAAACCGGTAGGCCAACGGGCCAGTGGATTGGATCGCGAGCGAAAGACCGGTGAAAAGCCGCAGATCATCGTCATAGAGGGGGCGCATGAGCATGTGACAAAGGATGGCGCCGTTTGACCGCGAAACGCCGGTCATTGAAATCGTGCCGTTATGGTCCGAGACGAAACCGTCAAACCGTTCCCGGTACACATATTTCGACCGCTTTGGCCAAGACCGGTCATTGCCATAGCGGGTGAAAATCGAAAAGTTTGTATCCTGCCTGATGATGATGATGCTTCGGATGAAACAGTTCGGCACCGATCTGCTGCTCGCGTAGGAATAGTAGACGCCGGCAGGAAGCGTCGACCGCGACTCGCTGAGGGTTTTCTCAAACAGCGGAAAGTTTGAAGGCAAGCCATCGCGCGTCTTGCTGACCTTCCTGGCGGTGGGCGATTCAAAGAGACGGTCCTCGCTCACGCCGAAATAGATAGCGATCCGTTTCAGGCTTCGCGGATTTGGCAACGTCTCTGCGGCCAGATACCGGTTGAATTGCTGCCTGTTCAATTTCATCTCGCGGCAAACCAAGGCCACAGATGATTTTTGAACCGAGAGCGACTTCAAGTTCGCCGCAAAAATTGCCTTTATCGAATCGGGCATCTCAATTTTATCCAGTATTTTCAGAGCCAAGACTCTCAATTGAAATATTATGGCACACCCAAACATATTTATTGTGTCTTTTTTATTTTAAATATTATTCTACCATCTTACGGTACGGCAATAATCATCCAAAAATTATTTTATCTGCCTTGCAATGCAATAGATATATTCTGAAATATAAGAAAATAGATCAAAATAAGTAAGCTGCGTTTTCTTTTGATATTATGGTGATTTTCTTGAAAACAGGCATATTCGGTTCAAATACCAGCGCTTAATTGCGTGATTTTGCCGTGATGAAGGGCAATCCCTTGCGCATTGTTGTCCAGCCGACAACGGCAAGTTCAGAAGCCGCAGGTTCAAATTCCAGCGCCAACGCCCAGCTCCGGCAATCCACCGCCGCCACATCCGCTTCGCCGGACGCTACCATGCGGATGGATTTGCGGTGTCCGCCTGAAATGATGCGGTCGGAAAAGATGCCGAGGCCGGAGCCTTCCGCCTGCAAATCCCGCTCCAGCGCCATATAGCCGGACATGGAGTCGGCGACATTGTAGGCGAGGCGCAGGCCGGAGAGCAAAGCTCCGAGCGAGGCGCCTACACCGCTGACTGGCCGGGACAAGCCACCGGTCTCGTCCGCCTTCGCCCTCCTCAAGGGAGAGGCGGTCCGCCGCATCACCAGCGCGCTCGAATACAACTCGCCCTCGCCGCCTTCGATGCCAGAATAGTCATCCTGCCCCACCACCCGCACCGCATTGCCGAGCCAAAGCTCCAGCGGCCCCCAGCAGGTTTGCGAAAACAACAGACTGGGGTGCTGCCACAGCGCTTCGAAATCGAATTCGTGCGGCGGCAAGGTTGCCGGATCCTTTGCAATCACCTTGCCTGATGCATCGCGAATGCCACCGGGCACGGCAGGCAGATCGGCATTGCAGCGAGCCAGCGTCTCCGGCGCGGCAATGCCATCGGCCTGCAAGGCATCGCGCAGGTCCGCCCATTCGGCGTCAACCTCTTCCCGCCGCTCCGGCCAGTCATACATCGGCAGTGCGGCCACCAGTGGCGCTTGCGCAAACGCCTGCCCCTTCAGCGCGTCAAAAATTTTTTGAACCGGGATCACGGCTCGCGCCGCAGCGAAGGATGCACCACCGGCTCCTTGGCCTTGAACAGATAGGCCTTCATCAGCGCCGTGTAGTTGGCAAACCAGTAGCCGTTGTTCAGCGCAATCCACTCGCCGCGCCGCTCGGCAAACAATTTGGGTAGCCGGTACCATGGCGCGGTCGGCAGCTTGTGGTGGACGATGTGCAGATTGTTGTTGAGGAACAGCAGCGACAGCGGCGAGCGCTCGACAATGATCGTCCGCCCTTCCGGCGTCTCGTGCCACTGGTGCTCGGCAAATGTCCGGATGGCGATCAGCGACTGGCCGAGCCAGCACGACACCAGAAGATACAGCCACACTGGAATGCCAAAGCCAAAGTGGATGATTGCCGCGACCAACGCCGCGCCGGCAAGATGCCGCCACCAGGCGTCCAGCACATGCTTGTCGCCCTTCAGCGCCGCCTTGCCGTCCATCACGATGAGGCCGATGGTCCCGAGCAGCGGATTGAGCAGCATCCGCCCGGCCAGCGTGTTGTTGACCTTGAGCACCGCGCGGAACCACGCCGGATATTTCTCATGCGCCCACAGCGCCTTGTAATAGCTCTCCGGATCATCAAACGGATCGGTCAGCCGCTCGTCGGCATGGTGCTGCATGTGCAGTTTTTTATAGCGCCGGTACGGCCAGATCAGCCCCAGCGGCAATGACACCATGAACTCATTGACCGCCGCATTTCGCGTCGGGTGGCCATGCAGGCATTCGTGGATCAGCGAGCCATGCTGCGCCGCCATCACGCCCATCACAACAAGCGCCGCCAGCTTGGACACCGGCCAGAGCCAAAAACCCGCTGCCAGCCAGATGCCATACACCGCTGCGAGCAATATCACCGTCGGCCATTCGACCGCCACGGTCTTCGCCCGCACCGACATGTCGCGCGCAAACCCTTGCGCGTCGCCCCGCTGCCCCATGCAAATCACCCCGCATCATAAGCCCGCTCATGGAATGTCAGGAATGGTCAGCAGCCGCAATGTGACAATGTGCACAAAATGCGGTATTTGCGCTGCAAACGCAGCTATTGTTGCACAAAGTCAACAAAGGAGAGCCAATGGACAAGCGCGACATCTCCGGCGAATTCCGCAAGCGGCTCAATATGTTGATCGAACGCGCCGGCCTCAACCAGTCCGCCTTTGCCGCACGTGTCGGCATTGACCGGTCGGCGCTGTCGCAGATGCTGTCCGGCGCGACCACCCGCCTGCCCCGCTCGGAAACGCTCGCCTCTATCGCCATCGGCAACGGCGTCACCATTGACTGGCTGCTCGGACTCACCGCCCGCGAGGGCCAGACCGGGGAACTGCGCGCCGCGCTGGAAATTGGCGAAGGCGCCGACGAGCCGGAGCAGACGCTGCTCACCCGCTGGCATGAGGAAGCCGCCGGCACCAAGATCCGCT
>JBGSHY010000029.1:0-52255 GCA_041751995.1 Rhizobiaceae bacterium | reverse complement strand
CGACACCGACGCCGCGATCCCGCACCAATTTCACTGCCTCAAGCTTGTACTCGCGGCTGAACTTTCGTCTTTGCATTCGTTCGCTCCAGTTTCATTGGAAACACACTAACTCGGTGTCCACGAAACCGGCAGCAGGCCAGTTGATGCCGGGCCATACCGGGTTGAATTGGTTCCTGTCGGCACAAAAGTCGATGTTTACATTACGCTCGATGACGATAGCCAAACCGATACGGCAGCGATGAGCGGAACGGCCATTTTGCTCATTGATGGCAAGCCCGTCCGTGCAACACTTGCGCCTTCGTCGTCAGGGATATTGTCGGGAGACGCAGGCGTTATCGTTCCAGACAATGTGAAAGGTGCCGTGCAGTTAAAGGGCGCCGATGGCAAAACGGTGCAAGCCAAGTTCTAACATAATCATGAGCGGCATGCATCAAGTGTTGTGTCTGATCGGAAGCATACTTCGCGATACTCCAGATCACAGCTTCGGCGCTGCTTGATCTGGCTATTTTTTTGCTAGCGAATGTGAAAAACTGCCATGCCCTCTTTTTGGAGGCGTGCCAGAACTCTGCATAATTCGAATTTTATTGGTTGCTGTCTGGCACTTTACTCGATTTGGCTGGAAGCATCCGCATCAGAATATCTGCATGTCCGCTGGCGACATGAACGATGGTGCCTCCAATATGAAAGAACGCTAGCAAATAAAGCAGCTTCACCATCAATTGGTGCACAATTCCCATGCCGAACCAAATGTATGATGTGACGAATCCTGATGCGCCGAGCGACAACAGTGTTGCGTAAAACCCGATGTGCACCGCCCGCGCTATTTTGCGGCTTAGGGCATTTACATCCGCTGGCAGGCTTGGTGTTCCATAATGCCAGCGTATCGCTAACCGTCCGGCTGTCATCACGGCAATGAACAGACCCGTGTAAATGTGCAGTTTATGCTCAAAGAGATCTACCGGGTTGGGCTTCATGCCAAGCGGATTGGGCGCATGGGTCCGATAAATGGCAGCGCTGGTCCACCATTGGCTGACGATCAGTGCGACGGTAAGCCAATGGATTAATTTCTGGATCGGTAGATAGCGCATGGAAACCCCGTCCGCTTAGCGAGGCCGTCCCGGCACTCACACCTCGCGGAAATTAGCGGTTTCCAGTTTCCAATCCATCAACATCTGGACAACAGTTCTTTCATGCCTTGTTTTTCACAAAACTCATCATGCCAGAAGCCATGTGATATAGGTGATGGCAATGCAGCGGCCAGTTGCCCTCTCCGCCACCATCGAATGCAATTGTCACCATTGACATTGGCGGCATTAACACGGTGTCGCGTACTGCGCCGGAAAATCGTCGGCCATTGATTGCAACAACCTGAAAATGATGGCCGTGCAAATGCATCGGATGTGACATCATTGACATGTTGTGCATGGTGATTTCAATCCGCTCGCCGGGCTTGGAAATGAGATTTTCGGCGCCTTGCATGCCCCATGTGTAATCGGACATGTTGCCGAAAAGCATGATCATGTACTCGCGGTCCGGGTTACGGATGGCGAGCGGCTTGTCGGCAACGAGAAGCGACTCCATATTGAGATTTAGCACAGGGCCGGTTGTCTCACCGGTATCGGCCAGTTTGGATACATCAGCTCCTGCCGTTTTCAGTATAATGCCTGTCCGCTGACAGCCGCCTTCCCGCAGCGCCAGTATCGGCCAAGAGCCGCCTTCGGGCGGAAGTCGCAGGCGAATGTCCAGACGTTGTCCCATCGCAATCGGGAACAGTCGGGCGTCCAAAGGCTGAATGTCCTGCCCGTCTACTGCAATAAGTCTGCCGCCCAAGACGCCGGTGTCGACCGTGAACGCTGTAGCAGTCGCGCCGTTGATAATGCGCAGTCGTACGATGCCGCCGTTTTCAACCTGAATTACTTCCGGGTCGGCCAGTGTTCGGTCATTGGCGAGGTATGCGTCATATTCAATGTCGTTAAGGTCCATTGCCATGCCGGCCATCATGTCCATGTTTGGCGCTTCGTTTGTCATACCTTGCATTTTCATGCCGCCTTCGCCCATCACCGAATGGTCCATCGCCATGCCGCCTGACGAACTGCCGCCTTTCAGCTTGGCGAGCAGTTCCTCAGCTGGGGTGAATGAAAAATCATGCAACAGCACAACCACTTCCTGCTCGTCTGCCTTTTCGTCATCGGCAGTCCGCACGATCAACGGCGCTGCGAGAAGATTCTGCTCTTGCAGCGTATGGGCATGCATCCAATGTGTGCCGCCGGTCCCAGCTGGAAAAACGTAACCTCGGGTCTCCATATTGCCCAGCATAGGCGAGGGATTGTCAGGTACGCCGTCCATTTCCCATGGCGGGGTAAGTCCGTGCCAGTGCACCAGTGTCGGTTCGCCGATTTCATTGGTGAGATCGACATTGAACTCCGAATGGGCGTCCAGCCGCAGGCCATGTGTGCCATCAGCCTGCAGCAATCCAAAAACGGAAGCAGCCTTGCCGTTTATTTCAATGGTCCTTTTGACAATGGAAAGGCGGGTTGCAGCTCCCTGTGCCCAAGCGGAACGCATGCCGAAGTTTGCTCCACTTGCCACGAAGGCAGCTCCAGCCAGCATCTGGCCCATGATTTGTCTGCGATTCATTATTTCAATCCTTTTGTTCTCTGCGCACTGATTTGAGCCAGGCATCTTTCAACGGATGCTCCGTCAATTCGAGCTTTGTCCGAAGCGAGAATTTTCAAAAAATCAGAACAGAGCTTGTAGCGGCCCGATTGCTGGCTTGACTGTCTAGCCAATTCTAAAAGCTTCTTTTATTTGCTTCAAAACCATCAGCGGCAGCACGTCTCCAACGCTCAGGCACCCAATTTTCCTTTCAAAGCCAATCAGATTGCCTCAACAGCCTCTGCCAGCATATCACGCACCTGACTGGCCACAGCATGCAGCGCCGGATTGTCAATCGCTGCCATTGATGCCACAGGGTCGATTGCGCTGACTTCAATTCCGCCTTCAACAGCTCTCAAGATCACATTGCAAGGCAGCATCGCGCCCACGCGCGGCTCAATACCGATAGCCTGATGGGCCATCTTCGGATTACACGCTCCCAAGATTCGGTAGGGCTGCATTTCTACATCCAGTTTCTTCTTCAAGGTCGCCTGCACATCAATTTCAGTCAAAATCCCAAATCCTTTGTCCGCCAAAGCTTTCCGGGTTCGGGCGTCAACATCGTCGAAACTGGCCCCGATTACCAAGCGATTGAAAGTGTAAGCCATGGCAATTTCTCCTTGTTGCTTCATTTACGGAGGTATTTGAGCAGGGCAGCAATGCCGAGACCGATGACAACCAGAACGACCGCCATCCAAAGCCAACCAAAGCCCATTCCCGGGCCCATGCCATATCCGTTCATCATAACAATCTCCTGAATACTCGTGGCATTGCCCGGCAATCCGTGTGGTCGATTGCCGGGCTTTGCTTTTATTGGTTGTTGTTCATCATGCCTTTGCCCATTCCAGGCATCCCATTTTGCCTTCCGGACATTTGGCTCTGCATCATCTCGGCCATGGCTGCCATTTCCGCATCCGTCACCTGCGCATCGCCGTCGGCGTCATGCATCTGGAACGCGCGTACTGTCATCGGACGCATATGCACTGCGTGCATCGCTCCAAATTCTTCAAGCGAAAGTTTGCCATTTGCGTCTTTGTCGTAAGTTTTCAGTTCGGCTTGAATGCCCGCCGACATTTCTTCCGGGCTGACTGTGCCATCTTTGTTGGTATCAAAGGTGGCCATCGCGAAATTCGATGCTCCACCCATCATACCCATTCCGCCGCCCATCATGCCGTCGTGGCTTCCCATCATGCCAATGTGACCTTGCATCATGCCCCCCGGCTGCATTTGTTGGGCAATCACTGGGACCGTCGCGACACCAAGGCCAAGGATGGCAACGGTAGCGAGAGCGAATTTTGTCGAACGTTTCATAATCATGTCTCCTAGATTGATCTTCGATGAGTTCAACCTGGTGCGCAGATGTCCCGTAGGTTTGTCAGACTACGTGGTCTTTTGTATCAAACTGTCGCAGTTCCCGCGCAAATGACCGTTTGCGACAATCTTATTTCCGCTTGGACGGAAGCATCGTCTAGGGTGAAAGTCAGGAGGCATGATTGTGACAACGACACCACATATCCTTATCGTTGATGATCACCGTGAAATCCGGGATGCTTTGGTTAAGTATCTGGAAAAGAGCGGTATGCGCGCGTCCTCGGCGGCGAATGCTGTTGCGATGGATGCGGCGCTGAAAGTTGGGGCCTTCGATCTTATTGTTCTTGATGTGATGATGCCAGGTGAAGACGGTCTGTCAGTGTGTCGCCGCTTGCGCGGGCAGGGCAGCATTCCCATCCTGATGCTGACTGCTTTGGGTGATGAAACGGACCGCATTGTGGGCCTTGAAGTCGGAGCTGATGACTATTTGCCCAAGCCGTTCAACCCTCGGGAACTTCTGGCACGGATCAAGGCAATTCTGCGCCGGTCTGAATTGGCACCAGTGCAGGGCGGCAGCCTTGCCGGGCATCGCTTGGCATTCGACCGTTGGATTCTGGATACCGACAGGCGCACGCTCGAAGATTCCAATGGTAACGAAGTCGGCCTCACCACCGCCGAATTCCGTCTTTTGACGGTTTTTCTGGAACGACCTCGCTTTGTGCTTTCGCGTGATCAACTGCTCGATCTGACGTCCGGTCGGGCAGCGCAAGTGTTTGATCGAACCATCGACAATCAGATCAGTCGGTTGCGCCGCAAAATCGAAGTTGACCCCACCAAGCCTATGCTAATCGCAACCATCTGGGGCGGCGGATATAGCCTTGCCACAGATGTAAAGGAATTGACTTGAACCATCGCACCAACTTGGCCCGCCGCTTGTTTCCCCAGTCTCTTGGAGGCCAGTTATTGGCTATGCTTTTGCTGGCGCTTGCGATTACACAGGCGCTCAGCCTGTTGCTTCTGACCGACGAGAGAAACCGCGCAGTGCGCGCTGCCTTAGGAATTGAGGCTGCAGGCCGTGCGGCAAATGTTGTGTTGCTTTTGGACAATGCCCCCGCTGACCTGCGCCCGTCGATCCTGAGAGCGGCGGATTCGCCTCTAGTACGTTTCGAGGCTGGATCTAACCCGGCAGCGGGCCATGACAGTGCCGAATCGGCGCCCTTCCTAGCGCAAATCCACCAAATACTTGGCGCACCAGAACGCGAGGTTCGTGCTGATATTCATGCCCTTCCAACGGTTTCGGTTGACATACCTGACGGAATGACCGCCGCCATGCGTCCTATGCACGAAGCCATGATGGCCACCCATGCCGAGCCGGTTGAACTGACAATTTCGATACGACTGGCTGGAGGCGATTGGCTGAATGTGCGAACAATGTTCCACCGCCCCTCCCTGCAGTTTTCGCCGCAGGCTTTTTTGCCCCTGCTGTTGATGACGCTAGCGGTAGCCTTGGTCGCGTGGTGGACCGCGCGGGGTGTCGTAGGCCCAATGCGTGCGCTCGCCGTGGGGGCAGACCGTTTGGGGCGTGGCCTCGATACGGGTCCATTGCCCATGCGCGGGCCTGCCGAAGTCCGCGACACGACGCAGGCATTCAATCGAATGCAAGACCGACTGACACGCTTTGTGAAAGAACGCACTCACATGCTGGCTGCATTGAGTCATGACCTGCGTTCTCCACTGACTGCGATGCGGCTTAGGATCGAGATGTTGGACGAAACCGAAGACAGTGTTCGCCTTAAGGCGCTTGTCGAGGAAATGCAGGTTATGGTCGAAGCAACGCTGGAATTTGCACGCGGGGTCTCAAAAACAGAACCAGCAGCCACCGTTGATCTCGCCTCACTGCTAACAGATCTGGTGAGTGATTTCGGCGCAGAAAAGGCCAAGTTTACAGCATCACCACCGATGCTCGCCACAATCCGACCCCACGCCTTGATCCGGGCGCTCCGCAATTTGATCGACAATGCAATCCGTTACGGTGACGTGGCAAGGGTGAGCCTCTCACGAAAGTCGGATATGGCTGTCATCACCATTGCCGACAACGGCCCTGGTTTGCCTGAAGGCCAGCTTGAAACTGTTTTTGAACCGTATGTGAGGCTGGAGAACTCACGAAATCGGGAGACGGGCGGCGTTGGCCTTGGTCTTGCCATCGCGCGTACCATCGTTCAGGCGCATGGAGGCACCATTGACTTGATGAATCAGAGCGAGGGCGGATTGTCTGTGAGAGTGGAGATACCGATGTCCATGTAGGATTCTGCGAGTTTGTGATTGCCGCCATTCAGAACTGTTTAACAGGACGAAGTTCAGACAGCGCAATTGGTCGTGTCAGTAACTATTGATTTCTGTGAATTGGCCGAAGCAATTTTTGAGGAGTGTCAGGTGAGAAGGCGCAGGAAATGCGGGGTTTGGTCTACGCCCCCCTTATGTCACACTTGCGCCGGTCCACGCCGCCCAAGCGGCTGAAGCTTCTTGCACGACTGAATGAAATTGCCGCCTTTGACCAGATAGCCAAGTCCCATCAACACCGTGCAATCATCGTCCGGCCGCCTTTCTTGGTAGTCTATCTTGCGACTGCCGGGAAAGGCGCGGGATCACCGCCTGGCGGCGCGATGCAGCAGGACCACAAGAGAAGATTTGATACTCTTACGACTGTGCTGTTCGCACTAAGGGAATGCCAGTCAACATCGGAATTTTGCTAAGAGGTG
Source organism: Rhizobiaceae bacterium (assembly GCA_041751995.1). Classification (GTDB taxonomy): domain Bacteria; phylum Pseudomonadota; class Alphaproteobacteria; order Rhizobiales; family Rhizobiaceae; genus JANMEX01. The sequence goes on along the minus strand of JBGSHY010000029.1, from coordinate 45,530 downwards.
TCCGTCGCCAGAACATTTGGCGCAACTGGCAGCTTGAATTAGCGGAGTGTCAGCTTCTTTTTTGTTTGATCGTCAGCTTTCTCCTTCATAGAGCCCACTAGCGGACAGTCCGCATCCGGCCCCATTACAGTCATTCCTGCTAGGCATAGTGAATGACCGATTTTGCTGCAAAATCGACATTCAGTCATGGCGCTGAAAGAATTAGATCGAGAAAAAATCGCAGCAAAGTAAAATGAGTGCGTCCACTCGATCATTGCACCTGTGAAGGGGTGCGCGATTTTGAGCCCCCCGTTTTTAAAGCATAAACATGCGTTTCCCAACAGCGCGATGTCTCCGACAACCAAGGTGTTTTTCCACATGTAAGCAAATCGAGCCAGTCTGGCATATTTTCAAATTCGCCACTGTTATTCCGAAATGAGAATTGCAGTTCAGCACACGCCAAGATCGCAGTGTAGTCAAACAAAACGATAGGTGGATAAAAGGGTGGATACGAATCCAGCAAAATGGAAATATTGTATATTTTTCAACTATTTAACAAATTGAAATGGTGCCCCTGGCCGGACTTGAACCAGCACTCCTTTCGGAACTCGATTTTGAGTCGAGCGCGTCTACCAATTCCACCACAGGGGCCTGGGCGGCTTGAGCCGTCACGGCGCGGAGATAAAGCATCCTCACCCCTCTGGTCAACCACAATCACGAACTTGTTTTGGTTTCTGTTGATGCATTGCCTTGCCGCAAGGAATCCAAACGGCTAGGACGGCGGCGCGAGGGAAGCGTTTCTGCTAAAGGGAAGCGCATCACACCAAAGAACTGGACCTTTCATGCTTCGACGCCTTTATGACTGGACGCTGTCTCTGGCCGCCCGCAAATCCGCCGAAACATGGCTTGCCGTCATCGCATTCATCGAAAGCTCGTTCTTCCTGATCCCGGCTGACGTTCTATTCCTGCCAATGGCGATTGCCCGCCGTGACCGTGCCTACCGGTATGCACTGGTGGCAACCGTTGCCTCGGTTCTTGGCGGCATTCTTGGCTGGATGATTGGCTACTTCGCCTATGAAACCGTCGCCAGGCCGGTGCTTGAGTTTTACGGCAAGCTCGACACGTTCGAGGCGCTGCGTGGCTCGTCCAATGCCGACACGATTCTTTTGATGCTGATAACCTCCGGCCTTGCCCATCTGCCGCCGATCAAGATTGTCACCATCCTGTCCGGCGCGGCGGCGGTCAACATCTGGGTGTTCATCGCATCCTGCATCGTCGCCCGCGGCGCCCGCTTCTTCTTCCTCGCCTGGCTGTTGCGCAAATATGGCGCGCCCATTCAGGAATTCGTCGAAAAGCGCCTCGGCCTGATTGCAGGCGGGGCGGCGGCAGTCCTCATTTTGCTGTATTTCGCCATCAAATATCTGGTCTGACACCGGAGCTCACATGCAAGCGCTCATCGCCTTTCTCGACAAATCACCTTCCCGTACAGCGCTGTTGACCGGCTTGGGCATGGCCGCCGTGGTTGGCTCGGCGCTGCTGTTTGAACATGTCGGCGGCTATCTGCCCTGCAAGCTTTGTCTGGAGCAACGCACGCCCTACTATATCGGCGCGCCGCTGATGATCGCGGCTGGCCTGCTACATGGCAAGGTCCCGTCCGGCGTGACGCGCGGCATGGCGCTGATCGGCGGCCTTTTGATGCTCTATGGCGCGGCGCTGGCGACCTACCATGCCGGCATTGAATGGGCCCTCTGGTCTGGCCCCGCCGACTGCACCGGCACGGGCGCGAACGTCACTACCAATGCAGGCGATCTTCTGGGTGACCTCAACGCCAAGACACCGCCCATGTGCGACAAGGCCGCCCTGCGCATCCTCGGCCTGTCCATGGCCGGCTGGAACGTGCCTGCAAGCCTTGCGCTTATGGTCGTCGCTTTCCGCGCTGCCCGGAAAGCCTAGGCGAACTGCCTCAAACGTTGAAGAAATTCGTCCAGCTGCGGCGAAAATGCCGGTTTGCGAGAACCGGAGCGGAGCGTACTCGCGTACGTGAGCACCGGAAGCGGAGCAAACCGTCATTTGCAGCCCGGCTGGGCGGATTTCCTTATGGTTCGAGGACGGAATCCCAGTATAGATAATCCATCCAGCTCTCATGCAGATGATTGGGCGGGAACATGCGGCCGTTGTTGTGCAGGTCGTGCACGGTCGGCTGGAACGGCTTTTGCCGCGGGAACATGCGCGCCTTTGCCGGCATGTTGCCGCCCTTTTTCAAATTGCAGGGCGAACAGGCCGCCACGACATTCTCCCATGTGGTCTGCCCGCCGGAGCAGCGCGGGATGACGTGGTCAAACGTCAGATCGTCAGGCTCGCCGCAATATTGGCATTGGAACCGGTCACGCAGAAACACATTGAACCGGGTGAACGCCGGATGGCGGCTCGGCTTGATGTAGTGCTTGAGGCAGACAACGCTCGGCAGCTTCATCGCAAACGACGGCGAGGAAACTTCCGCATCATACTCGGCGACAATGTTGACCCGGTCGAGAAACACCGCCTTGATTGCGTCCTGCCATGACCAAAGCGAAAGCGGGTAATAGCTCAGCGGTCTGTAATCCGCGTTGAGCACGAGGGCAGGAAGGGAATTGGGCGACACCGCAATCGTCAAGAATCACCTCGTGGCGATAATTGTCATGTTTCCTTGCAACACTGTAATTCGCACATGACGGCAATGTGAAGCCCGAAAATTTTTCGCGTCCCCGGCGTCATAAATCAAACCGGGCTCTTCCCGCCAAGCCCCCGCTTCACGCCATAATATGCCCACAGAAGCCGCGACGCGGCGCCCCGGTGCGGTGACCAGATCATGGCCGCCTCACTCAGCCTCTTGGCGCTGGGCCGCTCCGGCAACTCGAAAATCATCTGAAATGCGTTTTGCAGGGCGATGTCGCCGCCGGGGAAGACATCCGCATGTCCCGCAGCAAACAACAGATACACTTCTGCCGTCCATGGTCCGATGCCCGGCACTTGCGTGAGACCTGCAATGGCCTCCTCTGCAGGCAGTCGGCAAAGTCCGTGCAGATCAAGCGACCTGTCCTCGCAGGCCGCCGCCGCCAGAAGCAGCGTGCGCAGTTTCGGTCGCGACAATCCCGCGCCGAGCAGAATTGCCGGATCGCTGCGCAGAAACAGGGCCGTGTCATGCAGCACGTCCTGCGCCGCCAGCCGTCCGTAGATCGCGTCCGCACTCGCTTTTGAGACCTGCTGCGAGACAATGATGTTGGCAAGACTGGCAAACCCCGGCGCAGTCCGCCGCAACGGCAAAACGCCTGCGACTTCAACCGCCCCGGCCAGGCGCGGGTCGATCCGCAGCAGCCGGTCCATTTCCTCGGCCAGATCGTCAAGTGTCTCAATTGTCCGCACGGCACTTTCCTTGTTCGCGTCGCGACCGTATCAACAGAAGCTCACACAATGAAAGGCCCGCTGTTTTTGCGTCAACCCGTTTTCCGTTTTGCCCCGAGCCCCAATGGTTATCTGCATCTGGGCCACGCTTATTCGGCGCTGCTGAATCAAAAGATGGCGCGCGACGCGGGCGGGCGCTTTCTGTTGCGCATCGAGGACATCGACACCATCCGCTGCCGCCCTGAGTTTGAGCAAGCCTTTTACGAAGACCTTGCCTGGCTTGGCCTTGAATGGGAAAAACCGGTGCGCCGCCAGTCCGCCCATTTCGCGGATTACTCGGAAGCCTTGCAGCGCCTGACATCCATGGGCCTCATATATCCGTCCTTCATGTCTAGGTCGCAGATCCGCCAGGCTGTCACTGCCAAAGACGGGCCTTGGCCAAATGACCCGCTCGGCGTGCCGCTCTATCCCGGCAATGAACGCGACCTTGATCCTGCCATCATCGCAGAGCGCGTCGCATCCGGTGAAAACCATGCCTTGCGCTTGAACATGAAGAAAGCGCTGGCGCTGGCAGGCCACACATTGGCCTGGACCGAGACCGGCAGCGGCAAAGCCGGGCGCGTCGCCTGCGATCCCGCCGCATGGGGGGATGTCATCCTTGCCCGCAAGGAAACACCAGCCAGCTACCATCTGTCCGTAACCGTCGATGATGCGCTGCAAGGCATTACCCACGTCGTGCGCGGCATGGACCTTTATCATTCCACTTCCATCCATCGCCTGCTGCAGGCCCTCCTGGATTTTCCCGAACCGGTCTACCATCACCACCGGCTGATCAGCGGCGACAACGGCCCGAAGCTTTCAAAAAGCGCGCAAGCGCCATCTCTGCGCGCCATGCGCATGAAAGGCATCACTTCGGCAGAAATCAGGGAAAATCTGGGCTTCTGAAGACTCAGAGCCGGTTGAGGATCGATTTGACAACGCACAAGGACAAAAGGCAGGCGAAGGATCCGATCAGCCCCGCAATGACGCCGATCCTGAACGTGGTGACTGAAAAACCGTAATATTTGCCAAACCAAAGGCCAACGAGAAACCCGGCGACAATTATCACCATGTTGCCGAATATTCCAAATCCGTGGCCGCCCAAAACACCGTCCATGGCGTTGCCGAGGAAGAAGCTGCCAAGAACAATTGTTGTGAAAAGAAACAGCTGGGTCTGCGTATCCATGACGAAGAACATGGCAATCTTTTCCTTTTTGCAACCAACGTGCGGTCGCCGTTCAGCAATTCAAGCTATTGAATCTTTAATGATTCGTATACAGGCGCAGTTAATGGCCGGTTTGCGCCAAGTCCTGCTGCACGTGGTAAATTTTGAAAATGAAAAACCAGATTGTTCCTGCCCTGTTTGTTGTGTTGTGGGCGACTGGTTTCATCGGCGCGAAATATGCCATGCCGCATGCAGAGCCGTTCTGGTTTCTGGCAGTCCGCTTTGCTATCGCCGGTCTCATGCTCGGCGCTTACGCCATACTTGCCGGCAAAACGCTGCCGTCAAGGGCGGCCCTGACCAATGCCTTGATTGCCGGGGCGCTGATCCATGGCGTCTATCTCGCCTGTGTCTTCTGGGCCATCCGCAACGGCCTGCCTGCGGGCATGTCGGCGCTCATCGTCGGTCTCCAGCCCATATTGACGACACTGCTCGCCGGTCTGCTGCTCGGCGAGCGCACCGGCCCGCGCCACTGGATAGCATTGGTCGCCGGCCTTGCCGGCGTGGCGCTCGTGCTCTGGCCCAAACTGACCATCGCCTCGCAAGGCTTCAACCCGGCGACCATTTCCGCCTCGTTCCTCGCCGTCCTGTCGATCAGCGCCGGAACAGTCTGGCAAAAGAAGACCGGCGGCGCTTCTGAAATGGTGACGGGGACGGCGCTCCAATATGCCGGCGCCGTTCTCGTCACGCTCGTTCTGTCACTGATGTTCGAAAGCCATCAGTTTGACGGCACGGCAGAGCTGTGGTTTGCGCTGGCATGGCTGGTCATCGTTCTGTCCATCGGCGCGATATTCCTGCTGATGCTCTTGATCCAGCGCGGTTCGATGAACTCGGTCGCGGCGCTGTTCTATCTGGTTCCGGCTGTAACGTCCGTCATGGCTTGGCTGCTGTTTGATGAACAGCTTCATCCGGTTCAGCTCATCGGCATGGCCATTGTCGCCGCTGCGGTCTGGATCGCAACGGCTCAGCGCCGTAGCAGCCTCTTGCGCGAATCGGCATAAATGTTGATCGCCGCGTTGATCTCCGCTCCGACGATGAAGATGGCCGCAAGAATGTAGAGAAACACCAGCGCCACCATGATCGAGGCGAGGCCTGCATAGGTCGAGAAATAATTGGCAAACCGCGCAAGGTAAGTCGCAAATATCACCGCGCTCGCGACCCAGGCCGCCAAAGTCAGCGCAATGCCCGGCAGGATCAGCACGAACGGCCGGTCTCCGTCAGGCAGCCAGAGATGCACGGCGACCAGTGCGAAGACCAGCACAAAGATCGCAATCGCATAGCGCCAGAAGCTGATGGTGAACAGATACGGCTCGATCCACGGCGCCCAGCCTTCGGCGATCTGGATCACCAGCGGCGCCAGCACCAGAAGGAAGCTGATGGCCGCCATGCCGAAAGCCGCGACGAACACGAATGCCAGGCTCTGTGTCCGTCGAAACAACAGCGAGCGCGTTTCCTTCTCCCGGTACGCCCGGTTCAGCGCCACCCGCAACGCCTCGATGCCGCTGGCTGCAAAATAGGCGGCAGCAATGATTGAAATCGTCAAAAGCCCGCTGCGCTGGACGGTCAGCACATTTTGCACCTCGCGCGCGATCGGATCGGCAATGGCTTTCGGCCAGGTGTCGAAAATCAGGTGCACAGCCGTTTCGGAAAAAGCATCTGCTCCGAGGAATGTCGCCAGCGTGCCTGCGAAAATCAGGAAGGGAAACAGCGCCATCAGGCTCGACAGCGCAACATGGCTCGCCATCGCCCATCCGTCATCATCATTGTAATGACCCAGCGCATCAAGGAGGATGCGTTTTATGACGATGATCTTGCGTAGCATGAACCCGCCTGCGTTGCGCCTGTTGTCCGAATATGGGAAGTCTCACCCTGATTTGGCAAGCCATAGGCCGACGATTCCCGCACGGATGCATCAATGACCAGCCGAAAAACCATTCTTGTCACCGGATGTTCAACCGGCATTGGCGCATTTTGCGCCCGTGCGCTGCGCGATGACGGCTGGCGCGTCTTCGCCACCGCGCGCAAGGACGAGGACATCGCGCTGCTGAAAAGCGAAGGCTTCGAAACCTTCTTCCTTGATTACCGCGACCCGGTCTCGATCAAGAAACTGGTCGAAGACGTGTTGGCCGCCACCGGCGGCACGCTCGACGCCTTGTTCAACAATGGCGGCTATGCCCAGCCCGGCGCGGTGGAAGACCTGCCGATGGATGCGCTGCGCGAACAGTTCGAAGCCAATTTTTTCGGCTGGCATGACCTCACCCGCCGCATCGTGCCGGTCATGCGCAAACAGGGCCATGGCCGCATTGCCTTCAATTCGTCGATCCTCGGCCTTGTCCCGCAAATGTGGCGCGGCGCGTACAACGCCTCAAAGCATGCCATCGAAGGCTTGATGACCACGATGCGGATGGAGCTTTTCGGCACCGGCATCGAAGTGTCGATGATCAACCCGGGCGCCATCGAATCCAAAATCGCAAGCACTGCCGCAAAGATGGCCGCAAAATACCTTGATGTGGTGAACTCGCCGCACCGCGAAGCCTATGCCAAACGGCTTGCCCTGTTGAAAGCGGGCGGCAAGAAGAAGTCCGACGGCAAGCTGGGGCCAGACGCTGTCTACAAAGTGCTCAAGCACGCCCTTACTTCCCCGCGTCCGAGACCGCACTATGTTGTGACCGTCCCGGCCAAACTGGGTGTCGCACTCAAGCGCGTCCTGCCGGCCCGTTGGCTCTATGCCCAGATGGCAAAATGGTCGTAAGCAAAACCAACGCCGCATTGTGAAAGGCTGCCCATGTCGCTCGTTCTCAAAATCCTCGCCTTTGTCGTCATGCTTGCCGTCGTTGCCGCCCTTTTGGCCGGCTTGCGCAACATGTTGAAAGGCGGTTCCGGCAACACCTCCAACAAGATGATGCAGCTGCGCGTCCTGCTTCAGGCGATTGCCATCATCCTGATCGTCCTCGCCATTTATTTCGGCCGACCCAACTGAGAGCGCATTCATGGTGACCTTGACCAAAATCTACACCCGCACCGGCGACGACGGCACCACTGGCCTTGTGGGCAAGGAGCGTCGCCTGAAATGCGACTTGCGCATCGATGCCTACGGCACGGTCGATGAAGCCAACGCCACCGTCGGCATGGCCCGCCTCCACACATCGGCACATCCGCAGATCGACGCGATGCTGGCGCGCATCCAGAACGACCTTTTTGATGTCGGCGCGGACCTCGCCACACCCCATTCAAAAGAACCGCCGGAGTATGAGCCGCTCCGCGCTGTCGCCTCGCAAGTGCTTTGGCTCGAACAGTCCATTGACGCGCTCAACGCCTCGCTCAAGCCTCTGAAGTCATTCGTCCTGCCCGGTGGCTCGCCTGCCGCCGCCGCGCTTCATGTCGCCCGCACGGTCACACGCCGCGCCGAGCGCATCGCCGTCGAATTGTCGCAAAAGGAAACGGTCAATCCGGAAGCCGTGAAATATCTCAACCGCCTGTCGGATTTCCTGTTCGTTGCCTCACGCAGCGTCAATGACAACGGCGCAAAAGACGTGTTATGGGTTCCCGGAGCCAACCGGTAACAGCAACAGGTCTGTGAATGTTCATACCCCTCCACGACGCCAACGGGCTTGAACACATCCGCTTTCAATATGTCACGGTCGGCCTGATCATCGCCAATGTGCTGGTCTTTTTCGCCACGGTTCTCGGCGTCAGCGAGGAAGTTTCCAACGCCAGCGTCTTCGGGCTTGGCTACATTCCGGCCGTCATGAACGACATCGCCGAAATGGCCCCGGCGGACATTCTGGTGCCGGAAAATTTCACCTACATCACCTACGCGTTTCTCCATGCCGACATCTTCCACCTTGGCGGCAACATGCTGTTCCTGTGGGTATTCGGCGACAATGTCGAAGATGCATTGGGCCACGTGAAATTCCTGATTTTCTATCTCGCCTGCGCGGTCGGCGGCGCATGGCTTCATGGTGTCATCCTGCCCGGCAGCGAGGCACCGCTCATCGGCGCATCCGGCGCCATCGCCGGCATTGTCGCGGCCTACCTCATTCTCCATCCGCGTGTGAAGCTTTGGGTGCTGGTCCTGATGCGCATCCCGCTGCGCATCCCGGCCTGGATTCCACTCGCCCTGTGGATAGCCTTCCAGTTCCTGATGCTGACGGTGCAGACCGAGGATCAGGTCTCCTGGCCTTGCCATGTCGGCGGCATCATCACCGGGGCGGTCCTTGTCCTGTTCCTGCGCCGCAGGGGAGTGCCACTGTTTGACCGGGAACTCGACGCCTCTGTGCTGGCTCCGGCCGCGCCCACACCCGCGCCTGCCGCACCGCCTGCCAAATGGGGCCGCCCTGACTGATATGCCGCAGTTTGGAATATTGACGTAAACGTCAATATTCTCTATTGAGCCTCCACTTCGCCGTTGCAAAAATGCGGCTGAAATGTCGGGTTTCGACTATCCAAAATGGCCGCTGTGCGGCTATTGCGTGAGTTCCTACCTCAAGAAAGGTTTTGAGCGATGAAAATCCTTGTGCCCGTGAAGCGGGTTGTCGACTACAACGTCAAGATCCGCGTCAAGGCGGACGGATCGGGCGTTGATCTGGCCAACGTCAAAATGTCGATGAATCCGTTCGACGAAATCGCCGTTGAAGAGGCGATCCGTCTGAAGGAAGCCGGCAAGGCAAGCGAAATCATCGCCGTTTCCGTAGGTCCCCAGCAGGCGCAGGAAACCATCCGCACCGCGCTCGCCATGGGCGCCGACCGCGGCATCCTCGTCAAGACCGACGACCTGACCGAGCCGCTGACCGTCGCCAAGATCCTCAAGGGCATCGCTGAAGCCGAAGGCGTAGAGCTCGTCATCTGCGGCAAGCAGGCCATCGACGACGACGCCAACCAGACCGGCCAGATGCTGTCAGCCCTTCTCGGCTGGTCGCAGGGCACATTCGCCTCCAAGGTCTCGCCCGAAGGCGGCACGATTTCCGTCACCCGCGAAGTTGACGGCGGACTGCAGACGGTCGAGCTGAAAATGCCGGCGGTGGTCACCACCGACCTTCGCCTCAACCAGCCGCGCTATGCTTCGCTGCCGAACATCATGAAGGCGAAGAAGAAGCCGCTCGATGAAAGGACACCTGCCGATTACGGCGTCGACACCGCGCCGCGCCTCAAGGTCCTCAAGACCGTCGAACCGTCAGGCCGCAAGGCCGGCGTCAAGGTCAAGTCGGTCGCCGAATTGATCGACAAGCTCAAGAACGAAGCCGGCGTGCTTTAATTTCAAGGCAAAGGAACACATATAATGACCATTCTCCTCATTGCCGAACATGACAACGCGGCGCTCTCCGACCAGACCAACAAGGCGCTGACCGCAGCTGCCCAGATGGGCGGCGACGTTCATGTGCTGGTCGCCGGCAAGGGCTGCAAAGCCGTTGCCGATGCTGCTGCCAAGCTGTCCGGCGTCAAGAAAGTCCTGCTCGCCGACGATGCTTCGCTTGAGCATCGCGTCGCAGAACCGTTCGCCGCGCTCATCGTTTCGCTCGCTTCGAGATATGACGGCGTCGTTGCCGCCGCCACCACGACCGGAAAGAACGTCATGCCGCGCGTGGCAGCCCTGCTCGACGTGATGAAGATATCGGAAGTCATTGCCGTCGAAGGCGCGGACACATTCCAGCGTCCGATCTACGCCGGCAACGCCATCCAGACCGTTCAGTCGACCGACAAGATCAAGATCGTCACCGTGCGCACTGCATCCTTCGCCTCGACCGGCGAAGGCGGTTCGGCATCAGTCGAAGCGGTCAAGGCCGCAGGCGATCCGGGCCTTTCCAAATACGTCTCGTCCGCCATCTCGGGCAGCGACCGTCCGGAACTCACCTCCGCCAAGATCATCATCTCCGGCGGCCGTGCACTCGGCTCCAACGAGAAGTTCATGGAAGTGATCCTCCCGGTCGCAGACAAGCTCGGCGCGGCCGTCGGCGCGTCCCGCGCCGCCGTTGATGCGGGTTATGCCCCGAACGACTGGCAGGTCGGCCAGACAGGCAAGGTCGTCGCCCCCGACCTCTACATCGCTTGCGGCATTTCCGGCGCCATCCAGCATCTTGCCGGCATGAAGGACTCGAAAGTCATCGTCGCCATCAACAAGGACGAGGAAGCCCCGATCTTCCAGGTAGCCGACTACGGCCTCGTCGGCGACCTGTTCGATATCTTGCCGGAGCTGCAGAAGGCGCTCTGACGTCAAACTCGCGATCCCCTAATGGTGAGCCCGTCGAACCATAAGAGCACAAGCAACTATACAAAGGCCGGGGTAGACGGACAGTCCCCCGGCCTTTACTGTCTCAATTCCTATCCAACAATTCCGGAGACCAAACGGTGGCGAACATCAAGACAGTAGGCGTGATCGGTGCGGGACAAATGGGCTCGGGCATTGCCCAGGTCTGCGCCTTGGCCGGCATCGACGTCCTGTTGCACGACATCACGCCTGAACGCATTGAAAAAGGCATCAGCACGGTCGGCTCCGGCCTTGGCCGCCAGGTCACATCCGGCAAGATCACCGAAGAGGCCCGCACTGCCGCGCTGGGCCACGTCAAAGCCGCAAATGCTGTGACGGATCTCGGCGCTTGCGATTTGGTCATTGAAGCCGCGACCGAAGACGAAGCTACGAAAAAGAAGATTTTCGCCTCTGTCTGCCCGGTCCTTCGCCCGGATGCGATGCTGGCCACTAACACCTCGTCGATCTCCATTACCCGCCTTGCCGCCACCACAGACAGGCCGGAAAAATTCATCGGCATTCATTTCATGAACCCGGTTCCGGTCATGAAGCTGGTCGAACTGGTCCGCGGCATCGCGACAGACGAATCCACTTTTTCATTCGCCAAGGAATTTGTCGGCAAGCTCGACAAGACCATCACGGTTGCCGAAGATTTCCCGGCCTTCATCGTCAACCGCATACTGTTGCCGATGATCAATGAAGCCATCTACACGCTCTACGAAGGCGTCGGCTCGGTTGAAGCCATCGACACCGCCATGAAACTCGGCGCCAACCACCCGATGGGCCCGCTGCAACTGGCAGATTTCATTGGCTTGGACACTTGCCTGTCGATCATGCAGGTGCTGCATGACGGCCTGTCAGATTCCAAGTATCGCCCCTGCCCGCTTCTGGTGAAATATGTCGAAGCCGGCTGGCTCGGCCGCAAGGCAGGCCGCGGCTTCTATGACTATCGCGGCGAGCATCCGGTCCCGACCCGCTGATCCTCCTGCGGCGTTTTTGCCGCGGTCATCAGTGTTGAACTGTCAGCGTTCTGTCATCTTGAGCCTGCCAAGCTGCCTTCAAGGAGGCAGCAATGGCCGTCGCGGACACCACAACAGCACAATCGGCAACCGGCGCGGTCCGCGTCTGGGATCTGGGCGTTCGCTTGTTCCATTGGCTGTTTGCCGCCGGAATTTTCGCTGAACTAGCGCTGGGTTTCTTCTTTCCTTCCGCGCAAGCGCTGCATGTCTGGATTGGCTACGCCCTCGCCGCACTGATCGCTTTCCGCCTGATCTGGGGCTTCACGGGCTCAACTTTTGCCCGGTTCTCCGCCTTTCCACCCTCAATCAGTGCGGCAATTGCGCATGTCTCGGGTAAACACAGCGCTGGCCTTGGCCACAATCCGCTCGGCGGCTTGATGGTTTATGGCCTTCTTGCCATCGGTTTTCTGATGGTTGCGACCGGGATGGCAACGCTCGGCGGAATTGAGCGCCTCGGTCCCGTAGCCGCGCTGTTTTCCGTGCAAGGCGGTGAAATCGCCCGCTTCATCCACACGGCCGCGGCCTTCCTGCTCGTTGTAATGATCCTTGGCCACATCAGTGGCGTTGCGTTTGAATCCCGCCGTGAAAGGCAGAATCTCGCCCGCGCCATGATCACAGGCAACAAGGCCGCCGCTCATGATCGCACAGCCGTCAGGCAGCCGCGTGCCCGCGCCGCAGCGGGAGCCTTGGCCTCGGCCGCACTGCTCGCCTTCGCGGCAATCGTCGTGGTCAAGTCCTTGCCTCAGCCGCGCATTCCGCGAGATGCCCCGCTGACCGCGTGGATCGAGGAATGCGGCGCTTGCCATACGCCGCATCATCCGAGCCTGTTGCCCGCCAAGACATGGGGCATGGTCATGACCAGCCTCGACGATCACTTCGATGAAGACGCCAGCCTTGATGCGAAAACCACGCAAGCCATAACGACCTGGCTTGTCGCCAACGGTGCGAACAGTTTCGACACCAAGGCCGCGGCGTGGTTCAGGCAGCCCGATCCTGCAGAACCGTTGAGGATCACGGCGACGGCACGCTGGAAAGAAATCCACGAAGACCTGCCCGACACGGTCTTCAAACGCGTGAAAGTCGGCTCACCCGCCAACTGCGGCGCCTGTCATGGCGATGCTGTTTCGGGCCGGTTCAACCGCGCCTCCATCGCAATTCCACCTGAATGAAAGGACGAACCATGAAACGTCACCTGATACTCCTGACCGCCGCAGCCATAGTCCTGACCGCCTTCGCGGCCAAAGCCGGCCCGGCGCAGGATGCCATAATCGCCCACTACGCCGAACTCGCCAAAGCAGCCGACCCCGCTTTCTCCGCCTTCTCGGCCAAAGAAGGCGAAGCCTTCTTTCAGGCCAATCACACCGGCGGCGGCGCGGACACGCCCTCCTGCACCACATGCCACACGGCTGACCCGCGCAAGGCAGGTCAAACACGCGTCGGCAAGGCCATCGACCCGATGGCGCTGTCCGTTTCCCCGGACCGCTACTCCGACACCGCCAAGTTCGAGAAATGGATCGGCCGCAATTGCAACTCGGTGCTTGGCCGCGACTGCACCGCAAAGGAAATCGGCGACGTCGTCACCTATCTGACCTCGCTGTGAGAAGGAACCACACCATGAAACGCCTCACACTGACGCTGGCCGCCATTTTGGTTTCAGCCCCGTTCGCATTCGCCCAGACCGCCACAACGCCGACGGCGCCAACAGAAGCCCCAGCAGTCGTGATTGACGGCCAGACCGCCTTCAATGCCGAATGCTCCGGCTGTCACATGGCCTTTCAGGCACGGTTCCTGCCAGCCGCATCCTGGGAAGCCATGATGGGTGACCTTAAAAACCACTTTGGCGAAGACGCATCACTTGACACGGCAACGACTGCGGCCATCACGGACTATCTGGTCGCAAATGCCGGAAAGCCCGGCAAGGACACCACCCTTGCCGATGGCAAACCGTTGCTCCGCATCACCGAACGCCGCTGGTTTGTCGGCGAGCACAAAGGCGAAGTATCCGCCAAATCCCTGGCAAAAGCAGGGACCATGTCAAACTGCACCGCTTGCCACAAAGGCGCGGCCAACGGAAATTTCGACGACGATTGATCAGATTGAAGACGACAAAGGCTTCAGGTCAGCGTGGCCTGAAGCTTCTTTGTCGTGACATTGCGCCACGCCAGCGTCAGCGCGGATTTCAGCAGCAGCTCATCGGCGCCGGCGAGATAAACCTCGGTCCAGCCCTGCTTGCCCATCTTGTTGGCCAACGCCGAAAACACCTCGGGCTCGGACGCAACAAGCATGTCCTGCTGCTCCGGCAACAATTTCAACACGCCAAGCCGGTCATTCTTGAGCGAGGCGAAAATCTTGTCATTGACGCGGAAATCCGGTGTGTCGAAGTGTGACTTCGCCTCCACCTCCGGCAGCGCCAGCGCAATCCGCCGTAGGTCATCACCGTTCATGTTCCTGCATTCTCCGTCACTGTCTTGATCAAATTCAAAGCATCATCCCCGGCCCAGTTCGCCGGGCCGTTCATTGCCGCAAGCAGACATCCATCCGGGCCGATCAGCATCGTCACCGGCAGTCCAAACGCCAGCCCTTCCTTTTTGGCCGCGTTGAACAAAGCCATCGTCGGCTCAAAATAGTCTTTCAGCGCCACTATACCCTTATCCGTGCGAAAAACCGAACGTTTCTCGCCTGTATCGGAATCGACGTTAACGGCCACCACTTCAAACCTGCCGCTGCCTGCCTTTTCCTGCAGCGCATTCAGCGCCGGCATCTCTTCGCGGCACGGCACGCACCATGTCGCCCACAGGTTGACCAGCACCGTCCTGCCGCTGAACGAGCCGACGCTCATTGCCTTGCCATCCGGCCCGTTGAATGACAAAGCGCCGAGCTGTCTTGAAGGACCTGCCGGAACCATCGCTGCCACGTCGCCGGTAGCCGCTTTTGACAGTCTGTCTTTCCGTGCCGGATCAAGCGGGCATTGCGCAGCGCCCGGCGTGACTTGCGCAACCTCATCGCCTCCATGGACAGAAGGCCCGCCTTTCACGTATACCGCTGCCGCACCGGCAATGGCTCCGAGCAGCGCGGCAGCAGCCAGCAGCTTCAGCGGTTTCATGGCGGATTTGCTATCGGTTTTGTTTTCGGTCACGCAAGTGATCTCCATCAGCGGAATATAAAGATGTCGGACAAGAAGACCAGCAACGAAATGTGGGGGGGGCGTTTTGCCGCCGGTCCGGCCGCGATCATGGAGGAAATCAACGCCTCCATCGGCTTCGACCGCAAGCTTTATCGCCAGGACATCGAAGGTTCCATCGCGCATTCGCAAATGCTTGTCCATCAGGGCATCATCTCTGCAGAAGACCAGAAAATGATCGAGACCGGCCTCAATACAGTCCTGGCCGAAATCGAGACCGGCAAGTTCGAATTTCGCCGCGACCGCGAAGACATCCACATGAATGTCGAGGCCCGTTTGGCTGAAATCGTCGGTCCTTCAGCCGGACGTCTCCACACGGCCCGCTCGCGCAACGATCAGGTCGCCGTCGATTTCCGCATGTGGGTCCGGGCCCGCTGCGACCAGACGGTTCGCTCGCTGAAAGCGTTGATCGAAACCTTGCTGGCCAAGGCCGAAATCCACGCGTCTTCGGTCATGCCCGGCTTCACCCATCTCCAGTCTGCCCAGCCGGTCACCTTCGGCCACCATTTGATGGCCTATGTCGAGATGTTCGGCCGCGATCTTTCGCGCTTTGCCGACGCCCGCGAGCGCATGAATGAATGTCCGCTCGGCGCGGCTGCGCTGGCCGGCACCGGCTTTCCGATTGATCGCCACATGACGGCGCAAAAACTCGGCTTCCGCGAGCCGACCCGCAACTCCATCGACACCGTCTCGGACCGCGACTTCGCACTGGAATTCCTCGCCGCAGCTTCGATCACCGCCACGCACCTTTCGCGCTTTGCCGAGGAAATCGTCCTCTGGTCCACGCCGCAATTCGGCTTCATCCGCCTGTCGGACAGTTTCTCCACCGGCTCGTCGATCATGCCGCAGAAGAAGAATCCCGATGCGGCAGAATTGGTCCGCGCCAAAACCGGCCGTATCAACGGTCACCTCATCGGCCTGCTGACCGTCATGAAGGGCCTGCCGCTCGCCTATTCGAAAGACATGCAGGAAGACAAGGAAGCCGTTTTCGACAGCGCCGAATCACTCGAACTTGGCCTTGCCGCCATGACCGGAATGGTCGCCGACATGGAAATCCGCACAGCCAACATGAAGAAGGCCGCAGGCTCCGGCTTCTCGACCGCCACGGATCTCGCCGACTGGCTGGTCCGTGTCGTCGGCATCCCGTTCCGCGAAGCCCACCATATCACCGGCCGCGCCGTTGCACTGGCGGAAAAGCACAATGTCACGCTGGAAAGATTGAAGTTGGCCGACCTTCAAGCCATCCACCCTGGGATCACCGACGCCGTTTTCGACGTCCTCAGCGTCGACAAATCGGTCCGCAGCCGCACCTCCTTCGGCGGCACTGCCCCGGCACAGGTGAAAAAGCAGATCAGCTTTTGGAAGAAGCGCATCGCCAAAGTGTGAGCGCCTTCTCTTTGCTTCATTTGCCATTATGTGTATGATCCGGGAAATCATACACACGAGGCTGCCATGCGCACCAACATTGAAATCGACGACAAATTGATGGCCGCCGCCATGAAGGCGATGGGCACGCGCACCAAGCGGGAAACTGTCGAGAAGGCGCTCGAAGCCCAGGTCGCCAGGAACAAGCAACTGGGCATCCTCGATTTGAAGGGCAAGATTGACTGGCAGGGAGATCTTGATTCTTGGCGCAGGGAATGAGCATCGTCGTCGACACAAGCGTTTGGATCGATTTCTTCAGGAACGCCGACAATCAGGCAGTGCGGTTGCTCGTGCAGGCGATTACAGCCAACCAGGTCATTGTTCCCGATATAGTTCTTCTTGAGACACTTCGTGGCGCGCCCTCGGAATCAGCGGCATTGAAGATGGAAAGTGCCCTTTCTGAACTTGAGTTCGTTTCGTTTGGCGGGCGCACGCTTGCGGTCAGTGCGGCCAGAAATTATCGAACCTTGAGAACCAAAGGCGTAACCGTGCGCGGCTCTATCGACCTGATGATCGGGACCTGGTGCATCCTCAACCGCGCGCCACTGCTGCACAGTGATCGGGACTTTACGCCAATGGAACAGCACCTTGGCCTTCAATGCGTGCCAACTAACATGTTTCAATAGCATCCAAGGGTGGCCACTCCCGCCGTTTTCCACTATGTGAGGTACTCACACTCGAATTTTCCGGAGCATGCATGGCCCGCCTTCTGACTGTTACCCTCGCCGCGCTGATGATGATCGCCTCGCTTTCCGCCTGTGGCCGCCGCGGCCCGCTGGAAGCGCCGTCCGCTGCCGCCAATCCTCCGGCCGCCGGTGAAAAAGCCGCCGAGCCGCAGGTCGAAGACAAGCCGTTCATTCTTGACGGCCTCATCAAGTAATTCAGCTTTTAGCGCAGGCAGTTCCCGTGAACCATTTTGACTACCGCGATGGCGTGCTTCACGCCGAAGATGTGCCCGTTCCTGCCATTGCCGCTGCGGTCGGCACGCCTTTTTATCTTTATTCGACGGCTACGCTTGAGCGTCATTTCCGGGTCTTTTCAGATGGCCTGAAAGGGCTTGATGCGCTCGTCTGCTATGCGATGAAGGCCAACTCCAACCAGGCTGTCATCAAGACATTGGCAAAGCTTGGCGCGGGCGCTGATGTCGTCTCGGAAGGTGAACTGCGCCGTGCGCTGGCCGCAGGCATTCCGCCTTCCAGGATTGTCTTCTCCGGCGTCGGCAAGACCGCCCGCGAGATGGATTTTGCCCTCGCCACCGGCATCCATTGCTTCAACGTCGAATCCCGCCCCGAACTGGAGTTGCTTTCCGCCCGCGCCGTGGCCGCAGGCAAGGTCGCACCGGTTTCCATCCGCATCAATCCGGACGTCGACGCGCGCACACACAAGAAGATTTCGACCGGCAAGAAGGAAAACAAGTTCGGCATTCCATACGACGAGGCGCGTCAGGCCTACGCCCGCGCCGCCGAATTGCCAGGCGTCAAGGCGGTTGGCATCGACATGCACATCGGCAGCCAGATCGTGGATCTGGAGCCGTTTGACGAGGCCATCAAGCTGCTCACCGAGCTGGCGATGACCTTGCGTGCAGACGGCCATGCCATCAGCCACATTGATTTTGGCGGCGGCCTTGGCATTCCCTACCGGATGGACAATGACCCGCCGCCGCTGCCGCAAGCCTATGGCGACATCGTGCGCAGGCACGCGGCCAACAGCGGCCTCAAGGTGATTTGTGAACCGGGCCGACTGATTGTCGGCAATGCCGGCGTGCTGGTCACGTCAGTGCTTTATTTGAAGGGCGGCGACCACAAGAATTTTGTCATCGTCGATGCGGCCATGAACGACCTCATCCGGCCGACACTCTACGAAGCCCATCACGACATCTTCCCGGTGGTGGAGCCGGACGTCAACGCCCCGCGTATCACTGCTGACATCGTCGGCCCGGTCTGCGAAACTGGCGACTTTCTGGCTTTGGACCGTGAAATGTCTCTCCCCGAACAAGGCGACCTTCTTGCCGTCGGCTCAGCCGGAGCCTACGGCGCAGTGCAGGCCGGGACCTACAACACCCGTTTGCTCATCCCCGAGGTGCTGGTCAACGGCGACAAGTTCCACATCATCCGCCCGCGCCAGACTTATGAAGACCTGATCGGTCTGGATTCCGTGCCGGACTGGCTGTGAGACCGGCGGCCATTATCCGCTGCTGATGGCGATGGGCTGTCTTCAGCGCAGGCTGTTAACCGGCTTCATTACGTTCAGAAGCGCGCCATAAGGTATCAGCGCCAGCACGCCCATCAGCATCTTCACGCAGAAGTCGCCAAAGGCCAATGCTGCCCAGAGCGGAACTTCATTGCCGAAAAGGGTTGCCGGAAAACCGAGCGAGCCGTCTTCCATGCCAAATGTCGCGTCAATGCCGGCGAACACCGGCGCAAAAGCCAAGGTGAAGAAGATAACCGTATCCAGCAGGGAACCGAATATCGTCGCCATGAACGGCGCTTTCCACCATGTTTGGCGGCGGAGGCGGTCAAAAACCTGAATGTCGAGAAGCTGGCCGGTGAGGAATGCCGTCCCCGATGCAATCGCAATGCGCGGGGTCGCCAGCCAGACCGACAGGATGACTGCGGCGATGAAGCCCGCAATGACCACGCGGCGGGCGACGCCCTTGCCATACCGGCGGTTTGCCAGATCATTGACCAGAAAGGCAACCGGATAGGTGAACGCGCCCCAGGTGAGAATCTCGCCGAAGCCAAGATAATTGAATGGATACTGAACAAGGATGTTCGACGCCACGACAACAAGCGCCATGGCCGCGACAAACGGCAGATAGGTCTTCAAGGAAGGCATTTTTTTATCCTGGGTGATGGAACCAGTGACGGCCGGCTCAGCCAGCCGTCAAAGCATTATTCAGGCAGCAACGACGAGCGATGCCAGCTTCTTGGACAGCTGGCGCTTCAAAAGGCGCGCACGCTGCGACAGTTCGCTCTCCGGCGCCTTGACCAGAAACGCGTCAAGACCGCCACGATGTTCGACCGTGCGCAGTGCGTTGGCCGAAATGCGGAAGCGGAAGCTCTGGGCCAGCGCTTCGGAAGCCAGCGTCACATTGACGAGGTTCGGCAGGAAGCGGCGGCGGGTCCGGTTGTTGGCATGGCTGACATTGTTGCCATACATGACGCCTTTGCCGGTCAATTCGCACGAGCGGGACATGTGTCTTACCTTCAAGTATCGGGCGTCCTGCAAACGGCGTTGGCGCGCACGGCGCGTCAGTCCGGAGGGGAGCCTCAGGGGAAAAGTTGGCGGTTCATACCCATCAGCCACCCAATCGTCAAGCATGACATGCAATTAGATCGGCAATTTTGACTGCAGGCCACGCCTTGCAACCGTTGATACCGCAAAATCGCCGGATTCTCCACGCAGAACTGCGCCACAGGGACGTACCGGGTGAAATATCCCCGAGAGGAATGAACAGACATGAATGGTTTTGCCATCAAAACGGCGCTCGCCGCCGCTTTGTCCGGAACAATCGCGCTTGGCGCCGCTCCGGCAAGGGCCGAGACTTTCAAAAGTGAATATGTCGTCTCGATCTTCGGCCTGTCAGTTGCAAAGTCCAATTTCACCACGAATCTCGACGGCGCCCGCTATACGGTCAGCGGCGGGCTGCGCAGCACCGGTCTTGCCGAATTCTTCGATGACACCCACGGCAACATCACCGCTTCCGGCAAGATGGGCGCCAACGGCATTGTCCCGGCAAGTTATGTGGTTGACTACACCACCGGCAACAAGAAGAAGCGCACCGCGCTCGGCTTCGCCGGCGGCAGTGTCTCCTCCGTCTCCAATTCTCCGGCAATCAGAAAAGGCAAGAACTGGATAGAGGTGACCCCTGACCATTTGAAAGGCGTCGCCGATCCGGTCATGGCTTTTGTCGTCAAGGCCGACTCGCTCGATTCGGTTTGCAGCAACACCATCCATGTCTTTGACGGCGAAACCCGGGTGGATTTCCTGATGTCGCCCGTCGGCCTCACCGAAGTCAAAACCAAAGGCTATACCGGCCCGGCCATGACCTGCGCCCTGCGCTTTGTGCCGCTTTCCGGATACAGGGCGGGGAAAAAGCAGATAGAATATCTCAAGAAGAGCCGTAACATGCAGGCGACGTTTGCGCCGCTTGGGTCGACCGGTCTTTATGCCCCGGTCATTGCCAAGGTCGGCACGCAAATCGGCACCGTCACCATACGCGCTGCCAGATTTGGACAAGACAGCTAAAGCGGGCAGTTCCGCGCGGGGAGACCATATGCGCGGGGCGACACTGACCGGCTTTCTGGCGATCGCCATGTGGGCGCTTTTGGCGCTGCTGACCGATTTTGCCGGTGACATCCCGGCTTTTCAGCTGACCGCCATGACCTTCGCCATTGCCGCCCTTGGCGGCATCGCCAGCTGGCTGTTCCGCCCCGGCGCGTGGAATGCGCTGAAGCTGCCGCCAGTCGCGTGGGCGGTCGGCGTCGGCGGTCTGTTCGGCTACCATTTCGTCTACTTCACAGCGCTGGCCAACGCCCCCACAGTGGATGCCAGCCTGATCGCCTACCTCTGGCCGCTGTTCATTGTGCTGGGCTCGGCGTTAATGCCTGGCGAAAAGCTGAAATGGCATCATGTCGCCGGTGCGCTGCTCGGCCTTGCCGGTGCAGGGCTGATTGTCACCAAGGGCGGTTCGGTGTCGTTCGAAGCGCAATACACGTTCGGCTATCTTATGGCGTTCGGCTGCGCGCTTCTGTGGTCTGCCTATTCGCTGCTCTCGCGCCGCCTGTCCGCTGTCCCGACCGATGCCGTCACCGGCTTCTGCGCCGCCACCGCAATGCTGGCCTTGGTGTGCCATGTGGCTTTTGAAACAACCGTCTGGCCTTCTGGCGGAACGCAATGGGCGGCAATCGCCATGCTCGGCTTGCTGCCGGTTGGCGCGGCGTTCTTTGCATGGGACTATGGCGTCAAGCGCGGCAACATTCAGATACTCGGCGCGGCCAGCTACGCCTCGCCGCTTTTGTCTACGCTGGTGCTGGTGCTGGCAGGCAAAGCCGAATTCACCGCGCCCGTCATTCTCGCCTGCCTGTTGATCACCTTCGGCGCGGTACTCGCCTCGAAAGACATGATCTTTGCCAGAAAGCCCGCCGCAGCATGAGCATTCTCCCGTTCCCCGGCGGCATTGAGAACAGCCAGAACGGGTTGCTCGTCCTGGCGGTGCTGGCAGCGCTCTATTATCTTTTACGCCCCGAAGGCACGTCCGGCGGGCGCTGGGCAATCTTGAAGACCATCCCGCTCGCCGCCATGACCATCGCCGCCAAAGAAGCACCCGGGCCCGTCGCGCTGATTGCCGGTCTGGCGCTCTCGGCATTGGGCGACTTCCTGCTGGCCCACAAGGGCGACAAGGCTTTTCTCGGCGGCCTTGCAGCCTTCCTTACGGCGCATGTCGCCTACATCTGGCTGTTTCTCGGCGCCGCTGGCGGCGGCGCGTTTGTCGTTCCTGCAGAGGCTTGGCGTCTCGCCGGTGCAATCGTGATTGTCATCCATGCCGCCAACATGGCGCGGCTGCTCATCCCTGCCGTCGAATCTGCCATGCGCCTGCCGGTGCTGGCCTATCTGCTGGCCATCACGCTGATGGGTGTTTCCGGCGCATTCCACGCCACCCCCCATGTCTTTGCCGGCGTCGTGCTGTTCATCGTCTCGGATACTTTTTTGGCGATGGAGCGCTTTCTTTTGCCGGATGACAGCAGCCACAGGAAATGGCTCGGCCTTGCAGTCTGGATCACCTACATTGCCGGTCAGCTGTTGATCCTGACCGGCATCGTGGTGTGAAATTCAGCGGAAATTGTCCTTGCGCTTGCGGATTTCGGCAAACACTTCGGCGTCGCTTGCATTCTCCATGCCAAGCCGTTCACGGATGAAGCCGTCGTCGGCGCGCAGGAACGGGTTGGTGGCTTTCTCGCGGCCCATATCAGTTGGCAAAGTCGGCTTGCCCGCAGCACGCAATTGCTCGACTTCCATCGCCCGCGCCACCAGAGCCTGATTGTCCGGGTCAATCGTCAGCGCGAATTTGGCGTTGGACGCGGTGTATTCGTGGCCGCAATAGATGATTGTGTCATCCGGCAGCGCCATCAGGCTGGACAGCGATGACCACATCTGGTCCGGCGTGCCCTCAAGCAGCCGTCCGCAGCCGAGCGAGAACAGCGTGTCGGCGGCAAACAGCAGTTTCTGCGACGGGATAAAATAGGAAATACCGCCGAGCGTATGGCCGGGGCAATCGATCACCTCGACGTGGTGTCCTGCGAATTCGAAATGATCGCCGCCCTTCACCGTCCTGTCGATGCCCGGAATCCGGTCGGCTTCCGCATGCGGCCCTGTGATCGTGAGCGCGAACTTGGCCTTGAGGTCAAGATTGGCCTCGACATGATCGCCATGGTGATGCGTGGTGAAGATATCTGTCAGTGTCCAGCCGCGGTCGTCCAGAAGCGCGAGGATCGGCTTCAGCTCCGGCGCGTCGATGGACGCGGTCTGGCCGGTCCTGGCATCGTGGATGAGAACGCCGAAATTGTCGTCACGGCAGGCAAATTGTACGATTTCAAGCATGGTCGGTTTCCTGTTTGCGCGCCTTATACAGGAGGCGCTGGCAGAGCGGAACATCGAACTCACACGCCTTGCGCTTGTTTGAAGCGATGGCTAGCTTCGCAAAATGCACGCAGACATCATCGAGCTTCGCGAATTCTACTCCACGACCCTCGGGCATCTGGCCGAGCGGTCCATCGCCGCAGCCCTGAAGCCGGTCTGGGCCTCAATCCCGTCCGAACGGCTGGTCGGCATCGGTTATGTCGTTCCCTGGCTCGAGCGGTTCCGCGAAAGCACAGAGCGGACCTTTGCCTTCATGCCTGCCGGCATGGGCGCCGCGGCCTGGCCCCAGGGCGAAAAATCGCTGACGGCGCTGGTGTTCGATGAGGAACTGCCGCTGCCCGACTCATCCATTGACCGCATCCTGATGGTGCATTCGCTGGAGCACTCGGAAGACCCGCGCGAAACGCTGAAGGAAATGTGGCGTGTGCTGTCGCCCGGCGGCCGGCTGGTCGTTGTCGTGCCGAACCGGCGCGGGCTGTGGGCGCGGTTTGAAAACACGCCGTTCGGCAATGGCCGCCCCTACAGCAAGGGCCAGTTGATGAAGCTTCTGCGCGATGCCAATTTCACGCCCGGCCAATGGAACGAGGCGCTGCTGTTCCCGCCCTCCAGCCGCCGCTCCGTGATGAAGGCGACGCAATGGCTGGAAACGCTCGGTCACCGACTTGCCGTGCCGTTTGCCGGTGCACTGGTCGTCGAGGCGCAAAAGCGCATGTACCAGGGCGTGCCGGTGTCGTCCCGCTCCTCGCGCCGCGTGTTCGTGCCGGTGCTCGCACCGCAAGGGTTCGGGCGCGCCGGACATTTGGACGACCAGCTCACTTCCTGAGCAGAAACACCGCCTGCTGGCCGAAGAAATTCCACAGGAAGCGCGGCAGTTTCAGCCCCATGCGCTCGCCATTGGCGTTCAGCGCCGACGCGCTTTCAATTGTCGCGCCAAGTTCTTCAGACAGGGCGATGAAATCATCAATGGTGCAGAAATGGATGTTGGGCGTGTCGTACCAGGTGTAGGGCAGGTCCTTGGTCACCGGCATCCGGCCGTTCCAGAACAGCGACAGCCGCACGCGCCAGTGGCCGAAATTCGGGATTGAGACAATGGCATGCTGGCCGATCCGCAACAGATGCTCCAGCACGATGCGCGGGTTGCGCGTCGCCTGCAGCGTCTGGCTCAAGATGACATAGTCAAACCCCTTGTCATTGTAAAAGCCAAGGTCCGAGTCGGCGTCGCCCTGAATGACGGCAAGGCCGCGCGCGACGCATTCGTTGACGCCCTTCTGGCTGAGCTCAACACCGCGAACATCGACATGGCGGGTCTCTTGCAACAGGTTCATCAGTTCGCCGTCGCCGCAGCCGACATCGAGCACTTTCGAGCCCGGCGCGACCAGTCCGGCGATCACCGCAAAATCAATGCGGGAGGCTGCAATCGTGCTCATTGGATGCCCCTCGCCCGTGCCGCCGCGCTGACAAACCCTCGAACCGCCGCCACCATTTCCGGCTCGTCCAGCAGGAAAGCGTCATGGCCCTTGTCGGTTTCGATCTCGACAAACGAAACAGACGCGCCCGAAGCGTTCAGCGCATGGACAATCGAGCGGCTTTCCGCCGTCGGGAACAGCCAGTCGCTGGTGAACGACACGAGGCAGAACCGCGTCTTGGTGCCCTTGAACGCATTGGCCAACACGCCGCCATGCTCGGCGGCAATATCGAAATAATCCATCGCGCGCGTCATGTAGAGATAGGAGTTGGCGTCGAAACGGTCGACAAAGCTCGCGCCCTGATGGCGCAGATAGCTCTCGATCTGGAAATCGGCATCAAAGCCGAACGTCAGGCTTTCGCGGTCCTGCAAATTGCGGCCGAACTTGCGGTGCAGCGCCGAATCCGAAAGGTAAGTGATGTGCGCCGCCATGCGGGCGACCGCCAGACCCTTGCCGGGAACGGTGCCTGCCTCAAGATAGCGCCCCTCGCGCCATTCCGGATCAGCCATAACCGCCTGCCGCCCGACTTCGTGGAAAGCAATGTTCTGCGAGGAATGGCGCGCGCCGGTGGCGATCGGCAAGGCGGCGAACACACGTTCGGGGTAAGCCGCCGCCCATTGCAGCACCTGCATCCCGCCCATCGAGCCGCCCATGACGAGGAACAGCTTTTCGATGCCGAAATGGTCAATCAGCATCGATTGCGCCCGCACCATATCGGCAATGGTGATGATCGGAAGGTCCAGCGCCCAAGCCTTGCCGGTGTTTTCATTCAGCGAGGCCGGGCCGGTCGAGCCCATGCAGCCGCCGATCACATTGGCGCAAATGACGAAATAGCGGTCGGTGTCGATGATGCAGCCGGGACCGATCATGTTTTCCCACCAGCCCGGTTTGCCGGTCACCGGGTGAACATTGGCGACATGCTGGTCGCCGGTCAGCGCATGGCAGACAAGAATGGCGTTGGTCTTGTCGGCATTGAGCGCGCCATAGGACTGGTAGGCGATCTGGAACGGGGCCAGATCGACGCCTGCGTCAAGCTTCAGCGGATTGTCTTTGCCAAACTTCAGGACCTTGCTCGACGGATCCGCAATCTCGCGGAACCGGGCGGCCTTGCCGGACGGCTTCGTGTCAGCCTTTACGGCCATGGTCGGGCTCTCCCTCAAGAAACTGGCGAAAGCTATTTGAGAAGCGTGGCGGAAAGTCAATGCTTGTTCGGTGAGGTTTGCCGCAGGCGATCACCCAATTCGAATTTCAGGGTTTGGCCGTCTGGAAAATGCGCCACGGCGTTTGTACCTGGGGTTTGGTGCTCATGAAACCGGCGCCAGACAAAGCATTGCCACTCGCCAAAATCTGCATCGAAATCCCGCACAAATTTTATTCTACGAAACGAATATACGAATATTCAGATTTTGTTGACAGGGATCAACCCTGCCATCTGCAGGCGTGCCAAAATGAGAATGGTCAAGGATTGCATACTGCAAGTGACCATTCTCAGTGAGGCTTGCCAGTACCTGTGACCGGCAAAAACCTGATGTTGAGAGGAGACCTAAAATGAAGTTTATCAGCAAAAATGGCACTTTACTTACCCGTCTCGCTACAACGGCTGTCGCCGTAACGTTTCTTGGCGTCATTGCAGCCCCTTCTGTCGGTGAGCTTGCTGGGTTCGATTTTGGCGCAGCCTATGCTCAGGATCAAGGTGCCAACAAGGTTGGCAAAGGATCGGGCCAAGGTGGTCCGAGCGCCGAAAGTGATGGGCAGGGTCCGAAAAGCCAGGCTGGCAAGCCAGCCGAAGGAAAAAAGGGCAAGCCTGTTTGGGCACAGGAAGGCATACCGGCAGTTGAGCTTGGTCGCCTGAGTGTTGCCCGTTCACCTGATCAGGTTCTTGACCGGCAGTTGGCGGAAGCAGTGTCAACCATCAACGCCCTTTCAGTTGAAGACAAGGCTGCCTTGGTTGCGCTCTATGATGGCGGCATCTCGGACATTATCGCCAGCATCACTCCGGCGACATGGGACAGTCTGGTCATTATCGACTCGCCGTTGCAGAACCTTGCCGTGTTGCGTGATCTCTACGATGGCGGGACAGTCGCTCTGAGCAGCTACTTAACTTCCCCCAAAGACGACTTGGCCGCTGTGCTTATCGGCGTAGCCTCCGACAAGACTTTGCCGATCTCACGGGACACCGTGGTTGCTCTCAACGTAATCTTGAACTTGGGATTATCTGACAGCGATATCACAAAGATCGCAATAAACGCCGAAGCTGTCCGCCAAGCTGTATTGTTGGCACACGGTTGATAAGCGAAACGCAATAAGATCAAGCCCGGAACCGTCAGTCAGGTTCCGGGCTTTTTAATTTGAAGTTGTGCTGATTAGTTGATCGATTTTCCGCCCTATATAAACTTGGCGGGAACCGTCAACGTCCATTCACTATTCCGCAAATCTTCCAGGCTGAACTAAGTCAACGGAACATTATCCGCCAAAACGATAGTTCAGGCCAACCTTGACGACATGAATGCCTTGATCAATTCCAAAAATTGCGGAGTTGTCTGGCTTACCCCAAAGTTCCACGTTGTTGCTCAAGTTAAGATAATTGTATTCCACTTTTCCGGACCAGTGACTTGAAAATGCCTGTTCGATACCAGCGCCGATAAACATGCCATACTGCGTCTCGGTGTTTTCATACGACCGGCCTGCAGGTGCCGGGTCCGGCGCAGGAACCACAGGTGGGCCACCATACGCACCCAAGTGATAAGCGTCTTGATTTGCAATCGCCAGACCACCCTTTGCGTAGAACAACGTGTTGCCAGATGCATAGCCGAGGCGCGGACCGACCATCGCAAGCCAGTTCATCTCACTGGACCATTCGCGCGGGCCTGGCTTCTCACCACCAGAGAACCGTGCCTCGGACCCATTAATGCCCGAAAAAGAAAACTCGCCTTCGAGGCCAAAAACGATGTTGCCCCTCTGCCAGTTTATTCCGGCCTGGGCGCCGCCGAGAACTCCCGAGACATGGGGGTTCGCCACCACTTCTCCCAGAGGCTGAGGGATGCCTTCGCCGGGATTGTCGATCAGTGTCCAGTCCTGACTGCCGAAGCCATAACCACCGTGAACACCAAGATATTTTCCACTCCAATCCGTCGAAGAAGATGTTGTGTCCATATCGGCAGCCATCGCAGGCACCGAAACACCAGAAACAACCAGAGCGACAGCCACCAGAATCTTTTTCACGCCCGATACCCCATATGGAAACTTTCCTCTTTCCCAGTTCCACAATTCATCAACATATGCAAATTAAACGCAGGACTAAGGCTTGACGCAATTGAAAATTGCTTGGTTTTCCTGGGACATTTCGATCTGCAACACCACTCCCACTAGGAGACGCCGGTGTGGCCTCTTGTCGCAAGCCAATTCAAGTTGAATTGAATATTGGCCAACCTGATTCGGCTGGCCGAGCCTTGGCGCTTGTGCCAACACTTGACAACCAAGCCGCGCCCATTCGTTTTGTTCCTGTTATGTTCAATTTCAGGAACCCTCTCTATGGACTGGCCACTCGTCTCCCGCCGCACCCGCGATGCGCTCAGGCGCATTGTTGCGGCGTTGTTTGCGTTGACCGGCTTGGCCAAGGGCGCGACGGCGAAAAGGGGTTCGCGCAAATAAATCTGTCCACGCCTTTCAAACCACACCTCATAATGCCGCCAGTTCGGACAAGAGCAGGGAACTTTCATATTTGGACTGGCCTCTCGCAATAGCCCGCAACAAGGATGCGCTGAAAAAGATCATCGCAGCCCTGTTCACGCTGGCCGGTTTAACCTCTACCCGGAACCGGGGAGAGGAGGTCCCCGCTGCGGACCGGAGAGGGGCAGTCAGCCTCCCCCGCCACCTCATTGCCGCCATCCTCCTCATTCTGCGCCCGGCAGAATCCGCCGTCCGCCGTCTCATTCTCATCCTTGCGCTGTGCAGAAATTCGGGGACAGTTTGCTTAACTCCGCGCGAGAATGGCGCCAGCTTGGCAAGCCGGCTGCAGAAATTAAGTAAACTGTCCCCGAATTTGCACGCTCCGGCCTTCGTCCTGTTCGACACGCTGAAGTCTTTCGATCCGGACGAAATCTGGAACGCTGATCCGGCCGCGCAAATCCGCTTCCAATCCGGCTTCGATACCAGCCTCGATCCTTTCTCCGGCTTCCGCGTCCTTCCGGATTCGCGAGAACCTGTCCCCGCCTCTGCCCTCATCCAACGCCTCGCCGCCATCAGCCATGCGCTCGACACTCTGCCGCAGCAGGCCCGCCGCCTGCTGCGCTGGCAGGCGCGGCGCGATTTTCTGCTTCAAGGCAAAACCCCGTACAAACCCGTCCGCATCACGCCCTTCCGCCCCGGCCTCCCGCCCGGCTGGCGCCAGCGCCCGCTGCACGAGATCGACCACATTCTTCGCGAATGCCACGGGCTGGCGATGGATGTGATGAATGCGCCGGACACGGGGTGAGATCTGGTGTCGCCAAAATGTTGGAATCATGCGATTTTCTCGCCACGTCTGTGCATGCCTGCTGCCCGGTCCGCCCCCCTGCGGCCACGGTGCACTCGACATTGGCAAACCTTGCCGCTATTGCCCTGTCTCCGCACCGTTTTCCCCTTAAGCGCATTCCGGACGGCAGCATCATGAGCCAAGCAGACACGCCCAAACGACCGCAGCCCAAGACTGGCATTCTCGATATTGCCGCCTACGTGCCCGGCAAGGAGCATGCGCCCGGTGTCGCCAAGGTTTACAAGCTGTCGTCCAACGAAACGCCGCTCGGCGCCAGCCCTGCCGCGCAGGCCGCATTTGTTGAAGCTGCCGCCAAGCTCGAGATCTATCCCGATGGCCAAAGCCAGGCGCTGCGTGAGGCGATTGCCGAAGTGCATGGCCTGAACCCGGCCAACATCATGTGCGGCAACGGCTCGGACGAATTGCTCGGCCTGTTGGCGCACACCTATCTTGAACCGGGCGATGAAGGCATTTTCACCGAACACGGCTTTCTCGTCTACAAGATCCAGATCATGGCGCAGGGTGCGACGCCTGTCGTGGTCAAGGAAAAGAACGAGACCGCCGATGTCGACGCAATCCTTGCAGCCGTCACGCCGCGCACGAAAATGGTGTTCATCGCCAATCCGAACAATCCGACCGGCACCTATGTGCCAATGGACGAAATCCGTCGCCTGCACGCAGCCCTTCGCCCGGACATCATGCTCGTGCTTGACGCTGCCTATGCTGAATATGTCCGTCGCAATGATTATGAGGCGGGCGTCGAGCTGGTGTCAGGCTCGGAAAATGTCGTCATGACACGCACATTCTCCAAGATTTACGGCCTTGCGGCGGCCCGCATCGGCTGGATGTATGCGCCCGCGCACATTCTCGATGCCGTCAACCGCATCCGCAGCCCGTTCAATCTGAGTTCCGCCGCCATCCTGTCCGGCGCTGCCGCAATGCGCGACAAGGCGCATGTCGGCAAGGCAATTGACTTCAACGAACAGTGGCTGACCTTCCTGACCGAAGAACTGACCAGACTCGGCCTTCGCGTGACGCCGAGCGTCGGCAATTTCCTTTTGGTCCACTTCCCGTCCGATCCGGCAAAGTCTGCCGAAAAGGCCGATGCGTTCCTGACCGCACGTGGCCTGATCCTGCGCCGTGTGACAGCCTACGGCTTCCCCAATGCACTGCGCATGTCGGTCGGCACGGAAGAAGCCAACCGGCTCGCCGTCGCCTGCCTCAAAGAATTTCTGGGAGCCTGACCGATGAGCACGGTAATGTATCACCGTATCGCGCTGATCGGCATCGGCTTGATCGGCTCGTCTTTGGCCCACGTGATCCGGCGGCAAGGCCTGGCGAAACACATCGCCATCTCCACGCGCAGCGCGGAAACGCTGGCGCGGGCAAAAGCGCTTGGCCTTGGCGACAGCTATTTCACTGACGCAGGCGAAGCCGTCAAAGGCGCAGACCTTGTGATTGTGTCTGTTCCGGTCGGCTCTTCCGAAGCGGTCGCCAAGCAGATCGCGCCGCACTTGAAGTCGGGCGCCGTTGTGACGGACGTCGGCTCGACCAAACAGTCGGTCGTGACGCAGATGCAGCCGCACATTCCGGCGGGCGTGCATTTCATTCCCGGCCATCCGATTGCCGGCACGGAAAAATCCGGACCGGATGCGGGTTTCGCAGAACTGTTTGAAAACCGCTGGTGCATCCTCACGCCTCCGGAAGGCACGGACGAGGATGAAGTCACCAAGTTGTCGCGCTTTTGGGAAGCCTGCGGCTCCAAAGTCGACCGGATGGATGCCGGCCACCATGACCTCGTGCTCGCCATCGTCTCGCATCTGCCGCACCTGATCGCCTACAACATCGTCGGCACGGCCGATGATCTGGAAACGGTCACCGAATCGGAAGTGATCAAATACTCCGCCTCCGGCTTCCGCGATTTCACCCGCCTGGCGGCTTCCGATCCGACCATGTGGCGCGACGTATGCCTGCACAACAAGGATGCGATTCTGGAAATGCTGGCGCGTTTTTCCGAGGACTTGTCATCCATGCAGCGGGCAATCCGCTGGGGCGACGGCGAGGCTCTGTTCAACCTCTTCACCCGCACCCGCGCTATCCGCAAGTCGATCATTGAGGCGGGACAGGAAGTCGACGCTGCAGACTTTGGCCGTCAGGCAGCCAAGCATCCGGCGGAGTAATTTTCAGATCGGCGGAATGTCCCCAAGCGGGAAGAAGCCAGCTGAAACCTTGCCCTTGCGGATGGTCAGCGTGAGTGTCGCTTCCTTGTCTTTGCCCGCCGCCATCGCGGCCGCAGACAGGGATGGCTCAATGACAGACGCGGCCTCGGGCAAAGCCTTCGCCAACGCCGCGCCAAGCTTTTCTCCGTCGGTAAACTTCAGGGTGATATCGCCGTCAACGAAACCGGAGGCATCAACGCTCAAGGGACCGGAAAGCGTCATCGCGCCGCCCGCTTGGAAAGTCAGCGTGGCGCTGCGGATTTGCCCCGATGCGCCGCGCAAGACGTCCCGGATGTTTTTGGGCTTTGCGGCAAGTATCCCGACGCCGTCGGTGAGTACGGCGTCATAGGAAACAGACAAGGCCGGAATGTCCCTGCCTTTGACGATGACCGGGTCGATCATCAAGTTATCCACTTCGCCTGCGAATGCGATATCCTTGTCTTCTTTGCGCATATGGCTAGCAGCATAGGAGGACAGGATGACACGATTGCCTAGACCCGGACGGCTTTTCAGGGATACTTCCAGATCCTTGGCTTCAATGGACACCCGGTCCGGAAGCGGACGGTCGGCACGCACGCTTGAGTGCAGCAGCGACCAGTTGATCTCAAGCGGCTCCATTCCCGGCACTTCAATGGATGCAGGGCCATCCAGTTCGGCGACCAGATGCCAGGGATTGTAAACCTGCGCGGCCGTCCGCAGCGCTCCAGCAGAAACGCGCACCCCCTTTTCCGGTTGGTCGAAAGCGGAAGAATCGCAGAACAGGCCGAAGCGGAAAGGGTAGCCTTTGACCGAGCGGTTGTCGCAAACGGCAGTTTGCCCGCCTCTGTTGGCATTGGCGAGCGCGAGATCAACCTGCTCTTCGCCGAGCCTTGCCAGATAGAACCACCCGCCTGTCCAGGCCACCATCAGGAAAGCGGCAAAGACGCCCAGCCACTTGATCCGGCGGCCAAAATTCGGAGTTTTCGCATTGTTGGCAGCTGGTTCGGTTGACGTCATGTTGCATCCCTCGTATCGCCTCGAAGAGAGAAGCGGTTTGATGGCGGATATGGGCGAATTTTGGGTGTTTGGCTATGGCTCGCTGATGTGGCGGCCAGGTTTTGAGCATGTCGAGAAAAGCCGCGCCCGCCTTCACGGTTATCGGCGCTCCCTTTGCATCGTCTCTACGGTTCATCGCGGCACGCCGGAACGCACCGGCTTGGTGCTTGGGCTTGACCAGGGCGGTTCATGTGTCGGTGTCGCCTTCCGGGTCGAAAGTCATTTGCGGGATGATGTTGTGACCTATTTGCGCGAACGCGAACTGGTGACCAACGCCTACAAGGAAAAGATCATCCCGGCACGCCTCGGCGACGGCAGGCCGGTCAGCGTCTTGACTTATGTCGTCGACCGCACCCATCCGCAGTACAGCGGCACCTTGAGTCCCGAGCAGGCTGCCGAACGTGTCAAAGGCGCTGTCGGCCAGTCCGGAACCAACGAGGATTACGTCTTCAACACGGTCGATCACCTGGAGGCACTTGGTATCCGCGATCATTGGCTGGAAGGCGTCGCCAAAATTATCCGGGAAGCTTGATGCCCAGTTCCGCCAACCGCCTGCGGGCCGTTTCGGGAAATTCCGGCGGGTTCGGACCGGTTGCCGCTTCGATCAGAAATTCGTCGCACACGGCTTCAGTCTTTTCCTGCAAAACACGCAGGAATTCTTCCTTGCTCAAACCCGGCGCAATCGCCGGAAGCACCCGGCATTTGATGACGCCAGGATAGCGCATGAACTTGCGGCGAGGCCAATAAAGGCCCGCGACATGGGCAATCGGCACTACCGGGAGGCCGAGCTCATAATAGAGATGGGCAATGCCGAACTTGTAGGCCGGGACATCGCCCGGCGAACGGCGGGTGCCTTCGGGGTAGATCATGATCTGGCGCCTGTCGGCGATGGCGGGCTGCGCGCCGCGCGTGATCGATTTCAGCGCCACCGAGCGGGATCCGCGATGCACCGGGATCATTTTCATCTTGGCGACATACCAGCCGAACAGCGGTATCCACATCAGCTCGCGCTTCAGGATGTAGATCGGGTCCGGGATGTACGGCAAGAAAGCATAGGCATCCCAGAAGGACTGGTGCTTGGGCGCAATGATGCAGGCCTCGTGCTTGATATTCTCAAGGCCTTCGATTTCGTATCTGCAGCCGACGATTTTCTCGAAAAGCCAGTGGTTGGCCTTGGCCCAGAATTTGGGAACGAACCATGCCTTGCTGCGCGGAGCCAGGAAATAGAATGGCGTGAAGACGATCATCTGCCCGATCATGTTGATATAAAAAGCGATGTTGAACAGCAGCGATCGCAAAAAGATCATTGGGCAGGCCTACTCGGAAAATGACAATTGAATTTGTGGATATACGAACGCAAGGCCTGCGTGAACCCGTCCGCCTCAGTTTCCGGTAACAGACGCCAGTGATTTTGGAACGGGCAAGACGCGGCGCGAAACAGCGCCAAGATATTTCATGTACTCTGAAAGCAGGACCCGCACGACCTCGGGGCTCATCATCCATTTGCCATTGGTGAGATCAGAATTGACGACCGGGTAAGGCGCAATTGACAGGCGCGGATCGAGTCGCTGCAGTTCGAGAAGGCTGCGGGACATATGATAGTTGTTGGTGACAAGAATGATGTTTTTGTACTTGTGATCGCGCAGCCAAATCATTGTCTCCGCAGCATTTCCCACAGTGTCCTTGGCCTCATAGCCGATATCAACACAACACTCGAACAGGCCCTTGTCTGCATCAAGGGCATTGCGAAGCGTTGCTTTGCTGGTGCCGGAATTGACGCCGGAAATCAGCAAACGCTCTCCCTTGTTGCGCTCAAGCAGGCTGAGGGCCGCTTCTATGCGCGATTGACCGCCCGTCAGGACAACAATGGCATCGGCCGGGTTGACTTCTCTCGGTTCACCCATGCGCGAAATATGCTCGGAAAACAGGGCAAAACCAATCAGGAAAGCAGCCGATCCGAACAACACAATGGGACCAAGCCAGCGAAGCGCTTTTGAAAGCACCGCAGCCACTCCGCCTTCCTGACGTCTCTTTTGAATTTGTTTGGCCGTGCTGGGCAAATCCGGGTCCCGATGTGCTGATTTGTTGAAAGGTTAAACAAGGAATGCGGCACTGAACAGGCAGGAAGATTTATCTTTGGCAGTTTTTCGTCACGTCATACATCCGGCCGCAGCGGGACTCTCATTCGGGGTTGGAGCGGTCAAGACCTTTGAGATGCCGCAGCACAGTCAGCCTTGTCGTCTCAGCAGTCAGAACGGCGACGACGATGACAATAGCGAAAACGCCAAGGTAGCCGCCCCAACCAATCGCAAAATCGCCAAACAGCGCCGCCGCTTGATCAGCTTCGGGCGTTGCCCTGTTTGCCGATGACCACCAGCCGACGGCCAGGAAAACGGCAAGCGCGGCCAGGCCGCCTGCAAACGCGCCTTTGACCCCGGTAAAAAAGAAGCGCTTACGAAATTCCCCTGCTATAAACCGGCCTTCTGCGCCGACAAAATGCAGGACTTCGATGATGTGCCCGTTGCCTGCCATGGCGCCGCGTGTCGCGAAGATAACGGCAAGCGCGGTTGCTATGAGGACCAGGCCAAGCACGACAAGTCCGATAAGAACCGTCGTGCGCGCCATCGCAACCAGACGATCCACCCAGTTGCGATGGTCCTCCAGAACAGCTTGAGGGACCGCTTTGGAAATCGCGGCGCGCATGGCAACAAAATCCGGCGGGGAGGCCGGGTCGATTGTAATCGTTACGAGTCGTGGCACGGGCAGCGAATCAATATCAAGCCCTGCCCCAAGCCACGGCTCCAGCAATCTGGCAGTTGCCTCCTTGCCGACAATGCTTGCCTCTCGAACACCGGTGAAGTTGGCAGCAGCAGCGCGTGCAGCTTCAAGGGCAGCTTCCATGTCGAGCCCGTCATCCGGCTTGATCTGGATGGTTGCTTCGCGAGCGATCTGCAATTGCCATGAAGCAGCCGATTCACGCACCACGGTTACAGCGCCCAACGTCAGGCAGGCGAGGAAGGTCATGATCGCGATCACGAAAACGAGTGCCGTTGAAGAAATGTTTCCATCCGGTACGATTGGCGTCTGGCGGTCATCCGACCGCCCGAACATCCACCACTTCTGCGCTCGCATGCGCCGGATGTCGGTCATGCTTGTTTCGGGCTTGTCAGTCATGGATTTCTAGCCGCCCGGCATTGAGGATCATCCGGCGCGCCTCGACTTGGTCCATGAGCGTCAAATCATGGGTTGCGATGACGACGGAGGTCCCTGAGCGGTTCAGTTCCATGAAAAGCCGCAGCAAGCGGCGGGCAAGCGGCGGATCAACGTTGCCTGTGGGCTCGTCTGCCAAAAGGATTTCCGGCTGGTCTATCAGCGCCCTGGCGATGGCGGCACGTTGTTTTTCACCGCCAGACAGGATCGGCGGCAAGACATGGATACGGTCGCCTAGGCCAACCCATTTCAACAGCTCAATCACATCATTGCGATAGCTCGCCTCTTCCTTGCCGCGCACGCGCAGCGGCAGCGCGACGTTTTCATAGGTCGTCAAATGGTCCAGCAGGCGGAAATCCTGAAAAACCACACCGACCCTGCGGCGCAGGAACGGGAGTTCGGCGTTGGATATGGTCGAAATGTCTTTGCCAAATGCGGTGATCAGGCCGCGCGTGGGCTTCAAAGCCAGGAAAAGCAGGCGCAGCAAAGTTGTCTTGCCCGCGCCGGACGGGCCGGTCAGAAACTGAAAAGACTTTGGACGGACGTGAAACGAAACATCCTTGAGGATTTCCGGTCCCATTCCATAGCGCAGCCCGACATTTTCAAAGCGGATCACTCAGCTGTCACTCCGTTCAAAACTTGCAGTGCTGCGAATCGCTGACAAATTTGGCAAAATTTAACCAATCCCGTTTACCGGTCAGCAAGGATTGAGAAAAGGGCCGGAATGATGGCAGCGCCGAACATGTCGCTGAATATGGATAGCATCATCGATGCCGAGTTCGAAACGGTTCTTCCCGTAAAGCGGTCAGAACCTGCTTCGCCGCGCGCGGTTTCTGAATTTCCATCGCCTGTGATTTCCATCGATGGTCTTGCGCTTTTGCGCGAAAAAGGCCCGATACGCCCCGATAGCGACCAGCTAGAGCAACTTACGCCTGCGTTCCTGTTTTTCACATTCATTGCTGCGGTCGCTGTTTTCTGGGTTTCCGGCGGTCATGCGCTCCTGTATTGAGCGGCATTCGGCAGAGAATTCAGGGGGAAGTCATGAAAGTCGTGCGCGGGAAACAAATCGAAGTTCTTTTCAGTGCCTCGACGATTGCCATGCGCAATCTGGAACTGGCCAAGGATATTGCCGCCCATGACTATCACGACCTGCTGGTCATTTCGATCCTCAAGGGCTCGTTCGTTTTTGCTGCTGACCTGATCCGCGCCATGCATGACGCCGGATTGGCGCCTGAAGTCGAGTTCATCACGATTTCGAGCTATGGCGCCGGCACCGTATCGGGTGAAGTCAAGGTGCTGCGAGACATCGACAATGATGTGCGGGGCCGCGACATTCTTCTGGTCGATGACATTCTGGAATCCGGCAAGACGCTGAAATTCACCCGTGACCTGATGTTGTCGCGCGGAGCAAAGTCCGTTTCGGTCGCGGTACTGCTCGACAAGAGTGTCCGCCGCCAGACAGATTTCAACGCCGACTATGTCGGGTTTGAATGCCCCGACTATTTCGTCGTCGGCTACGGCATGGACGTCGCGCATGCTTTCCGCGAATTGCCGTTTGTTGGCATTGTCACCGGCGACGCCTGAAATCCGAATCACTCGAACTTCAGCAGCCGCTCGAGATAATTCCGTTCCGCTTCCGGGCTGAGCGCATTACCGAGCCGCTTGCGTATGGCATCCAGAATTTCGCGGGCGCGCTGGACATCTATTTCATCTGGAATTTTTGTTGACTGACCCATGTCCGGGCCTTGGGTGGCGCGCGGACGGCCGAGAGGATCACGGTCATTGGGGCCGCGCTTGCCGCCGGGCTGTTGACCGCCACCCTGTTCGCCCATCGCCTGCTTCATCTGGTCCATCAGGCTTTCAGCGCCTTTGCGCAGCGAATCGAGCGCATCCGACTGATCACCGGTCGCCTCACCGGCATTGCCTTCGCCAAGTTTCTTGCCGGCGCGTCCCATCGCTTTTCCAGCGTCTGACAATTCCTGTCCGGGCTCGATGCCAAGCCCCTTGAGACCCTCGACCATATCATTCAGGCGTTTGCCGAGATCATTCTGGCGGCGGGCGAGATTGCCGGTTCCGGACCCCTGACCCTCGCCCGGCTTCTGGCCTTCGCCCTGCTGGCCTTCCTGACCCTGGCCTTGCTGGCCGCCCTGCTGTTCGCCGCCATCACCCCGGTCACCGCGCTCGCGGCCCTTCTGGTATGTTTCATCCAGCAGCTTCTTCTGGTCGCGCAGCATTTTGCCGAGCTCGTTGAGCTTGCCTTCCATTTGAGACTGGCCTTCGCCGCCCTTGTTACCCTTGCGGGCCTGCAAATTGTTCATCATCTCGTTGAGTTGCGACAACAGCTGTTTGGCCTGATCCTTGGCGCCTTGCTTGGCAAGGTCTTCCAGCTTGTCGAGCATCTTTTCCAGATCGGATGACCGCAGTTCCTGGCTATCCTCATCATTCTGCGCAGTTTGCGGGTTTTTCTCCGCCTCTTCGGCGAGTTGCTTCATGTAATCGTTCATCGCCTGACGCAGTTCCTGCATCAGTTTCTCGATTTCCTGATCGGTGGCGCCGTTTTCCAGCGCCTGCGCCAGCTTGTCCTGCGCCTGTTTCAGCCGACGCTGGGCATCGGACATGGCGTTCTTGTCGATCTCCTTGGCGACCTCCCAAAGATAGGCGACCACGTCTCGCAACTGGTCATCGGTCCTTGCTGCAGCAAGACGAAGCCTTGCAGTCTTGATGCCAAGAAAATAACTCGCGTTGGCAAGCGTTTCGTCCGGCCGCGTCATCAACGCGTCAAGATAGTCGAGAACCAGCGGCTTGTCGTTTGCATTGCGGGCAAGAAGGCGGCGGTCTTCCGCGAGAGCGCGGGACAGGGGATTGGCGAAATAATACTCCGGCAGGACAAAAGTTTTCGCCTCGCTGACCGATTTTTGGCCAGCGCCATCCTCG
The DNA here is from genome assembly GCA_041751995.1 of Rhizobiaceae bacterium. Taxonomy (GTDB): domain Bacteria; phylum Pseudomonadota; class Alphaproteobacteria; order Rhizobiales; family Rhizobiaceae; genus JANMEX01. The sequence goes on along the minus strand of JBGSHY010000029.1, from coordinate 7,024 downwards.
GCTTGGAGCGTAATAGTGAAAGGTTCGCCTGCCAGCGGATGTTCGGTCAAATCCTTGGCGGTTTTTGCCGAACCGTCACCGCTGCTGCGGCGCGGAACGGACAGGGCAAGGTCAGGCATCTCGAAAAGCGGACGGGCGTCTGGTGCGGCTTCCGCGGCCGTGAAGTTCGCAATCGCTTTCATCGCGCCATAGTCATCGTTGATCTTGTACGCGAGTGTGAGCGAACCGCTCGATGCAGCCGATGGATCAGCGGTGAAAGCGATGACCGGCGGCTTGTCTTCGATGACTTTGAACGCCCATGCGGCAATTGGCTGACCGGCGTTTTGCAGCATGACTGTTCCGTCTTGAGCCAGAACGCCTTTCAGCACTTTGCCGGATATCGCAGCCGGGGCAACGCCGGCGACAGGTTGCTGCATCGGTCTGCCGTCGATTACGAGCGCGAAGTCTCCGGGCGCTTCATTGCCGATGCGGATGGTCAGTTCGGAGTTTTCAGGCACTGTGAATGACTGGTTGGCATCCGGCGTCAGGCCGGAAAGGAACAGCGGCGCCTTGCCGGTGTATCGTGGCGGCGTGACCCACACATCAATACGCGGCGGCACCGGCGGGATGGCGGCGGGGCCATTCCAGATGTCGGAAAGTTTGCCGCCGAGGCTGCCTTGCGAAAAGGCGAAGGCAATGAACAGGCCAAGCGCCGGTATGGCGCGCAAGGCAAACCGGTCATGATCATAGGTGCGCGGCGATGGATTTGCCGATTGTATGCCGCTCAGCTTCTGCGCCATCCGGCGCTGATGCTCACGCCACAGCGCATTGGCAAAATCATCCGGACTTCCGGCAGGACGGTCTGTCTGGGCGGCAATTGGCTGATGCGACAGCGTGTTGGCAGCTTCAAGGCGGGCATCGACATCTTGCGGTGTCGGCAAACGGAAATGCCGTAGCGGCCACAGGCTCGCCAGCAACGCAACGCCAAGGCCCCAGAGGAAAGCAAAGCGCATCACATCAGGAACAGAGCGGAAGAGTCCGAACCAGGAAAGCGTCAGGACTGCAGAGCCGGTGATGATGGCAGGCAGGACGAGCGGCCACAGCCGCTCAAACAGGATTGACAGCCCCGTCATCAGCCGGACCCGCGTCAGGCCTGGCAGTCTGTCATTGCTGATTTGATCCGTGCTCATTGCAACCAAGATAGCAGGCTTCATGGCAAAGGCGAGGCACCACAAGCAAATGTGATGAAAACAGGGTTCACGGACTTCGCGGCTTCATTCCGCCAGCCGGAATTCCAGATAAAGATTGCGCTGCAGGATCGAGTGGTTGTCGTCAGAGGCCAGCGAAATCATCGCCGCGCCGTCGGCGCGCTGCCAGACGTCGAGGCATTCCATGTTGTCAATCTGGTAGGCCATGTCGGCTTCGAATAGAACCGGACCATCAACCGTTGCGCCGGGCTTGATGTCTGCGCTCTTGATCCGGCGGATGCGCATGGCGACGCCGGAAGCCATCGAAAAGCGGCGTTCCAGCAAAAGCAGGTCACCATCGGGCAGGAAATCGCCATCAGACACGTCATACTCGCTGTCGCGTTTGACAAAAAAGATGCCTTCCAACGGGCCTTCCATGATTGCCGCGAAAATGTTGCCGGCCTTGTTGAGGCTCTTTTCGCTGACGGCAACGCGCGCACTTTGCAGCGGGCTGTCACCGGGCGCTTTGGTCAGCGCCTCGAAACCGCGGTTGGAGCGCAATTCACGGGCTGGTATGGGCAGCCTTTCGTCGCTTGCGGCAAAGGCCAGTGTCGCGCGGTCAAGCGTGCCGGTGGCAATGCGGTGTTTGCGCTCGAAGGAAACGGTGACCAAGTCGCCGTCGATCAGCAGCCCTTCGGCATCGGTGTTCCATTTTTCCGAAGTGCGCTCACCGTTTTCGTCACGCATTTCAACGATCCGCGCCTGATTGAACGACGCGGGATGTCCAGCGGCATCACGCGTGATCGTGCCGGAGACCCAAAAGCCATTGTCGGAAACTGCAAGCAATGCACTGCCGGGCTCTGTGAAGCGAAGGCCGGAGAGCGAACCGAAGTCGCGGTTGCCGGAGGTCAGTTCAAGGCCGCCATTGAACTCGAGCGGGCCGAACCGTGTCTCGGTCGAGCCGATTTGAAAATTATCGATGGTGCGGCTGTTGACCAAAAGGTCTTCAGCCCGCGCGCCAGCGCTTACCAGCAGCGTTGATGCGAACAGGAGTTTAAAAAAATTCATGCCTAGCGCATCCGGCGGCGCGGATTGCCGGCAGCGGGCTTCTTTGTCCTGGACTGTTCTTCGGCAAACAGCTCGGCCAGTTGCTCGGTCATGGCGCCCGCGAGCTCCTCTGCATCCACAATGGTAACGGCCTTGCGGTAATAGCGCGTCACGTCATGGCCGATACCGATGGCGATCAATTCGACGGGCGAGCGGGTTTCGATCATCTCGATGGCCGCACGCAGGTGCCGCTCCAGATAGTTGCCCGGATTGACCGACAGCGTCGAATCATCGACCGGCGCGCCGTCGGAGATCATCATCAGGATCTTGCGCTGCTCGGGGCGGGCCACAAGCCGGTTGTGTGCCCACAAAAGCGCCTCGCCGTCGATGTTTTCCTTGAGCAGGCCTTCGCGCATCATCAGGCCGAGATTGCGCTTGGCCCGACGCCATGGCTGGTCGGCGGATTTGTAGATGATGTGGCGAAGGTCATTGAGACGGCCCGGAGTCGCGGGCTTGCCGGAATGCAGCCACTTCTCGCGCGCCATGCCGCCCTTCCACGCCTTGGTGGTGAAACCAAGGATTTCGACCTTGACGCCGCAGCGCTCGAGCGTGCGGGCGAGAATGTCGGCGCAGGTGGCCGCAATGGTGATCGGGCGGCCGCGCATGGAACCGGAATTGTCGATGACCAGCGTCACCACCGTGTCGCGGAAATCGGTGTCGCGCTCGCGCTTGAACGACAGCGGCTGCATCGGATCGATGACAATGCGGGTGAGCCGCGATGGGTCGAGATAGCCCTCTTCAAGGTCAAATTCCCACGCCCGGTTCTGTTGCGCCAGGAGGCGGCGCTGCAGGCGGTTGGCGAGACGGCCGACGACACCGGAGAGGTTGTTGAGCTGCTTGTCGAGAAATGCCCGCAGCCGGTCGAGCTCGGCCTCGTCACAGAGCTGGTCGGCGGTGACTTCCTCGTCGAACTCGCGGGTGAATACCTTGTAGTCAAATTCGGGCGGCAGGTTGGTGTAGGGCAGTTCGGCGCGGCGCGTTTCGCCGGGCGTCTCGGCGTCCGCATCATCGTCGGAAAAATCATCCGCTGTGGTTTCCGCGCCTTCGGTGGATTCAGACTCCTGCTGCTCATCGGACGGCTGGCTGTCTTCGGCGGGAGATTCTTCCGCCCCCGAATCGCCTTCGTCGCTCTGCTGCGATTCCTCGCCCGAACGCGGCTGTTCTTCCTCGGCCGAACTTTCTTCGCTCTCGGACGGGTCTTCCTCGGTGTATTCGTCGGCCATCTCCATCGACACAAGCATGTCACGCACGACGCGGGCGAAATTTTGCTGGTTGGAAACGGAGGCGTCGAGCGCCGCGAACCGCTCGCCGCCGCGCTCGTTGATGAAATCGCGCCAGAGGTTGACGACGTTTGCTGCGCTCGGTGGCACGGGCTTGCCGGTCAGCTTTTCGCGCACGACCAGCGCCAGCGCCTCTTCAAGCGGCGCGTCAGCCTTTTCGCGGATATCGGCAAAACGCGCCTTGGCGTATTTGTCTTCCAGCATCACCGAAATGTTGTCGGCAACGCCGGCCATGGCGCGCGAACCGATGCTCTCGCACCGGGCTTGCTCGACTGCATCAAAGATGGCGCGGGCCTTTTGGCCTTCGGGCGCCAGTTGGTTGTGGATTTTGGCGTCATGGCAGGCGCGGCGCAAAGCCATCGAATCGCCAAGGCCTCGGGTAATGGCAATTTCCTGGGCCGTCGGCTTCTTGGAAAACTCCGGCAGGCGGGCGCGATTGCCCGAAAGCGCCGGCTTTTCATTGGCGAAGACAACTTCCAACTCGCCATCCGCCGCGATGGCGCGGACGGTGACCTTCATCGCCACGCGCAAAGGATCAAGGTCGAGGAGACCTTTGGCCTTGTCGCGGGATTGGTTGGAAGCGGCCATCGCTGCTGCCAATCAGGCCAGCACGACGTTGGTGTGCGATTCCGGCAGGTCCTGCCCGAACGCCCGCTGGTAGAACTCGGCAACGATGTTGCGCTCGAGTTCGTCGCACTTGTTGAGGAAGGTCAGGCGGAAGGCCATGCCGACATCCTTGAATATGTCGGCGTTTTCCGACCAGGTGATGACCGTGCGCGGCGACATGACAGTCGACAGGTCGCCATTGATGAAGGCCTGACGGGTCATGTCGGCGACCCGGACCATCTTGTTGACGATGTCGCGGCCTTCCTTGTTCTGGTAGTGCTTGGACTTGGCCAGAACGATGGCGGCCTCATTGTCGTGCGGAAGATAATTGAGCGTGGTCACGATCGACCAGCGGTCCATCTGCGCCTGGTTGATCTGCTGCGTGCCGTGGTAAAGGCCGGTGGTGTCGCCGAGGCCGACCGTGTTGGCGGTGGCAAACAGGCGGAAAGCGGGATGCGGGCGGATGACACGCGACTGGTCGAGCAACGTCAGGCGACCGGACGATTCCAGCACGCGCTGGATGACAAACATCACGTCCGGACGGCCGGCGTCATATTCGTCGAACACCAGTGCGACATTGTTCTGGTAGGCCCATGGCAGGATGCCGTCGCGGAATTCCGTGACCTGCATGCCGTCCTTGACGACGATGGCGTCCTTGCCAATGAGATCGATACGCGAGACATGGCTGTCGAGGTTGACGCGCACGCACGGCCAGTTGAGCCGGGCGGCGACCTGCTCGATATGGGTTGATTTGCCGGTGCCGTGATAGCCCGACACCATGACGCGGCGGTTAAAAGCAAAGCCCGCGAGGATCGCCAGTGTCGTCTGCCGGTCAAACAGATAGTCGGGATCAATGTCCGGAACCTGTCCGTCAGCCTTGGAATAGGCAGGGACTTCCATATCGGAATCGATGCCGAATAATGTGCGGACATTCACCCGTGTGTCTGGCAAAGCGGGGATGTCGCGTTCAACCTTGTTCATCATGCCTCCGTGACGGCGCACGTGCGCCGCTGTAACTGTCAGGGTCTCTTAAATCATCGGCCAAGATGTTGAAACCGGATTTGCGACGCCAATTGGCCGCAGGTTCATGAAATCCGTTGATATGGAAGGTAACCGGGATTGATGACTCAGCCCAAACCCGATTGTTTCAGTATTTTGTAGGCTTGAATCACCGCCTGCAGCCGGTCTTCCGTGCTGCGGTCGCCGCCGTTGGTGTCCGGGTGATGCTGCTTCAACAGCTCCTTGTAGCGGATGCGTACCGTTTCCTTGGTCGCCTTATAGTCAAGGCCGAGCGTGTCGAGCGCCTTTGCCTCGAGCGGCTTGGCCTTCTTGGTCACCGGCGCAAATCCGGTAAACGGTGTTGACGCGTCGCGGGTCTTGCCGCGCGGCGCTGAGCGTCCCCAACGAGCCTTGAGCGGATCTGTTGTTTCCTTGGCGGCGGCGTTGACGCCAGCCTTCCAGGTAGGGCGGTGACCGGTGACAGCTTCGCGCTGGTAGCGGGCAATCTCGTTGTCTGTGAGGCCGGAGAAATAGTTGAAGCCTTTGTTGTATTCCCGCACATGGTTGACGCAGAAGTGGAAATACTCCCCCTCCTTCATCCGCCCGACGGGGGCCTTGTGCGTGCCCGGCTTGTCGCAGCCGTCCCATTGGCATGGCGGCGCAACCGGTTTCGGTTCCTCGTCCGCCTTGCGGCGCACCCTGATGCCATCGAATAATTTTGACTTGAGGTCCATTGAATCACATGGTTGGAGGTGAAGGTTTGGTCAAACAACATTGACTTGGCAAAGCTGCCCGTCATACCCGCTTTGGCGCAGAAGAAAAGGCCCCGTAATGAACAGACATGATACAACATTGAAATTGCTCGAAGATTCTTTCCATCCAGAGCGCGTGGAGATCGTCAACGAGAGCCACTTGCACGCCGGCCACCATCATGGAGATGGCCGTCCGTTCGACGGATCGGGTGAAACCCACTTCCGGATCCGCATCATTTCGGCAGCCTTTGCCGGAAAATCAAGACTGGAGCGCCACCGTGCCATCAATGCATCTCTCGCGCCGGTGCTCGACGACGGGCTGCACGCGCTGGCGGTCGAGGCTTCCGCACCAGGCGAAGCGGTTCGCTGGTGACGATCAAACAGTCCGCGCCAGGAAATCCATTGCCGCAGCGGTGAAACCGCCGGATTCTTTGCCGAAATCGCGGTTGATGGCAAAATGCGAATAGGCCGAACCGTCGAACACTTCGGTTTGCGCGCCCGTTGCCTTCAGTTGCGCGGCAAACTCCAAGGCGGAGCGTTTGTGTCCCTTGACCTTGGACCAGGCGATCATCACCGGCGGATGTTTGCGCGTGCCGACATAAGTGACCGGTGACAGGGCGGCCCATTGTGACGGATCGTGGAAAGCCTCCTTGTGAACATCGCGCAGCGCGCCGCGCTCGGCTTGCGCAGCTATGTCATAGACGTCGACATCGCACAGCACCAAAGCCTTTGCGCCCAGCAGACCGCCGCGCATGCCGGTGAGAGCCGTGAGGTGACAACCGGCGGAATGGCCGGAAACCGCGATACGCGCCGGATCGCCGCCATGTTTTGCAATGTTCGCGCGGACATAGGCGTAGGCCGCTTCGACATCCTCGGCCTGCGTTGATACTTCCGCTTCGGGCAGCATTCTGTAATCAATCGAGACAAACACCCAGCCGTTTTTCACGAACCATTCGGGCTTCGCCTGGACATATTTGCGGTTGCCATTGCGCCATCCGCCGCCGTGGACATGAATGAAAACCGGCCGGTTTGATGCGCCTTCGGGTGCGTAAACATCCAGCAACGCAGGACCATAGTCGAGCGTGGCCGGTTTGGCCGCGCCGGCAGGCTGATC
>JBGSHY010000028.1:0-17558 GCA_041751995.1 Rhizobiaceae bacterium | reverse complement strand
GGCAGGAACGCTCGGCCTGCCGCTGGCGGTGGCCATCATCGGCGGCGAGCCGCACCGGTTTGCGCCACTGGTCGAGCTGTACCGCGAGGCGGGCATAAAGGCCGGGCATTCTTTGGACGAGTTGAAGGTCAGCATCAATTCGCATGGTTTCATTGCCGAGGATTCAACCGACGCTGCCGACACTTACTTCCCGCCCTACGCCGAGATGTTCGGTCGGATCGGACGCGAGCGCGGCTGGGGGCCGGTGACACGCGGGCAATATGAGGCGGGCCGCTCACCGCGCGGCGCGCTGCTGGTCGGCAGCCCGAACGAGGTGGCCGAGAAGATTTTGGCCGAACACGAATATTTCCAGAACGACCGCTTCCTGATGCAGATCGACATGGGCGCCCTGCCCCATGCGAAAACGCTGAAGGCGATCGAGCTGTTTGGCACGAAGGTCAAGGAACAGATCGACCGGGCGCTGGGCAAGCCGAACTGAATATCGCGCCTAGTTCAGCGCGAAATCCACGGCGGCGGCGACGTGGATCGCAGTGGAGTCGAACACGGGCAAGTCCGTATCGTCCTGGCCGATCAACAGGCAAATCTCGGTGCAGCCGAGAATAACGCTGTCGGCGCCTTGAGCCTTGCCCTGCTCGATGATGTCGGCGACGATCTGGCGGGATTCATCGCGGACCACGCCACAGCAGAGTTCCTCGAAGATGATGGCATGCATTGCATCGCGACCGGCGGCATCGGGGACGATGAGGTCGATTCCGTGAAGCTCCATCATCCGCTGATGATAAAAGCCATGCTCCATCGAATAGCGGGTGGCAAGCAGCAGCGGCCTGCTGGCGCCGGCCTTGCGAAGCGCCTGGCCCGTCTCGTCAATGATGTCGATCAGTTTCGCCGGTGAGTTTTCGCGCACCTGATCGGCGATGATGTGCATTGTGTTGGTGCAAATGAGTACGCAATCCGCGCCGCCCGCCGACAGATGCTTGGCTGACGTGCCCAGCACATCTGCGGCGGCGTCCCACTGGCCGGCCTTCTGCAGGGCAACGATGCTTTCAAAATCCAGCGATTCCATCAGGATGTGGCCCGAATGCAGCCCGCCGAGCCGGTCGCGCACCGCCTTGTTGATGCCGCTGTAATATACCGCCGTGCTCTCCCAGCTCATCCCGCCAATCAGACCAATGCACTTCATTTTTGCCTCCTGAGTTGGGCAGACAATAGGATCGGCGGTGTGGCGATTGTTCGCGTTTCTGGTGTTCAGGATTATAATTTTACGCTATTAACATAGCGACTAAATCAGAATTTACGCGAATATTTCGCGCCAAAGGCAAATGAGGCGAACATGCTTGACGAGCGCGACCGGGCGATTCTGGAGTTTCTGCAGGCCAATGCCGACGTTGCGGTGGCGGAACTGGCCGAGCGGGTGAACCTTTCGCTCTCCGCCTGCGCACGGCGCATCAAGCGGCTGGAGGACGAAGGTTACATACAGGCGCGCGTGGCGCTGCTCAACCGCGCGAAAATGCGCGTCGGCACCACGGTGTTCGTCGCCCTGCGCAACTCGCGCCATTCTTCAGACTGGCACGAACCCTTCGTGCGCCTGCTTGCCGACATTCCCGAAATCCAGGAAGCCCACCGCCTGACCGGCGACATCGACTACATATTGAAAATCGCCGTGCCGGACGTCGAAACCTATGATGTGATCTACAAGCGGCTGGTCAAGAAACTCGAGTTTTCGGGCATCTCGGCATATATTTCGATGGAGACGCTGAAGGCGACCACGGCCGTGCCGGTTGGGTATGTGGGGTAATTTGGACGCCCTTTACGCTGCCCTCGGCACAATCGCATTCAGCTCACCGCCAATTGCCCGCTTGCGCGCCATCAGATCATGGTCAGCCTGAAGACCGAGGAAAAACCCTTCGCTCAAGCCGAAATAGCGTGTCAGCCGCAAATCCGTGTCAGCTGTCACCGAACGCTTGCCGAGGACAATTTCATTGATCCTGCGCGGCGGGACTTTGACAGCGTTGGCGAGGCCGTTCTGGCTAAGGTCCATCGGCTTGAGGAATTCCTCCAGCAGGATTTCGCCAGGGTGTGGGTTGGGAAGCAGATCGGCTTCACCAGTGATAATCGACAATTTCGACACGGTCTGGTCCTCCATCATTCCAAATAAAGCAAATCCGCCACTGATCATTTATACGAATGCTGTGTTGCCCGGAGCGGTTGCCTTTCAACAGCTCCAGGCGATTGCCGGGCGGTATTTTCAGATCGTTCAAGACAATTGCCTGATTGATCAAACGCAGTTTCCGCAACGCAATGGCCTGAATGTCCGATGGAAGCTTCCGGCTTCGCACACCGTTCCAGACAAGTTCAGTTTCCCTGTCGTTGAAACTTCGGATCATGGAGCTTTATAACGCAAGACGTTATATAACGCAAGACGTTATACATCATCCTCTCAGCCCAAACCCACCCATCAGCCGCCGCAGCGCAAAGTCGGCCCTGCCGGACGTAAAAACCGCCACGTCATCCTCCAATATCGGCTCGGTTCCATGCGGTATCGGCGCGATCTGCTCCAACACCGTCAGCGCCCGCCTTGCAATCGCCTCCGCCGGGTCGATCCAGTCTACCGGCCAGGGCGCGGTCTTGCGCATGCGGTTGACGAGGAAGGGGTAGTGGGTGCAGGCGAGGACAACGATGTCGGTGAAGCGGCCGTCCTTTTCGATGAAACAGGGGGCGATTTCGCGGCGGACGGCTTCTTCATCGACAAAGCCTTCGCGCATGTAGGTCTCGGCAAGCCCTGCGAGATTTTCCGAGCCGACGAGGCGGACGTGGCATTTGGCAGCATATTTGCCGATGAGGTCGCGCGTGTACTGGCGTTTGACCGTGCCAGGGGTGGCAAGGACCGAGACGAGGCCGGAGCGGGTGCGCTCGGCTGCGGGCTTGACGGCGGGGACTGTGCCGACGAACGGCACATGCGGGAACGCGGCGCGCAATTCGTCCATGACGATGGTGGACGCGGTGTTGCAGGCGATCAGGCACAACACCGGATCATGTTCGGCAAGGAAGCCTTCAAACAGCGAGACGATGCGTGCCTTCAACGCTGATTCTTCCCAGCGGCCATAGGGAAAACCGGCGTCATCGGCAACATATATGAAGCGCCGGTCCGGCAACAGGATGCGGGCCTCGCGCAGCACGGAGAGACCGCCGATGCCTGAGTCAAAGAAGAGGACTGGCTTATTGTGCATTGTCGTCAGTGCCGTCCGATGGCGCAGGCGCGGGCTTGCGCGCCCTGCCCTCCGGCGCTTTGGAGCCCTTGGGCCATTGGCGGGAATAATGGTCGAACGAGGTGACAATGCCGCGCAGCATGCGGATTTCGGTTTCGGTGAGTTCGGCGCGCATGAGCAGCGAACGCAGATTGAAGCTCATCACGTCTTTCTTTTGCGCCGGACGGAAATAGCCGCGCGCGTCGAGCGCCTCTTCGAGCTGCTCGAAAAGGCCGACGGTATGCTCCTTGGCGGCGGGAACGAATTGCGGACCAGAAAAGGCGGTGGCGGTTTCGTCTGCAAAGCTGGTCTTCATCCACTCGTAGGACATCAACAGCACGGCCTGTGCAATGTTGAGCGAGGCAAAGGCCGGATTGACCGGGAAGGTGACGATAGCGTCGGACAGGCTGATTTCCTCATTGTTGAGGCCCCAGCGCTCGCGGCCAAACAGGATGCCGGTCACCTGGTCAGCCGTGTCGCGGGTGCGCAATTCACGCGCGGCTTCAACCGGACCCAGCACCGGCTTGTAGCCATCGCGGTCACGCGCGGTCGTGGCCAGCACGAAGTTGAGATCGGCAATGGCGGACGGCAAATCGTCGAAGACCTTGACGCCTTTGATCACATGATCGGCCTTGGCTGCAGCGCGCTCGGCTTTCTCGTTGGGCCAGCCCTCACGCGGGTTGACGAGGCGCAGGTTCGACAGGCCGAAATTCGCCATCGCCCGGGCGACCATGCCGATGTTCTCGCCCAACTGCGGTTCGCACAAAATGACCACAGGCCCGCCGGTGATCAGTTCGCGGTCTTGGCTGGTTCGTCCCATGAAATGCATTGTCCTGTTGCCGGATTTTCGCGACGGGTTTAGCCTGTTTGGATCGGACTGCGAAGAGGTAATAAGATGGCAGAGATGCTCGGTAGACTGCACGAATGGTTGGACCCGCTGGGCGCCGCACCAGTCAAAATGTTCGGCGGAACCTGTTTCATGCTGAACGGCAACATGCTGGCAGGAACATCCAAACGCGGACTGCTGGTGCGTGTCGGCAAGGAATTCGACGCAGACACCGCGCCGCCGTCCACAGTCATGGAAATGGGCGGCAAGCCGATGGCTGGATACCGGTTTGTTGATGCGGAGGTGGATGATACCGCTTTTGCCTACTGGATGGCGGCGGCTCTGACGTTCAACAAAACGCTGCCACCGAAATAGATTGCGAAAAGCATGCGGCGATATGGCAGTGGCTGGTGACGGCCAAAGCATTACATCACCTGCAATTGAACACTGAAAGTTTGGACATCAACGTGGACACTTTCGATCCGGTATTCCTTGCCCGCATCCAGTTTGCCTTTACGATCGGCTTTCATATCGTTTTTCCCGCTTTCACGATTGGCTTGGCAAGCTTTCTTGCCGTGTTGAACGGGTTACACAGGGTGACGGGCAACCAGACCTATCTGGACGTATTCGATTATTGGAAGCGCATATTCGCCATCACCTTCGGCATGGGCGTCGTCTCCGGCATTGTGATGAGCTATCAGTTTGGCACCAACTGGAGCGTCTTTGCAGACAAGACCGGGCCGGTGCTCGGGCCGCTGATGGGCTATGAGGTTCTGACCGCCTTCTTTCTCGAAGCCGGATTTCTTGGCGTGATGCTGTTCGGGCGTGAGCGGGTCGGGCCGGGACTGCATCTGTTCGCAACCGTCATGGTGGCGGTCGGCACGTTCATTTCCTCGTTCTGGATTCTGGCGGTGAACAGCTGGATGCAGACGCCCGCCGGCTATGCGATGAATGAGGCGGGGCAATTCATTGTCACAGACTGGATGGAAGTGATCTTCAATCCGTCATTCCCCTACCGGCTGGCGCACATGGTGCTGGCGGCCTATCTGACGACCGCCTTTGTCGTCGGTGCGGTCGGGGCATGGCATCTTCTCAAGAAGCAGGACAATCCCGCTGCAAAGATCATGTTCTCCATGGCGATGTGGATGGCGGCGATTGTCGCGCCAATCCAGATCATGGCAGGCGATCTGCATGGCCTCAACACGCTCGAACATCAGCCGCGCAAGATCGCGGCGATGGAAGGGCATTTCGAGACAAAGAAGGGCGCGCCGCTGATCCTGTTTGGAATTCCGAATTCAAAAGAAGAGCGGGTCGATTACAAGATCGAAATCCCGAAACTCGGCAGCCTGATTCTGACACATAGCCTCGACGGCGAAATCAAGGGGCTGAAGGAGTGGCCCGCGGCTGAGCGCCCGCCGGTGGGGCCGGTGTTCTGGGCTTTCCGGATCATGGTGGGCATTGGCTTTGCGATGCTTGGGCTGGGGCTGTGGAGCCTGTGGCTGCGCTATCGCAAGACGCTCTACCAGTCGCCATGGCTGCACCGTGCGGCAATTGTCATGGGGCCGTCCGGCTTCATCGCGCTGCTGGCAGGTTGGACCGTAACCGAAGTCGGCCGTCAGCCATTCACAGTTTATGGCCTGCTGCGCACCACAGAATCCTCGTCCGCCGTTGACGCAGCGGCAGTCGGCGCTTCGTTGATCTCCTTTGTGGTGGTTTACTTCATTCTATTCGGAGCCGGCATTTTCTACATTTTCCGCGAAATGGCCAAATCGCCCACCAAATTCGAGGATGACTTGCCCGCCGAGGGGCCGATCCGTGCCGCTGGTATTACGCCTACCATAAAACTGGTTCTGAAATAGGAGGCGATGATGGTGATTGATTATCCGTTCATCTGGGCCGGGTTGATCGCATTTGCCGTGCTGGCCTATGTCATTCTCGATGGTTTTGATCTTGGCATCGGCATTCTCTTCCCGTTCTTCAAGAAAGAGGAAGACCGCGACATGATGATGAACTCTGTCGCGCCGGTTTGGGACGGCAATGAAACGTGGCTGGTGCTGGGCGGCGGCGGGCTGTTCGCCGTATTCCCGCTTGCCTATTCGGTCATCATGCCTGCGCTTTACGCCCCAATCATCCTGATGCTTTTGGCGCTGGTGTTCCGGGGCGTGGCGTTTGAGTTTCGCTGGAAAACCAAACGCGGCAAGTTCCTCTGGGATTGGGCCTTTGCGGGCGGTTCACTTCTGGCGACTTTTGCACAAGGCATTGCGCTCGGCGCGCTGGTTCAGGGCATACCAGTAACAGGCCGGGCCTATAGCGGAGGCTGGTGGGACTGGCTGACGCCTTTCAGTTTCATGACCGGCATCGCTCTGGTGTCGGGCTATGCGCTGCTCGGCGCCGGCTGGCTGATCTACAAGACCGAAGGTAGCCTGCAGGAAAAATCGTATCAGGCAGCCAGGATAACCGGCGTTGCCACGCTCGGGTTGATCGGCATCGTCAGTCTCTGGACGCCGTTCCTCAACCCGGATTTCATGGACCGCTGGTTTGTGTTTCCGCAGATGCTCTACACCGCGCCGGTGCCGCTTCTGGTGCTCGGCTGCGCCTGGCTTCTCTACAGTGGCATTCAAAAGCGCCGCGAACTGCAGCCCTTTCTGGCCTCACTCGGACTGTTCGTGCTTTGTTATATCGGGCTGGGCATTTCCTTCTATCCGTACATCGTGCCGTTTTCGGTTACGATATGGCAGGCGGCGGCGCCGGAGAACTCGCTGAAATTCCTGCTTGCCGGCACAGTCGTGCTTGTGCCGATGATCCTTGCCTACACTGCATGGTCATATTGGGTGTTCCGCGGCAAGATATCGGCCGAGGGCGGGTATCACTGACATGCGGGAGAGCCGCACTTCTAAGCTGTTGTGGTTTGGCGGCATCTGGCTGGCGAGTGTCATGGCGCTCGGTGTCGCCGCCTTCGCGATCCGCGCCGTGCTGATGCCCTGACGTTACGGGAAACGCGCCGAAAGCAGCACTTTGCCTTGCCAAACCTTGGTGTTATAGGGGCGGACAAAGGCCAGATGGCCTTGTGTGCAGCCCCGCATCCTGAAGGAAAATCCATGGCCAAGATCAAGGTAGCTAACCCGGTCGTCGATCTCGACGGCGACGAAATGACCCGCATCATCTGGGATTTCATCAAGGAAAAGCTGATCCACCCGTACCTTGACATTGACATCAAGTATTTTGACCTCGGCATCGAGCCCCGCGCCGCCACCAACGCCCCGGTGACCATCGACGCGGCGAACGCCATCAAGGAATATGGCGTCGGCATCAAATGCGCCACCATCACCCCCGATGAGCAGCGGGTTGAAGAATTCAAGCTGAAGAAGATGTGGAAGTCGCCCAACGGCACCATCCGCAACATCCTCGGTGGCGTGATTTTCCGCGAACCGATCATCTGCCAGAACGTGCCGCGCCTCGTGCCGGGCTGGACCAAGCCGATCGTTGTCGGCCGTCATGCGTTTGGCGACCAGTACCGCGCCACCGACTTCCGCTTCCCCGGCAAAGGCAAGCTGTCGATCAAGTTCATCGGTGACGACGGCGCCGTGATTGAGCACGAAGTCTATGATGCGCCGGGCGCAGGCGTGGCGATGGCCATGTACAACCTCGACGATTCGATCCGCGACTTTGCCCGCGCCTCGCTGAACTATGGATTGCAGCGCGGCTATCCGGTGTATCTGTCGACCAAGAACACGATCCTGAAAGCCTATGACGGTCGCTTCAAGGACATCTTCGAAGAAGTTTACAAGGAAGAATTCGAAGCCGCATTCAAGGAAAAGAAGATCTGGTACGAACACCGCCTGATCGACGACATGGTGGCTTCGGCGCTGAAATGGTCCGGCGGCTATGTCTGGGCGACCAAGAACTATGACGGCGACGTGCAGTCCGACATCGTGGCGCAGGGCTTCGGCTCGCTCGGCCTGATGACCTCGGTCCTGATGACTCCGGATGGCCAGATCGTCGAAGCGGAAGCCGCACACGGCACCGTCACCCGCCACTACCGCCAGCACCAGAAGGGCGAGGAAACCTCGACCAACTCGATCGCTTCGATCTTCGCCTGGACGCGTGGCCTTGCCCACCGCGCCAAACTCGACGGCAACAAGGATCTGATGAAGTTCTCGCTGACCCTGGAAAAGGTCTGCGTCGCCACCGTTGAAGGTGGCTACATGACCAAGGATCTGGCGCTGCTGATCGGCCCTGATCAGCCGTGGCTTTCCACCACCGGCTTCCTCGACAAGATCGACGAAAACCTCAAGGCGGCGATGTCTTCCTGATGTACAATGGCGTGATCATCCGGCCAATTCAGCCTGGCGATCACGCCGCCTGGCTTTCACTTTGGGAGGACTATCTGACCTTCTACAAGGCCTCTGTCCCCGCCGAAATGACGGCCCTGACCTGGTCGCGGCTGCATGACCCGATGGTTCCGCTGCGCGGATGGCTGGCGCTGCGGGATGGCAAGCCCATCGGCTTTACCCATGCGCAGGAACATCTGTCGACATGGTCTGCGGGTCCCTATGTCTATCTTGAAGATCTGTATGTGGACCCGTCGGCCCGCGGCAGCGGTGCGGGTCGCGCGTTGATCAATGCCGTCTATGAACATGGCGCCAGGATCGACGCGGCGAAGGTCTATTGGCAGACGGAAGTCAGCAATTCGACCGCGCGAAAACTGTACGACAGCATCGCCGATGATGCGGGCTTCATGGTCTATCAGCGTCAAATAAATTCCATCTGAAGCTGCAGATATTAGTGATATCTCAATAATAATGCACTTATATTGAAGTGTGTCGCCCCGACACGTCACCCGCCTGCCGCTCGCCACCCCCAATTCAGACCGGCAGGCGGTGTGACCATTTGCGCTGTTACGCGGCTTTCAAACATGACACAGATTTAACGTGTAAGCAGACGCCCTCAAGGCTAAGCCGTTTCCTGAAGGACGCATCATGGCAGACCTGCAGACAATCATGACCAGGCGGCGGCTGCTGCAATTGGCGCTGGCGGCTTCTGTCACCGTATTCCTGTTTTTCCTGGTACGCGCGATTTTGCGGTTTTTCCGTTTCCGCGATGCTGCCGACGAGCCGATCGCTCCATGGATGTCCATCGGTTACGTCTCCCGCGCCCACCATATCGATCCGCAGGAACTGCATGATTTGCTGGGACTGCCGCCAGACAGGCCGGATCGCAGGCCGTTGGGCGAAATCGCCAAAGACCAGGACATGAGCGCCGAAGACTTTATCAAAAAGGTGGAATCCGCTGTCTTGCAGCTGAAAGCCAAGCCGAAACAGAAGCCATGAATGCTGCCTTGCTTGAGTTTCTGTCCTCATATGGCGGGCCGGCGTTGGCGGCCATACTCGTGCTTGCTGCGCTTGGTGTGCCGTTTGTTCCGGCAACGCTTCTGCTGCTTGCAACCGGCGCGCTTGCTGCAGATTTGGGCTTCAGCCTGCCGGTGATGATGGCCTGGGGACTGGCGGCGTCCGTGACGGGAGACCAGACGGGCTATTGGATCGGAAGGCTGGCGGGCGGATCAGCGCGTGAGTGGATCAGCCGCAAACCGGTGTTGAAAAAGGAAATGGCCAAAGCGGAAATCGTGATGGAAAAACAGGGAATTGCCGGAGTTTTCTTCACGCGCTGGCTGATCACGCCCGCAGGTCCCTACGTCAATCTGATGGCAGGACTGCTGGATTATCCATGGTGGAAATTCACCCTTGCAGGCGTTGCCGGCGAAGCTCTTTGGGTGGCGATGTATATTGGCGCGGGAACACTGGCGGGCGAAGGCATCGAGGACATCGCCTCCATCGCCGGTGACGTCACATGGATGGTGTTGGCCGCCGTTGCCATGCTTTTCCTGGCGCGCCAGTTGATGAAGAAGGACCGGAAAACTCCGGCCCTCCCCCAGAAGAATATTTAGAGCGCGGCTTTTACCGCTGCGATGGCTTCTTCGGCTTTGGAGCCGTCCGGCCCGCCTGCTTGCGCCATGTCCGGGCGGCCACCGCCACCTGCCCCGCCGAGCGCGGCGGAGGCGATTCGCACGAGATCGACAGCGGAGTATCTGGTGGTCAGATCGTCCGTGACGCCGACAACCGCGGACGCCTTGCCGTCCTCGGCGACGCCGATGAACACCACAACACCGGAGCCGATCTGCTTCTTGGCGTCGTCGGCCAGCGGCTTGAGGTCCTTTGGCTGAACGCCGGAGACGGATTTGCCTGAGAAGGTGATGCCGTTGACGGTTTCATTGGCCGAACCGCCGGAGCCGCTGCCGAGCGCCAGCTGCTTGCGTGCTTCTGTGAGTTCGCGCTCAAGTTTGCGGCGCTCATCAACCAGGCTCTCGACGCGGGAAAGCACTTCCGAAGGCGTGGTCTTCAGCGCTGAGGCGACCGCCTTCATGCGGCGGTCTTGTTCGTCGAGATAGGCGCGCGCATCACCTGCGGTGACAGCTTCCATGCGTCGCACGCCGGAGGCGACCGCGCCTTCGGCCAGAATGCGCACAAGGCCGATGTCGCCGGTCTGGCGCACATGGGTGCCGCCGCACAATTCCGTCGAATAGGACTTGCCGGCCTTGTCGCCGTGCAAAGCCGTGCCCATCGACACGACACGCACCTCATCGCCATACTTTTCGCCAAACAGCGCCATTGCGCCCTCGGCAATGGCGTCATCCACCGCCATCAGGCGGGTGGTGACCGGCGCGTTCTGCAGGATGATTTCATTGGCCATGGTTTCGACCTCGGCCAATTCTTCATCCGAGATTGGCTTCGGGTGCGAGAAGTCGAAACGCAGGCGGTCCTGCGCCACCACCGAGCCCTTTTGCGCAACATGGGTGCCGAGCACATGGCGCAGCGCCTCATGCAGCAGATGGGTCGCCGAATGGTTGGCGCGCAGGCGCGTGCGGCGGGTGCGGTCGACATTGAGCAGCGCGGGTGCACCGAGCTTGACCGTGCCGTCAGTGACCGTAGCGAGGTGAATGAACACGCCGTCGCCCTTCTTCTGCACATCGCGCACCGCAAGCGAAAAACCTTCGCCAGTGATCGTTCCGGTGTCACCCTGCTGGCCGCCGGATTCGCCGTAGAACGGCGTCTGGTTGACCACGACGGCAATCTCGTCGCCCTTGGAGGCCGACTGGATCTCTGCGCCGGACTTGACCAGCGCGGTGACGACGCCTTCGGCGGTCTCGGTTTCATAGCCGAGGAATTCAGTCGCGCCGACCCGGTCCTTGACACCGAACCAGACGGTTTCGGTGGCGGCCTCGCCGGAGCCTGCCCAATTCGCGCGAGCCTCGGCCTTCTGGCGCTCCATCGCTGCGGAGAAAGCGTCAGTGTTGACCGTGATGCCGCGCTGGCGCAGCGCATCCTGCGTCAGATCCAGCGGGAAGCCGTAGGTGTCGTAGAGCTTGAAAGCGGTCTCGCCATCGAGCTCGCCGCCATCACTCAAGTTTTCGGTGGCGTCGCCGAGCAGCAAAAGACCGCGCTCCAGCGTCTTGCGGAACTTGTTTTCCTCAAGCTTCAGGGTCTCGGCGATCAGGGACTGGGCGCGGACCAGTTCCGGATAGGCAAGGCCCATTTCCTTGACCAGGGTCGGCACCAGACGGTGCATCAGCGGATCGCGTGCACCGAGCAACTGGGCATGGCGCATGGCGCGGCGCATGATCCGGCGAAGCACATAGCCGCGGCCTTCGTTGGACGGCAGCACGCCATCGGCAACGAGGAAGGACGAGGCGCGCAGATGATCGGCAATCACCCGGTGCGAGGCGCGGTTGGCGCCTTGGGCAGGAACGCCGGTCGCTTCTTCTGACGCACGGATCAGCGCCTTGAACAGGTCGATGTCGTAATTGTCATGCTCGCCCTGCAGCACGGCGGCGATGCGTTCAAGGCCCATGCCGGTGTCAATCGACGGGCGCGGCAACGCCACGCGCTCTTCCTTGGTGACTTGCTCGAACTGCATGAACACCAGGTTCCAGATTTCAATGAACCTGTCGCCATCCTGGTCGGCCGATCCCGGAGGGCCACCGGCGATCTTGTCGCCATGGTCAAAGAAAATTTCAGAACATGGGCCGCACGGGCCAGTGTCACCCATCGCCCAGAAATTGTCCGACGTCGGGATACGGATGATGCGGTCATCGGAGAAGCCGCCAATGCGCTTCCACAGCGAGGCTGCTTCATCATCAGTATGGTATACTGTGACCAGCAGGCGCTTGGCGTCGAGCGCATATTCCTTGGTCAGCAAATTCCAGGCAAGCTCGATGGCGCGTTCCTTGAAATAGTCGCCAAACGAAAAGTTGCCGAGCATTTCAAAGAAAGTGTGGTGGCGGGCCGTGTAGCCGACATTGTCGAGGTCATTGTGCTTGCCGCCCGCGCGCACGCATTTCTGCGATGTCGCAGCCGTGGAATAAGGACGATGTTCCAAGCCGGTGAATACGTTCTTGAACTGCACCATGCCGGCGTTGGTGAACATCAGCGTCGGGTCATTGCGCGGCACCAGCGGCGACGAGGCGACAACCTCGTGTCCGTTCTTGCCGAAATAGTCGAGAAAGACCGACCGTATCTCGTTGACGCCGCTCATGATTCACCTTCGCTCTGCCGCGCAGACTTTATCCGCACCTGTCTGGAATGAGACCGCTTTTAGCGACCGGCTTTCAGTCTGTCCAGAATGGCGGAAGGCGCAAGTTTAACGAAGCGACAAAATGCAAAACGGCCGGAAAATCCGGCCGCTTTGTCAAACCTGGATTTGATGCCGGTTACATGCTGGCCGCATCATCCACATCGTCGTCGCTGTCACCCTTGCCGACAAGCAGCTTCTCGCCAAGAAGGCCGGCGCTCTGGCGCAGCAGGGCTTCAATCTCGTTGGCAACCTCCGGATTGTCGCGCAGGAAAATCTTGGCGTTGTCGCGGCCCTGGCCGAGGCGCTGAGAATTATAGGAGAACCAGGAGCCAGATTTCTCGACAATGCCCGCCTTGACACCAAGATCAACCAATTCGCCTGTCTTGGACACGCCTTCGCCATACATGATGTCGAACTCGACCTGTTTGAACGGAGGCGCCATCTTGTTCTTGACGACCTTGATCCGAGTCTGGTTGCCAACGACTTCTTCGCGGTCCTTGACCGCGCCGATGCGGCGGATGTCGAGACGCACGGAGGCGTAGAACTTCAGCGCATTGCCGCCAGTGGTGGTTTCGGGCGAGCCGAACATGACGCCGATCTTCATGCGGATCTGATTGATGAAGATCACCATGCAGTTCGACTTGGAGATCGAAGCAGTCAGCTTGCGCAACGCCTGACTCATCAGGCGGGCCTGAAGGCCTGGCAGCGAATCGCCCATCTCGCCTTCAATTTCCGCACGTGGCGTCAAAGCCGCCACCGAATCGATGACCAGCACATCCACAGCGCCGGACCGAACCAGTGTATCGGCAATTTCCAGGCCCTGCTCACCAGTGTCCGGCTGCGAAATCAGGAGATTTTCAAGATCGACGCCAAGCTTGCGTGCATAGACAGGATCAAGCGCATGCTCGGCGTCGATAAAGGCCGAAATGCCGCCCTTTTTCTGCGCCTCGGCAATGACATGAAGCGCCATCGTGGTCTTGCCCGAGCTTTCCGGTCCGTAAATTTCAATGATGCGGCCCTTCGGCAGGCCGCCAATGCCAAGTGCAATGTCGAGGCCGAGAGAACCTGTGGAAATGGTCTCGATTTCGACAATCTGCTCGTTGCGGCCCAGCCGCATGATCGAGCCTTTGCCGAATGCACGCTCAATCTGCGAGAGCGCGGCATCAATAGCCTTGGTTTTGTCCACTGAATTGTCCTCAACAAGCCGCAACGAATTCTGAGCCATGATACAACACCCCTATGCCATTCTAGAAGGGCGGATAGCACCGCCGGATGAGAATTTTGTATCCTGTTTGTTCTCAATTGGCAAGAGAGGCTATCTAATTGTATTTATTGCAATATCCAATTTTTGTTCTTTTTTTGTTTTTCAATTTCTCCCTTGGAGCAAAATCGCGCAAAAGTGGAAAGGCTCGTCTCACGCCTCTTGCATGACTGGCATGGACCGCCGGAAGATTCGCTCAGCAATCTGCGCCAATGTGATTCTGACAGCCTTGCCGTATGCAAATGCGCCGCTACAAATTTCCGCATGACAAAGAACATTCGATTCCTGATCGGCGTGGACGGCGGCGGCACCAGTTGCCGTGCCGCAGTGGCAAGCCCGGACGGCGCAATCCTTGGCAAGGGCGAGGCCGGCTCGTCAAACATCACCACCAATCTTGATGGCGCGGCGGACAACATCATGGCGGCAATCCGCGCGGCGCTGTCTTCTGCCGGGATCAGCGACGATGTCCTGCCGGATTGCGCGGCGGTTCTCGGATTGGCCGGCGCCAACGTCGGCGATTTCGCCAAACGGCTTGCTGAGCGCCTGCCCTTTGCGCTGAAGGATATTGAGAGCGACGCAACCATTGCTCTGCAGGGTGCGCTGGCCGACGGCGACGGCGCGATCGCCATCCTCGGCACCGGCTCAGCCTTCCTGTCGCGCAAGGGCGAAACGCTGCGGCTGATCGGCGGCTGGGGATTTCAGCTCAGCGATCTGGGCGGCGGTGCGCGGCTGGGGCGCGATGCACTGGAACTGGCGATCCTGGCGCATGACGGCGTGGTGGACAGGTCTCCGTTGACGGATGAACTGTTGGCGCAGTTTGAACGCGGGCCGGACGGCATCGTGCTGTTTGCCCAGACGGCCAAGCCGGTGGACTACGGCCGCCATGCGCCGACCGTGCTGCGCCATCTGGAAAGCGGCGACGCCAATGCGAAACGCCTGTTTGAAGCGTCCGCCAGAACCGTCGATGCCGCCTTTGACGCGCTGTGCAAGGATGGCATTGACCGCATCGCACTGTTGGGCGGCCTAGCGAAGTTCTATCCAGCCTATCTGGCTGAACGGCATCGGCAGATACTGGTTCAGTCGAAGGCCGACGCCCTGACCGGCGCTGTCGAACTGGCTGCGAAACTCGCGGCAAACGGGGCGCATGGCGCTGCCCGGGCCAGGCGATGAACCGGCCCAAACTGCTCGGCATTGGCGGCGCGCACATCGACAGGCGCGGCGTCATGTCTGCCGACTACATCCGTGGCGCATCCATCCCTGGCGCAATGATGGAGGACACCGGCGGCGGCGTGTTCAACGCGCTGCGGGTCGCCGTGCAGTTTGGTGTGTCGGCCAAGCTGATTTCGGTGCGAGGCGGAGACGCCGCAGGAGATATCGTGGCGGCCGAAATCAAGCGGAGCGGGATTGAAGACCTGTCTTCCGTGTTTCTCGACCGGACAACGGCAAGTTATACGGCCCTCCTCGACCGGCATGGCGACGTGGTTGCGGCGCTGGCGGACATGGAAATTTACGAAAAAGCCCTGCCCCGCCAGATCTCGCGCCGCAAGACGCGCGACGCCATTGCCGATGCGGACGCCTTGCTGATTGACGCCAACATGCCGGAAGAATCCATAGTCCGGCTGATGCGGCTTGCAATGGGCAAGCCGGTTTATGCGCTGGCGATTTCTCCGGCCAAATCCGTGCGTCTGCGGCCGGTGCTTGATCTCTTGGCCGGGCTTTATCTCAACAAGCGGGAAGCCCGCGCAATCCTCGGGATGGCATCCGATGACGCGTCAGGCGCGGCCTCGCTCGCCAAAGGCTTGGGTGCGCTGGGGCTGGCAAAGGCAGTGCTGACGGACGGTGAGGATGCCGTCTGTGTTCTGGACCAGGGTGAAATCAGCGTGATTCTGCCGCCAAAGCCCGAACGTGTCAAGGATGTGACTGGCGCGGGAGATGCGCTGGCCGGAGCAAGTCTGGCGGCCCTGCTGTGCGGCAAACCAATGGACCGCGCCGTCAGGCAAGGACTTGCCGCCGCATCCGCAACTGTGGAAACGGCAAACGCAGTTGCGGATTTCACCTCGAAAACGCGGTTTGACGCACTACTTCTGCAAATCAACGGCGCAAGGCCCGACAAATGACAAAATGACCGGGCAACCGGAACGCATATTGAATTCATCAATCAGACTGGAGCATCATGCCGCATTCGCCAGAAATCCTGCCGGAAGTCGCCAAGGCGCTAAGGGCCGGCAAGCCGGTCGTCGCCCTTGAATCGACCATCATCACCCACGGCATGCCCTATCCGCAAAATGCCGAGATGGCCGCAAGGGTCGAGGAGATCATCCGCGAAGAGGGTGCAGTTCCGGCGACCATCGCGGTCATGGACGGAAGGCTGAAGATTGGCCTGAGTGATTTGGAGCGCGTGGCGCTGGCGCAGGTGAAAGGCGCGATGAAGCTGTCGCGCGCCGATTTGGCCTTCGCCGTTGCAGCAGGAAAAACCGGCGGCACCACTGTTGCCGCGACGATGATGGCGGCGGCGCTGACCGGCATCAGGGTGTTCGCCACCGGTGGTATTGGCGGCGTTCACAAGGGCGCGGAGACGAGCTTCGACATTTCCGCCGATCTTGAGGAATTCGCGCTGAGCCCGGTGATCACCGTCTGCGCAGGGGCCAAAGCGATTCTTGATCTTGAGAAAACGTTTGAAGTGCTTGAAACCAAAGGCGTTCCGGTCGTCACCTATCAGGCGGATGAAATCCCGGCCTTCTGGTCGCGCCAGTCCGGGCTTAAAGCTCCGCTGCGGCTCGATACCGCCAAGGATATCGCCAATTTCCAGAAAGCCCGCCAGACCTTGGGCATCGCAGGCGGCATGTTGATCACCAACCCGATCCCGTCTGAGCACGAAATTCCACAAGCGGAGATGGCGGGATATATCCGTCAGGCATTAAGTGAAGCGGAGGCCGCGGGCGTGCGCGGCAAAGCGGTGACGCCATGGCTGTTGTCGCGGATGCTGGACATCACTGGCGGGCGCAGCCTCGTATCCAATATCGCACTGGTCGAAAACAACGCAAGGCTAGCAGCAAAAATCGCCCGCGCATGCGCGGGCGATTGATGAATTTCACAAAGTTTCAGATCAGCTGAGCGGCGAAATCTGAATTTCAACGCGGCGGTTCTGGGCGCGGCCTGCCGAGGTGCCGTTGGAGGCAATCGGCTGCGATTCGCCAGCGCCAGTGACCAGGAAGCGGCGGCCGTCGACGGCTTGCGACGCCAGATAGTTGGCCACGGACGAGGCGCGGCGCTGCGACAGTGCGAGATTGTAGGCGTCATCACCTTGCGAATCGGTGTGGCCATAGATGTCGACAACGGTCTGCTTGTACTTGTTGAGCACCAGCGCCACCGAATTGAGCGTCGGATAGAAGGCCGGAATGACCTGATCTTGATCGGTCGCGAATGTGATGTTCGACGGCATGTTGAGGATGATCTGGTTGCCGTTGCGGGTCACCGATACGCCGGTGCCCTGCAGCTGGGCGCGCAGATCAGCTTCCTGCTGGTCCATGAAATTGCCAATGGCGCCGCCTGCCAACGCGCCGACACCCGCACCGATCAGCGCATTGCGCCGGTCATC
>JBGSHY010000027.1:0-30530 GCA_041751995.1 Rhizobiaceae bacterium | reverse complement strand
AACAGACCGCATTCATCACTGGGCAAACTCACGCCCAGCGAATTCGCCATGAAAATGGCATTGCAAAAACAGGCAGCTTAAGGCCAAAAATGAACCCACGGACTCCGCGCAAAAGCGGATGAGACACGGGTCTCAGGTCACTCGGACCAAGCTTTGATCGGCACCGGCCAACACTTCACAGTCATACCCGACTTTACGCCACTATTGGCTCAATCCAGGACGTTGATCCAACAGCTCAATTCCTATTCCAGACTCCGCTCCACTACCGAGCGCTGTACTGACTATTTGGCGATGTCCTTGGTTCGAGCAACCAACAAAAAGGGACCGGCCGCCGTTAAGGCGGCGGTCGGTCAAAACTCAATTCGGCAGAGGTGTAGCTCATGCATTCACTGCTGGACCCTCGGGCGGGAGGTGCGCCCGAAATCGACGGCAGGCTGCATTTTGAGCGGTGCAGCCTGCCTTCTCTTTCATAAGTGCATTGGCAGACAAGTGACCTGCCAACCTGCACCTGCCGCCTCCGGTAGGGCATGGGCGAGGGTTCGGGGTCCTGTCCGAGGGGGGGTAGGCCGCGGTGCGCGCGCAGCGCAGGATCCGAGCGTGTTTCAGGTCTGCAAAAACCCCATTTCCGTTTCCGTTTTGAGGTCGAAATGAAAGCTCGCCCAAAAGAGCCCGACTATTTCACAATTGGCGTCACAAGCGCCTCCATTGCGGCGTTGCTTCAGATGTCCAAGCGCCGCGTCTCCCAGTTAGCAGCGGCCGGCGTGATCACAAGAATTGGACGAGACAGGTATTCGCCCGATCTGGGCAGCTTCATCGAATACCGGGTGAACCTGGCGAAAGAAAAGTTAAATAAAACAACGAGTTCAAGTGAGTTTGATACAGAACAGCTTCGCCGGATACGTCGGCAAAATGACCACGCGGACGATCAGTTGGTTGCGAGGCAAGAGGTCGAGGAGACAATCGCCTTCATCTCAAAATCAGTCGTAACCGGAATCGCTTCGATCCCCACCGAATCCGCAGCGACCGGCGATGTTTACGAGAGGCTGAATGCAGTTTGCAACGATGTCTCAATGGGAATTCACGCGCGTGCGGAAAGCGCAATCGCCAAACTGGCCAACGGCCTCTCACCCTATGACGTAAAGGGCATGTAATGTCACAGAAACTGACTGCCACCCTCCGACTTCAACTAATCAACGGCGTGAGCGGCGAAGCTAAAGAGATCGAAGACTCGCTGAAGCGCGTCGACAAATCCCTCAAGGGCTTTGGCAAGGGCGGGACGCCGGCAGTCGACCTGTTGACCCGCAAGCTTGCTGCCCTCAAAAAGCAGACCGAGGCCTACGACAACTACCGCAAAGCGCAGTCCCGGCAGTTCGCTGCCGGGGCCGAGTTCAACAAGGCCCGGATGGCTGTTGAATCCTACGCCAAGGAAATGGCCAAGGCCGGCGCTCCTTCTCAGGCTATGCGCCGCAACATGTTTTTCGCGCGCAACGAGGTCAAACTCGCCGCCGCCGCCTTCCGAGAAGAGACCAACGCGGCCAACGCGGCCAAGAAGGCGCTAGAAAGCCTGGCCGGTGTCGGTGCCGGCAAGCTGGTAAAATCCCAAAGGCAAATCCGCGAAGAGATCAAGCGCACTGCAGACGAGCTGCGCAAGGCCAACCAAGAGGCCAAGAAGGCGTCCAACCCGCCGTCGAGCGGCGGCCGTCGCGGTGGCGGATCAGCAGCAGGTATCATCGGCGGCGCCGGTGCCGTTTATTACGGCAAGACCGGCTCTCAGCAGGCATTCTTCAACGCCGTCAACATGGACGAAGCGACGCGATTCCAGCGCGCGGTCGGTGGCATCTCCGAAGAAAAACAGAAGCCGCTCACGCAGCAGGCATTCAAGATCGGTCAGGAAACCCGATACACCAACCAAGACGTTGTCGAAGCACAGACGCAGCTGATTCAAGCCGGTGTGCGCGACATCGATACCATCCTGAACCTTACCGAGTCCGTGAAGAACTATTCGCTGGCCATGCGCGTGACGATGGACGAAGGCGCGGACACGGTCCGCTCGGTCCTGCAGTCCACCAACAAAGACATCTCGGATCCGAAGAAGGCCAAGAAGGTCGCCGACGAGATGGTGAACTTCATGGTCGACATGGCCAAGCGCGGCGGTATGTCCGACAGCGACATCCAGATGTTCTTCAAATACGGCGGCGCTTCCGGTAAGGCTTCCGGATTTTCGGATTCGACACTCGGCTCCGTCGGCGTCCAGCTCCGCCGTGGCGGTCTGCACGGTGAAGAAGCCGGCGTGTTCATGCGCGCGGCTGCGGCCAAGATGGTCTCCCCGACGAACAAAGGCCAGGCTGCCCTCAACACGATGGGCATTGAATACTCCGACTACGCGTCAATGCCGGACGTTCTCTCCGCCGACAATATCGAAAAGAAGTTCAAGCGTGACTTCGGCAAGAAGTTGACCAAGAGCCAAAAGTCTGACCTCGAAGAGCTGCTGCAGAACGGCTCTTACATCGATGAGAAGACCGGTGAGGAAATGCCGATCGGCGCCGACCAGAGCGTCTTCACGGAAAAGGTTTCCGAGATCCTGTCTGGTTCTTTCCAGAAGGACAAGAAAGGCAAGATGGCGGCTGCCGATTCCAACAAACTCGCGGCCAAGCTCGGCGAATTCTACAAGCTGTCCGTTGAATCTGTCGACGTCGAAGGCCTGTTTGCCGCCATCATGGAATCAAATCCGACACTTGCGCAGCTGAACGCCATGTTCACCGAGCGCCAAGGCGGCCGAGCCGCCATCGTCCGCGACCGGTATGCGTCGTTCAAGGCAGACAAATATGGCCTTGAACATGTTCCCGGCGATCGCGCCAAACAGATCGGCGATGAAGTGCATGGCGGCATGTATGGTGACTGGATGCAGCTCACCGGTGCGGTCGAAACCCTGTTCACCAAAATCGGTCAGGATTGGGAATCGACAATCAGCCCGCTCATGAAGGGTCTATCAGCGACGATCGACGCCATGGCCAACGCTCCGCAATCCATCCGCATGCTAGCAACAGCTGCGACCGGCGCTGCCGTCGCTCTCGGTGGCATTACTGCAGTACGCGGCATCTCCGGTATCCTAAGCAGTCTTCTGGGCGGAACGGCCGGTGCTGCTGCCACCGGCGGCGGCGGCTTCCTTGCCGGTCTTCTCGGCGGCGCTGGTCGTGGTGCGCTCGGCATCCTCGGCTCTGGCCCTGCTATGGCTGCCGGCGGCTATGGCGGCGCTATGTATCTCCTCAATCAACTGTTCCCGGGCGATGCTGTCAAAGGCCGCCCGGGGCAATATGGACAGGCTGCGTATCCGAAGCGGACCTATTCTGACGGATCCTCTG
Organism: Rhizobiaceae bacterium; assembly: GCA_041751995.1. Classification (GTDB taxonomy): domain Bacteria; phylum Pseudomonadota; class Alphaproteobacteria; order Rhizobiales; family Rhizobiaceae; genus JANMEX01. The sequence continues at coordinate 27,168 of JBGSHY010000027.1, read as the reverse complement.
ATGTGCGGCCGATGCCGGGAATCCAAGGCGAGACGAATAGTCTCGACGCCTTCGAGATGCGGGCCAAGGATGTAGGAAGGACTTCGAAAGAGGCACTGTCGTTCACCGCGACGCCCGGTGTGAATCTAAGCGCGCTCGATGCTCTGATAGCCCATGCAAAAGCGGGTTCGGCTGCACTGCAAGCGATTGGCGGCGGAATACCGACGCGAGTTCAAGGAGGCCATTCAGACGCGCGTCCGATGCCTTCCTCGCCTTCCGGGTCCGGAGTGATGGGCAGACGCGCCCTTGGCGGCTCTGTGGCGGCCGGGCGAGAATACATTGTTGGCGAGCGTGGCGAGGAGCGGGTCAGCTTTGCGTCCAACGGTTATGTGACGCCGAACTCCAAGATTTCAGGATCCCGGATTGGCCGCGTCAATTTCAACATCAACTCGACCGACCCGATGGGTGCGGCTCGCGAGATTGAACGAGTGCTATCTCAGCTGCTCGGCCGGTCACACGATCTGGCCATCGACGGCCGCTGAATCTGAGGTCAACGATGAAAAACACCAACGAAGGGCAAGATCCGAGAAGCGGCTTTTTCTTCACCCATGATGGAGCCATCGAAGTTGTGCATGGCGACGTATCGATGACATTTCGGCTGGAACCCAACGAGTTGGTTGTCCTTGCAAATTCCATCATCGATCTTGCAATGGCCCTGCTGAATGAAACTTCCGTTGTCGATGCCATGCGTATCAATCAACCACCCGCGGGAAACGCGTAACCCCAATTTGGGGAACGACGGCGCCGTCAATCGCGGCTATTCTGCAAAGGTGCAACGCGCAACAGTGCCCGGCTGCACCACTGCGAAGGGCCGATCGCAAACAGCCAAGCATGGCGGGCCACTGTTACTGCTTCCATTTGTGGAACCAACCAGTGGACAAAATGCAATGACCACCGTCGATCGCCAGATTATTTTAAACACTGATACTCTCGCCTTCCAAGTTCAGCGCGCTGCGCTTGAACTGTTGAAGCTTCCGATCGAAAGCGATCAGCGGCGAAGCCGATATATCCAACTCGTCGATGAATTTACGCAGCAGCATCGCTTCAAAGGGAAAAGCGACATTGAAGTGTCAACCGAAAAATTCAATTTCTGCAGCATTGTTGAGTTGGTGCTCGTCTTGATGGACCGCGTTTCGGATCAGGAGCAAATCTCCAGTTCTGGCCAAGCGCGGTTTCAGGACAAATAGCTGCCTTTTGCTCTGACTTTGACTAAAGGCCGGTTTGGGGCCGAAAGAGGACAGTCCGCTGATAGACCGTACGATGGAGAAAGCGGACAATCGGCCAATACCAACAAAGAGGCCGGCACCCAGCCAAATTAAGCAGCCTGTAGTCCCAAACTTTCTGATGACGGACAACAAACCGTAGGGCCAAATGCGACTTCCAAAAAAAACCTCTTAATAAATAAACCGAGCGTCCAAACGCTTCGTTTTAGAACTACTCATAACTATCCAGAATAATGCAATTGTACCCTTTGGCAAAAATCGGTTTTACGGGGCGCGTTATGCAGCGCTTGGGTGATGGGCCAGGCTGAAAAGCCATTGCATCGCGCAGCTAAACCGATTTAAAAGCGGCGACAGTTTGGACCCGGTGAGATTCCGGGTGGCTATTCCGGCCGCTGATCCGCCGGACAACGCACCCACGCAGATTTTTGCGGCTCTTTGACAGAAGGGGCACTTTTGTGGTGCGCGCTTCATGTGCTCACCCCTGTTTTCATGCACATGAAACAACGAAAGCATTTTCATGGACATGGTTCATCTGCGGAGCGAATGGGCTCCGAACATCACACGTGAGATTTTGGCGGGCACAGTTGTCGCGCTGGCACTCATTCCGGAGGCGATCGCGTTCTCGATCATCGCGGGTGTGGACCCGAAAGTCGGGCTTTATGCCTCTTTCTTCATCGCGGTAATTTCCGCCTTTGCAGGCGGGCGACCAGCGATGATTTCGGCGGCGACGGGTGCGATGGCGCTTGTGATGGTAACGCTCGTCAAGGAACATGGGCTCGGATATTTATTCGCAGCAACCATCCTGACCGGTCTGCTGCAGATCGTCGCCAGCGTGGTTCAAGTTGGTTCGCTGATGCGCTTTGTTTCGCGCTCCGTGGTGACAGGGTTTGTCAACGCGCTCGCAATCCTGATCTTTATTGCGCAGATGCCTGAATTGCTCGGAATGGGCACGAACGTCTATTTGATGACGGCAGTTGGCTTGGCTATCATCTACGGGCTTCCGTACCTCACCAAGGCTGTTCCTTCGCCATTGGTGACCATTCTCATCATGACTGGCGTTGCCATGTATTTCGGTCTCGATATGCGCCGCGTTGGCGACATGGGACAATTGCCGACAGAACTGCCATTTTTCGCCTTGCCGCAGGTTCCGTTTACGCTTGAAACGCTGAAAATCATCCTGCCCTATTCGCTGACACTTGCCATGGTTGGATTGCTCGAAAGCCTGATGACGGCTGCAATTCTTGATGAAATGACCGACACGGAATCGAACAAGAACCGTGAATGCGCAGGACAAGGCATTGCCAATACGGTCACCGGCTTTTTCGGAGGCATGGCAGGCTGCGCCATGATTGGACAGTCTGTCATCAACGTTTCGTCTGGCGGCCGCGGTCGGCTTTCCACGCTTTGGGCAGGTTCATTTTTGATGTTCCTGATTTTTGCGCTCGGTTCATATGTTGCCCAAATTCCGATGGCCGCGCTCGTAGCTGTGATGATCATGGTTTCCTTGAACACGTTCCAATGGGGCTCAATGAAAGACCTGCTCATCCACCCCAAGCAATCGAGCTTCGTCATGCTCGGCACTGTCGCCGTCGTGGTTCTGACTCACGATCTGGCAAAAGGTGTCCTGTTCGGCGTGTTACTCAGCGGCCTGTTTTTCGCCCACAAGGTCACGCGCTATTTCGGTGTTACATCAAGGCGCGACGAGACGGTATCCGTCAGGACTTATCAGGTAACCGGGCAGATATTCTTTGCCACGGCGGAAGCCTTCCATGGTGCGTTCGATTTTCGTGAAGAAGACTTGAAGGGGATCGTCATTGATCTGCACGCCGCCCATTTCTGGGATATCACGTCAATCAATGCGCTTGATCGGGTGGTGCTCAAGTTCCGCCACCATAGTATTTCGGTCGAAATCATTGGCATGAATGAGGCAACCTCCACCATGGTTGAGAGACTGGCAACCCATGACAAGGAAGGAGCCGTGCTTTCCGCTGCTCAACACTGATCCCTGATTTATGAGCTCATCGCTGAACCGGCCAAAATTGGAAAATGGATTGCAATTAACTCGGATGTGCCTATTCTGGGTTGATAACGAGGTGATTTTTCAGATGCAGAAAATAGACGACAAATTGAGCAAACTGGAGCGAAATGAAATTTTAGATAATCTCAAAGTCAGCGAACTGAAAATGATTTGTTCGATCGATGAGTTGATTCAAAAAGAGCATTCGCGTCTTGATATCGAGTTAAGTCACATTGCATGGAAAACCTACCATGACCTCCCGTACAGCAAAGACCGACTTGCTGCTTCACTCATCTGTGGGCTATTCGATCGCATAGCCGAAGAAAAACAAACTCTGGCGGCGGAGGTGCTCGCCAAGCTTGCACGACGGCCAAGCGTCGAAGCTGCTGTTCTCGGTCAAAAGCCTGGCCTACTTATGTCTCGCAAATAGGCAAAAGGGCGGGTTTTCCCGAAAAATGGTTGATCCTTTGGAAAAAGGGGGCATAATTAAGGGGCAATACCTCCGGAACGGTTTAGACAACCGTTCGTTTGCCTGAAAAGCCCGGCGCTGCTGGGCTTTTCTTTTATTGCAACTGGCCGAGTTCGGATATCCCCATTTTTGCTGGCCAAAACCTGAAATCTGGATGAGGCTTGTTCCTTGAAATCTTTTGAAAATCCCTCGTTAAAGCCATTATCGGCCATTCGTGAATTTTTGGACCACTCCTCATCCGGCGGCATAGTCCTGATGATTGCGGCGGGGATGGCATTGCTCGTGGCAAATTCGCCATCGTCCAGCCTTTATGCGGAACTGCTGCACAAAGACATTATAGGCATGTCGGTTTTGCATTGGGTGAATGATGGCCTGATGGCATTGTTCTTTTTGCTTGTGGGTCTGGAAATCAAGCGGGAAGTACTGGACGGGCAACTTTCCACTTGGTCTCGCCGTATCCTGCCTGGAGCAGCGGCACTGGGCGGAATGGTCGTACCGGCAGCAGTTTATCTGCTGTTTAATTTACAGGCGGAAGGCCATCCCGAAGGCTGGGCGATTCCCGCAGCGACCGATATTGCTTTTGCACTTGGGGTTTTGTCGTTGCTTGGGTCGAAGGTGCCAACGTCCCTGAAAATTTTCCTGACTGCATTGGCGATTATTGATGATCTGGGAGCTGTGCTGATCATCGCGCTTTTCTACTCAGGTGATCTGAACCTGCTTGCTTTGGGTGGCGCGGCCATCGTCCTTTTATCGCTGTTTCTGATGAACTTGCGTGGTGTCACCCATCTTGCGCTCTATCTCCTTGTTGGAGCCGTTCTATGGGTATTGGTGCTGATGTCAGGTATTCACGCCACGCTTGCCGGTGTAGCTCTGGCAATCACCATTCCGCTGCACAGAAGCCCAGGTCGACCAGAAGAGGGAAGTTCACCCCTTCATCGACTGGAACACATGCTACATCCTTGGGTTAATTTTCTGGTTCTGCCGATTTTCGGCTTTTCCAATGCCGGGGTTTCGTTCGCTGGAATGACACTGGCCTCTGTTGCCGACCCGGTGCCTTTGGGGGTTTCACTAGGCCTATTTGTCGGCAAGCAAATTGGTGTCTTTGTTGCAGCAGCAATTGTTATCGGAGCAGGGTGGGCGGAACTTCCAAAACACGCAAACTGGGGGCAGCTCTACGGCGTGTCTGTGCTATGCGGTATCGGCTTCACCATGAGCCTTTTTATCGGCTTACTGGCGTTTTCGGGCTCTCCTCAGCTTCAGGATGCGACCAAGATCGGCGTACTCATAGGATCGGGGCTGTCTGCTGCAATGGGCGTGATCTTGCTTCTAATCTTCGCTTCGCGTGTTCTTCCAGATGCTCAGACGGACGATGACTAAGCAAAAACGATCAGGGCAGCTTCTGCGAGCCGCGCCTTGCAGTACGTATGCGTCTTTGATTTTGAAAGCGGGTTAGTGACCAGCGGATGCCGAAGTAACAAATCAGCCCTGCAATCAGGCCAAGCGGGAATCCACCGATCATCATTGGCTTAAGTAACGGCGTCCAGAGTTGGCCAAAATCCATTTGCCGAAAAATGTCCATTAACTGGATCGGTTCGACGTTTTCGGGGTGGGTGCCGTACAGGATAAAGCGTCCAAGGGCGTAGGTAATTCCCCAGATAAAGGGGAAGGTGAGCGGGTTGCCGACAGCAGTTCCAAATGCCGATGCGAGAAGATTGCCGCGCAAGACGAAGGCGACGGCTGCTCCAAGTATGAAATGGAATCCCATAAGCGGCAGGAAAGAAACGCCTGCGCCCGCGGCAAACCCGGCAGCAATTGCGTGAGGCGTTGTCGTCAGTCGCAATACCCGCTTTCCGATATACTTGGCAGAACGGCTTAGAGAGGTTTTCGGCCAGAAAAACCCGCGTACCTTTTCCAGTTTGCCAGTCGGTGTGCGCCTTTGAAACAACATTGCGAATTGCCTGACCTCTCTTTTGGGTATGCGGTCCAGATATCCGAACGATTCGATCCAAATCCAGACTTTTTACCGAAAGGTTTGAGAAGTGGTTATTGCTGACCGAAGCCGTCGTTTTCGCAGAATTTGGCAGTATGAAATTTTTCGGGTTGTCCATTGCCGATTAGCTTGGCAAAATGCCTACTGTTCAACAGTGATCAGTTTTTCTTGAGCGGGGGCTCTTCCACTGCTGTAGCTTCCCCAACCCACCATACGGGCGGCAATGCCGCATCTGTATTAACCGCGCCTAGCGCAATCCAAGGAGAAACGGACGGAACGTAGCAAACCGCAACAAAAGAGGAAGCAACATGTTTAAAGTAGGACAGATAGGTTTCGGCAAAACCGGCAAAGCGGTGGCGTCCGTCCTTTTGGAATCAAAGAAGACCAACCTGCAATGGGTTGTCCGCAATTCGAAATCCCTTGAACATCGCTCCGTGCCGGAGTTTTTGGGAATCGCTTCAGATGAGCCTGGGCTGATTTATTCCCGTGAAGAATTCACTGCCAGCGACCTTCTTGATCAATTTCCGGTCGATATCATTGTGGATTTTTCTTCCAATGATGGCATTGATTTCTATGCCGAAGAAGCAAAAAGGCGCGGAATTACGATCATCAGCGCCATATCAGAATATTCAACGGACAAGTTGCAAGTGCTCGCTGATCTGGCCGGGAAAACCCGCGTAATCCGGTCGCCGAACATAACATTGGGCATTAATTTCCTTCTCATTGCGGCAAAAATCCTCAAGAATATCGCGCCGCATACCGATATCGAAATCATTGAGGAACACTTCAAGCTAAAAAGCGAATGCTCCGGCACCGCCCGCGTCATCGCAAAAGAACTGGATATCCGTGAGAACGAGATCAAATCGGTTCGGGCGGGCGGCATTATCGGTGTTCACGAAATCCTGTTTGGTTTTCCACATCAGACTGTTCGGTTGAAACATGAATCGATCTCTCGAGAGGCTTTTGGGACAGGGATTCTGTTCGCAATCGAAAACCTGCCGAGTTTCCAGACTGGCTTGTTCACTATGGAAGATCTGATGCTGCCGCACTTCAATTTGGACTGGACTGAAAGAGATTTTCATATCCAGAACAAGACGCCTTGGTGGAAGATTTGGTAAGCGAAATGCCTTAATTTTCGAAAACAGGGATTACCGCTGCGCAGAGCAGACAGCTGGAATGGGACATGAATTGTCCTCATCGACTCGAATGTCTCCGGAAATTCACTCTGGCCTGATACGCGCGGCGGTCTTGTTTGCGAAGGCTTCCAACCGGTTGCGGGCATCGGGCTGAGTGTTGACAATGCCCGCAACAACAGCCTCTGCATACGATGCGTCGAGCGAGGACATGTTTCCCAAATGGCTAATGGCCGAGCATATTGCAAAGTTCGACAGGGGCAGATTTTGTGCAGCCGCGCGTGCTAAAGACATTGCCTTGTCGAAACTGGAGCCATCGACGAGATATTGGGTCAGCCCGACATCGACAGCTTCCTGCCCCTTATAGACTCTCCCAGTAAGCATCATGTCGATCATGCGTGCTTTTCCAACCAGATTTGAAACCCGGATTGTTGCACCGCCGCCGGTAAACAATCCTCGCTGACCCTCTGGCAAGGCAAAGTAGGTGGAGGCGTCGGCAACCCTGATGTGGGCGCTGGAAGCGAGCTCCAACCCGCCGCCAACAACCGCACCCTTGAGTGCGGCGATGATGGGAACACCACCATATTCCATCTTGTTGAACGCTTCATGCCAGCGCAGGCAAAGATGCATAAAGTCTGCAGGGCTGCGATCGGCCTGATGATGTTCAATGAGGTCAAGCCCGGCACAGAAGTGGTCGCCGTCGGCCGCCAACACGACTGCCCGAACGCCCGAACGTGGAACGAAAGCAAATAGGTTGATCAAGTCATCAATTGACGCGGAATCCAACGCATTGCGTTTGGCTGGCCGATTGAGAGTTGCAACGAGAACACCATCTTCGTGCATTTTCAGAGCCAAATTCTTCAAGTCAAGCTTTGTGAGGTCAATCATACTCTAAGGCTCCATGCGCTGTGGCGGGCAGTTGTTCGTGGCGGCCGGCTTAAAGGAAAGGCAATTCCACTAATTTCGCAGCGACCATGCCATTTTCACGTTCGACTTCCACCGTGGTACCAGCCGAAACCGTCGTCTGAACCAAAGCATACCCGATATTGGCCTTCATACGCGGAGACCAAACACAATTGGTCATCATGCCGATTGTCTTGCCTTGATGGCGGACGGTTTCACGCTTGAAACCAAGGGGGGCAGGACTGTCTCCTTCAAGAACCAAACCAAGCTGATGGCGCTTAATGCCATCAGCCCGAATACGGCGAAGTGCCTGTATGCCGATCACATCGTCCGGGACCTCAAGATCGATATATTTGCCAAGACGTACTTCGAACGGATTGGTCTCATCGTCTGTATCGCCGCCGACGGATACAAGGCCACTTTCCGTTCGTTCCGCGGTTGCCGGCGCACCAGGACCAATCCCCCAAGGCTGACCGGCTTCCTTGAATATGTTCCACAGTTGCGTGCCTTTGGCGCCATCTTTCAGATAGATTTCAAACCCGCCCTGTTTCGACCAGCCGGAGCGCTGAACGGCAACCGGAATCCCGTCAATTTCTGTTTCCCGGAACCAGAAATACTTGAGTTCCCGCACCCAGTCGCCGATCACATGGGCCACTACATCCTCTGCTTTCGGCCCCTGAAGTGCCATCGGCGAAACATCCGGCTCAGACACTTCGACATTAAGACAGCGCTCGGCTGCAATCGCGCCTGCCCAGAACCAGATATCGCTGTCGGCAATTGAGAACCAGTACAGGTCATGCGCCAGTTTCAGAAGGATCGGGTCATTGATCAACGTTCCGCGATGGTTGCACAATGGCACATATTTGCCCTGTCCGACTGCGCAGGTGGCCAGATTACGCGGAGAAAGGATTTGTGCCAGTTTTGCAGCATCTGGCCCCTTAAGTTGCACCTGACGTTCAACTCCGACGTCCCATTGCGACACGCCATTGATCAAGCGCCAATATTCGCCTTCTGGATCGCCATATGAAGTCGGCATAATCATGCGATTGTATATGCTGGCAGCAACCATCCCTTCTGCAACAGCAGACGCATAAAACGGCGAGGGTCGCAGTCGGGCGGTCGGAAAAACAGCAAACATCATTCACTCCACAATTGGCGAACCGCTACAGACCGTACTGGAACAAAGCCGTCAAACGACATATTCATGGGCATTACCCATACAAAAAGTTATACCTTTGTTGTGAAAGACATCCGTCATGTATCCCGATTTGCCACCCCTGAATTGGTTACGCGCGTTTGAAGCCGCCGCCCGCACCTTGAGTTTCACAAGCGCGGCGGCAGAAATGCACATCACGCAAGCCGCTGTTTCCAAGCATATTAAGTCGCTCGAAATGCGGTTGGGGCATGCCCTTTTCGTTCGTCGACCACGCGGACTGGGGTTGACGAAAAACGGTGATGCCTACTTGCCGAAGGTGCAAGATGCATTGGATCGACTGGCTATTGGTACCCGGGAAGTGTTTGGATCGCGCACAACCGAAGCATTGACGGTGCGGTGTGCGGTGGCATTTTCAGTGAATTGGTTGGCGCAACGGCTGCCGAATTTTCTCGACCGACATCCGAACATAAATGTCCGCGTTATTTCAAGTGTCTGGAATGATGCCTTTGACAAGGACGCATTTGATATCGACATCCAATATGGATCCGGTGAATGGCCGGAATATTCGAGCTATCGCCTCACGCGCGAACATTTGGTTCCCCTTTGTTCACCGCAATTGAGTGAGCGCATGCCGCTAAATGTTCCGGATGATTTGGCACGCCACCGATTGCTCCATGTGCTGGGGTATCAGGAAGGCTGGGGTGTTTGGCTTAAGGCGGCAAATGCCAAAGTGGACCCGGGGCAGGGTTTGCAGCTTGATAATTCACTGACCGCGTTTGAAGTGGCTGCCCATTGTGGCGGCGTTGCCCTTGGACGGACTTCACTTGCCGAGGCTGCATGCGCCAACGGCAGACTGATCGCACCATTTTCCCTTGCTGTCCCGATCAACGAGGGTTTCTATGTGCGGGAGTCTTTGAGCAGCCCCAAACATCGCCACGCGGACCATTTTCTCAATTGGATCCGCAATGAAGCGACGCAGAAGTCGTGAGCCGCTGCAGACCGGTTAAATGACCGCTTTTGTCATCAGAAGATGGCTGGGATTATGTCCGACTTGGGGGCGCAAAGCGGCCAACTACTTGACGGAGATATAGCGGCAATTAAGGCCGCCAACCGTACGCCCTTGGCACCGAACCCATTCGCATAATGTCCATACTGGATCTGAACGTTAAGCAAGTGCCATCGACTGAATCTCGGGACTTGGGCCTCGGCCCAGTCCTGTGTTCCAGGTGTCATGACCGAAATTAAATTTTTAGCGAAATTCCAACAACTCCTTAAGCTAATAACGTTCATCTTGTTCGCGGGCGAATGAACTCGGTCGCAAAGTTGCTCATATAGCGGTTGATCGCGGAGCTGAATTCTCCGGAAAATCGCTGTTGTAAGGTCAATTGAAAATGTCAGCGTCTAACGTTGTCAGGCTTAAAGCGCCTGCAATCGAAAACGAGTCACGCGAGCATCGCTCCCGGGTCTTGAAAGGTGCCACCATTCTCACAACCATTTCTGCCTCGACTGTCAGTTGTTTGGTGCGAAATCAGCAATCAGGCGGCTTTGGCATCCAAATCGACCCTGAGCAAAAAATCCCGGCACACTTTCTTTTGTACATTCCAGTTGATGGCATCGCCTACCGATGCACGCTTCGATGGCGCAAAGGCGACAGAGCCGGTCTTTCGTTTGATGGAACCGAAACCAAGCCGAAATGGCATTATGGCTGATTGGCGGTGAGCGGATGGGATTTAGCAACCGTCGCGCAAAATCCTCACCCGACTTCACCGCGCTGCGATGGCGCCGTCGACAAGACCATCGGCTTGGTGGTGAATTCAAAGGCGGCAAGGGCTTTCTCGATCTGATCAGCAACCTCGTGTTCGGCCGCTTCGCGCACCTGCCAATCCTTGTCTGCAAGTGCTTGTCTGGTGACCTTGGGAACGCTTTTCAGCGCCAGGCTGATGTATGTGCGAAGTACTGAGGGCAAGTTGTTCTCCAGAGGCGTGTCGCCTGTTGTAGGCTACCCCCGCAGCCGGGATTGATCATCCGCACAAGGTGGCGAATTGGCACCGGTGGCTATGGCTAGTCAATGTGCCCAAGCGACAAAATAAACTGCAAACAGACGCCCGCATTGACTGCCGTTAAATAAGGCGCGCTGCTGGTTTCCCAGCAGAGCTGGTGATCCATTTTCACAAGCCTGATGCAAGCTTCCCGAAATAGTCTCGGGCAATCATGCGTTCCTGCTTTCCCATGACAACTGCCCCGAAGGCTCACTCGCAGCCCCTGCCGGTGAGCCTTCGTTTTTCTAAGTCACCTATTTGCACCAACGGCACAAAACTATGGCAAGGGCCGGGATGGACATGATGGATAGCCTCCACACCCTCGCAATTGCTTCTGGAATAATAGTTGCATTTGCATCGGGCACTGCTCTAATCTTCGCGCTTAGCCGGGTTAGGCGGTCAATGAAGGTTCGCTCGCCTTATCTGCAGCGCAGCGCCCTGCCACCGCTCGGCCAAGTGGGTTTGAAAGGCCGCGACGTTTCCGCTGTTGCCGATTGCGAAAACGGCGACAGTCAAATCACCCGCGATGCTGTCGATAGTCTCTCGCACCGGGTGATCAAACGGAAACCCGCGCACCGTGCGCAACATCGCCCGGCGAATTTCGGCGGACATGCGATCAGATCCGTCAAACTCGGCAAGCAGGAATCCGACTAAGGCAATTGGATCGACAAGCGGCTCTTCCATCAATGCTCGATAGCATTGTGCTTGGTCGAGCAGAAAGCCCGAGCCTATATTTTTGCTAACAGAATCGTCGCCAGTGCCTAGCGGTGAGGTGTTTATCTATACGAACACGCAACTGTTGATCGCAGTTCCGTCTCAGCGACAAATTCTGCAACAGTACTTAGGAACTGAGTCGAACTGCTAAAAACAGAACATAATCATAAACGAATTCTCTTTAAAATTAAACCATTAGAGGGCGTGTTTGATCGGATGGTCAAATCACAAAACTCCGATCATGAATAGTTGTAGACTTAGGCTGAAATTAGGTGTTCATTTTACTTGGGGGGATCAAATTATGAAGCTTTTCGCTATTTTCTTTGCCGTTTTTGTGTGCGCAATCCCTGATGCAGTGGCAAAAGATATACCCAAAGTGAATGGGCGTGTTTGGGGAGTGGAGATGCTTGATTGGTGTCTCACTCGAGCAACATCAAGACTTTTCGAAATGAACCATGGGGCGTGTAAGAGGGCCTACGCAAAACACGGCAATAAATCCCAGAACCACTTGGCAAAATCGGCAATAGTAGAAATTTGTCGTGGCAATGACGGATTGGCAAAAGACCTTATAAAGGCTTGCCAATGTCACAACCTTGGAGTTCTCCAAAATACCTGGAATACTTGGCCAGCGGTTCGAAAATATGCAATAAATCACAAAATCTGCAAAGCTGATATCGCCGCTCGAATGAAAGCGAAGCCGGCAAAGCCGAAAACACCTCAACCGAACGGACCGCTGCAAGCCTCCTGTATTTGCCAGTACTCCTCGGGGGTTGGTGCGTGGTTCACATTCCAGCCAGTTAACTATGGAAAATCCGATAAACCAGTAACGGTGACAGCGTCTTCATGCACTGACACATCGATTTGTCAAAGATTCGCTGGCCCCGGCGGTGAATATTTGACCTATTACACAGGAACGCTCAAACTCAATTCGCCGCGCTGGCAATCACAAACGAACTTGGTGACTGGCTATCAAATCTGGGGTGTTTCCGGCAAAGCTGATTGATGGTGGAAAAGTAGAATTCGGGAATTGCACTTTTACATTGCGCTATCCCACCGCGCCAGTTTGCAACTTGGTCACGTTTCTTGCCCGGTCTGTCATTCCAAGGATTTCGCGCAACAGCGCCGACCAAGCATCAAGGGCGCGCCGCTTTTCAGGCAAGTAGTCGTTCAAATCGTAGTGTCGGCCCGTAACCGCCGCTGAGCCGCCTGTGTCACCGGCATGCGCCAACACTTGCGAGACAATGAAGCGCGGAATGCCAATCCGCTCGCTTGTGATATTGGTCGCGCCGGTCCGTCGCATATCATGCGGGGTGGCGTTATCGATCTTCAGAGAGCTTGTCAGGCGGTTCATTGCCCGACTGAATGCGCGCCGCTCGAAATGAGTTTCACCGTCGGCTGTTCGGCTGGATTGGAACACGTATGTCTTGCCGCCGATCAGATCCTTGGCAGCGTCCAAAAGCTCCAAAGCAAGGTCGCTGAGCGGGACTGCATGCGAGCGCTTGCCTTTCATCCGGATAGCTGGGATCACCCATAGGCGGCGCTCTCTATCGATTTCGACCCACTGCATACCAATGACCTCGCCACCTCGCTGCAGTGTTACCATGGCAAGTTGGATGGCTATGCCCATTTCGCGGGACAGGGCAGGGCCTTTGATTGTAGCCGGTGCGCTGCAAGCGCTCCACACCGCGCGCAACTCAGCATCCGTTAAAGTGCGCTCCCGTGGGGGCGGCAAGACAACGGCAATATCGTGAGCTGGATTGGCTTCGATCACCTCATGTGAAAGCGCATAGCCCATGAGTTGCCGGATGAGGTTGCGGGCGATGCGACCATTTGAAACCGCGCCCTTCGAAAGCTTTGTCACCAATGCCTGAATATCGGCGCGCTTGATGTCTGAGACGGGCAGGGCGCCAAGTGTTGGTTTCACCAGCTTCTCAAATATCCGGTGCTCCTCTTTCAAGGTCGATGAACGCTTTGCACCTCTCGCATTGGTCCGATGCAGCCCGATTTCAGCATCGGCAAAATAAGCTTCTGCCAAGCCTTCCAAGGTCCGGAGACGCTTTGCGTCTTCAAGCGCTTTCGCCCGCTTTGCGTCGCCGACCAGATCCGAGCCTACGGCAACCGCACCTTTGATTTTGCGCGCTTCGTCTCGGGCCTTGGAGAGGTTGATTGAAGGGAAGGGACCAATAAGCTGTCGACGATGCTCGCCGGCCGCATTTACGTATCGCAGAGACCAGGAGCGCTTGCCCTTATCTGTCACCCTGAAAATCAGCCCTCCTTCATCATCGTCTCGGAATTCAAGACGCTTACCCGGCTCAGGCATTGCGTTTTTCAGAAGGTCTGTCGTGAGCTTTGCCATGTGAATTATCTCGGGGGCAACTTGGGGGCAACAAATCATTGCACTGTATGAAATGATATTGCACAATGCTGCACAAACCACCAGCGGTCTTTTCCGCCAAGTGTCCGATAAATCAGAGAAAATTCCTTGAACGAAAAACCCTCGCACAATCCTGCATTAGAACGCCCCTTGATTTGTAATCAGGGGGTCGCGTGTTCGAATCATGTCGGGGGCACCAACTAATTTCGTTAAATAGCTGAAAATATACAATATTTATTAGTCTTTGAAATTTTATCCACCCTTGTCTCCTCTTTTCGTTTTATGCTGCAAATCTGCGATTATAAATTGTCGTGGTCCGCAAACCTCTTTGCGAAATGACGAGTGGCCTGTTCAAAAGCATGGATGTCAGTGCCATCCCATCGTGTGAAGAAACCAGATCGGTGGATTAAGGCATTTCGCTGTATGGAGGCGCCTGTCTATTGATTTAGGGGGGGGCCAAATTGGGCATACCCGCGAAATTGGTTCTGTTCATAGACGAAGGAACGGGCATGAACACGAAGTCTCACGGCAGCAAGCGGCCTGCTGAACATGTTGTCAAAGATATCCGCCGGGCTACCCGGCGACGCTTCTCATCCGACGTCAAGATCCGGATTGTTCTGGAAGGCCTGCGCGGCGAAGACAGAATCGCTGAGCTTTGCCGCAAGGAAGGCACTGCGCAGAGCTAGTATTACACTTGGTCGAAGGCGTTCTAGGAAGCTGGCAAGTGTTGGCTGGCCAGCGAAACGGCTCATGCAGCGACGAACGGCGAGGTTCAGGACCTGCGCCGTAAAGCGTGTGCCTGATGGAGGTCATGGCTGACCTGACACCGGAGAACCGTAACCGGTTCATGGCCTGTCTCATTCATTGAGGAACAAGCTAACCCAAAATCGAGGACATCTCTGTGGGGCAGGTCAAGAGGAGGCAAAATCACCACCGGGAATGGCAACTCATTGGCCGGCATGGACGACAACTCGAGGCACATTCAGGGCATGACGCCGATCCAACCTGGAAACTCTGGTTGTCCGTTGATCGACTGCGATCCAGACTTCCGTCTCGGAGCGGCCACGCGCACGCGCCGGGAAGGAAAGCCAGATCACTCAAGCCGGATTTGCCTCGAAGCTGTACATCAAGCCACAATCCTCCTCGAAGACTCCTAATTGATCCAAAGCCTACATCAACTTGCCCGTTTGAAATGAGCAATTTCTGGCACCTGCAACCGCGGTAACGCCTCGCCTGCTGCGTCAAACAAATGACAGTCGCTGGTATTGAAGAACAGAGACAAGTCATGGCCGACTTCGACAATTGTCGTGCCGCTGATCAGCGCCGTTGCGGTCGCGCCGCCCTTGGTCTGCACTTCCACGAATGTTTCATGGCCGAGGCGCTCGACCAGTTCAACAGTGCCCGTCAAGACCACTTCGCCCTTGGAACCTGCTTCCATATCCTCAGGGCGGATGCCGAGCACCAGTTTTTCGCCCGCCTTGGTATTTCCCGGATTGACCGGGATCAGCGTTTCGCCAATGTCGGGAGACTTGATCAAAACCCCTTTCGGTGAAGCCGATACCGCTTCGACATAGATAAAATTCATTTTCGGAGAGCCGATGAAGCCGGCGACAAACTGGTTCTTCGGCATGTGGTAAAGTTCAAGCGGCGAGCCGTATTGGCGCACATAGCCGCCTTCCAGCACCACGATCTTGTCTGCCAATGTCATCGCCTCGACCTGGTCATGCGTGACGTAAATCATCGTGGCACCAAGGTCCCGGTGGAGCTTGGCAATCTCGGCGCGGGTGTTGACACGCAGCGCCGCGTCAAGGTTCGACAACGGCTCGTCAAACAGGAAGACTTCCGGATTGCGCACGATGGCGCGGCCGATGGCGACGCGCTGGCGCTGGCCGCCGGACAGCTGGCTCGGCTTGCGTTCCAACAGGCTTTCCATCTTGAGTATGCGTGCTGCCTCCATCACCTTGGCGTCAATTTCCGCCTTCGGCTTGCCCGCAAGTTCGAGTCCGAATGCCATGTTTCCGTAAACGGTCTTGTGCGGATAAAGCGCATAGGATTGGAAAACCATGGCGATGCCACGTTCTTTTGGCTGCAGGTCGTTGACCACTTTTCCGGCAATTTCGAGTGTGCCGGATGTGATCTCTTCAAGCCCTGCAATCACGCGCAAAAGCGTGGATTTCCCGCAGCCGGACGGGCCGACGAAAACCACGAACTCCCCGTGCGCAATATCAAGGCTGATGCCTTTGATAATCTCTACCCCGCCAAAGGCCTTGCGAATGTCTTTCAGCGCCAGATTTGCCATGTTGTTATTCCTCCGGTTCGCGTTTTCAGGCTGCCTTGGCAGCGGCTGGTTGGTTCAAAGTCAAAAGGCTTGTTTCAGCATCGACGGAAACGGGGATCGGCGCACCGATGGTGCCCCTGAACACATTGTCTTCGTCCCAATAATCAAAGGTCATCAAATAGCGCTGGCCATTTTTTTCGATGATGCGGCCAGCATAGCGGCGGCACGGAAAGTCGCCGTCCAAGAATTTGCCGGGTGCGATGGTCCATGGTCCCAGATGGCTGTCTGCCACCAGGTAATGGGTGCCCCATACCGGTTTGCCGGGGTACGAGGCGGCATAAGCGCTCGACCAGTGGTGGCCGGCATTACAGAACAGGCAGTACCATTTGTTGCCGATCTTGAAGACCTGCGGCACTTCCAGTTGACCGGCTTCACCGCCCGCATGCACAGGCGGCTCCAGCGTCCAGGAGTTTAGGTCTTTCGAGCGGGCAAAGCCGATGCAGCCGCGCGCATTCATTTCGTCGCCGTATGGAACGCGCCCGGTGAAATACATCACCCAGCCGCCGCCATCAGGATCGCGCATCACCCAGGGGTCGCGCATTGCACGGCCATCCCAAACATTTGGATCATACTCCTCGTACCAGGCGGTGTTTATATCGAGGATCAGCCCGTCGCCGACGCGTTTCCAGTTGTGAAGGTCTGTCGACGTGGCATGGCCGATGCGCTGTTTCGTACACTCGTCCGCCTTGGCGTTGCCGGTGTAGAACAAATGCCAAAGCCCGTCGTCTCCTTTAACAACACTGCCGGTCCAGGTCGTCATGTCATCCCAGGCGGGACCGGGAGACACCTCAAAACACGTACCCCGCTTGTCCCAGTTCACAAGGTCTTTCGACACCGCATGACCGAAACCCCGGCAGTTCCGGTGGCGTTCATTTTCATCTCCGAGCGACCTGTCCGCCTGTAGATGGAAAAGGTGAAAATCCTCGCCATCCTGAGCAATCCAGAAGTCCCAGATCCATTGATCTTTGTAAGCCAGTGTCACGTTGAAAGTCCTTTGAAAGCGTGGGTCAGCCTTTGATGCCCGAACCAATGGCCGACTGGATGAACCAGCGCTGGAACAGCAGATAGACGGCAAGGATCGGCAGCGACATCAGCACCGAGAAGGCCATGACATCACCCCAGATGGGGGGAGGCGTGCCGAAAAACTGTGCCAGGGCAAGCGAGACCGGACGCACATTTGACCCACGGGTAACCATCAACGGCCACAGATAGGCATTCCAGTATTCAAGGCTCTGCAGGATGGCGACGGTTGCAATTGTCGGCAGAGACAATGGCATGATCACGCTCCAGTAAGTGCGGAACCGCGATGCGCCATCGACATAGGCCGCTTCATCCAGATCCTTCGGTATGGCCGCAAAGAATTGGTAGAACAGGAAGATCGAGAATGGATGGGCAATGAACGGCACGATCTGCGCCTGGTAGGTATCGACCCAGCCGACCTGATTGACCATCAACAACAACGGGATCGCGACGCTTTCCATCGGCACGATGATCAGGGCGATGATCAGCATTACTATGATGTTGCGGCCCTTGAACTGCAGCCGCGCCAAGGCATAGGCGGCCAATGAATTGATGAAAATGCCGACGACGACAATCGAGACAACAATGATCACCGAGTTCTTCATGTAGGTCAGCACGGGGAAGGTCGTGTTCCCGAGAACCTGCCGGTAGTTTTCCAGCGACATTTCCCAAGGCCAGACCCAAAAGGCATTGGCGTTGCCGAAATCGCGCAGGATTTGCTGTTCATCCGCCTTGAACGAAGTCGCGAAGGCGAGGAACAAGGGGGCGAGAACGAAAGCGAGAACCGCAATCGCCACGATCACCAAGAGCAGATGCTCACGTTTCGTTTTCATGCGATTGCCCTTTCTTCTTTCACAAGGCGGCGTTGGATGATGCTGATGGCAAGAACCAGCAGGAAGAAGATGACGGCAGCGGCAGCGCCAATGCCGACCTTGCCTTGCCGGAAGCCTTGCATATAGATCAGGCGCACCAGGGTATCCGTCACGCCGGCTGGCCCGCCTTGCGTCAGCAACTGGACCTGCGTGAAGAGTTTGAATGCGAAAATCGTGGTGGTCATGACAACAAGGATATGCGTGTTGCGCAGGCTGGGCATGGTTACATGCCAGAACTCCTGCCAGCGCGTTGCGCCGTCGATGCGCGACGCCTCATAGAGTTCAGCCGAAATCCCCTGCAGGCCGGCCAGATACACGATCATCTGGAACGGAAAGCCTTGCCAGGCCGACATGAACACAATGGCTGCCATCGCTGTCCACGGATTGCCAAGCCAGTTGACCGGCTGGATCGCCCCGAAACTGATCGTCGAGAGCGCGGAATTGAAGAAGCCTTCGCTCTGGTAGAGCGACGACCAGATCACGGATACGACCACCATCGATATGATTGTCGGCAGGAAATAGATGCCGCGGAACAGATTGCGCATCGGCAGCTTGGCATTGATCAGCATCGCTGCGGCAAGGCCCATGGCGCATTGCAGCGGAACAACCAGAATGGTGAAAGTCGCCGTGCGCCAGAAGGCATTCTGGAATTCGCCCGCTTCAAACAGGCGGACATAGTTGCGCAGCCCAATGAATTTGGTTGGCACGTTGGCGTTGGGCACTAGGCGCTGGTCGGTGAACGAAAATCCGACCGACAGGAAAAATGGCACCACCACGAACAACCCGATCAAGAAGATCGCGGGTCCCAGCATTGCCCATGCGTTGAATTGGTCTGATTTTTTCAGTGCCATCGCAACCTCCTGAGTTCTTTTGGTTGTTGGCGGCGGAATGTCTCCCGCCGCCAGTCTTGTCAGTTATTTGCCGAACGGCGGGTAGCCGCTGTTGTCTTCGATGTCCTGGTCGATTTTCTTGGCAGCTTCATCGAGCGAGGCCTTCACGTCCTTGCCGTCAATGATGTCAGCCACAGCTTTGGCAAAGGATGCGGTGATCGTCGGGTAGGCAGGGTGGGCCGGGCGCGGGAAGCCCTGACCGGCGTTGAGCTGCGCCAGATAGAGGCTGAGCGGACCACCGTCCTTGTAAAGGTCGACGTTCTGCGCTGCCGCCTTGCGGCCCGGAACGCCACCCATTGCCTGCATCAGGTCGCCAACATTCTTGGTCGACAGGAAGAACTCAAGCAACTTGGCTGTATTTTCCGGCTGTGCGGAAGTCTTGGTTATACCCCAGCACCAACCGCCGTTGCCGGTGACGTGCTTGCCGCCCCAGTTCGGCATGGTGATCAAAACGAGATCATCGCCGAGTTCCTTGGAGTGGGCAGGCCACATCCAGTGTCCGACGAAGGAGAGCGCGGCGATCTTCTTGCCGTAGAAGGCATCGTCGCCTTCGGAAGCAGGAACAACCCAACCATTCTTTACCCAACCCTGGAAATGGGTCATGGCCTTGACGGCGGCATCGCCGTTGATCGTGCCTTCGGACTTCCACGACGTACGGTCGATCAGGTCACCGCCGAAGGACTGGACAATCGGCGAGAAGCCATAGGTGAACCATTCGCCCTGGCCGTAGTTCGCCTTGATGTCGAGCGGATACTTGATGCCTTCGATCTTCGAGAGCTTGGCGAGTGCGTCTTCGAACTCTTCCATGGTCCACGGGTCTTCAGCACTGGTCGGAATGCGCACGCCTGCTTTTTCGAGCAGCGACTTGCGGCCCCAGATTGCAAGGCCGGAATCGCCGGCGCCAAGCGAATACAATTTGCCATCCGGAGCATAGGTGCCCTGTGCAATGAGCGACGGCAGCATGTCATCCAGGGTTTCCTTGGAGACGATGTCGTTCAGCGGCAGCAGATAGCCGGACCAGACATAGTTGGCATAGTTCGGACCGTCGAAATCGAGAAGATCCGGCAGACCGCCGGAAGCTGCGGCAGCCTGGACCTGTTCGTTGTACGCGCCTTCCGGCTGCACTTCGAGAACGGCAGGAATGTCCGGGTTGGCGGCATTCCATTCCTTGATCAAAGCTTCCATGCGTTCGCGCTCACCGTCGCCGCGGCCACCATGATGCCAGACCTTGATTGGGTCGGCGGCCAGAGCAAGACCGGTGAAGCTGGTGGAGGCCAATAATGCCCCAGCGATGGCGGCGCGCCTTGTTAGTTTCAACATTTCCTTCTCCCTTTTAGTTATTCCCGCTGGCAACCCCAATGGCAGCCAGTTCCTTGCCCTGCCGCGCTCAAACGAGCGCGCGGCAGGAATCCCGTTCAACCAGCGGGCAAGGAACAAGCACCTTCGGCGCCCATCCCGGCTTTTCCTCGCTGGCGATGTTGAGCATTTCGACCGCCATCCGCCCGATCTCGAAATAGGGCAGGGCGACCGTGGTCAATTTCGGCCAAACACATTCTGAAATGACGTTCAGATCGTCGAAGCCCATGACCGAAAGGTCAGCAGGGATCGACAGGCCGAGATGCGCCGCGGCGCAATAGACCTGCAGCGCCAGTTTGTCGTTGCCGCAGATGATGGCAGTCGGGCGGTTGGCGCTTTTCAACATCGAAACCGCGACGTCGAAAGCAATCAGCTTCTCATCCGTGATTGATCCGGTGTAGCCGACGCGCTCCAGGTCTTCGTTGTAATGCACGCCCGTGATGCCAAACGCCCGGCGCATGCCGCGGCCGCGCAGGATCGACGCTTCAATGGTCGGATTGAGCGTGATGATGCCGATGCGGCGGTGGCCGCGCTTCAGGAGATATTCCGCTTGGGTGAAGCCTCCCGCCTCGTCATCCGGGATGACGGACGCATGGCCGCCTTCTTTGGAAAAGCAGTTGGCCAGAACGATAGGCTCGTTGAAATCGGGTTTTCCCATCGACTGCGGCCGGTGGTACATCGCGGCGTAAATGACAGCCGCAACCTTCTGCGCGCGGAACATCCGCCAATACTCGGCTTCCAGTTCCGGATCGCCGTCGGTATTGGCGATCAGCAGCGTCTTGTGGCCGCGCTTCAGTTCAGCCTGCGCACCGCGCACAATGTCGACGGAGTAAGGCGTGGTCGCCACGGCGTCTGTCATAAGGCCGATGATATTGGACGTGCCGCTGCGCATCAGGCGGGCTGCCTGATCGGGCACGTAGTTCATTTCCTTGAGGAAAGTCTGGACAGCGTCACGCGTCTCAGGACGCACGGCCGGATCGTCATTGACGATCCGCGACACGGTTTTGATGGAAACGCCGGCGCGCTTCGCAACTTCACGCAATGTGACCAAGACTGCTCCTCCCAAAGCTGTCATGACATCGTTGTCATCTCGTAAAATTCAAAGAATACCCAAATGACAACGTTGTCAATAGGAATCTCACATCCGGAGTGATTGGTTGCGGGCATCCAGTTCAAACGTTTTTCAAGTTGAGCGGCGAACCAATGGTGATCCCATTTAGGGTGCCCGCGCAGATCGACGCAGACAACGCGATTGGCGCTGTCGTGAGGTTTGGCTTCCCAGAATAATGCGACCGAGTGCAGGGCGCGCTGTCGAACTGGCAAAGAACGCTCGCCAAGAGCAACGCTGACAAGGGAGCGTGCATTCCGCACCCTTATTACTACATTAAATGAGGACTGCGACCGAAGCAGACCATATCCATCATTGGGCAAACGCACGCCCAGCGAATTCGCCATGAAAATGGCATCGCAAAAACAGGCAGGCTAAGGCAAGAAATGAACCCGCGAACACCGCGCGAAAGCGAAAGAGTTATGTGGCTGAGTTCAGCCCGTCGTCAACTCCTGGATGAAGCCGCCATAACTAATTGAGAGGTGCTGCGACAGGACGGAGCATGGTTTTCACAGACCTTCGAAAAATCTCACACAGCCAATCGTTCCAGATTGGACATCATGGGATTGGCGGCCAATTTTCACTTGGGTTCAGGGCGATTCACGTCCTGTTGCCGCCGTTCGGCAATCTTTGTTAGAATTTTCGAGATGGGGCCGGCCCCCCCCCAAGGCAAACCATCATTTGAACCTGACGATCATAGTGATTGCTTCCAGGAAGCGGTAAAGCTGACCTAATTGTCTGAAATGGGGGCGCATTGCGGTCGTCGGCAAAGGGGCAGAGAAGGGACCGCTGCCAGGATAACTACCGCCAAACCTGACATCTGGAACCCCACGCCAACGCCCTGAATTGGTCCACAGCGTTCATCCATTTATAGGATGCATAACGATCGCTTTATGCTTTCGGCAGTTGTTGGCACAAGGCAGGTCGCGGCTGAAAGCGGCCTTCCGAAAGATAAAATTTGGGCGCAAACTCTCACCAAATTGCGGTTGCCATCAATTATTTGTCGGCAAGGCGGCCAATGGCGCAGCGGAAGAGAATCTGGCTTCTTTGTCCTCGCTGATACCGACCGCAACGTGCTACAATTGAAACCCGCTGTCCGCGTGACGGCATTGCTCAACGAAAATTGCAGGCGTGCCGGGTAGAAACCCACCCCGAACCTTAATACCGCTGCCTGTCGAAGGCGGCACGCTTGCCGCTGCCAATTTTCCAATCGTCGCAATCGGCGCATCCGCTGGCGGTCTGGAAGCCTGCCGTATCCTGCTTGACCATTGGCAGGACACGCCTGACGTTGCCTTCATCATTGTTCAGCATCTGGAACCAACACATGAAAGCATGCTGGTTCCTTTGCTTGCGACCCATACGCCAATGCCGGTTACACAGGCCGAGGACGGCGCGCCGCTGCTCGCCGGTCACGTTCATGTCATCGCGCCTGGCAAGTATATCGCCGTTGAAAACAATTTTTTCCGCCTGTCCGATCCGGCTTCTGGGCAAGGCGTCAGGCTGCCTTTCGATTTCCTGCTCACCTCACTGGCAATGGCCGACGGCGCGCGCGCGGCCTGCATCATCCTTTCAGGCACCGGCGCGGATGGCAGCGCAGGCATTTTGCCTTTCAAGAAAAATGGCGGCTACGCCATCGCGCAGGATCCTGTGGAAGCTGCCTTCAGCGGCATGCCGCGCAACGCGATTCTGACAGGTGTCATTGATCAAATTCTCAAGATTGCGGAGGTGCCCGCTGCCGTCATGCGGCACTTCAATGTAGCTGAATCGGATGCCGCGCCTCCAGTGGCGCCCAAGGCCGCAGACACAGATCAAGACATCGGCGGGATCATTGACTGGCTGCACCAGAAGACCGCCCATGATTTCCGCCAATACAAAACCGGCACTCTCATTCGCCGCATCCAGCGGCGCATGGGCTTGGACCGCAAATCGGGGGACATAGCGGCCTACCTTGAACGGCTCAAGGGTGATCCAGCCGAAACCGCACTTCTTGCGCAGGATTTGCTGATCAACGTCACAAGTTTTTTCCGCGATCCGGAGGTCTTTGACTATCTCGAGACGCACACGGTGCCGGAGCTCATCGCCCGCCATGGCGACGGAAGACCGCTGCGCATCTGGGTGGCCGGCTGCAGCAGCGGTGAAGAGGCCTATTCGCTTGGCATGCTTATTCTTGAAGCAAGCGCAGCTGTTGGAAAGCCTGCAAGGGCGCAGATTTTTGCCTCTGATGTCGATGGCGAGGCTGTGGCTTTTGCCCGCGAGGGCCAATATCCGGCGAGCATTGCAGATCAAGTGTCGCCGGAACGCCTGGGCAGGCATTTTGCCAAGACGAATGACGGCTATCAGGTCTCTCCGGAACTGCGCGGTTTGATTGTATTTACGGTTCAGGACCTGCTCGTCGATCCGCCTTTTGCCCGCATTGATCTCATTTCGTGCAGAAATGTGCTGATCTATCTGGGCCCGGAAGCACAGAAGCGGCTGCTCGGCCTGTTCCATTTTGCGTTGGCGCCCGACGGACTGTTGCTGCTTGGCAGCGCTGAAACGGCTGGCGGCGCAAATAACCCCATTTTCATCTCCGTCCAGAAAGCCGCCCGGCTTTTCCGCAAGAACGGAAACTTCAAACCAGCGTCAGGGATATTTATGACCAAGGAAAAAAGCCCGGCAGCGCATCTGCCTGAGGCAAAAGCCGCTTCGGCGGAAAAGGCACCGGATTACGGCGATCTGTGCCGCCGCCTCGTGCTCGAAAATTTCTCGCCTGCAGCGGTGTTGATCAATGAAAAGAATGAGTGGCTGTTTGCCATGGGGCCGACAGACAAATATCTGCGCCCCGCATCCGGCTATCCGACCAATGACTTGCTGGCACTGGTGACGCCGTTGCTGCGCAGCAATCTTCGGGGTGTCATTCAGCGAGCCCGGTCTTCCAGGCAAGAGGCGCATCTCTCCTGCAGTATGGGCGGTGCTGACAGCAATGGTCCAACGTTCCGCATCAATGCGCTGCCGGTCCAGCACGGGACAGAGCATTTGGTTCTCATCAGCTTTGCCGACGAACTGCGCGCGCCAACGGCCGCCGCAGCGGATGCGGTCGGCAATGACACTGAAAGGGTTCAAAATCTCGAGCACCAACTCGCCGACGCCCGTTCAGAACTCACGCTGGCCGCCCGCAATTTGGAGGCATCCAATGAGGAGCAGGCTGCGGTCAATGCCGAGGCAACCTCCATCAACGAAGAATACCAGTCCGCCAACGAGGAGCTTCTGACCTCGAAGGAGGAACTTCAGTCGCTGAACGAAGAGTTGACCGCGCTGAACACGCAGCTTCAGGAAACGCTCGACCTTCACCGCACCACGTCAAACGACCTGCAAAATGTGCTCTACAGCACAAACGTCGCAACCATCTTTCTCGACCGGGATTTGCACATCCGCTTCTTTACGCCTGCCACCAAGGCGCTGTTCAACGTCATTGCCGGAGATATTGGCAGACCGCTTTCGGATTTGAGTTCACTGGCGTCCGACACCAATCTTTTGGATGACGCCCGAATTGTGCTTGCCACCGGCCAGCCGAAAGACCGCGAGATCAGGGCGCGGTCCGGCTCGTGGTTCCTGCGGCGCATCCTCCCCTATCTGGCGCAGGACCGCGCGACCGAAGGCGTGGTCATCACCTTTGTCGATGTCACTGAGCGGCGGCATGTTGCCGATGATCTGGGCGCCGCCAAACGCGTTGCCGAAACAGCGACCATCGCAAAGTCCCGCTTCCTTGCCGCCGCCAGCCATGATCTGCGCCAGCCATTGCAGACGCTGAGCCTGCTGCAAGGCCTTTTGGCGAGCATGGTCGAAGGCGAGAAAGCCAAGAAGCTTGTCGACCGTTTTGAAACGACGCTCGCCGCCATGTCCGGCATGCTCAGCACTCTGCTCGACATCAACCAGATCGAGGCCGGCACTGTTCATCCAGAACCGGTACGCTTCAACATCAACGAATTGTTCACGCGGCTTCATGATGACTTCAGCTACCATGCGACGGCGCAGGGTCTGACGCTCAAGGTCGTGTCCTGCAACGCTGAAATCCACACGGACCCGCGTCTGCTGGAGCAGATGCTGCGCAACCTGTTGTCCAATGCGTTGAAATACACCAAGCGCGGCAAGATCCTGCTCGGATGCCGGCACCGCAAGGGAAGCATCAGCATTGAAATCTGGGACACCGGCATTGGCATTCCTGAGAGCGAACTGCAGACCATCTTCGAGGAATATCATCAGCTCGACAATCCGGCGCGCGAACGCGGGCGCGGGCTTGGCCTTGGCCTGTCCATTGTTCAAAGTCTTGTGAGCCTGCTCGGGTTCAAGGTGCGCGTCCGTTCGGCTCTGGGCAAAGGCTCTATGTTCGCTATTGAAATACAACTGCCGGTTGATGATGTGGTTTTGATCGATTCGCAGCGTGACACGCCTTTGGCCAAACCTGTTGCACCTTCGGAGATAAAGGCGCGGCGCGTCATGATCGTTGAGGATGATCCGGACGTGCGGGAACTGCTGGAATTGCTGCTGGTCGGTGAAGGCTATCAGACAATGTCTTCCGTAGACGGCGCGGCAGCGCTCAGTCTGGTCAAATCCGGCGCGTTTGTTCCGGACCTGATCATGGCCGATTTCAACCTGCCCAACGGCCTGAACGGCATTCAGCTCGCCGCAAAACTGCGCGAACGGTTCAACAGGCAGATCCCGGTCATCATTCTGACCGGCGACATCTCGACCCGCACGGCGCGCGGCATCGAGCTTGAAGATTGTGTTCAGCTGAACAAGCCGGTCAAGCTCAAGCAACTGATGCAGGCGATCCATCAGCTGCTGTCGAGCGACATCATCCCCGCTGAACCGCATCCGGTCAGGAAGCCGGAACCAATCGTCAATGACGGCGGCAGGATAATATTCGTTGTCGATGATGATGAAATGATCCGCGTTACCTTGCGCGACATTCTGGAGATGAACGGATTTCAGGTCGCCGATTTCGCCACAAGCGAGGAATTCCTTTCGGTCAGCCATGCCGGGCTTGATGCCTGTCTGCTCGTAGATGCCTACCTTCCCGGCATGAACGGATTCCAGCTTCTGCAGACGCTGAATGACAGGGATATAGCGCTGCCTTCGATCATGATCACCGGACGCAGCGATGTGCCGATGGCGGTCGAGGCAATGAAAGCAGGGGCCGCTGATTTCTTTGAAAAACCGATTGGAGCGCCAGAACTTCTGGCCAGCATTGAACGGGTGTTCGAACAATCAAAAGATGCCAGCAAGGCCAACGCGTGGCGTCAATCGGCGTTTGAGCACATCAAGGGATTGACAGAACGACAGCGCGAAATCATGGACCTCGTCCTTGCCGGCCACCCTAGCAAGAACATCGCCGCCGATCTCAACATCTGGCCTGCTGCAGGTTTTTCGGACACCGAGTTAAGCTAATCCCACTTTGTTTTCAAAGTCCACCGGGCTGAGATATCCCAGTGTCGAGTGTCTGCGCCTCGGATTGTAGAAGCGCTCGATGTAGTCAAACACATCTGCC
>JBGSHY010000026.1:0-45036 GCA_041751995.1 Rhizobiaceae bacterium | reverse complement strand
CGTGACGCTGCCGGAAGGCACGGAAATGGTCATGCCGGGCGACAACATTTCGGTTGACGTCGCGCTGATTGTGCCGATCGCGATGGAAGACAAGCTGCGCTTCGCCATCCGCGAAGGCGGCCGTACGGTTGGTGCAGGCATTGTTGCCAGCATTATCGAGTAATTGAAGGAACAGTCGTTCTGAAACCGGGGAGGCGGCCTCGCCTCCCAAGGTCAAAACGGAAATTCAGGGCGGCAGGAATTCACACCTGCAGCCAATGAAGGATAAGAACAATGAACGGTCAAAATATCCGCATACGTCTCAAGGCGTTTGATCACCGGATCCTGGACGCTTCGACCCGCGAAATCGTGTCGACGGCCAAGCGTACCGGTGCAAGCGTACGCGGACCAGTTCCGCTTCCGACGCGGATCGAGAAATTTACTGTCAACCGCTCTCCGCACATCGACAAGAAGAGCCGTGAGCAGTTTGAAATGCGCACCCACAAGCGTTTGCTTGATATTGTTGACCCGACCCCGCAGACGGTGGACGCGCTGATGAAGCTCGACCTCGCCGCCGGCGTGGATGTCGAGATCAAGCTGTAAGCTGGCTGGACGGGAAGGACAAACCGATGCGTTCAGGTGTTATCGCACAAAAGCTGGGCATGACCCGCATCTATACAGATGCAGGCGAGCATGTACCGGTAACCGTTCTCCGTATGGAGAACTGCCAGGTCGTGGCTCAGCGCACCCAGGAAGTGAACGGCTATACTGCTGTTCAGCTTGGTGTGGGCTTTGCCAAGGTCAAAAATGTAACCCAGGCCGAGCGCGGCCACTTTGCCAAGGCTTCGGTTGAACCGAAGTCCAAGGTTGCAGAGTTCCGCGTTTCTGCTGACAATCTGATTGACGTGGGCGCCGAGATCACTGCCGAGCACTTTGTTGCCGGCCAGTTGATTGACGTGACCGGCACTTCGGTCGGTAAAGGTTTCCAGGGTGTCATGAAGCGCCATAATTTTGGCGGCCATCGTGCCACTCACGGTAACTCGGTCACCCACCGTTCACACGGTTCGACCGGTCAGCGTCAGGACCCGGGCAAAGTGTTCAAGGGCAAGAAGATGGCTGGTCACATGGGTGATACCCGCGTGACGACGCAGAATCTTCAGGTTGTTTCGACAGATGTCGATCGTGGCCTCATTCTCGTACGCGGCGCTGTGCCGGGTTCGAAGGGTGCATGGATCCTCGTTCGTGACGCCGTCAAGCATCCGATTCCGGCCAATGCGCCCAAGCCTGCTGCAGTCCGCAAGGCTGCTGTGGCCGCTGAAGCTGCTCCGGCTGTTGAAGCGCCTGCAAATGAAGGGGCCGAATAATGGACATCAAGATCACGACCCTCGACGGAGGTGAAGCTGGCAACCTGAAGCTCTCGGAAGAGATTTTCGGTCTGGAACCTCGCGAAGACATTCTTCAGCGCATGGTTCGCTATCAGCTTTCCAAGCGCCAGCAGGGCACCCACAAGGCGCTCGGCCGTGCGGAAGTTTCGCGCACCGGCAAGAAGATGTACAAGCAGAAGGGAACGGGCGGCGCCCGCCATCACTCTGCTCGTGCTCCGCAGTTCCGCGGCGGCGGCAAGGCCCATGGCCCGGTTGTCCGCAGCCACGCACATGATCTTCCCAAGAAGGTCCGTGCACTGGCTCTTCGCCATGCACTTTCGGCCAAGGCGCAGGCTTCGGATCTCATCATCATCGATCAGATGGTAGCTGCTGAATCGAAGACGAAACATCTGGCCGATCGTTTTGAAAAGCTTGGCCTGTCCAATGCCTTGATTATCTCCGGCGCTGAGGTTGACGCAAACTTCGGTCTGGCTGCAGCAAACATCCCGAATATCGACGTTCTGCCGGTTCAGGGCATCAACGTTTATGACATCTTGCGCCGCGGCAAGCTCGTCTTGACCAAGGCCGCTGTCGAAGCTCTTGAGGAGCGGTTCAAATGACTGATCTTCGCCACTACGACGTGATTGTCGCTCCGGTGATCACTGAAAAGTCGACCATGGTTTCCGATCATAACCAGGTTGTCTTCAAGGTTGCCCCCAAGGCGACCAAGCCGGAAATCAAGGCTGCGGTTGAAGCGCTCTTCGGCGTGAAGGTCACTGCGGTGAACACTCTTGTCCGCAAGGGCAAGACCAAGCGCTTCCGTGGCACCGTTGGTCGCCAGAGCGATGTCAAGAAAGCTGTTGTGACGCTGGCTGAAGGCCAGTCGATCGACATCTCGACTGGTCTCTAAGGGGCTGAGGACAGAAAAATGGCACTGAAAAAGTACAAGCCAACAACTCCGGGTCAGCGCCAGCTGGTGCTGGTTGACCGTTCCGAGCTCTACAAGGGCAAGCCGGTCAAGGCGCTGACTGAGGGCAAGAGCTCCAAGGGCGGCCGCAACAACACTGGCCGCATCACCGCCCGTTATCAGGGCGGCGGTCACAAGCAGACCTATCGTCTGGTCGACTTCAAGCGTCGCAAGATGGATGTCGCTGCGGTGGTCGAACGTTTGGAATACGATCCGAACCGTTCGGCGTTCATTGCGCTCATCAAGTATGCCGATGGCGTGCTGTCCTATATCATAGCGCCGCAGCGTCTTGCTGTCGGTGACACGGTCATCTCATCGGTTTCGGCCGACGTGAAGCCGGGCAATGCGATGCAGCTTCAGTCGATCCCGGTGGGCACGATTGTTCATAACGTCGAGTTGAAGCCAGAGAAGGGCGGTCAGGTTGCCCGTTCTGCCGGCGCTTACGCTCAGGTCGTCGGCCGTGACCAGGGTATGGTCATCCTTCGCCTGAATTCGGGTGAGCAGCGTCTGGTTCTCGGCACCTGTTTTGCCACCGTCGGTGCTGTGTCCAATCCGGACCATTCGAACCGTTCGCTCGGCAAGGCTGGCCGTAATGTTTGGCTCGGCAAACGCCCAGGCGTTCGCGGTGTTGCGATGAACCCGGTTGACCATCCGCATGGCGGTGGTGAAGGCCGTACCTCTGGTGGCCGTCATCCGGTTACGCCATGGGGCAAGCCGACCAAGGGTAAAAAGACGCGGTCGAACAAGTCGACAGACAAGTTCATCATGCGTTCGCGGCATAAGCGCTAATTTTGAGAGAGGAAGTCTAAAGTGGCTCGTTCTATCTGGAAGGGACCGTTTGTTGACGGCTATCTTCTCAAGAAGGCTGAGAAGGTTCGCGGTGGCGGACGCAGTGAGGTCATCAAGATCTGGAGCCGTCGCTCCACGATCCTGCCGCAGTTTGTCGGTCTGACCTTCGGCGTTCACAACGGCAACAAGCATATCCCGGTCTCCGTGTCCGAAGAAATGGTTGGACACAAGTTCGGTGAATTCTCTCCGACACGGACCTATTACGGTCACGGGGCGGACAAGAAGGCGAAGAGGAAATAACCATGGGCAAGGCCAAGGCCGAGCGCGCGCTCAAGGACAATGAGGCAAAGGCAGTCGCCCGCACCCTCCGTGTCAGCCCGCAGAAGCTCAATCTCGTGGCTCAGATGATCCGCGGCAAGAAAGTTGCAGCAGCACTTGCTGACCTGACCTTCTCGCGCAAGCGCATCTCTGATGCTGTGAAAAAGACGCTTGAATCAGCGATCGCAAACGCAGAGAACAACCACAATCTCGATGTGGACTCGCTGTTTGTCGCTGAAGCGTTTGTCGGCAAGTCGATTGTCATGAAGCGTTTCCACGCTCGTGGCCGTGGTCGCGCCAGCCGCGTTGAGAAGCCGTTTTCACATTTGACCATTGTCGTGCGTGAAACCGCCGCCACTGGGGAGGCTGCATAATGGGTCAGAAGATCAATCCGATCGGTCTGCGTCTTGGCATCAACCGCACATGGGATTCCCGCTGGTATGCAAACACCGGCGAATACGGTAAACTTCTTCATGAAGACCTGAAGATCCGTGATATTCTGATGACCGAGCTGAAGCAGGCCGGCATTTCGAAAGTCGTGATCGAACGTCCTCACAAGAAGTGCCGCGTCACGATCCACTCGGCTCGTCCGGGCCTGATCATTGGCAAGAAAGGCGCTGACATTGAAAAGCTGCGCAAGCGTCTTGCTGATCTGACGGGCGGCGACACGAGCCTGAACATTGTTGAAGTCCGCAAGCCGGAAACCGACGCAACTTTGGTTGCCCAGTCGATTGCCCAGCAGTTGGAACGCCGCGTTGCTTTCCGCCGCGCCATGAAGCGCGCCGTTCAGTCGGCGATGCGTCTGGGCGCAGAGGGCATCCGCATCAACTGCGCCGGCCGTCTTGGCGGTGCTGAAATCGCCCGCATGGAATGGTACCGCGAAGGTCGTGTGCCGCTTCATACACTGCGTGCAGACGTCGATTATGGCCGTGCCGAAGCAACGACTGCCTATGGCATTTGCGGTGTGAAGGTTTGGGTCTTCAAGGGTGAAATCCTTGAACATGATCCGATGGCATCGGAACGCCGCGCGGTCGAAGGTGACAACCAGGGCAACAATTCGCGTCGCCGCGAAAACGCCTGATCGCACGGGATTTGGAGAATAAAAAATGCTGCAACCGAAGCGCACCAAGTTTCGCAAGCAATTCAAGGGCCGGATCCATGGAACTTCCAAGGGCGGCACCAACCTTGATTTCGGCGAATTCGGCCTCAAGGCGCTTGAGCCAAACCGCGTGAATGCGCGTCAGATCGAAGCTGCCCGCCGCGCCATCACCCGTCAGATGAAGCGTGCAGGCCGCGTGTGGATCCGGATTTTCCCGGATGTGCCGGTCACAAAAAAGCCTACCGAAGTCCGCATGGGCAAAGGCAAGGGCAGCGTAGAATTCTGGTGCGCACGTGTTGCACCGGGCCGTGTGATGTTCGAAATCGGCGGCGTTTCGGAAGAAGTGGCACGCGAGGCCTTGCGCCTTGGTGCCGCCAAGCTTTCGGTCCGCACCCGCTTCGTGCAGCGCATAGCTGAATAAGGAGAGCGTCATGAAAGCGACAGACGTAAAGACCATGACCGCCGACCAGCTGGGCGATCAGCTTGCCAGCCTGAAGAAGGAGCAGTTCAACCTGCGCTTCCAGAAGGCAACCGGCCAGCTTGAAAAAACCGCGCGTGTCAAGGAAGTTCGCCGTGACATCGCCCGTATCAAGACCATTGCCCGCCAGAAGGCGGCGGCAAGCAAGGCTTAAAGGACAGACAGATGCCAAAGCGTATCCTGCAGGGCGTTGTCGTTAGCGACAAGAACGAGAAAACCGTTGTGGTGAATGTTGAGCGCCGTTTTGCTCATCCCGTGCTGCAGAAGACGGTCCGTCGTTCCAAGAAGTACAAGGCGCACGACGAGAACAACCAGTACAAGGTTGGTGACGTCGTCGCCATCCAGGAATCGGCTCCGATTTCGAAAGACAAGCGTTGGGTCGTCGTTTCCGGCGAAGCAGCGAAGTAAAGAAGACAAGTCAAACCGTGTCCGTGCAGCCTTTGTGCGGATCCGACAGATAAAAGAAGGCGGCCTGTCATGATTCAGATGCAAACAAACCTCGACGTGGCGGATAATTCCGGCGCACGTCGTGTCATGTGCATCAAGGTGCTGGGCGGTTCCAAGCGGAAGTATGCTTCGGTGGGCGACATCATTGTCGTATCCATCAAGGAAGCAATTCCTCGGGGCCGCGTGAAAAAGGGTGATGTCATGAAAGCGGTTGTCGTTCGCACCGCCAAGGACATTCGCCGCCAGGATGGAAGCGTTATCCGTTTCGATAACAACGCTGCCGTTCTGATCGACAACAAAAAAGAACCCATTGGCACGCGTATCTTCGGGCCGGTTCCACGCGAGCTTCGCGCCAAGAACCACATGAAGATCATTTCGCTCGCCCCCGAAGTTCTTTAAGGAGAGGCGCTCGTGCAAAAGATTCGCAAAGGCGACAAGGTCGTCGTACTCGCCGGCAAGGACAAGGGCCGCTCCGGCACTGTCACGCAGGTGATGCCGAAGGAAGACAAGGCTCTTGTCGGCGGCATCAACATGGTCAAGCGCCACCAGCGCCAGACGCAAACGCAGGAAGCCGGCATCATCAACAAAGAGGCGCCGGTTCATCTGTCCAATCTTGGCGTTGCCGATCCGAAGGATGGCAAGCCTACCCGCGTCGGTTTCTCCGTTGTAGACGGCAAGAAGGTCCGCGTGGCCAAGCGCTCGGGAGCGACGATCGATGGCTGAGATCAGCAACACACCGCGCCTCAAGAAGCAGTATGCGGACACGATCCGCAAGCAGCTGCTTGAGGAGTTCAAATATTCCAACGAGATGGAAATCCCGCGGATTTCCAAGGTCGTGATCAACATGGGCGTGGGTGAGGCGACAGCCGATTCCAAGAAGCCAACGATTGCTTCCGAGGACCTGTCGCAGATCGCCGGCCAGAAGGCTGTTGTGACGCGCGCCCGCAATTCCATCGCCACCTTCAAGGTGCGTGAAGATATGCCAATCGGCACAAAGGTGACTTTGCGCGCGAACCGCATGTATGAGTTCATCGACCGCCTGGTCACGATTGCGCTTCCGCGCGTTCGCGATTTTCGCGGCCTGAACCCGAAGAGCTTTGATGGCCGTGGCAACTTTGCCATGGGTATCAAGGAGCACATCGTGTTTCCGGAGATCAACTACGACAAGGTTGATCAGATCTGGGGCATGGACATCATCGTTTGTACGACCGCCAAGACGGATGATGAAGCCCGCGCATTGCTGCGCGCCTTCAACTTCCCCTTCCGGCAGTAACGGCAAGCAAGAAGGACGTTCGCAATGGCGAAAACCAGCTCTATTGAAAAGAACAACCGCCGCATCAAGCTCGTGAAGCGTTTCGCTTCCAAGCGTGCGAAGCTGAAGGCGGTCATCCAGGACAAGCAGCTTCCGATGGAAGAGCGCTTCAAGGCCCAGCTTCAGCTGGCCGAGATTCCGCGCAATTCCGCGAAGAACCGTGTCCGTAACCGCTGCGAAGTGACTGGCCGCCCGCGTGCCTATTACCGCAAGCTGAAAATGTCCCGTATCGCGCTGCGTGAGCTTGGCTCACTCGGTCTGATCCCGGGCATCGTCAAGTCCAGCTGGTAAGGAGTTCACTATGTCAATGACAGATCCTCTGGGCGATATGCTCACACGCATCCGCAACGCACTTGGCCGCAAGAAGTCGAAAGTTTCGACGCCGGCCTCGAAGCTGCGCGCACGCGTTCTCGATGTGATGAAGTCGGAAGGCTACATCCGCGATTACGCACAGGTTGATTTCGACAACGGCAAGTCCGAGATCGAAATTGAACTGAAATATTACGAAGGCGCTCCGGTTATCCGCGAGATCAGCCGCGTATCGAAGCCGGGCCGCCGCGTTTATGTGTCGGTCAAGTCGATCCCGCATGTTGCCAACGGTCTTGGCGTGTCGATCCTTTCGACACCGAAGGGCGTCATGGCAGACCATGAGGCTCGTGAGCAGAATGTTGGCGGCGAGATCCTCTGCCGCATATTCTGATGTGGCAGGATTTCCAGAACAAGAAACGGACAGGTTGAACAATGTCTCGTATCGGTAAGAAGCCCGTTAGCGTTCCTGCAGGTGTTACTGCCAGCGTTGACGGCCAATTGGTCAAGGCCAAGGGTCCCAAAGGTGAGCTTTTCTTCGTCGTCAGCGATGAAGTTGAAGTGAAGATGGAAGACGGCGCTGTTGCGGTGAACCCGCGCACGCAGTTGAAGACGGCCCGCTCCAAGTGGGGCATGTCGCGGACGATGATCGCCAATATCTTCACGGGTGTGAAGGATGGCTTTGAGCGCAAGCTTGAAATCAACGGCGTCGGCTACCGCGCGGCTCTTCAGGGCAAGAACGTCCAGCTGTCGCTCGGCTTCAGCCACGAAGTCGTTTATGACGTCCCAGAAGGCATCACGGTCACCGTGCCGAAGCCGACCGAAATCGTCATCACCGGCATCGACAAGCAAAAGGTTGGCCAGGTGGCCGCTGAAATCCGCGAATACCGCGGTCCTGAGCCCTACAAGGGCAAGGGCGTCAAATACGCCGGCGAGCGCATTGTGCGCAAAGAAGGCAAGAAGAAGTAAGGGAAACGCGCCATGGCTTCGCCCAAGGAAACGATTGTGCGCCGCGCTACCCGCGTGCGCAAACAGCTCAAGGCGGTGGCCAATGGCCGTCCGCGCCTGTCTGTCCACCGTTCTTCGAAGAACATCTATGCCCAGATCATCGATGATGCTAAGGGCCACACAATTGCTGCTGCTTCGACGCTCGAAGGCGATTTCAAGTCGCTCAAGACCGGCGCCGATTCCGCCGCAGCTGCCGCTGTCGGCAAGCTCGTTGCAGAACGCGCTGTCAAGGCTGGCATCAAGGACGTCGTTTTTGATCGTGGTGCGTATATTTACCACGGACGCGTCAAGGCTCTCGCCGAAGCAGCCCGCGAAGCGGGTCTGAACTTCTAAACTTAACCCACCGTGCTTCCGGAAAAAAATAAGGACCAAGGATAATGGCACAGGAAAGACCAAGGCGCGACGATCGTCGTGACCGTGAGGAACGCGACAGCGAATTTGTGGACAAGCTGGTTCACATCAACCGCGTCGCAAAAGTCGTCAAGGGCGGCCGTCGTTTCGGCTTCGCTGCGCTTGTTGTGGTTGGCGATCAGAAGGGCCGTGTCGGCTTCGGTCATGGCAAGGCGCGTGAAGTGCCGGAAGCCATCCGCAAGGCGACTGAAGCTGCCAAGCGCGACCTGATTTTCGTTCCGCTGCGTGGCGGCCGTACGCTTCATCATGATACCGAAGGCCGCCATGGCGCTGGCCGCGTGATCATCCGCATGGCGCCGGCCGGTAAGGGCATCATCGCCGGTGGCCCGATGCGCGCTGTTTTCGAAGCGCTCGGCGTTGCTGACGTTGTGACCAAGTCGCTAGGCTCGTCCAATCCGTACAACATGGTTCGCGCCACGTTTGACGCCTTGAAGAGCCAGGTGCATCCGAAGGACATCGCTTCGCAGCGCGGCATCAAGTATGCGACGTTGCAGGCTCGCCGTCAGGCGATCGTCGGCACCGAAGACTGAGCCCTTTTGAGATTTGAGGACCATAAACATGGCTGACAAGAAAAAGGGCAAGACTTTCACGGTCGAACAGATCGGAAGCCCAATCCGCCGTCCTGCTGACCAGCGTGCAACGCTGATCGGTTTGGGCCTGAACAAGCTCCACCGCAAGTCGACACTGGAAGACACTGCTTCCGTTCGCGGCATGGTGGCCAAGGTGCAACATCTCGTCCGCGTTGTGGACGAGGCCTGATTGCCCGAAGGAGTAAGACCATGAAGCTCAACGAAATCAAAGACGTCGAAGGCGCAACCCAGTCGCGCAAGCGCCTTGGCCGCGGTATCGGCTCTGGCTCCGGCAAGACCGGTGGCCGTGGTGTCAAGGGTCAGAAGTCACGTTCCGGCGTTGCCGTGAACGGCTTTGAAGGCGGCCAGATGCCAATCTACCGCCGTCTTCCCAAGCGCGGTTTCAACAACATCTCGTCGAAAGACTTCAACACCGTATCGCTTGGCCGTATCCAGACTGCCATCGATGCCAAAAAGCTCGACGCCAAGTCGCCGATCACGCTCGAAGCCCTCAAGGCTGCCGGCGTTATCCGCAAGGCCAAGGATGGCATTCGCGTCCTTTCCGACGGTGACCTTAAGTCAAAGGTTGAGATTGTTGCGAACGGCGCATCCAAGGCTGCGATCGAAAAGATCGAAAAAGCCGGCGGGTCGATCAAGCTGCCCGAAGTGGCCGCTGCAGAGTAATTGACAAGGCGGCGGGTAACTCCCGCCGCTTGCATGTTTGGCCCCGGAGTCTTATCTCGGCAGCAGGGCTGCCGTATCCGGCGCCTTTTGATTCCGGAGAAGTCCCATGGCATCGGCAGCTGAACAGCTAGCTTCCAATCTTAATTTTGGCGCGTTCAGCAAGGCTGAAGAGCTTAAAAAGCGCATTTGGTTTACGCTCGGCGCTTTGCTCATTTTCCGCCTCGGCACTTACATTCCGCTGCCGGGTATTGATCCCGAGGCTCTGGCTCAGGCTTTCCAGCGGCAAAGCACTGGCGTTCTTGGCCTTTTCAACATGTTTGCCGGCGGTGCTGTTGAGCGCATGGCGCTTTTTGCGCTCGGCATCATGCCGTACATTTCCGCTTCTATCATTGTTCAGCTGATGACGTCGGTTATTCCGACGCTAGAGCAGTTGAAGAAAGAAGGCGAGCAGGGCCGCAAGATCATCAATCAGTACACCCGCTATGGTACGGTTTTGCTGGCTGTGGTGCAGGCATATGGTATCTCTGTTGGCCTTGAAGGCAGCCAGGGCCTTGTCCTTGATCCGGGTATTTTCTTCCGGATCACCACTGTCCTGACGTTGGTTGGCGGCACCATGTTCCTGTTGTGGCTGGGTGAGCAAATCACGGCACGCGGCATCGGCAATGGCACTTCGCTGATCATCTTCGCCGGCATTGTCGCCAACTTGCCAAGCGCGATCTCCGGGACACTGGAACTTGGCCGGACAGGCGCTCTCTCAACCGGCCTTATCCTTGCTATTATCGTGCTTGCATTGGGCCTAATCGCATTCATCGTCTTCATGGAGCGCGCCCAGCGCCGCCTTCTGATCCAGTATCCGAAGCGTCAGGTCGGCAACAAGATGTTCCAGGGCGACACTTCGCATCTGCCGTTGAAGCTCAACACCGCTGGCGTCATTCCGCCGATCTTTGCGTCGTCGCTGCTGCTGCTGCCGGCCACCATGGCAGGCTTCTCAAACACCACGACGCTTCCGACCTGGGCGACCACCATTCTGGCGGCTCTCGGCCATGGCCAGCCGCTCTACATGCTTGCCTACGCTTCGTTGATCATGTTCTTCGCATTTTTCTATACGGCCATCGTGTTCAACCCGAAGGATACGGCTGACCAGTTGAAAAAACACTCCGGTTTCATCCCTGGCATCCGGCCGGGCGAGCGCACCGCTGAGTACATCGACTACGTCCTGACACGCATCACTGTCGTTGGCGCTCTCTACATGACACTCGTTTGCCTCTTACCCGAATTTCTAATTTCGGCCACGGGCGTTCCGTTCTATCTTGGCGGCACCTCACTGCTGATCGTCGTGAGTGTGACCCTTGATACGGTCGCGCAGGTTCAGGGTCACCTGATTGCGCACCAGTATGAAGGGCTGATCAAGAAGTCGAAACTCCGTGGAGGCAAGAGGGGCAGATGAGGCTAATATTGT
The DNA here is from genome assembly GCA_041751995.1 of Rhizobiaceae bacterium. Taxonomy (GTDB): domain Bacteria; phylum Pseudomonadota; class Alphaproteobacteria; order Rhizobiales; family Rhizobiaceae; genus JANMEX01. The sequence goes on along the minus strand of JBGSHY010000026.1, from coordinate 33,846 downwards.
TGGGACCGCCTGGTGCCGGTAAAGGCACGCAGGCGGAACGGCTGGTCGCGAAATACGGAATACCGCAGCTTTCGACAGGTGACATGCTGCGTGCGGCCGTCAAGGCGGAAACGCCGATCGGCAAACGCGCCAAGGCTGTCATGGAGGCTGGGGAACTGGTTTCTGACGAAATCGTCAACGGCATCGTTTCCGAACGCGTTGACCAGCCGGATTGCGCCAAGGGCTTCATCCTAGATGGCTATCCACGCACTTTGCCGCAGGCTGATGCTGTCGAAGAAATGCTGAATGGCAAAGGCCTGAAGCTTGATGCCGTTATCGAGCTTCAAGTTGATGACAAAGCCTTGGTCGGCCGCATCGTCAAGCGTGCCGAAGAGGCAGCCGCCGCTGGCAAACCGGTCCGCAAGGATGACACGCCGGAGGTGTTCGATGAGCGCCTTCGCGAGTACTACAAGAAAACTGCGCCTCTAACTGGCTACTATTATGCCAAGAAGATGCTGAGCGGCGTTGACGGGATGGCTTCCATCGATGATGTGACTGCTTCCATCAACGCAATACTCAAAACAATCTGACCAGCATTTAGTTTGGTTTGATGAGTTGACGAACCAGGCGCGCCGTCCTATAGCGGCGCGTCTTTCATAGTGTTGAATGGCGCGCCTTTGGCATGTCTGATGCACGCCCTGCAGGGGCCGGTCTCCACCGGACGCAGGTTTATCTTATCGCCGGACGCGTTTCGGCCCACATGGAGAATAAAATGGCACGTATTGCGGGTGTAAACATTCCGACAGCCAAGCGCGTAATCATTGCGCTTCAGTACATTCACGGTATCGGTCCGAAGTTCGCTTCGGAAATCGTTTCCAAGGTTGGCATTCCGGTGGAACGCCGCGTCAACCAACTGACCGATGCTGAAGTCCTGCAGATTCGCGAAACCATCGACCGTGACTATCAGGTCGAAGGCGATCTTCGCCGCGAAGTTTCAATGAACATCAAGCGCCTTCAGGATCTTGGCTGCTACAAGGGCCTGCGCCATCGCCGCGGCCTGCCGGTTCATGGCCAGCGCACCCACACCAACGCCCGCACCCGCAAGGGCCCGGCGAAGGCGATTCAGGGCAAGAAGAAGTAATTTGGATTGGCGCCTGCTTCCAGCGGGCACCTTTCGTTTCCGTGAATCCCCGGCACGGCAATCGGGGGCAGGTGGAGCCGCTGGCATTACGGCGGCTTAGAGATCAACGAAAGGACTATCATGGCCAAGGAAGCCGCACGCATCAAGAAGCGTGAACGCAAAAACATTTCGACGGGCGTCGCGCACGTCAACTCAACCTTCAACAACACGCTGATCACCATCACCGACGCACAGGGCAATGCCATTGCCTGGTCGTCCGCTGGTGCGCAGGGCTTCAAGGGTTCGCGCAAGTCGACCCCGTTTGCAGCCCAGATGGCTGCTGAAGATTGCGCCAAGAAGGCTGCCGAGCACGGCATGCGCACGTTGGAAGTGGAAGTCACCGGTCCGGGTTCCGGCCGTGAATCAGCACTCCGCGCGCTGCAGGCTGCAGGTTTTACCATCACGTCTATCCGTGATGTGACGCCAATCCCGCACAATGGCTGCCGCCCGCGCAAGAAGCGCCGCGTCTAAGCATTTCGCCACCGCAGAGTGCTTAGCGGCGCTTTGCGGTTTCCGAATTTCGCCACGATTGGATGGTGGCAGAAAAGGAAATTGAACAGATGATACAAAAAAATTGGCAAGACCTGATCAAGCCGAACAAGGTCGCCTTCCAGCCGGGTTCATCCCGCACCAAGGCCAGCCTTGTCGCTGAACCGCTTGAACGCGGTTTCGGCCTGACGCTTGGCAATGCGCTTCGCCGCGTTCTCCTGTCCTCGCTGCGCGGCGCTGCCGTGACTGCGGTGCAGATCGACGGCGTTTTGCATGAATTCTCGTCGATCCCGGGCGTCCGCGAAGATGTCACGGACATCGTTCTGAACGTCAAGGAAATCGCGATCCGCATGGATGGCGATGGGCCCAAGCGCATGGTCGTCCGCAAGTCGGGACCGGGCGTTGTCACGGCCGGCGACATTCAGACGGTTGGCGATGTTGAAATCCTCAATCCGGACCATGTGATCTGCACGCTCGACGAGGGTGCGGAAATCCGCATGGAATTCACGGTCTCGACCGGCAAGGGCTATGTTCCTGCCGACCGCAACCGTTCGGAAGATGCGCCGATCGGCCTTATCCCGGTCGACTCGCTCTACTCGCCGGTCAAGAAGGTTTCGTACAAGGTCGAGAACACCCGCGAGGGCCAGTATCTTGACTATGACAAGCTGACGATGACCATCGAGACCGATGGTTCGGTTTCAGGCGAAGATGCCGTGGCTTATGCCGCACGCATCCTGCAGGACCAACTGGCGATTTTCGTCAACTTCGACGAGCCGCAGAAGGAAGTTGCTGCCGAGTCCGTTCCGGAACTGGCGTTCAACCCGGCGCTGCTCAAGAAAGTGGACGAGCTCGAATTGTCTGTCCGTTCGGCAAACTGCCTGAAGAACGACAACATCGTCTACATCGGCGACCTGATCCAGAAGACGGAAGCGGAAATGCTCCGCACGCCGAACTTTGGCCGCAAGTCGCTGAACGAAATCAAGGAAGTCCTGGCTTCAATGGGTCTGCATCTCGGCATGGAAGTTGCCGATTGGCCGCCGGAGAACATCGACGACCTCGCAAAACGCTACGAAGATCAATACTGAGACGCGAAGCGTTTCTAAACCTGAAGAGTTGAAGGAGAAGGCTCATGCGCCACGGTAATTCAGGCCGCAAGCTGAACCGGACAGCATCCCACCGCAAGGCCATGTTCGCGAACATGTCCGCCTCGCTGATCGAGCACGAACAGATCGTGACGACCCTGCAGAAGGCCAAGGAACTGCGTCCGATCGTTGAAAAGCTGATCACGCTCGGCAAGAAGGGTGACCTTCATGCTCGTCGTCAGGCAATCTCGCAGATCCGCGACGAAACGCAGGTCCGCAAGCTGTTTGCGACGCTGGCTCCGCGTTACGCCGATCGTCACGGCGGCTATGTGCGCATCATGCGTGCAGGCTTCCGTCACGGTGACAACGCCGACATGGCGGTGATCGAGTTCGTGGAACGCGATACATCGGCCAAGGGCGCAAACGACAAGGTCCGAGTCGAGGCAGAACGCGCTGCGGAAGCAGAAGCAGCGTAATCGCTGACTGATCGCAAAATTCGTTGAAGGCCCGGTCTTGCACCGGGCCTTTTGCGTTTCATTCCTTCCCTTTTTTGCCACAGTCCGCGAAGATGGTTCGTTCGTTGAAATTGCAGGGTATTGCCATGCCGAGTCTCAAGCGCTTTCTGTTCATTGTTGTTTCGATAGGTGTAGTGCTGCTTGGCGCAGCGACCATTTCGTCTGCCCAGAACGGCACGGGCGAGACGATAGGAAAGTTGTTTGATCAGTTGCTTAGCGCCGTGGATGAACAGGGCAATGTCCAACCAGGAACATTTAGTGATGGGATCAAGCGCCGCGTGCCGTTTGGCCGCGAGCAAATCCAGTTATCGTTTGCGCCGTTGGTCAAGGCGACGTCTCCTTCCGTGGTCAATGTCTACGCGGCGCGGCAGGTAAAAGGCCGGTCGCTTCTGAGCGGAGATCCATTTTTCGACCAGTTTTTTGGTGAGAACTTTGCCGGACCGTCTCGGATGCAATCGTCGCTTGGTTCGGGCGTTATCGTTGATTCCTCCGGGATTATTGTCACCAACAATCACGTCGTTGCCGATGCGGACGAAGTGAAAATTGCGCTGTCCGATGGGCGCGAATTTGAATGCGAAATCTTGCTCAAAGACGACCGAGTGGATTTGGCGATCCTCAAGGTGAACACACGCGAGAAGCTGCCTGTCTTGCAGTTGGCCAACTCTGATGAGTTGGAGGTCGGCGACCTTGTGCTTGCCATGGGAAATCCTTTTGGTGTCGGCCAGACGACCACCAGCGGTATCATTTCGGCGCTTGCCAGAAATCAGGTTGGCATTTCTGATTTCGGCTTCTTCATTCAGACCGATGCCGCCATCAATCCGGGCAACTCCGGCGGCGCCTTGATCAACATGTCCGGTCAATTGATCGGTGTAAACACGGCAATCTTTTCGAAATCCGGCGGTTCTGTCGGCATCGGGTTCGCCATTCCGTCCAACATGGTGCGAACCGTCGTCGAGGCCGCCAAGGCCGGTGGTGATCATGTGGCGCAGCCATATCTCGGAGCAACATTTGAGCCGGTTACCTCCGATGTTGCCGACAGCCTCGGCATGGACCGGCCGACAGGCGCGTTGGTTAACGCCGTTGTGCGCGGCGGACCGGCGGAAAAGGGCGGGTTGAAGGTGGGTGATGTTGTCCTGTCGATGGACGGTTTCTCGGTCGAGCATCCGGATGCGCTTGGCTATCGTCTTTTGACATCCGGTGTTGGCAAGACAGCCCGGCTTGAAGTCTTGAGTCGGGGAATGAAACGGCTGATTTCCATCAAGCTTGAGGCTGCCCCTGAAACGGCCCCTGCCGATGAGCAGACAATTGAGGGCAAAAGCCCGCTTGCCGGCGCGGTGCTCGCCAACCTTTCTCCGAGGCTGGCCGACAAATTGCGAGTTCCCAGTGAAACAAAAGGCGTGGTCATAACCGAGGTCTACCGGAATTCCCCTGCAAACCGCAGCGGCATGCGGCCCGGTGATGTCATTCTTGAAATCAATGGAACGCCTTTGGAAAATGCGAAACAGGCTGCGGAACTTGTTGGCAAGCCAGCTGCACTGTGGCGCTTCAAAATCAACCGCGGCGGTGCAATCATTCGCCAATTTTTCCGCTAGGCAAGTTTTATGGCTGATTTGTTTGCCATAGATGCCCGCGACATCGGCTACCGGCCGCTGGCGGACCGATTGCGCCCGCAAAAGCTCGGCGAAGTGACCGGCCAGGACCATCTGACTGGCAACGATGGCGTGCTGACACGGATGATTGCCTCGGGCACGCTTGGCTCGATGATATTCTGGGGACCGCCGGGGACAGGCAAGACGACGGTTGCCCGTCTGCTCGCAGGCGAAACAAGTCTTGCGTTTGAACAGATTTCGGCGATTTTCTCCGGCGTTGCCGACTTGAAAAAGGTGTTCGAAGCGGCTCGTGCGCGGCGCATGGGCGGGCGGCAGACTTTGCTGTTCGTTGATGAAATCCATCGGTTCAACCGCGCACAACAGGACAGTTTTCTGCCGGTTATGGAAGACGGCACGATCATCCTTGTCGGCGCGACAACGGAGAACCCGTCGTTTGAGCTCAATGCGGCTTTGCTGTCGCGGGCGCGGGTGCTGACGTTCAAGACACATGATGAGGCAAGCCTTGGCGTGCTCCTGAAGCGCGCGGAAGCGCTTGAGGAGCGGGAACTGCCGCTTGATGAGGATGCGCGGCAATCGTTGCTCGGCATGGCGGACGGTGACGGGCGCGCGGTGCTGACACTCGCCGAGGAAGTCTGGCGCGCTGCCAAGCCCGGTGAGATTTTCGACAGTCACGAACTTCAGCGTATCGTCCAGCGTCGCGCGCCGGTCTATGACAAGGGGCAGGACGGACATTACAATCTGATCTCGGCACTGCATAAATCCGTGCGCGGCTCTGACCCGGACGCTGCCCTCTACTATTTGTCCCGTATGTTGGATGCCGGCGAAAACCCGTTGTTCATCGGGCGGCGGCTTGTGCGCATGGCGTCCGAAGATATCGGTCTTGCCGACCCGCAGGCACTGGTGATCACGCTTGCTGCAAAAGATGCCTATGACTATCTCGGCTCGCCGGAAGGCGAATTGGCGCTGGCACAGGCTTGCGTCTATTTGGCCACTGCGCCGAAGTCGAATGCCGTGTATATGGCGTTCAAATCGGCGATGAATGCGGCCAAGACGCACGGCTCGCTGGTGCCGCCACATACGATCCTGAACGCTCCGACAAAGTTGATGCGCGAAGAAGGGTATGGCGACGGATACATCTACGATCACGACACGCCGAACGCGTTTTCGGGCCAGGACTATTTCCCCGAGAAGCTCGGACGGCAGACTTTTTATGACCCGCCGGAGCGTGGTTTTGAGCGGGACATCCGTAAGCGTCTCGATTATTGGTCGAAGCTCAGGGCTGAGGCGCAAGATCACAAGAAGTGACGTGCGGGCAAAAGCCAAAAGGAAAAGAAAATCATGGGCGCTTTGCTCGACCGGGTTCCGGTCATTCCGTTGATTGTCGTTGCATTCATGCTCGGCGTGGCTCCGCTGACACCAGAGCCGCATCTGGTCGAAAAAATACGCTGGCTGATTGAAGGCCTGCCGTTCAAGCCTATCGATTGGCTCGATCTCTTGATGCACGGCGCGCCGGTTCTGGTGCTGCTGGCGAAACTGGCGCGTATGGCTGCCGTCAAAGCCGCATAAGCATTTGGCGGCCTTTCCGCTGACGGTCATTTGCGCTATCAGGCGCAGATGAACCAAATTCTTCTTGTAGCCATCGGCGGCGGCATTGGCGCGGCGCTCCGGCACCTGTCCAATATTGCGGCGTTTCGTATTTTTGGCCCGGCGTTTCCGTGGGGGACGATGGGCATCAATATTGCCGGATCGTTCGCCATGGGCCTGTTCATCGAATTGCTGGCCCGCAAATTTGGCGGGTCGCAAGAGTTGCGGCTGTTTGTGGCGACCGGTATTCTTGGCGGGTTTACGACATTCTCGGCATTCTCGCTCGATTTCGCCTCGCTGTTTGAGCGCGGGCAGGTGGCTTCGGCTTTCGCCTACGCCGCTACAAGTGTTGTGTTCTCCATTGCTGCGCTGTTCGCCGGTTTGTGGCTCGCCAGAAGTTTTGCCTGATGCTATCGGGCTCGTACATTTATTGAAAGTTGAATCATGGCCGGCGTTGAGCTGAAAATTGTAGAAAATGACGAAGCCGCCATGCGGCTCGACCGCTGGTTCAAGGTGCATTACCCGGGCCTCGGCTTTGGTGCACTGCAAAAGCTGCTGCGCTCCGGGCAGGTGCGCGTTGATGGCGGCAGGGTCAAGTCCGACACACGGCTTGTGGTTGGCCAGACCGTCCGCGTGCCGCCGCTTGCCGTCGATCAGGCTCCGGCCAAGGGCGGCCCATTGACCGGCAAAACCATCCGCGGCCAGGAAGATGGCGATGTTCTGCGCCAGATGCTGCTTTATGAAGACGAGAAAGTGCTGGTCTTCAACAAGCCTTCCGGTCTCGCTGTACAGGGCGGTTCCGGTGTAGTGCGAAATGTCGATGAAATGCTTGAAGCCTGGCGCAACAAGAAGGGCGAGAAACCGCGTCTGGTGCACCGGATTGACCGCGATACTTCGGGCTGTCTGGTTGTCGCCCGCACCCGCGGCGCCGCGCAGTTTTTGACCAAGATGTTCCGTGACCGTGAAACCGGCAAAACCTATTGGGCGCTGGTCAAAGGCGCGCCGCCGCGCCGCGAAGGCAAGTTGTCGTCCTGGCTCGTCAAGGAACAGACGCCGGATGGTGACCGGATGCGGGTTGCCAAGCACGGTGAAGAAGGGGCCGACCATGCGATCACGGAATATCGGATAGTCGAAACCGCCGGTCAGAAGCTGACGTGGCTTGAACTGACGCCGCACACCGGACGGACGCATCAGCTGCGTGTCCACACGCTGCAGCTTGGCTGCCCGATCATCGGCGACCCGAAGTATTTCGAGTCCGACAGCAATTGGGATTTCCCCGGCGGCATGCAGAACCGGCTGCATCTTCATGCGCGGCGCATCCAGATTCCGCATCCTTCGGGCGGCATGATCGACGTCACTGCGCCGTTGCCGCCGCACATGGTTCAGTCGTGGAACCTTCTCGGATTTGAAGAGTCGAGCGCCACGGAATGAGCCCACACGCGGCGCCTGTCCGCCATGCATCCATGGATATGTTCGCCGCCGCGACCATGATTTTCCTGACACTGGTGTGGGGGGTAAATTCGGTCGCCGGCAAGATTGCGGTCGAGGGTTTTGACCCAATGTTCCTGTCGTTCCTGCGTGCCGTTCTGGCAGGCGGGGCGATATTGGTCTGGTGCAAATACAAGGGCATCGATGTGTTTGCGCGGGATGGCTCTCTTTTGAGCGGCTCACTCGTCGGTCTGTTGTTTGGTGTTGAATTTGCCTTGATCTATTGGGGCCTCGATTTGACCAGTGCATCGCGTGCAAATTTGATGACCAACACGATGCCGCTGTTTGCATTGCTTGGATCGCATTTCCTGCTTGGTGAGCGGGCGACAATTTTGAAGATCGAAGGCACGGTATTGTCCTTTGCCGGGGTCGCGGTGGTGTTCTTCGACAAATTGAGCCTCCCGTCTCCGGATGCGATTTACGGCGACCTGCTTTGCATCGCAGGTGGCCTTGCCTGGGCGGCGACGGCGCTGGCGATCCGCAAGACCAACATGGGCAAGCTGCCACCGGAAAAGACATTGCTGTATCAATTGGCAGGTGCGGCATTGGTGTCGCTGCCCCTTCTGCCATTTTCAGGCGATTTGATCCGGGTCATGAGCGTGCCGGTATTTGCCAGCCTGATGTTCCAGTCGTTCTTTGTGGTCGCTTTTACGTATGTGATCTGGTTTTCGCTGATGGCGCGGTATCCTTTGACGGGACTTTCGGCGTTCACCTTTTTATCGCCGGTATTTGGCGTTCTGTTCAGCGGACTGCTTTTGGGTGAACCACTGACGGCAGGATTGATCGGCGGTCTTGTTTTGATCGTCGCGGGGCTGATCATGGTCAACGGCAATTTCAAGCGGAGCAATGCATGAACCGGAAACTGGTGCTGTTCGACTGCGACGGGACCATTTTGGACAGCGTCGGCATCATCCACGATTCGATGGTGCGGACATTTTCGGAGGCCGGATATGTCGCGCCGGCGCAGAGTGCGACGCGGTCGATCATCGGGCTGACGTTGGACCTGGCCATTGCCCGGTTGCTCGGCCGCGCGGTGGATGGCGAAGTGCAAACGATGACGACGCGCTATAAACAGCATTTTCATAGACTATACGCCCGCCCTGATTTCGAGCAATCGCTGTTTCCCGGCATGGCGGATCTCGTCAATGGGTTGGCAGCGCGGGATGATGTTGTTCTGGGCATTGTCACCGGCAAATCGCGGCGCGGGATGGAGATGTTTTTTGACAAGCACGGGTTCCGCGAGCATTTCGTGACGGTGCGCACTGCCGATGAATGCCCGTCCAAGCCGCATCCGGCGATGGTGCTCGAATGCTGCGCCGAGACAGGTTTTGAACCGGTGGACAGCGTCGTCATCGGCGACTCGGTGTTTGACATGGAGATGGCGAAAGCTGCAGGTGCCGGCGCAATTGGCGTGGCGTGGGGCTACAATGACGTGCCGTTGTTGCGCAATGCTGGCGCGGATGCGATAGCGGCGACGGCTGATGAATTGACAAGAATGCTGGAGCGGAACGATGCGTGACCTGTTGAGTGATCTGGAAGCCGCAGAACGGTTGATGGACCCCAATCCGATGCGCCGGGCGCAAAAAGCGATGCTGACGCCGATGCCGAAGCGCTTTTACAAAGAGGCAAGTGTTGCAGAGCAGGGTGGTCAATTCGTCGTTGTGCTTGACGGAAGGCCGGTGAAAACGCCGGCGCGCAACGCTTTGGCATTTCCTACCCAATTGGCCGCGGAACTGGTCGCCGCAGAGTTTGCCGCGCAGGAGAAAGAAATCAACCCTGCGACAATGCCATTAACACGGCTCGCCAACACCGCAATAGACGGCGTGTCGACTGAAGTTGATGCCGTTCTGGCCGACATTCAGCGCTTCAGCGCCAATGACATGCTTTGCTATCGTTCCGAGGCGCCGGAAGGATTGGTCAAACGCCAGACTGAGGTCTGGGACCGTTATCTCGGCTGGGTGCGCAGCAAGCACGGCGTTGAATTGCACCTTGCCAAAGGGGTGATGCATGTCGAACAGCCTAACCATTCTGTTGAAGCCTTCGGCAAGGCCTTGAAGGCCCATGCGGAGCCGCTTGTGCTCGCCTGCTTGCATGCCATGACCACGATGACCGGTTCGGCAATATTGGCGCTGGCAATTGCCGAGGGCGAGGTTGGCGTTGAAGAAGCCTGGGCTGCCGCGCATCTGGATGAAGACTGGATGATCGAATTCTGGGGCGAGGACCGCGAGGCATCCGAACGGCGCGCAAACCGCTGGACTGACATGGATGCCGCTGCCCGGATGCTGAAGGCGGTTCAGTAAGGACCCGCAAGTTTTGCAACAGGTTCCGGATCTATCATTGCCCTATACTGCCCTCATGGTTGATTTTCATCGTGTGTGCTGATGGTAAGTCCTTTTTGAAAGGCGTGGATAGTTCGGCCTGAATTTTCGCAATAAAAAACCCCGGTGGCGACACCGGGGTTTTCTTTTGGTCTGCCGGACTGATTAGACCGAGTAGTACATGTCGAATTCGACCGGATGCGGGGTCATTTCGAAACGCATCACTTCGGCCATCTTCAACTCGATGAACGAGTCGATCATGTCGTTGTCGAACACGCCGCCGACGGTGAGGAACGAACGGTCCTTGTCGAGTGACTGGAGTGCTTCGCGCAGCGAGCCGCAAACCGTTGGGATCTTCTTGAGTTCCTTCGGCGGCAGGTCGTAGAGGTCCTTGTCCATCGGCTGACCCGGGTGGATCTTGTTCTTGATGCCATCAAGGCCGGCCATCAGGAGGGCAGCGAAGGCCAGGTACGGGTTTGCACCCGGATCCGGGAAGCGGACTTCAACGCGCTTGGACTTCGGACCCGAGCCGTGCGGAATGCGGCAGGAGGCCGAACGGTTGCGGGCAGAATAGGCCAGCAGAACCGGGGCTTCATAGCCCGGGACCAGACGCTTGTAGGAGTTGGTCAGCGGGTTGGTGAAGGCGTTGACGGCCTTGGCATGCTTGATGACGCCGCCGATGAAGTACAGGCAGTTTTCCGACAGACCGGCGTACTGGTCGCCAGCGAAGGTCGGCTTGCCGCCTTTCCAGATCGAGAAGTGCAGATGCATGCCCGAACCGTTGTCACCGAAGATCGGCTTCGGCATGAAGGTTGCAGTCTTGCCATAAGCATGGGCGACCTGGTGGACGACATACTTGTAAAGCTGCATCTTGTCGGCGTTGCGCAGCAGCGTGTCGAACTTGACGCCGAGCTCGTGCTGGGCGGCGGCGACTTCATGGTGATGCTTTTCAACGGTGACGCCCATGTCGGTGAGGACGGTGAGCATTTCCGAACGCATGTCCTGGACCGAGTCGATTGGCGGGACCGGGAAATAGCCGCCCTTGACGCGCGGACGGTGGGCAAGGTTGCCGGTTTCGTAATCGGTGTCGTCGTTGGACGGCAGTTCGGAACTATCGAGCTTGAAGCCGGTGTTGTACGGGTCGGCCTTGAACTTGACGTCGTCGAACACGAAGAATTCAGCTTCCGGTCCGACATAAACGGTGTCGCCGATCCCAAGCGTCTTCATGTAGGCTTCGGCGGAACGGGCGATGCCGCGCGGATCGCGGTTGTACTTCTCGCCGGAAACCGGGTCGAGAATGTCGCACAGGACGACCATGGTCGACTGTGCAAAGAACGGGTCCATGTGGACTGTTGCCGGATCGGGCATCAGAACCATGTCGGACTCGTTGATGGCTTTCCAGCCGGAAATCGACGAACCGTCGAACATGACGCCGTCGGTGAACATGTCTTCGTCAACCAGACCAACGTCCATCGTGACGTGATGCAGCTTGCCCTTGGGGTCGGTGAAGCGAAGGTCAAGGAATTTCACGTCCTTGTCCTTGATCTGCTTCAGGATATCGTTCGCAGTTGTCATGTCTTATTTCCCTTGGCTTGAAAGTAAATGGTGGTTTGCGCGGTGTCAGACCGCGTCTGCGCCGGACTCGCCGGTGCGGATGCGGATGACTTCCTCGATGTTGGAGACGAAAATCTTGCCGTCGCCGATGCGGCCCGTCTGCGCCGCCTTGCGGATGGCGTCAATGGCAGCCTCAACGTTCTCATCGGTCAAAACAACCTCGACCTTCACCTTGGGCAGGAAATCAACAACATATTCCGCGCCGCGATAAAGCTCGGTGTGCCCCTTCTGGCGGCCAAAGCCCTTGGCTTCCGTCACCGTTATGCCCTGCAGGCCGACTTCCTGAAGGGCTTCCTTCACTTCGTCGAGCTTGAATGGCTTGATGATGGCTTCGATTTTCTTCATGGGAACAGGTCTCCGCTATGCCGGAAGCGAACCGCGCGTCCGCTCCACCCTTGTGAAAGCAGGTTTTGTGCCACTTGCGAAGACGGGCGAGGGTGGGCGAATTGGCGCAGGGTTACGGGGAGAATTGCCCCGCAAACGCAGACTTGCGGCCGCAATCTGCGGCAGCAGGCGCGGAGATGCTTTTGGGTGTGATTAAATACTAGGCGGCCTGCACATTATTTAGCCAATGGATTTTTGCCGCCGGCGCATTTGCCTTACTTTCAACCGGTGTCCGGCGTGTTGATGAGGTCATTTGCGAGGCCGTGACATTCGCGCAGTAGGGTGTCGATTTCGTGTATTTTCCGCTGCCGCCATCCCGGCGGCAAGCCGGGGCGCATGGGGGAGAGGCGGGTCTGGCGATGGGCCTTCAGCGCCGTGTCGCGCTTCATCTGCCAGCGCGCGAGGCGCCGGGCCTGGTGCGGGAGATTGTCTAGGGCGCGGATGAGGGCGTTGAGCCGCTGGCCGAGGTGGGTGGCGTTGAGAGGCTTTTCTTCTGTTGCGAGGGTTGAGATGCAGCCGTGTCCGGCTTGCAGGCCGAAGCCGCTTTCCCAGACTGGTTCAGCGTCGCAAATGGATTCGGGGTCGAAGGTTTTGAGCGGGTCGAAGAGCTTGAAGGCACGTGGGCGGATAATTCCGCCTGGCATGGAGGCGACTGGGTCCTCGGGACGGGGCCCGAGGATGACGAAGTCACGGGGTGGCTTCTGTTTTAGCACCAGGCCATGCGCGGCGATAACAATGAGGCGGCGAACGGCGGATTCGGCGGGGCGCAGGACAAGCATGATGGCGGTGAAGGTGGAACGGGGCAGGGTGAAGAGCGAGCCGCCGACGCGCATTCGGGCGAGCGCGAACAGGGCCAGAATGATCTGGCGAAGCTGGTCGCGATTGCGGCGGATGGCGAGTGCGTAGTCCAATTGCAAAACCTTCGACGAGTGAAGGCTGCATTATGGAGGCGGTTTGGGATGTGTGGATAAATTTTGTGATCGGCGAACTCCAATTTTTGGAAAAGATTTTTGTTCACTGTAAAAGGGGCTTAGATCGGGGCGCTTCGAGTGGAAAATTTCAGTCCAACCGAGACCTTTGATTGATGTCGTTCTGCAAAAAACCAGATGCGAACCAATGTGCAGGTGCGCCAAAAGCAGAAGAACGGTATCATGCTCTCATATCGCGGCATTGCGGATGCAACGCGCAGCCACTTTGAGCAAATCGGGGTAAACCCATTTTCTGGAGGGTTTGACATTGTAATATCGGTTGGTTGTGGCAGTATTTTTCGCAGGCTTCCTATATGCCAACGCCAGTGCAAATGGAGTGCATGCAACGCCGTTCGTCGATGGCCGATGGCATGGGAGCATCAAAACCGTTCCAAACAGCTTGGATTTTGAATGTTGGGCCAGCACCACGTTCACCGATGGCACAATTTTCACGCTCACAGAACGAAAAGACGGGAATTGGCAGCTGGAATTATCCAATGAAAATTGGCGCCTGCCGCATTTGCGCCGATACGCCTTGGTTGCACAGGTCGATTTCTATCCTCAACTTCGAATAGCGGCAGTCGCCAAGAAGCAGACAGTTCTGGAGATCGCTGACCTAGACCGTATCTCCTTGTTGGGGCTCATCGAGAATGGTCACACACTTGATCTGATGTCAGAGGATTTCAACGACAAGTATGAACTTGAAGGCAGCGCCAAGGTTATCGAGCGGATTCGAAAATGTGTTGCCGATCAGTTGGTGGTTGAAGGGTTTTCGACGGTTGGCGGGCCGGGGAAATAGGTGTTTGGTTTCGCGCGGTGATGATGATCGGGCCGCAGGAAAGAAGCCCCGGCAATCCAGACTTGGCGTCGGCATAGGAGCGATGGGAAGGCTGGGTCCTCGGGACGATGCCCGAGGATGACGAAGTCCGGGGATGTTCCCGCTAATCACCCACTTATCGTTTGATCGACGCCAGCATTTCCTTGCGCAGGATTTCGTTCATACGTGATTGGTAGCCCTTACCTTGGGATTTAAGCCAGTGAAGGACGTCGCTGTCGAGGCGGGCGGTGATTTGTTGTTTGACAGGGCGGTAACCGCGGTGGCGGATGGCGTTTTGCCATTGCTCGTCGGTGAGTTCCGGGATGTCGCTGAAGTCGATATTATCGTCCGGCAAGGCCGCAAGGGCCTCAAGCTCCGCCTTCTGGCTTTCCGTCAGCGAGGGAAGCCTGCCAACATGGAGCTTGAATTTGAAGATACCTAGATTAAGATTTTGAACTTTCATCCTTCGTAGTCACTGCTTTTCTGCCAAACATTCTCATATCGGCCTTTATTGATGCGAACTGCTCCGATTCTGCAAAAGCGTCCAAATTTTCTCGAATGTGTTGATCAATTTTGCCTCGTTGGAATGGTGAAATGTTGTCCATTGCTGATTTCGAAATTGCGGCTTTCTCTCGAATTAAGTCGATAAGTCCAAATGGGACTACAAATGAACCGGGTTTCAATAGCCCGTGCTTTACGTGAACTTTGGTGCCCTCCCAAGTGTCTCCGCCTTTTTGAAATATTCCGAACAGTGTGAATCTACCCATTTTGGCAAAAGTCATGAGTGAAGTGGACGAACCAACGATGTCCAGAGTAACTCCGCCCATAAGAAAACGGTTAATATTTGTTGGTAGATCAGCAATAGACGATGATTCAATTTCATCGAAGACCAGCAGATGTTGCTCGAATGAAGCAGGATGTGGCACATTATCATTCAGAAAATCACGCCACCGGGATTCGGCTTGATCCATAAGATAATTCTGTTCTGTGCTGTAAATTGTATTCTTGTTTTGACCTCTAGCGAAGCGTAACACGCGCCACGAAACAGAAACACAAAATTTTAACATCCAGGCGTCGTAAGAAATAGAATTGTTGCCCGCAATCCAAGGATGGAAAACTTTTGTCGCAAACATTGTCTCATAGGAACTAAAGAGGCGTTCACAATCGATACATAGCCATGGAAGCTTAAGGCCATCTTGGACGCGTCTATTCACGTTGTCAGTGTGACGGATATGGCCAGATCCCGAGCGCTTACGAAGCCACCGGAAAACAAACGCGGGCAAAACATGACTTTCCTGTAGTGTTGAATTGCTCCCGCAGAAAGCGCAAATACCAATATTGACCTGACTACTTTGAGGCATTTATTCACTCCGCCGCCTGCACCCGCTTGCCCGGCCTTCTCGCAAGAAGCTCTTTCAGGAAATACCCCGTATAACTCCGCGCCTCATTGACCACATCTTCCGGCCTGCCCACAGCAACAATCTCGCCGCCGCCGTCGCCGCCTTCGGGGCCTAGGTCGACGATCCAGTCGGCGGTTTTGATGACTTCGAGATTGTGCTCGATGACGATGACGGTGTTGCCCTGATCGACCAGTTCGTGCAGCACTTCCAGCAGCTTGGCGACGTCGTGGAAATGGAGGCCGGTGGTGGGCTCGTCGAGGATGTAGAGCGTGCGGCCGGTGGCTTTGCGGGAGAGTTCCTTGGCGAGCTTGATGCGCTGGGCTTCGCCGCCGGAAAGGGTTGTCGCCTGCTGGCCGATGTGGATGTAGCCGAGGCCGACCTGTTTGAGCGCGTCGAGCTTGTCGCGCACCATGGGCACGGCGGCGAAGAAATCGACGCCTTCTTCGACGGTCATGTCGAGCACGTCGGCGATGGACTTGCCCTTGAAGACGACATCGAGCGTTTCGCGGTTGTAGCGCTTGCCGTGGCAGACGTCGCAGGTGACGTAGACGTCGGGGAGGAAGTGCATTTCGATCTTGATGACCCCATCGCCCTGGCAGGCTTCGCAGCGGCCGCCCTTGACGTTGAACGAGAAGCGGCCCGGCTGGTAGCCGCGCGCCTTGGCTTCGGGCAGTCCGGCAAACCAGTCGCGGATCGGCGTGAAGGCGCCGGTGTAGGTGGCGGGGTTGGAGCGCGGGGTGCGGCCGATCGGCGACTGGTCGATGTCAATGACCTTGTCGAGAAGCTCCAGCCCTTCGATGCGGTCATGTTCCGCCGGATGCTCGCGCGCCCCCATGATGCGGCGCGAGGCGGCGCGGAACAGGGTTTCGATCAGGAAGGTGGACTTGCCGCCGCCGGAAACGCCGGTGACGGCGGTGAAGCAGCCGAGCGGGATTTCGGCGGAGACATTCTTCAGATTGTTGCCGCGCGCGCCGATGATCTTGATGCGCTTGGTCTTGTTGATCGGGCGGCGGGTGGCCGGGACGGGCACGGCCCATTCGCCGGTGAGGTATTTGCCGGTGATGGACTCCTTGCAGGCCATGATGTCGGCAGGCGAGCCGGCAGCGATGATTTGGCCGCCGTGGATGCCGGCGGCGGGGCCGATATCGACGACGTAATCGGCGGTGAGGATGGCATCCTCGTCATGCTCGACAACGATGACCGTGTTGCCCAGATCACGCAAGCGGCGCAGCGTCACCAACAGGCGCTCATTGTCGCGCTGGTGCAGGCCGATAGATGGCTCGTCGAGGACATAAAGAACGCCGGTGAGGCCGGAGCCGATTTGGCTAGCGAGGCGGATGCGCTGGCTTTCGCCGCCGGACAGTGAGCCGGAATTGCGCGACAGGGCCAGATATTCGAGGCCGACGTCATTGAGGAAGCGCAGGCGGTCGCGGATTTCCTTGAGGATGCGCGGGGCGATTTCGGTCTGCTTGGAATTGAGATGTGCGGGGAGTGCCTCGAACCATTTGGCGGCGTCGCGGATCGACATGTTGGAGACTTCGCCAATGTGCAGCCGGTTGATCTTGACCGCGAGCGCTTCCGGCTTGAGGCGGAAACCGGAACAGGCCGGGCAGGGCGTCGCCGACATGTAGCGCTCGATGTCCTCGCGCGACCAGGCCGAGTCAGTCTCTTTCCAGCGGCGTTCAAGGTTTGGAATGACGCCTTCGAATGTCTTGGTGGTCTTGTAGGAGCGCAGGCCGTCATCATACTGGAAGGCGATTTCGCGCTTTCCCGTGCCGTAGAGAATGGCGTTTTGCGCTTCTTCCGGAATGTCGCGCCAGCGATCACCAAGCTTGAAGCCGTATTCCTTGCCGAGCGCTTCGAGCGTCTGCGTATAATAAGGAGAGGTGGATTTGGACCATGGCGCGACCGCGCCTTCGCGCAGGGACACGTGGGTTTCCGGCACAATCAGCGCCGGATCGACCGCCTGCTGCGAGCCGAGGCCATCGCAGGATGGGCAGGCGCCGAACGGGTTGTTGAACGAGAACAGGCGCGGCTCGATCTCGGCAATGGTGAAGCCGGAGACGGGGCAGGCGAATTTTTCCGAGAACAGCAAGCGCTCGTGGGTTTCGTTCTTGGACTTGTTGGCGCCTTCCTCTGACGTGTCGCCAGCGGCAAGCGGCTTGTCGGCGAATTCGGCAACGGCGATGCCTTCGGCAAGGCGAAGCGAGGTTTCGATGCTATCGGCGAGCCGCGTCTTCATGTCGGCCCGCACGACCACGCGGTCGACCACCACGTCGATGTCGTGCTTGTATTTCTTGTCGAGCGCCGGGACATCGGCGATTTCGTAGAAGACGCCATCGACCTTGACGCGCTGGAAGCCCTTCTTCTGAAGTTCGGCAAGCTCCTTCTTGAACTCGCCTTTGCGGCCACGCGAGATGGGGGCGAGGATGAAGAGGCGGGTGCCTTCCTCCTGCTCCAGAACGCGGTCGACCATCTGGCTGACGGTCTGGCTCTCGATCGGCAGGCCGGTGGCGGGCGAATAGGGAATGCCGACGCGTGCGAACAAGAGGCGCATGTAGTCGGCGATCTCGGTGACGGTGCCGACGGTGGAGCGCGGGTTGCGCGAGGTGGTTTTCTGCTCGATGGAAATGGCAGGCGAGAGGCCGTCGATCTGGTCAACGTCCGGCTTCTGCATCATTTCCAGAAACTGGCGGGCATAGGCCGACAGGCTCTCGACATAGCGGCGCTGGCCTTCGGCATAGATGGTGTCGAAGGCGAGCGAGGATTTGCCCGACCCGGACACGCCGGTCATGACAATCAGGCTGTCGCGCGGCAGGTCGAGATCAATGTTCTTGAGATTGTGCTCGCGCGCGCCGCGGATGGAGAGATATTTCTTGTCTGACATGGGAACCCGAAACCGTTGAATCGCCTAGGCTTCTTTCGATAAATCCGCCCTGCCGCCGCATTTGATGCGATTTTCTGCACTTCCGGTGCTCACGGACCTCATGTCCGCTCCGCTCCGGTTCTCGAAAATCACACCAACTGCACCGGCATGACGGTTTCTCAAAAGAAGCCTTATTTAAGCCGCGTGCAGCGAATGTCGAGTGAGACAGGCCAATGTTCCCTGCAAAGACGCGACTCATGCTGCAGCATCATGACATTGCCGCTAGCACAATCAGAACAAATATAGAACAGAAAGGATCAGATTTTCGCGGGGGCGTATTTTGCAAGCAGCCAGCCGGACAGTTTCCAGATGACAAGTGCCAGCGCCATGCCTGCCAGTGAGTCAACAGCATAGTGCCAGCCGAGGATGACGGACGCTGAAACGATGACCGTGCCGAACATGGTCATCGCAACGGTCAGCCACTTGTTGAGACGCAGAGCGGTCAATATGAAAATTGTGGCCTGTGCATTGTGCATGGATGGCATGGCGGAGATTCCGCCGACGACATTGACGTCGGGATGCTGGAAAGCCTCGTAAAGCTGTGTCTGCACCGGAATGGCGATCAACGGATGCGTCGCGTTGATGGCGGCGATCTTGGCAGAGAGGGCGGCATAGATGTCGGGCAGGGCAGGGTAAATCTGAGCGTAGAACACGGGGCCAACCGAGCCAAATGCTGTTCCCAGCACGGCACCGCCGAACACCCAGGTAACGACTGTAGTCACCAGATATTGCTGGCGAAGCGCCATCGGCAGGCGGCTGTCATAGGCGACCCAGCACCAGAAGATAAAAATGCCCGGAATCCACAGCGAGTACAGCTTATCGAGCGCCGAGATCAGCCAGGGCATGTCATAGACGGGCGCCAGGAACTCGAAGGCCTGCTGGCCGCCGAACAGGGTGGCGTCCATGGCGGCGAACGTTTCATCCCAGCGAAAGCCGCCGATATCGGGAATGCGCATCTTGAAATGGACGAAGGAGGCCAGAAACAGCGTGAAGGCGACAACTGGCAGAATGCGGTGGACCAGATGCCAGGAAAAGATCGTGCGCGACGCGGTTTCGGCCGCATGGCTGATCATTTGTTCACGGCCAACGGCTTTCCAGGATCTGTAGAGCATAAGTCCGACCAGAACAGGTATGGCGAACTGCACCAGCACCATCACCAGATTGGCGGTGATTTGCATGGAAGCCCGCAGCGCGCCGCCATTGATCGAGGAGTCAATCAGCGCGGCGAAAAACAGGATGGCGATCAGGATGTAGGCAGGCAGGAACACTGCCGTGGTCTTGCGGGCGAGCTCTGTCGAGGCTGCAGCCGGTTGACTGGTGTCCATTGTTGCTGCCGCGTCCTGCATGTGCTGCTCCCATTTGACGGGAGTTTGCATAACATAGTGGCGTTAACTTCGGCTGAATCCGGCAACGGAATTGCTGTCGATCACTTTTGGTTTCATGCCGTCTGGCTGTCCGGTTTTATCTTGCACATTTGTGAAATCGGCGTAGCATTTTTTAGGTGGACTTGCATGGCCCACTGAAACCAATGGAGCGGGACATGACGCCGCCGGATCGTATTTGAAAACGGGTTCGCCCGCCAAACACATCGCTGAAATTTTGTCGCCACAATGCTGGCGAAACATGGCCTGAGAGATGGCCACAAGGGACTGGTTCCCAAGCCCTGTCGGCATTATGCCCGGACAGGGCTTTTTGTTTTGAAGTGCCCAATTCAACCTGCGGTAAATTCCTGTTGACAAGGCAGGAATTGTCACTAGAACATAAAGAGAACAAATAGTCTGTGGACAGGCGAAGCTCCATCAAGCGGCGGACGGGTTTTCAGGCTAGGGAGACTGAATTGTTGTGCGCAGTTGCGCATCGTGGCGCGGAAGGATGAAGTCATGGCTGGAAGTTTGAACAAAGTGATCCTGATCGGCAATCTCGGCAAGGATCCTGAAGTCCGGAAAATGCAGTCGGGCGACAGTGTTGTGAATTTTACGCTGGCGACTTCGGACACCTGGCGCGACAAGAACACCGGTGAGCGCAAGGAAAAGACCGAGTGGCACAACATTGTCGTGTTCAATGACCAGATTGCCAAGGTTGCAGAGCAATATCTGAAAAAGGGCATGAAGGTTTACGTTGAAGGTTCGCTTCAGACCCGTTCCTGGGAAGACCAGTCCGGCGTGAAGAAGTACACGACTGAAATCGTGCTGCAGAAGTACCGCGGCGAATTGCAGATGCTGGATTCACGCAATGAAGGTTCGTCACGCGGAAGCGGCGGCGGTGAATACGATCAAAGCGGCGGCTCGGATTTTGGCCGGTCCAGCCCGATGCAGCCGTCAGGTGGCGGTTCGCGCGCTCCGGCTCCGGCACAATCAGGCGGCGGCAATTTCTCGCGTGATCTGGATGACGAAATCCCGTTCTGAGAAAAACGGGTTGTCTAGCTGACGGCCAGCACCCTTATGCCGTCAGCCACGAACTGCACTGAAAGCGCCGCCAGGAGCATGCCCAGCAGGCGCGTCAGGATCGATCGGCCGGTTTCACCAAGGAACTTGTCAACGCGCTCGGCGACGAAGAAGACCGACCAGGTGATCGCCACTGATATCAGGATGACCGGAATGATCGCCAGTCTTCCGCTTAGGCTTCCCAGCTTGTCGGCCATCAGGATGGTTGCGGATATCGCGCCGGGGCCGGCAATCAGCGGGATCGCCAGCGGGAAGGCGGCAATGTTGTGGATCATGTCCTTTGTGACTGCCGTTTCCGCACTTTGTTCGCGCCGCTGCTGGCGTCGTTCGAAAATCATTTCGAAGGCAATGTAGAACAGCAACAAGCCACCAGCGACGCGGAAAGCGGCGACGGTGATGCCGAAAAGTTCGAGGATGGCGATGCCGAAGACAGCAAAGATCGACAAGACCAGCGCGGCGATGGCGCTGGAGCGGATGGCAACCTGATTGCGCTCCTTGCGGTTCATGCCGCGCGTCAGCACGAGGAACATCGGCGCAAGGCTGTGCGGGCTGATGGTGACCAAAATTGTCACCAGTGCATTGGTCAGCGCATCAAAACTCGGCATGGCGCAGTCCTCCCGGCGTCCGCTCAACGCTGTTGGCCTAACATTCCTGACGGGTTTTCAACAGCCTATTTCACACTTGTTTCATATGACCGACTAACCCATTGATATTCATGCACGAATAAACAAAATTGGTGGCGCTGCAGGTTCGCGTTTCGAAGTGCTTTAGGCTATAAGCAGGCTTGAATGATTCTCACAGATTGAGCGTGAAACGTGACGGAACAGACCCCACCATCTTCGCTTCCCGGCATTGAGTCGATTTCCATCAATGAGGAAATGGAGCGGAGCTATCTCGCCTACGCGATGAGCGTGATCGTCAGCCGCGCGCTGCCGGATGTCCGCGACGGGTTGAAGCCGGTGCATCGGCGCATCCTGTATGCGGCGCACGAGAGCGGCTATCACTGGAACCGCAAGTATGTGAAGTCCGCGCGTCCTGTCGCTGACGTGATGGGTAAATACCATCCGCACGGCGATGCCTCGATCTATGACGCACTGGTGCGCATGGCGCAGGACTGGTCGCTGCGGTTTCCGCTGATCGACGGTCAGGGCAATTTCGGCTCCATCGACGGCGATCCCCCGGCAGCGATGCGCTACACCGAAGCGCGCCTGACGCGCGGCGCGCACGAACTTCTGGAAGACATCGACAAGGATACGGTCGACTTCCAGGAAAACTACGATGCCACGGACACAGAGCCGACCGTCCTGCCGGCGCGCTTCCCGAACCTGCTCGTCAATGGCTCCGGCGGCATCGCGGTCGGCATGGCCACCAACATTCCGCCGCACAATCTGGGCGAAGTGATCAATGGCTGCATTGCCATGATCGACAATCCAGCCATCGATCTGGCCGGCCTGATGGAGCATATTCCGGGGCCTGATTTCCCGACCGGCGCGCTGATCATTGGCCGCTCCGGCATCTTGTCTGCATACACGACGGGGCGCGGCTCGGTGATCATGCGCGGGCGTGCTGCGATTGAGCCGATGCGCGGTGATCGCGAGGCGATCATCATTACCGAAGTTCCCTATCAGGTGAACAAGGCAACGATGATCGAGAAGATTGCCGATCTGGTGCGCGAAAAGCGGATCGAGGGCATCTCCGATATCCGCGACGAGTCTGACAGGCAGGGCTACCGCGTGGTGGTCGAGCTGAAGCGCGACGCCGTCGCCGACGTGGTTCTGAACCAGCTTTACCGTTTCACTCCGCTGCAGACGAGCTTCGGCTGCAACATGGTGGCGTTGAATGGCGGCAAGCCGGAGGTGATGAACCTTTCGGACATGCTGCACGCCTTCATCACGTTCCGCGAGGACGTGGTGTCCCGCCGGACCAAATATCTCCTGATGAAGTGCCGCGAGCGGGCCCATGTGTTGGTCGGCTTGGCCATTGCCGTCGCGAACATTGACGAAGTAATCGAGTTGATCCGCCGTGCGCCCGATCCGGCGACTGCACGCGAACAGTTGATGACGCGGCGCTGGCCGGCGCATGATGTCGCGCCGCTGATCCAGCTTATTGACGATCCGCGTCACAGCCTCAACGAAGACGGCACCTACAATCTTTCCGACGAGCAGGCCCGCGCCATTCTTGAACTGCGCCTTGCCCGTTTGACGGCTTTGGGCCGTGATGAAATTGCTGAGGAACTTGAGAAGATCGGCGCAGAAATTGCTGATTTCCTTGATATTTTGGGTTCGCGCGCCCGCATCATGGGCATCGTCAAGGATGAGCTGACGGCGGTCCGCGACCAGTTCGCCAATCCGCGCCGCAGCGAGATTCTCGACTATGGCTCCGACATGGATGATGAGGATCTCATTGCCCGCGAAGACATGGTGGTGACGGTCAGTCACGCCGGTTACATCAAGCGCGTTCCGCTGGTGACCTACCGGGCGCAGCGGCGCGGCGGCAAGGGCCGCTCCGGCATGGCGACCAAGGACGAGGATTACGTGACGCGGCTGTTCGTGGCCAACACGCACACGCCGATGCTGTTCTTCTCCTCGCGCGGCATTGTCTACAAGGAAAAGGTCTGGCGTCTGCCGGTGGCGACGCCGCAATCGCGCGGCAAGGCTCTGATCAACCTGTTGCCACTGCAACAGGGCGAGCGCATCACCACGATCATGCCGCTGCCTGAAGACGAGACCAGCTGGGGCGAGCTGGACGTGATGTTCGCGACAACGCGCGGCACTGTGCGTCGCAACAAGCTGTCCGATTTCGTCCAGGTCAACCGCAACGGCAAGATTGCGATGAAGCTGGAAGAGGAAGGCGATGAAATCCTCGCCGTTGAAACCTGCACTGACAATGACGACGTGTTGCTGACTGCGGCCTCCGGACAGTGCATCCGTTTTTCTGTCGATGATGTGCGTGTGTTCATGAGCCGCGGCTCGGTTGGCGTTCGGGGCATCAGCATGGCCGAAACGGACCGGACCATTTCCATGACGATCCTCAACCATGTCGACGCCACGCCGGCGGAACGCGCGGCCTATCTGAAACGCTCCGTGGCTGAACGCCGCGCTGCTGGCGGTGAAGCCGATGATGTGGCGCTGACCAATGAGGACGTGGGCGAAGACGCGACGATTTCCGATGAACGCTATCTCGAACTGCAGCAGGCCGAGCAGTATGTGTTGACCATGACCGAGTTCGGCTATGGCAAGCGCTCGTCTTCTTATGACTTCCGCCTGACCGGCCGCGGCGGCAAGGGCATCCGCGCCACCGACGTTTCCAAAACGGCGGAAATCGGGCCGCTGATTGCTGCATTCCCGGTGGAAGACACGGACCAAGTCATGATGGTTTCGGATGGCGGCACGCTGATCCGGGTGCCGGTAAACGGTATCCGCATCGCCAGCCGCGCCACCAAGGGCGTCACCGTGTTCAACACGGCGGAAGGCGAAAAGGTTGTCTCGGTCGAGCGAATATCCGAACCGGAAGGCGAGGAAGAAATTGAAGCGCCGGAAGTCGCAGCCGATGATGAAACACCGGAGGCGTGAAGCCTTAGCTTCTGACCTGCTTGGGTCAGAAGCGGCTGGTCTTTTCGGCAGTGTCAGCTGATTCCAGATGCAACATGATGAAGGTGGCGGTCATCATTGCGGTGGTCATTGCAGCAGCGAGCAGGACGAGCATTGGTTTATTCCCTTCGGAACGTGAATCTCTGTTTGGGCAATTTCGCATTTTGATGCTGAATTGGACCTGAGCGGCCCGTTCGACTTCGGTTCATGTTGGAAACGAGCCGAATGGACAGAAAGTTCCAAAGCGGGTAGGAAAATCGGATGAAAACAGCTTTTTATCCCGGCTCGTTCGACCCGGCGACCAACGGACACATGGATATTCTGGGCCGTGCGCTGGCGCTGGCGGACAGTGTTATCGTCGCCATCGGCATTCATCCGGCGAAGAAGGGCCTGTTCACCTTTGAGGAACGCAAGGCGGTTTTGGTGAAATCCGCCAAGGCGGCATTTGGTGACAAGGCCAATGCCATGAGCGTCATATCCTTCGAGGGTCTGGTTGTTGACGCGGCCATACTGCATGGCGCGTCGATCCTGATCCGGGGGCTGCGTGATGCGACTGATTTTGACTACGAAATGCAGATGGCCGGGATGAATGGCGTAATGGCGCCGGATATCCAGACGGTGTTTTTGCCTGCTTCGCCCGCGACGCGGCCGATTACCGCCACATTGGTGCGGCAGATCGCTGCAATGGGTGGCGATATATCGGCTTTTGTGCCAAAAGCCGCTGCCGAAGCCCTGAAGACACACTTCAAAGCCTAATCTTAAAGGACAATCATGACCAATCTCCTCCGCAGCCTCGCCGCTGTCCTTGTCTTGTCGCTGTTTCCGATTGCCGCGCAGGCGGCCGAGCCTGAAAACACGCTGGTGATTTCGCTCAAGGACGGCGACGTGACCATCGCCCTTCGCCCTGACATTGCCCCCGGCCATGTCGAACGCATCAAGGCGCTGGCGCGCAAGGGCGCTTATGACGGCGTGGTGTTTCACCGCGTGATCGACGGCTTCATGGCGCAGACCGGCGACGTGCAGTTCGGCAACTCGGCCAAGAATTACAATCCGGGTCAGGCAGGCATGGGCGGATCGGATCTGCCCGATCTCAAGGCGGAATTTTCCAAGGAGCCGTTCGTGCGCGGCACCATCGGTATGGCGCGGGCGCAGAGCCCGGATTCGGCCAACTCGCAGTTCTTCATCATGTTCGGCGATGGCTCGTTCCTGAACGGTCAGTACACGGTCGTCGGCACGGTCGAGAGCGGCATGGAGCTGGTCGACAAAATCAAGCGCGGCGATGAAGCCCAGAACGGCGTGGTCGCCGACCCTGACAAGATGGTCAAGGTCAAGATCGCCGCAGACAAGTAAATTCGTGAGGCCGGTCTGCAAACGGCCTGACGAATTTCCGAACGGACGACAATAGTTCAAAACAGGACAAGACAATGGCTTACAAAGACCCCGAGAATACGCTGATCCTTGAAACCACCAAGGGCAATGTCGTGATCGAACTGTTCCCGGACCTCGCGCCCGGACATGTTGAACGCATCAAGGAACTGGCTCGCGCCGGTGAATATGACGGCGTGGTTTTCCACCGCGTCATCGACGGCTTCATGGCGCAGACCGGCGACGTGAAATTCGGCAAGAAGGGTGGCGCTTCGTTCAATCCGGCCCGCGCCGGCATGGGCGGTTCTGAAAAGCCTGACCTGAAGGCGGAGTTTTCCAACGTCAATCACGGTCGCGGTGCGTGCTCGATGGCCCGTTCGCAGAACCCGAACTCGGCCAACTCGCAGTTTTTCATCTGCTTTGCCGACGCTTCGTTCCTGAACCGCCAGTACACGGTCTGGGGCCAGGTGATCGAAGGCATGGACAATGTCGACAAGATCAAGCGCGGCGAGCCGGTGGCTGATCCGGATTCGATCGTCTCGGCCAAGGTCGCGGCGGACGCCTGATCATGAAAAAGGTGTTGGCGGTCACCGGTATTTTGCTGGCGTCTGCCAACGCCGCTTTTGCTTCGGGCGATATTTTTTGCCGAAGCGCGGACGACACTATCAGTGTGTCGTTGCTTGTCAGCCGCTCGGACACACTCACTGTATTG
The DNA here is from genome assembly GCA_041751995.1 of Rhizobiaceae bacterium. GTDB lineage: Bacteria > Pseudomonadota > Alphaproteobacteria > Rhizobiales > Rhizobiaceae > JANMEX01. Next base: position 7,381 of record JBGSHY010000026.1, on the reverse strand, counting down.
CGGACGATCATCAACATCGGTGAAGAGACATGGTCGTCTGATCCGAATGTCCAGGCAGGGACGCCAATCCTGGCCGGGCAGGCTTATGAGAATGACGGCATGCTGCTTGTCGATTTCATTGGCGAGCCCGCCGGGCCGGTCGTCGCGCGGCTGAAGGCGTTCTCCTCCGAAGACAGTGGCGACTATGTTTCCGGCGGGGTGTTCACGTTCAAGGGCAAGGGCGCATTCGTGGTGGACTGCTCGGAACGCGGATGAAGGTCGACGATTTCGATTTTGAGCTGCCGGAAGACCGTATCGCGTTGCGGCCGGCGGAACCGCGCGAAAGCGCGCGGCTGCTGGTCATCGCGGGCGGGCACTTGTCAGACCGGGCGGTCGGCGATCTGCCAGACCTGCTGCGACGTGGCGATGTGCTGGTGTTCAACGACACCAAGGTGATCCCGGCGCAGTTGTTCGGCCTACGCGAGCGCGAAGGCAATCTTGCCCATGTCGAGGCGACGCTGCACATGCGGGAAAGTCCAGCTGCGTGGCGCGTGTTCCTGCGGCCCGGCAAGCGGGTGAAGGCAGGCGACCGGATACGCTTCGGGCAGGACGAGAGCGCCTGCATGCTCGGCCAACTTGACGCGACGGTTGCCGAAAAAGGCGAAGCCGGCGAGGCGCTGCTGCGGTTTGATTTTTCGGGACCTGCGCTAGACGATGCCATCCGCGCCGTCGGACATGTGCCGATCCCGCCCTACATCGCCGCCAAGCGTGCCGATGACGACAAGGATCTGCACGATTACCAGACGATCTATGCCCGCGAAGAGGGCGCTGTCGCTGCACCGACGGCTGGCCTGCATTTCACGCCAGAACTTTTCGCCAAGCTTGATGCTGTTGGCATCGACCGGCATTTCGTGACGCTGCATGTCGGGGCAGGGACATTCCTGCCGGTGAAGGCGGACGACACGGCAGACCACAAGATGCACCACGAAATCGGGCAGGTGAGCGCCGAAGTCGCTGATAGCCTGAACAAAGCCAAAGCCGAAGGGCGGCGTGTGATTGCTGTTGGCACGACGTCTCTGCGGCTGCTGGAAAGTGCGGCTGACCCGGATGGCAATTTGCACGCCTGGTCCGGCGCGACGGACATTTTCATCACGCCGGGTTACCGGTTCAAATTCATTGACGGGCTGATGACCAATTTCCATCTGCCGCGATCGACGCTCTTCATGCTGGTGTCTGCGCTGGCGGGACTTGACGTGATGCGCGGCGCATACCAACACGCCATTGAAACCAAATACCGCTTCTACTCCTATGGCGATGCTTGCCTGATTTTGCCGGAAGGGCTTTGAGTGTCAGACACCTTCAAATTCACGCTGCTGAAAACCGACGGCAAGGCCCGGCGCGGCCAGATCACCATGCCGCGTGGCACGGTGCGCACGCCGGCATTCATGCCGGTCGGCACGGCAGGCACGGTGAAAGCCATGTACATGGATCAGGTGCGCGGTGTCGGCGCGGACATCATTCTTGGCAACACCTATCATCTGATGCTGCGCCCTTCGGCCGAACGGATTGCGCGGCTCGGCGGACTGCATGAATTTGCCCGCTGGCCGCATCCGATCCTGACGGACAGCGGCGGGTTTCAGGTGATGTCGCTGGCCAAGCTGAGGAAACTCAACGAGCATGGCGTTACGTTCCGCTCGCACATTGACGGACGCGCCTATGAGATGACCCCGGAGCGGTCGATCGAGATCCAGACGCTGCTTGGCTCTGACATCCAGATGCAGCTTGATGAATGCGTGGCGCTGCCTGCAACGCCCAAGGAGATCGAACGGGCGATGGAATTATCACTGCGCTGGGCGGAGCGTTCGTGGAAACAGTTTGGCACGCAAGCTGGCAAGGCGATGTTCGGCATCGTCCAGGGCGGCGACCAGCCGGACCTGCGCATCCGCTCGGCCGAAGCGCTGACAGCCATGGACTTGCCGGGCTATTCCGTTGGTGGATTGGCGGTCGGCGAGCCGCAGGCGGTGATGCTGGCGATGCTGGATGTGACGCTGCCGGTGCTGCCACCAACCAAGCCGCGCTATCTGATGGGTGTCGGCACGCCGGACGACATCCTGAAATCGGTGGCTCTCGGCATCGACATGTTCGACTGCGTGATGCCGACGCGGGCAGGGCGGCATGGCCTTGCCTACACGCGGCGCGGCAAGATCAACCTGCGCAATGCGCGCCATGCCGATGATCCGCGTCCACTCGACGAGGAAAGCGATTGCCCGGCAGCGCGTGATTATTCGCGGGCCTATTTGCATCACCTGATCAAGTCCGGCGAGGCGCTCGGCGGCATGCTTTTGACGTGGAACAATCTGTCCTACTACCAGCACCTGATGCAGGGCATCCGCGCAGCGATTGATGAAAGCCGGTTTGAAGTTTTCACCGCGGCGACGCAGGACGGCTGGGTACGCGGCGATCTGGCTGCGCTTTAAGCGGTCTTGTTCGCCCGTTCGCGCAACTTCCTGAACCGCGCTTCCATGATCGCTTCGCCTTCTGCCGTGCCATCGTGGAAAGTGCCGAACAGCTTGTCGAGCGGCACGGATCCGTCACCGTAGTTCACCTCAAAATATTTGTGATGGAGATAGTGCGAATAGGCATGGGTGTCGAACCCGCCCTCGCTGCCAACCTCAATCTTGTCGAAGCCGATGTGGCCGACGACTGCGCCAAAGCCGGCGAAATGCAGCTGGTAAAGCGCCATGACCGGATTGGACGGGATGATCAGGTGCAGGAGCGACGAGGAGAAATAAAGCAGCTGCTCGACCGGGTGCATCGATAGCGACGACCAAGGTGACGGGTTGACCGAATTGTGGTGCACCGAGTGGACCCATCTGTAGAGGAAAGGGGTGTGGATCAGGCGGTGGATGCAGAAAAAGTGGAATTCGTGCCAGATGGGCACCAGAAAGCCGAGAGCCAAAAGGTACCAGAAATTGTCGGCAAAGCTGAGCCACGGCATGTATCCGTTGGCAAAGGCGTAAATAATCCCGACCTGATAGGCAGTCCAGATCGGTACACCGGTGACAAAGCATCGAAGGATGGAATCTATAGATTGGCTGCCGAACCAGAACACGTCGCTCTTGGCGTCAGCCGGAAATTTGACATTGTATTTGAAGTGGTTGCCCTGGGCGCGGCGAATATAGAGCGGCAATTCGAACGCCCCATAAAACAGGAATATGGCGATCGCATTGATGGCAAGGAGTTTTAGAATCCAGCCCCATTGCAGGGTTTTCATCGTTTCAATGTCAGGCAGCAACCAGGACGAAAAGGCGTAGGCAGACGCCATGAACATGACATTCCACGGCAACAGAAATCCGATCAACCATTTCAGGATTTTGACCGGATTTGGCGGAAACGAATAGAACGGCGCAATGGTCAGCGCGTCGTTCGGCGCCCAGTCACCGCGCTTGTTGCGCTTGCCATTTTGCAGATCATCCACCACAGCCTCCCGGAAATGGATACGGCAAGATCATTTCCGCCCACTATTTGATTGAATGGTTGCGTCAAACCGCGCAAGGCATGTTTTGATGTGATTCAATCAAAACGCCGGACGATCTCAAGCAGACGAGTCATCTCCCGGCAGTATCTGCACACCGTTGATCTTCCAGGCGCCGTCCGGTTGACGCATCAGCGTGTAGACGGCGGTCCATGGCTTGCCATCAGGCCCCGTGACAAGCACCTCCTGAACGACTACGCCATTGGAGGGCTCCCTGGTGCGGCCGAAGTCATAGTTGCGCGGAGCATAAACCGGCGCATAACCGCGCTTCACCATGTCCATGAACACCGGAATATCCGGATAAAAACCCTGGATGGTCGGCGAGGCAAAAGAATGGGCGAGGGCGTCCTGGCCTGATTTGAAAGCCTCGATCTGGCCGCGGATTATGTCTTGCGCCTTGGCCCTCGAGGCGTCGTCGGCATAAGCGCCGATCGTGCCGACAATCGCCGCCAGTAAAGAAATGAAGAGGATGCGGATTCGAAATGCAAAGGTCATGGCAGAAACCCCTTTTGCCGATATTCGATAATACGCTGTCCAGCGGTTTTAAGTTTCACCGCTGCATTGAGGACGATAGGGCGGAATGGCGCGCCGGCAAGTCCAGAAATATCCGGTCACACACTCGTGTTTTTGCAAGAGGGTGTTGACCTTCACACTGGCTGCCCTTATTACGCCCTCACTTCCGCAGGTTCACTGCTTCGGGAGCGTGTAGCTCAGCTGGTAGAGCAACTGACTTTTAATCAGTAGGTCCAGGGTTCGACCCCCTGCGCGCTCACCAAAATTCATCCTTTGGCTTCGATGTTCTGGTCCGCTCTGCTGCTATCGAAGCCAGGCGGGCAAGCCAAGCCCGGCCCTGCCGGACACAGCTGTTTCGGCGCATTGGCGCAGGCCGGCCAAGCGCACGGACCGCCCCGACAAGCCCGGCCCGTAATGGGCATATTTGCCGGAATTCGTCATGACGCTTTGTGCAGCCGACGGAAACACCGGCTCGGTGATCGAACACCAGCACAGGTCCGCTATGACCTGCACGCCGGCCTCGCACAGCCTTGCGAGTGTTCCGTCTGCTTCGATTTCTGAGAGGATTTGCCGGCCCACCGTGACAATGGTGGCAATCCGGACATGGCGGCCATCCAGTGCCTGGGCAAGTCCCCGGCATTCCCGGGCTGACGCATGCGGGCTGCCAATGGCAACGAGGTCGATTGCCTCCGGCCCCTTGTTCAGTTCGCTCCAGGCCCATGCAAGATCGGCCCGTGTGACCTTCAGGACAGCGGCTCCGGCAAGCGCTGCGCCGTCAGCTTCGGGTGTCACGCCCTCGACATGCAGCATCGCAGCCGCCGATGTCGTTCCGAATGCCGCGCACAGCGCCTTCAGTTCGTCGGTATCAGGCGAGTGCCCTGCCAGACCGCGCAGCAACGGTATCGCGTCGGGTGCCTTGAGGCCGGCAAGATAGCCTGCCAAGGGCCACAGGGCATCGTCAGCCTCTTCAGGTGCCTCGAACTGGAGAATGAGGCGCGCCTTGCGTTCACTGTCGAGATAGACACCTGAAAGCGGCGCCCGGCCGGTGACCGCCATGCACAGATCGAGATAATCGGGATGTTTTGGCGTGCGCGCCCCCACCACGCTGTTGGCATAGACCACTGCATTGGATTCCGCCCATGCGATGGCCTCGTTTTTCACGGGCCGGTCATCCAGCAGATAGGGCGCGCAGGTGAAGGTCGGCTGGCAGCCCATGGCCACATAGGCATCGGCAAGGCGTGACGCGGCCTTGCCGAACCCGGGCGGAACACCCTGCAAATGCCAGTTCAGGCGATCCACGGATATCGCATTGATGGTGGTCGGAACCCTGACGCGCGCGCCAAGCGCCTCCATCTTTTCGGCAAAGATCAGATTGGCCGGATGGGCATGGATGCAGCCGTCAATGTGGCCACGACTGATATCGGTCAGTTGGGTTGCGCCCTGCTGCGCGGCAACAGCGCACACGATTCGCATGGCAAGGGCAGCCGCCTCCCCCTCACGGCCATCGAGAATCGCGCGATCCTGTTCCGTCAAGGAGAGCTGATCGGCAGCAGGCGGCACGATCGGCATCTCAAAACCAGGGGCAACAAGGGAAGTGCTAGTGATGGTTACCCGGTCAAACCGGCTCAGGGTCGCGAAGTCATCCTTGCTCACTTGAAGCACGGGCACGCCGCAGCCAAACAATTCTCCTGCGATCAGGGCTCCCAGCGTGACGATGTCCTCGCGCTCGCTGAAAATGAGGGCGGCTGGTGCCCGCCCATTCAAGGCAAGATCGAGCATCACACCGGAGCCGGAACACGAGCCCCTGCTCGTTGGCATCATGAGAACGGTCCCAGCGACGATCTCGCCATGCAGCGGATGACGGGCATCGATGATCCGTGCGGTGGCGGGATCCACACCACCCCAAAAGCTCAAGCCGGTCTGCGATGCCAGTACCCGGCCTTCGGCTGTTCCAGGAACGATCCTGACTGCGACCCCGTTTGTCATTTGGCTCCAAATCTCCACACTGAAACCACCGCCCGCACCTGACTGAACCGCCATGGCGCGGAAGGTCTGGAACGGCAGCACGTCAACTTCCGGGATCGCCGATGCGCCTATTAGAGCACTTTTCGACCGGATTGATCCGGTTCTGTTTCTCGTCCGGAGCGGCGATCCGGCAGGAGAGACGCGAAGGGCGATGTGGTTCATCGTCCGAGCGTCTCGACGAAGCGGGCGCCCGCCGGACGGAAACCCGCAGAGCCGGGCCGGTTTGGCCCAATCTCCGCGGGTTCCGGCTCGACCGTAGAACCACTACGGCCTTCGCCGAACCCCTTGATCTTGAATCAAACCGCCACCGGCAGAACGATTCAATCCGGTCGAAAAGTGCTCTAAGCGTTTCCATGGAACGAATTATCCGACAGACCGACCTAGCGGGCCATTGTAAGCCCTCTCAACTTTTGCCACCCGAAGTTCGTAATGGTCATACCATCTTTCGATGCCGTTCTTTTGAGCCATCAGGTGTTTTATGTCAGCCTTCCAGGCAAGAATACTGTCCTCGTCTTTCCAGTAGGAAACGGTTATTCCGAGCCGGTCATTTCCCCGCGTGGACTCCATCCCCAGATACCCCGGTTGGCTTTCCGCCAGCTTCGACACGATGTCACCCATCGCCGTGTAGCCAGCATCATTGACGCTCAACCGGCTTGTGAAGATAACGGCATAATATGGCGGTGGCGGAGTGTCGGAAAAACCGCTTGTCATGAAAAACTGTTCCCGAAATAGTTTGGCAAACCCGAGGCTATCGCCGGGCAGTAGACCAAACAAGATCCATTGGCACAGCATTTGCCTTTGGCAAATTGCTTGCGAAGAACGCATCCGGCAAAGCCGGATAGCTTGGTTGCGGGGGGGGGTGAGGAGTGGTCCGGCTTTGCCGGACGGCAAGCCAACGGTTTGGCTTGACGAGCGACGAACGCCCGAGCGTTAGCGCAGGGCTGATTTGAACCGTCCTTCGGACCCTTCGGGTTATAAGCCTGACGAGGCGAGGCGGATAAACAATTGATCCAGTGAATCATTTGTCCACCGAGCGGGCTTCCGGAATTGTGTTTGGTTCGAGGATTTTGAACGCGCCAAACGCAAAAAGCCCGTCGGATTGACGGGCTGTTTTTGATAGGCATTTCAGGGGGAAACTTGCACGCCACGCACGCGCGAAGGGCGCGTTGCTGTGCGTGCGACGCATTTGTGACCTGAGACCCGAGTTTCATCCGCTTTTGCGCGGAGTCCGTTGGTTCATTTCTGGCCTCATGCGGCCTGCTTTTGCAATGCCATTTTCATGGCGAACTCGCTGGGCGTGAGATTGCCGAGCGATGAATGCGGTCTGTT
>JBGSHY010000025.1:0-4805 GCA_041751995.1 Rhizobiaceae bacterium | reverse complement strand
CCCGCCGCCGTGAGGAAGGCGAGATTGAGCCCGTGAAGCTGCACCCGGCCTTCGCCCCGACCAAGGCGGACGCCGCCAAAGCGGGCCCCGAAAAGAAGAAGCGCCGCTTCCGCCCGAACCGCGCCAAATCCCGCGCGGCTTAAAGAATACGCATAAAAGCAGGGGACTGACGACATGGCCGGATACGCAGTGCTCGCGCTGGCCTATGTCATGTCGCAGTTCTTCCGCGCCTTTCTGGCCGTCCTGACGCCGGTGCTCACAGCCGAGCTTGGCATGACCAAGCCGGAACTGGGACTGGCGTCCGGCATGTTCTTCATCACCTTCGCTTTCATGCAGTTTACCGTTGGTCTGATGCTGGACCGCAAGGGGCCGCGCGATACGGCCGGGCTGTTGTTTCCGCTGTTTGCCGGCGGCGGGGCTTTCCTGTTTGCTCTGGCGCAAAACGGCTGGATGGTTATTTTGGCGATGGGCCTGATTGGCGTCGGCTGTGCGCCGGTGCTGATGGCCTCCTATTTTCAGTTTGCCAAGAACGGCAACCCTGCGCGGTTCGCCATGTTCACCACCTGGCTGGTCGCGTTTGGCACTTTGGGCAATGTCGCAGGTACATCACCGCTTGCACATGCCGCCGAAGCATTCGGCTGGCGGCCGACTATTGCCGCGCTCGGCGTTGTCGCCATTCTTGTCGGTATCGGCATCTGGGCCTTCGTCAAGCGCCAGGCGCCGGTGGCGGGCATAAAGGGGTCAGGCTACTCCGGCTACATTGCACTGCTGCGCATGCCGTTCCTGTGGCCGATGATCCCGCTGATGATCCTCGCCTACATGCCGCCCGCTGGCATCCGCGGGCTTTGGGCTGGCCCGTACCTGACCGAAACGTTCGGCGCGGACGCTGTCTCAATCGGCAACATCACCTTCTTCATGGCCCTGTCGATGGCCTTCGGCAGTTTCCTCTACGGCCCGCTGGAGAAAATAATCGGATCGGTCAAATGGGTGATCTTCACCGGCAATTTCATCCAGGTCCTGATGCTGCTGTGGCTGGCCTTCGCCGCACCGGATTCGCTCGTTCTGACCGGAATTGTCTTTTCCGCCATCGGGCTGTTCGGCATGACCTACGGCCTGCAGATGGCGCACGGTCGTTCCTTCCTGCCACCGGACCTTCTCGGCCGTGGTGTCACATTGATGAATTTCTTCAATATCATCGGCGTCGGCATCATGCAGATTGCAGGCGGTACGATCCTCAAGTTTGCGGTTGGGTCAGACGGCAGTGGAGCCTTCTCGAACTTATTCCTGATCTACGCTGTGCTGGTCGGCCTATCGGTCGTCGCTTTCGCCTTCGCCAAGGACTCTCCGAAACGCCCGTCGTGAGCAAAACCGCGCAAGGGATTCAAAACCCTTGGCTTTTCACCCAGTCGACAATCATGCCTGCCACCTCATCTGTTGACCCAGGCGACAGCGCATCCCCGGCGATCACATGGCTAGACGGGTCATCATTCTTGGCCAGCGCCGTCAGCGTCACCTTGCCGCCCCAACGCGCGGCCATGGCCTTGATGAGATCCGGCCGGATGACCTTGTCCGTCTCCGAGTAGATCATCAGCACCGGCTGCTTGATCGCTTCCACCGGCGTGTTCGCCGCCAGCTTGGTCAGCGCCGCCATCGGCAGCAGCGCTCTGGTCGGATAGCTCCAGGTCCAGAAACGCCTGTGCATGTCATTGTAGGTTTCAAACGTCCGTTCCCTGCCGACGATCAAATTCGCCAGTTGCTCGCCGAACGGCATCGTCAGCAAAAACGACCCGCTGGCCTGAACACCATAGTTGGGCGAGATGAACACCATCCCGTCAATATCCTTGGAAAGGGCAGGGTCATTGGCCGCCCACGTCGCCAGCCCCGCGCCGGTGGAAACGCCGACCACGATCACTTTCTCTCCAATCATTTTGCCGATGGCCATGGCCTCGGCTATGTCGTTGACCCAGTCGTTGACAGACGCACCAGCCAATGCATTGCCGTCCTGGCCATGCCCGGCAAGACGCGTCAGATAGAGGTTTGCGCCAAGCGCTGCGGCAACCTTGTCTGGCACGGGACGCGCCTCGTTCTTGGAAGCGGAAAAGCCGTGGACATAGACAATCGCCAGCGGTGTTCTTGCCTTGGACGCAGGATAGGCCCAGATGATTTCTTTTTGCAGATTGTCGTGGATGCCGGAAACGGCGGCTTCTGACCGTGCCAGCCAGGCTTGCGGATCCGAGCCAATCTGCTTGGCGTCAAAGCGGATCACAGTGTCGGTTTTCACGCGAGGGCCCAAAAGGAACGCCAGACCTGCGGCTATGGCCAGAACAACAAGCCCGTAAAGCATTTTGCGCAATTTCCCCTCCCAAGGCCTGAGATTACAAGGGCTAACGGCAAACGCTCGGTTTGCAAAGATGCTTATTCCAGAGGTTTATCTGCGCCCGTAATCTTTTTGATGGTCCAGAAATATAGCGGGTAGGGCAGGTAGCTCAGGATCTTCAATGGAACGACGAGCCGCTTGGGGAACCGCAATTCGAAGCCGCCTCGCTCAAATCCGTCGGCAATACGGATCGCAGCCTTGTGGGCTCGAATGATGCCCGGCATCGGAAATGAATTCTTGTTTGTCAGTTGCGAATGCACAAATCCCGGATTGATTACCTGAATGCGTATGTTCATCCGGTCAAAATCGAACTTGAGGCTTTGCGCCATTGAGTTTAGAGCCGCCTTTGTCGGGCCATACGCTGCGGCAGTCGGCAGCCCGGCGTAGGATGTGACCGATGCGGTCATCGCGATCTGGCCTTTGCCGGTTTGCTTCATATGCTCGACGATCGGCACGATTCCGTTGACAACACCCTGGATATTGACGGCGAACGTTTGCCGGAAAACCTCTGTCGTCAGTTTGTGCCCTTCCACTGGCTCATATGTGCCGGCATTGAAAACGGCCAGGCAAATCGGCCCGTGTTCTGCAATGATGGCGCTGCACGTTTGCTGCATCGCTGCTTCGTCGGTAACATCGCAAACATATTTGAAGATGTTCGGCTTGTACTTTTGCCAGTCTTCGCGCTCCATCATCGCCTTGTCGAACAGCTCGAACTTGTTGGCCGAGATTGCGACTTTATACCCGCGATCTACAAGCTCAAACGCAAGAGCGCGGCCTATGCCCGAAGAACCACCGGTAATCCAGGCAATGCCGTCTTTTGGCGAAGCACGATAAAGGCTCATCGTCCCAGAAAATCGCTGAAAAATTGCCTGTATGATCCGGTCAGGCGCAGCGGAGCGTCCGTCACGGCGAAGCAGATGCAAGCACGTTCGTCCTCAGCGATCGGGCGGTGGTCAACATTCTCGTCAGCCAAGGAGATGTCACCACGTCCAAAGCGGCCGTTTGCGTCGCGAAATGCACCATCCAAAACCAATGTCAGTTCCGAGCCTTCATGCGTATGGGATGGCATTTTCCGTCCAGCCTTGATCCACAGCATGTTTGCCTCACAGCCGTCGATCTCGCCAAGCGAAAATTCGCGATATCCCGGCATTTTTGTCTTCCAAGGGATCGTATCGACGTCAAAGCCAATGAAATCGCGCAAAACGGCCGGCAAAACGCCTTTTGTGGGCAAAGTCTTTGCCATGACTGGTGAAGGGGCAGAATTGAAAACTGCTGCAAGACGCGAATCGCGGTCGTTCAAGGACACAGGGTCAATCCGCTCAAGCGCATCCCCTGCCGCACATTCCAGACTGTCAATAAACAATCGGCGCTCCGGGCGAAGGCACAAATGTGTCGCCACAAGAACGCGCGCTGGTTCCGGCAGCGCGCCAGCAACGTAACGCGCCATCAGCCCGTCAAGGGATTCTATTTCTGCAGACCGCATAGGCTTTGCAATGCTCCGTCACTGTTCTTCTGTCTTTACGTGGCAAGTTTCCCTTCGGATCGCCAAGAGAGGGATAATTTCACTGCATTTTCGGCCAAACACCTAAAAAATTCTCTATATGCTGGTTTGTTCGCCGTCCAGCGTCTTGCGAATGCGCCCACGCCTTTCTACCCTTGGCGGGCAAGCACACAAGGAAGCTTCCATGACGTCTGTGATCGACCTGATCGGCAACACCCCGCTGATAAAGCTCAAGAAGACGTCTGAACTCACCGGCTGCACCATCTTGGGCAAGGCCGAGTTCATGAATCCGGGCCAGTCGGTCAAGGACAGGGCGGGGCTGTTCATCATCCGCGACGCTGAACGCCGGGGTCTGTTGCAACCGGGCGGCGTCATCGTCGAGGGAACGGCCGGCAATACCGGCATCGGCCTTGCCCTGGTTGGCAACACGCTGGGCCTCAGAACGGTGATCGTCATCCCCGATAGCCAGAGCGATGAGAAGAAACTCGCGCTGCGCGTCGCCGGCGCCAGCCTGATCGAGGTGCCACCCGCGCCCTATTCCAACCCGAATAATTTCGTCCGCGTATCGGGTCGGCTCGCCGAGCAACTGGCGAAAACCGAGCCGAATGGTGCGTTCTGGGCCAATCAGTTCGACAATATCGCCAACCGGCAGGCGCATATCGAGACGACGGGCCCTGAAATCTGGCGGGATACGGCGGGTGCGATCGACGGATTTATCTGCGCGGTGGGTTCGGGCGGTACGCTGGTGGGCACCGCGATGGCGCTGCGCGAGAAAAAACCGGGTGTGAAGATCGGCATCGCCGATCCCCATGGCGCCGCGCTCCATAGTTTCTACACCACGGGCGAGCTTAAATCCGAAGGCTCCTCGATCTCCGAAGGCATCGGCCAGGCGCGGATCACGAAGAACCTCGAAGGGTTCACCCCGGA
>JBGSHY010000024.1:0-8253 GCA_041751995.1 Rhizobiaceae bacterium | reverse complement strand
GTCACGGCTTCAGGATGCCGTCAGTTTCGTCGCGCGTGGTCTGTTGAACAAGGCCGCAACCCGGAGTTTGGCCCATGAAGAAGATAATGACAATTCTGACCATTCTCGCGATCTTCCCGGGGGCGTCGGCGCTGGCATCGGATGACTGCTTCGTGCCCATGGCTGACTGGCAACCTCGGGAGGCTGTGGCAAAACTTGCCCGAAATAATGGCTGGACCGTCCGCCGGATCAAGATCGATGACGGATGCTATGAAATCAATGGAAGGGCTGCGGATGGCCGCCGGATCGAAGTTACGATTCACCCGGCAACTTTGCAAATCATTGATATCGAGTTCGAAGATGGCGACGAAGACGAGGGTCGCAATCATGGCAAAAACCGCAGCAAGGATGACTGAAGTTATTTCGTCAGACCTGCAAATCGCGTTTGCTTGCCCCGCCTGTTCCGGCGGGGTTTTTTTGTACCTGACACCAAGCTGAAGCAAGTATCGCCGGATCGTCAGCAACTCCTCAGGTTGAGGTCCCAGATTGTTTCCATCGAAACAAGGAGACCTGTCATGACTAAATCCATTAAAATTCTTATCGCCACCACCGCACTTTCAGCGGTCCTCGGTTTGCCTGCATGGAGCGCGATGACCTCCTCCGATCAGGAAACTGCGAACACGGCGACCGAAGTGCGCCCTGCCAACGAACCAGGTTCGAAGACTTTCATTTTTGCCAGCGGCGACAACGGTGATGACCGCGACCATGAAAATGAACGCGACGACGATGATCACCGTCGTAGCAGCGATGACGATGACAACACGCGAAATGCTTTGCCAACGGGATCTGTGACGCCACCGCAAAACGGCTTGTTTGAAAGTGGCGCAAAGCCGCAAGTCAAAATCAAATAATCCTGCCGGACGCAACCCCAACGATCAGGAACCAATCTGATGAAAATTTTTCTTGCGACCCTCTTACTGACTACAGCACTGACGCTTCCCGGACTGGCCATGGCACGCCCGGTCACGTTCACCACGACGCTGAACAACTATGGCGGTGATGGCGCTTACCTTGCGCTTTATGTCACCGACGCTTCCGGCGCCTACGCAGGCAGCCTTTGGATGGCGGGCGGCAAATCCAAATACTACGAGCATCTGTCCGACTGGTACCGCGCAACAAAAGGCGATCCCGCGCAAATCAATGGCATCACCGGTGCCAGCGTGGGCGCTGGCCGCAGTCTCGAAATAACGCTGGATTTGGCGGATACGTTGTTTGATGCGGGTTATACCCTGCACATCGATGCGGCCGTCGAGGACATGCGGGACAGTCCGAACGAGATCGCGGTGCCACTGACAAAAAGCGGCGCCGGCTCGCCCGTAAAGGGTCGCCGTTACATCTCCAACTTCAGCTATGGCCTGTAAGGTTACAAATCCATGCTCCGCGCCTTTCACCGCTGGCCGGGCATTTTTGCCTTGGTCCTAATTACAATCTTGGCGCTGAGCGGCGCGGCCCTTTCGGTGTTTCCCGCAGTTGAGCGCCTATCGGCGCCGCAGGCAGAGGCAGGATTGAATGTAGCCGTGCTGACGGCCCGCATTCAGGCTGCCTATCCCGGCGTCGAGCAAATTCGGCGTTCGCCGACAGGGAAAATCATTGCGTATTGGTTCGATCAGGGAACGCCCGGATCTGCCATGATTGATCCGGCAACTGGCAAGGGCGTGGCTTCAGCCGACCCCAATCAGATTGAACGTTGGCTGACCAATTTGCACCGGTCGCTGTTTTTGGACGATGCGGGGCGCATATCCATGGCTGTCGGAGCTGGTGGCATGCTCGTGCTGGCAATTTCGGGTGTCATGCTGGTACTGCGCAGGGTTGGCGGCTGGCGGCGATGGTTTACGCGCTTGCGGGGGCCGCTTTCTGGTCGTCTTCATGTGGAAATTGCGCGAATTGCGGTTGCTGGACTTCTGCTTTCTTCTGTCACCGCGCTTTGGATGGCTGCTTCAACGTTTGACCTGTTGCCTGTGTTTTCACCACCGCCTGTAGCGCCAGCGGAAGTCAGTGGGCTAACAGGAGCGAAAGTTGAAACAATCGATTTGCTGTTGCGGACCCGGGTTTCGGAATTGCGTGAGCTGGCGTTCCCGTATCCTGACGATGCCACTGACGTTTTCACCGTGAAGACAGATCAAGGTACTGGCTACGTCGATCAGGGCACTGGCGCACAACTTGCCTGGATTGACCTGACAATCTGGGAACACGTTTCTGAAACCCTTTACATGTTGCATACCGGACAGGGTGCTGCAGCACTTGGATTGCTCTTGGGCGTAATGGCTCTGGGCGTTCCGATCATGGGCGTCACAGGAATAATAATGTGGGTTGCTGGTCGCCGAGCAAGACCCGGTATCAAAGGCAACTTTGCCGCTGCCCGCGCCGAGACCATTATTCTTGTGGGAAGCGAAGGCGGCAGCACCTGGGGCTTTGCAGCAACGCTGCACCAGGCATTGACCGACGCTGGTCAAACTGTCCACGCCGCGCCGATGTCAGACTTTGCGCCCGCAAAGTATGCCAAAGCCCGCCGCTACCTGATCCTGGCGGCGACCTATGGCGTTGGCAACGCGCCTGCATCTGCGGCAGGTTTCCTGGACCATCTCAGGGCGTTGCCTTCGGCCCCACATGCGCCAATTGCTATACTTGGATTCGGTGATCGCAATTTTTCTGCCTACTGCGCATTCGCCGAAGCGGTTGTGAACGAGGCAGAAGCCAAGGGTTGGGTCACACTTCTGCCGTTCGACACGATTGATCGGCAGTCGCCACAGGAATTTGCACGCTGGGGCCGGGCTTTGGGACAGGCCATGGGTTTTGAACTGGAACTCGTCCACCAGCCGGTTTTGCCTGCCGCCCAGCAATTGACGTTGATATCTCGCCGCGATTTTGGAACAGAATTACAAGCTCCAACGGCGATCCTGCGATTTGCCATGCCGAAGGTTTCGATTTGGCGCGCGCTTTTCGGGTATGGAATCAGCCGCTTTGAGGCAGGTGATCTGTTGGGCATCCTGCCCAAAGGGTCTGCCGTTCCCCGGTTTTATTCGCTTGCTTCCGGCAGCCGTGACGGGTTCGTCGAGATTGTCGTCAAACAGCAGGCAGGCGGCCTGTGTTCCGGTCAACTTGTCGCCTTGGAGCCGGGTGATACGGTTTCAGGGTTCTTGCGCCGTAATCCCGATTTTCACGCCGGTCGCAAGGCTTCGCCCTTGATCCTGATTGGAGCAGGCACAGGGATTGGGCCGTTGGCAGGTTTCGTGCGTGCAAACGCGCGGCACCGTCCGGTTCATCTATTTTTCGGGATGCGCCATGCCGACAGTGATTTTCTCTATGGACAGGAACTGACTGACTGGCAGGCCGATGGTCGCCTTACCAGGATGGTCACCGCTGTTTCCCGCGGCGCAAAGCCCCACCATGTTCAAGATGCGTTGCGCGGCGACGCGACACATCTTGCTCAATTGATCGCGCGCGGTGCCAAAGTGATGGTCTGCGGTGGACGCAACATGGCAGCCGGTGTTGCCGAGGCGCTCAGCGAAATTCTTGCACCTGCCGGACTGACAACGGCCGAGTTGAAGGCGGCAGGACGGTATGTCGAAGATGTCTACTGATCTTGTTCGGCATGCACTGAATGGCCCGACCATGGGTACCCGGTGGTCAGCGTTGTTTCACATTCCAAATGCTTTTGACGTAGCGCCGGTTGTCGCCGCGCTTCAAGCAGCTGTAAGCGTAGTGAATGCACAAATGTCCACCTGGAAACCTGATAGCGATCTGATGCAGCTCAATGCACACCCTCTCAACGTTTGGTTTGATGCCCCGGATCATCTGTTGAAAGTATTGGAGACTGGGTTGGCAATAGGTCGTGCATCGGGCGGTGCCTTTGACATTGGCATGGGGGATGCTGTCGCCGCCTGGGGTTTTGGCACCGCTGGTGCCAGCGCGCCCAGAATCAAGCAATCATTGGGCAGAATTCGTCAACCAGCGCATGAAGTGCTGGAGCTTGACCCAAACCGTCACCGGGCAAGGAAGCACTCGCCAATACACCTTGATCTTTCAGGAATTGCAAAGGGTTACGGCGTGGACCGACTGTCAGAGGTCCTGGCAGAATTTGCAATTCCAAATGCGTTGGTGGCGATAGACGGTGAGTTGCGAGCCATGGGGCTTCAGCCTGATAAATCCCCCTGGAACATTGCCATCGAAAAGCCAAACCACGAAGCGCGGGAGCCGCATGCGATCCTTGCTTTGCAGGATGCAGCCGTGGCCACGTCAGGCGACTACCGTCATTGGATCGATGTCGGCGAACGCCGGTTGTCGCACACTATGGATCCTGAAAAGGGCGGGCCGCTCCTCAGATCTCCAGCCTCGGTCACGGTCATTCACGCCAATTGTATGTCAGCAGATGCATGGGCAACTGCCTTGATGGTGAAAGGGTCTGTAGAGGGCGCTGTGATGGCGCAAAAATACAAAATTGACGCCCTCTTCATAGACCGGGATGGCGATGCGCTCAAAGAAACCAGAGTGGGTAACCTGTTTCATCCTGCTGCCGAATCTCCAGGTAGCCGCGCTTGTCATTTGGCCACTGAGACAAATGCTAAATGAAAACACTCGCCATTGACCGTTTGAATTTTGCCTTGGTCGCAACAGCCCTCCTCGGACTGGCCAGCGGGCTTGTGCTGTTGGTGGCTGGAAAATCCGACTTGGCTACAATCTTCTGGGCAGCGGGTGTGATCCCGGTCCTTGCGGCACTTTGCGTCGAAATCGTCAAAAGCCTTTGGAAGGGCGAAGTCGGGCTCGATATCGTAGCAGCGCTGTCAATGTCGGCAGCCCTTTTGTTTGGCGAAACGCTGGCTGCTGCGGTGGTCGCTCTGATGTATTCGGGTGGGACTTTCCTTGAAAGTTTTGCCGAAGGAAGAGCTCGCCGCGAGATGAGCGATCTGTTGTCGCGCGTGCCCCGAACAGCTACACGCCACCGCAACAGCGCACTGGATGAAGTGCCGCTGGAAGAAATTGAGCCGGGCGATCTGCTCCTGATCAGGCAGGGCGATGTGGCCCCCGTCGATGGCACAATGGATAGCCCGCAAGCCATGCTTGATCAGTCTGCGCTAACGGGAGAATCCATGCCCGTTCGTTTGACAATCGGGCAGGACGTCATGAGCGGCTCGACCAATTCCGGCGAGGCCTTCGATTTGCGGGTCACGCGTCGGGCCGCTGACAGCACTTATGCCGGAATTGTACGGCTGGTTGAAGCCGCACAGAAATCCAAGGCGCCGATGGCCAGACTGGCCGACCGTTACTCGTTGTTATTTCTGGTAGTGACTGTGGCATTGGCACTTGCCGCTTGGTGGTTCACTGGGGACCCCATCAGAGCTGTAGCGGTTCTCGTTGTTGCAACTCCGTGTCCGCTCATCCTGGCCGTTCCGGTTGCCTTGGTGGCAGGGCTTTCACGCGCTGCGCATTTTGGCGTCTTGATCAAGGGTGCCAAGCATCTGGAAGCTCTTGCAAGGATCAAGACCCTGATCATCGACAAAACCGGTACGCTGACCGACGGGCGTCCGCAGATCGTAGCCATCAAGCGGCTCGGGGAAATGCCGGAGAGCGAATTCTTGTACTTTGCGGCAGCCCTTGATCAGGCTTCAAAACACCCGATCGCACAGACAATTGTCGCAGCGGCACATGCGCGGGGCATCGTCTTGCCGATCCCTGAAAACGTGATCGAGGCCCCTGGAGAAGGAGTTGCTGGGACGGTCGACGGGAGGCAGGTTGTCGTTGGCGGGGCGAAGTTCGTTTCAGAACAAATTGGCGTTGTCGATCTTGAAAGCTCGGTCAAAGAGGCAGGGTCGATAATCGTGTCGCTGGCCGTGAACGGAAAGCTGATGGGTCATCTGGTGATGGCCGACGCCTTGCGCACTGGCACCGCCGATCTGATGGCGGGTCTGCGCAACATGGGAATTGGGCGGATTCTTCTGGCGACGGGTGACCGCCGCGCTGTCGCCGAGGCAGTAACCGAGGGGCTTGGCCTGGACGCCTTGCGGGCTGACCTTACACCCGATCAAAAGGTGCTGCTGGTTCTAAGCGAGCACAAGAATGGCCCGGTGATGATGGTGGGCGATGGTGTCAACGACGCACCAGCTCTTGCAGCCGCCGATGTTGGAGTTGCCATGGGGGCAAGGGGTGCTGCGGCCTCTGCAGAAGCCGCAGATGTTGTTCTGCTCGTCGACGATCTGGATCGCCTTTTAGCAGGCGTTGAAGTTGCGCAGCGCTCACGCCGGATTGCAATTGAAAGCGTGGTGGCCGGCATTGGCATGTCCATATTGGGAATGATCGCCGCCGCCTTTGGATATTTAACACCGGTACAGGGCGCACTTTTGCAAGAACTGATCGACGTGGCAGTCATTCTCAATGCCCTGCGGGCGCTCAGTATTGAGCCAAACACAGCAATATCCAGAACGGGTGGTCAATCGGACTTAAAAACCGGCCGGAAGGCCGTCCTTGCCCAATAGCCCTGAAAGGCACTTTTGATGAGCAGGCTCTCTCACACTGAAGTTCATATGGTTCATCGAATTGGTTGGCTACGCGCGGCTGTTTTGGGAGCGAATGATGGGCTGGTTTCAACTGCTAGCCTTGTTGTCGGAGTGGCG
This sequence comes from Rhizobiaceae bacterium, assembly GCA_041751995.1. GTDB lineage: Bacteria > Pseudomonadota > Alphaproteobacteria > Rhizobiales > Rhizobiaceae > JANMEX01. The sequence continues at coordinate 1,606 of JBGSHY010000024.1, read as the reverse complement.
GCGGCAGGTTCGGGACGCACTGAAATTTTGATTGCTGGACTGGCGGGTCTTGTTGCTGGCGCGATGTCGATGGCAGCCGGTGAATATGTGTCAGTCAGTTCACAGACCGATGCAGAACAAGCGGACATTGCCCGCGAGACCCGTGAACTGAAAGAAACGCCGGAAAATGAACTGAACGAACTGACCGGCATTTATGTTGCCCGCGGGCTCGATGAAGAACTCGCAAGGCAAGTTGCAATTCAGCTGACGCAAAAAGATGCCCTGGGGGCGCATTCGCGCGATGAACTGGGTATCTCGGAAACCGTCACTGCCCATCCAGTGCAGGCTGCGTTTGTATCAGCCGGAACTTTCGCGATCGGAGCTATTGTTCCGTTGATTGTGGCCATGCTGTCGCCGGCCTCGCAGATTTCACTTGTGGTGGCGGGAACAACCTTGGTTGCCCTTTCAGTGCTCGGAGGACTGGGTGCATCAGTCGGTGGAGCGGACATCTTCAAGGGCGCCATTCGCGTGACTTTCTGGGGAGCACTTGCAATGGCTGCCACGGCAGGTGTTGGGATTATTTTTGGCGTGACCACAACTTGAACTCACAGCTTTTGCGGCTCCGTTGCGATTGTTCAGTTTAAAGATTTCAAGAAAATTCTTGATGTCAGTCAATGCGGACTCTTGAATTTGCGTTCCTACTGCTCACGAGGTTGGCAAAAGTCGCCTCAAATTGCGAAACGTGAGAAGGAGGAACGGATCAATGTCTGCATTCTCAACTTTATTTCGAACGGGGGCAGCTATGTTTTTAGTCGCCAGCGTTTTTGCGGCCGGGGTAGCCAATGCCGAACCAGATCAGGGTTCAATAGCACGGGGAGGAAAGCTTTACGACAAGTGGTACAAAGTGGTCAAAGTAGAAGCCCCCAAGGAATCGCACAAGCTTTATCCGGCATCCAACGAAAAATATGCAGCCGACCCGGAAAGCAATTGGCGTTGCAAGGAGTGTCACGGTTGGGATGGGCTTGGGGCTGGAGGCGCCTATGCAACCGGAAGCCATGCTTCAGGTATCAAAGGCATCAACGGCATGGCTGGCGGCGACCCGGCAGCAGTTGTGGCTTTGCTTAAGGCAGACGCGCATGGCTATGGCGACAAACTGGCCGAAGAAGACTTGAACGACCTTGCAAACTTCGTCGTGTTTGGACAGATCGAATGGTCCAAATATGTCGATGCTGCTGCGAAAGCCTCGATCGGCGATGCGGCTGCGGGCAAGCAAGTCTATATGACCGCATGCATCGGCTGCCATGGGGCGGATGGCAAGCTGCCAAAGGATATGCCGCCATTGGGATCCCTTTCCAGCAATCCATGGGAGGTCATGCACAAGATCTTGAACGGCCAACCGGGCGAAGCGATGCCCGCCCTGCGCGCCATCGACCACCAAGTTTCTGCCAACCTGGTAGCCTTCCTGGCTACCCTTCCAGCTGAGTAAGTCTGACCTGCGAAAATGTAGCCGTCCGGGAAATTCTTCCTGGACGGCAGTAGAAGTTAGAGGGAAAGGCTGCTCTAATGTTGACGTTCGTCAAGCGCCTGTGGCGCTGGTTTATTCGACCAAGTGTCCTGATTGGACAAG
>JBGSHY010000023.1:0-47464 GCA_041751995.1 Rhizobiaceae bacterium | reverse complement strand
CGCCACGCCTTGAACGACCTCCCCCGCCAGGCCCGCCGCCTCGCCCGATGGCAGGCACGGCGCGATCTTCTGCTCAAGGCCATGCGCCCAACCCGCATTACCCCCTTCCGCCCCGGTCTCCCGCCGGGTTGGCGGCAGCGGTCGATCCACGAGGTCGATGATGTGTTGAGAGAATGCCACGGCCTCGCGCTGGATTTGATGAACGAGCCTGACTCGTCGTAAACATAAAAACTCCATTATAACAATGGCTTACAACGGAACTTCGGTCACGCCGGAGGGGAGGGAGCAATGAAAGGCACAGAATTGTGCGGTTATGAGCCGAACTCAAAATTCAGTTTGATGAGTCAAATGGTGCGGCTTTCGAGACCCGGAGCGGAGCGTACTACAGTACGTGAGCACCGGAAGCGCAGAAAGCCGCATCAGTTGGCCATCAAAGTGGATTTTCAGCCGGACTCAGTTATGGTCTTCCTGAAACACCGGTATCGGCATGAAATCAATGCCTTCGTCCATCAAGGCCCGCGCCTCATCGACCGTCGCCTCGCCGTAAATATTGCGCTGGTCGCGCTCGCCGTCGTGGATTTTGCGGGCTTCGTCGGCAAACTTGTCGCCGACATATTCGGAATTCGCGCGCATCTTGTGGGTCAGATTGCGCAATTCCTGCATCGCCTTGCGCTGCTCATCGCCTTGCGCCAGCGTCACCGTTTCCGAGCCTGAATCCTGTTCCTGCCTGACACTTTGACGTCTGGATGTGTTGACCGAAGGCGCCATCAGCGCCTTGTCCACCTTGGCCGAGCCGCAAACCGGGCACTCGATTAGATGCCGCGCCTTCTGGCCGTCAAAATCATCATTGTTGCGGAACCACCCCTCGAAGGAATGTTCCTGCTCGCAGGAAAGCGCAAACCGGATCATGCGACCTGTCTCCCTTCCGGGACCACTTCATCAACCGAGAATGCGCGCGCATTCTTGAGATTTGGTATCTTTTTCCGCGCTTCCGCAACAGCGGAAAGATCAATCTCGGTACAAATGATCTCCGGTCCCTCGCCGCCAGCTTCTGCAACAATCTTTCCCCACGGATCGACAATCATCGAATGCCCGAACGTCTCGCGCCCATCTTCATGTTGTCCGGCCTGCGCCGCCGTCACCATGAACGCACCGTTTTCAATCGCCCGCGACCGCTGCAGTGAATGCCAATGCGCCTCGCCGGTCTGCCTGGTGAAGGCGGCCGGAGCCGTCAAAATCTGCGCGCCCGCCAGCGCCTCCTCGCGGAACAGCTGCGGAAACCGCACGTCGTAGCAAACCGCAAACCCCAGTTTGCCAAACGGCAGATCGGCAACCACTGCCCTTGTCCCCGGCTCGTACGTTGCCGATTCACGCCAACTTTCGCCATTGTCGAGATCCACGTCGAACATGTGGATCTTGTCATAAGTGGTGATCAACCCGCCGTCCGGCCCGAACAGAAACGCCCGGTTGGCAATCTTGCCATCGTCGCGCAAGATCGCCGTCGAGCCGATGTGCAGGTAAATCCCGAGTTCGCCCGCCAGTTTCGAAGCCGCCGCAACAATCTTGTCATTGCCCTGCTTGCGCACGTTGCGCATCATTTCCGTCCGGTCGCGCACCAGAAACCCGGTCATTTCCGGCGTCTGGATATAGATCGCCCCCTTGGCCGCCGCCTCGCGAACCTGCGCCGACATGGCCGCGCAATTGCGCTCCGGGTCACGCCCGGACTGCATCTGGATGGCGGCAACGCTAAGCTTGTTCATTCAAGCGCCCGCCAGGAGCCGGTCAAGTTCGCCGCGCGAATCAAGATCATGAATGTCATCGCAGCCGCCGGCATGCGTGGAGCCGATGAACACCTGCGGATAGGTGGTGCGCCCGGACTTCTGCATCATCTCGGCCCGATAGGCCGGATTGGTGCTGGCATTGTATTCGGTGACTTTCGCGCCCTTCTTGCTCAGAAGCGAAAGCGCCGCCGTGCAATAGGGGCAGCCGTTGCGGGTATAGACTGTAACAGGAACCATTCAGGAAAACCTCGATTGTTTAAGGCTATATAAGCGCCACTTCTTCAAGAGCAAAGTCCCCCGGTACAACACGGGCAAATGTCAGCACATCCACATGCGCCGCACCGGCCTTCTTCAAAGCCTTTGCCGCCGCCTTCACCGTCGCGCCGGTGGTGTAGACGTCGTCGACCAGCAGCACCGATTTTCCTGCTACCTTGATCTTCTGCGCATCGGCCACCGCGAACGCCCCGCGGACATTGTCCTGCCGTTCATTCGCGCCGAGCCCGACCTGCTGCCGCGTCTTCTTGGTTCGGAGCAAGATCGCCGGATCAAGCGCAACGCCGCTCCGCTTTGAAAGCGCCCGTGCCAATTCTGCAGACTGGTTGAACCGGCGGGACAAATAGCGTGCGGGGTGCAGCGGCACCGGCACGATGACATCCGCATCTTTCAAAAGCTCGCTGCCTGCCCGCGCCATCCAGATCGCCATCCATGGCGCAAGGTCGGTGCGGTCCTGGTACTTCAGTGATTGCACAAGTTTGCGCGCGACATCGCCATAAGCCGCCACAGAGCGAAGCCTTCGAAAGGGCGGCGGGTCGGCCAACGCATCGCCGGAAACCGCACCGTCGCCGTAGTCCATCGAAAACGGGGTTCCAAGCACCTCGCAATAGGGCCGTTCGATGAACCGCACCTTACTCCAGCATTTCGGGCACAGCGTTCCCTGTTGCCCCGTAATCTCGTGGCAGCCAAGGCAGGTTGCCGGGAAAAGCACATCGCGCACCCGCTCCGCCACATTGCCAATCAGCCCGCCGATCACAGCCACTTCTTTCTCCGCTTGGTGGAAACGAAAACGCGCTATATCCGATTGCCGCCGACACAGCCAAACATACGGACCGTTCCAGTGCAAAGCGTATTTGACAAGAAAGCCATCACAAGTTTCCGCCAGCGCGCCCTGGCGCAGGGCAAAGACGGCGCGGATTTCCTATTGGCTCATGTGGCAAAGGAAATGGCAGACCGCCTTTCTTTCATCGACCGCACATTTGAACGGACAGCGGTGACGTCTGGCAATCAGGCTTTTCTTGACACGGCCTTCCTTGCCGGAACCCGCCATGAAGGCACGGCTTTCATAGACGAAGGACCGAACCGGGACGATTGGATTTCAACAAGCGAGGAATCCTTGCCTTCGTCACTGACAAACCTTGATCTGGCCATGTCTTTCCTCACCCTGCACGAAACCGACGACACGCCCGGCGCACTGGTGCAAATCCGCAAATCGCTGAAGCCGGACGGATTGTTCATGGGTGTCATGCCCGCAGGCGACACGCTGCATGAGTTGCGCGAATGTCTCCTGGCTGCGGAAGTGGAGATGACTGGCGGCGCAAGCCCGCGCGTCTATCCGTTTGCCGATGTCCGCGCGGCTGGCTCCTTGCTGCAGCGTGCCGGATTTGCCTTGCCAGTCGTCGATTCCGAAACGCTGACCGTCCGCTACAAGGATATGTTTGCCCTCATGCGCGACCTGCGCGGCATGGGCGCTTCGAATGCCCTTTCCGCCCGAACCAAAGTGCCTGCCTCACGAGAATTGTTCTTGCGCGCCAATTCGATTTATTCCGAACGCCACGCAGCGCCGGATGGCCGCATTCAGGCGACATTCACATTTGTCTGGATGTCGGGTTGGGCGCCTTCGGAAAACCAGCAGAAACCGGCAAAGAGAGGGTCAGCCAATGCCTCACTGGCCGATGTCTTGAATACAATTGAAAACAACGGCTAGGTCTATTGCAGTGCGTTGCCGATCGCTGAATTGTTGTCACCCCAAAGGGTTTCAAGGCTGTCCGCGAGGCTGCCGACACCGCCGATAATGGCGAGCGCAATCAGCGATGCGATCAATCCATATTCAACTGCAGTCGCTCCGGACTGGTCAGACAAAAACCTGTAAAACACGGCGTACCCCCAAGGGTGAATGGTTACGTGTTAAGATTAATGAGCAAATCTTAACGCATCCGGAACGGGACCATTCGCATTTTTGGGAAGCGATATATTAGCAGTCGCCGCTTTTCCCGCCGTCCGCGCGGATAACGCAGATCGAATGCGGCGAGTTCTGCAAAACGCTGCGGCGGACCACATATGCGTTGCTTTTTGAAATGGAGCCGGTCGACATCTGATCAAGATTTGAACCCAAAATCCGGTTTCCGAACGAAAATCCGTCATTTCTGTTCATGATCGGCACCAAAAACAGTGCAAATGCCACCGCAACAGACCCAAACAGCAGTGTCAGGCGAAGCACGCCGAAACCAGCCTCCGTGATTCCATTGTCGCGGTCGTCCCGGACTTTGTCCCACTCGTCGTCTGAATTCGTCATGTCGTCACCCGCTCAATGCTTCCGGAGAACCGCCAGCGCGACCGTTCTTTGATTTAGAATCGCATGGTTGCTTAAATGAGTGATTAACGCTGATCACAATCGACCAGAATTCTCCTCCAACTCACAACAACTCAATCAGCGCCGGAATGAGCGGTTCATCGGCCGGTGGCATCGGATAGTCGCGCAGCTTGCGCGGGTTGACCCATTTGATCTCCTGCCCTTCGAGCCCGACCGGAATGCCTTCAAACCGGCGGCAGACATAGAGCGGCATGAACAGGTGAAAGCCTTCATAGGCATGGCTGGCAAAGGTCAGTGGCGCAAGGCAGGCCACTTTGGTCACTATGCCCAATTCTTCATTCAATTCGCGGACAAGACAATCTTCCGGCGTTTCACCGGCTTCCAGCTTGCCGCCGGGAAACTCCCACAGACCAGCCAGCGCCTTGCCCTCCGGCCGCTTGCTGATCAAAACACGCCCGTCAGTGTCCACCAAGGCGCATGCAACCACAAACAGCATCTTGAAGTCGCCGCTCATGCCTTTGGTTTCCGGATCCGGTAGACATACCGGTAGATTTCCTCAAATCCGAAGTCCCTGTACAAAGCCAAAGCCGGATCACTTTCCAGATCCACCTGCAGCCATGCCATTTGCGCGCCGTGCGACTTGGCCCACTTAAGCGCTGTTGCCAGCGCGGTCGCGCCATGTCCCAGCCGGCGGGCGTCTTCGCGGGTCCCAAGATCAAGCACACCAGCCAGATCCCCGTCCTGCACACAAATTACAGTCGATACCGGCCCTTTTTCATCCTCACTGACAAAAAGGGAGAAAGGAGCCTTGATGCTGCCGATGACAGAAGCCAGCGACTCGTGTGACCCTTTGCCTGCGCCGTGCACGGAAACGCTTGCATCCACATAGCGCTTGATGTCGCGCAGCGGGATCTGGTTCAGCGCACGGTCCGAATTGAAAGCCGACAGCGGCATCGAAAGCACTGTGCTTTCATGCTCGCGTGAAAACCCTTCATCATGAAGAAACTGCTCGAGCTCGCGCGAGGCCAGCGGTGTCTGGCGGAATGTCAGCTGTTTGCCGGCAGCCAAAAACCGCGCCTCCGCCCGCGCGATCCTGTCACTGAGTTCGCCGTGATCGTTCGGGTCCAGTGGATTGACCGAGTTCAACCGCCGCGATGGATGGTCAGGCGTCAGCCTGATCGACCATGTGCCATCATAGTAGGTGCTGGCTGAAGGCCAGGCTCTGAATGCTGCCGCTTCAAGACGGCGTATATGCGAAAGGCCTGGCACTGGTTTCCGATCAGCTGCGATAGTCGCCGTTGATGGCGACATATTCTTTGGTCAGGTCACAAGTATACACGGTTGCCTTGCCGCGTCCGATTCCGAGTTCCGCCCGGATGACGATATTGTCCTCGCGCATGTAGGCCGAGGTCTGTGCTTCCGAGTAATCCGGATCGCGCTCGCCTTCGTGGGCCAGCCGGTTCTTGCCAAACCAGATTGACAGCAGGTCTCGGTCCGCCGGCTCTCCCGCCTTGCCCACCGCCATGACGACACGCCCCCAGTTGGCGTCTTCGCCTGCGACAGCCGTCTTGACCAGCGGAGAGTTGGCGATCGACAGAGCAATTTTCTTGGCCGACCGAGCGGATTTTGCGCCCGTCACATTCACTTCGATCATCTTGCATGCGCCTTCGCCGTCGCGCACGACTTGCAGCGCCAGATCTTTCAGCACCTTGCCGAGCGCCCGCTTGAACGCGCCGAGCCGAACGTCACTTGCATCCGTGATTGATGGCGCACCGCGCTTTTGAGCCGTGCCGGTGGCAAACAGCAGCAAAGTGTCGCTGGTGGAAGTATCGCTGTCCACCGTAACCGAATTGAATGTCGGCCCGACCGCCCTCTTGAGCAATCCCTGCAAGACATCCGGTGCAATCGCCGCATCGGTCACGACGAACGACAGCATCGTCGCCATGTCAGGCGCAATCATCCCGGCGCCCTTGGCAATGCCGTTGATGAGCACGTCCGTGTCACCAATCCTGGCCTTTGCTGTCGCAACTTTCGGATAGGTGTCCGTCGTCATGATTGCCTTGGCCGCTTCCAGCCAGAAATCCCCGCGGGCATCCCGGGCCATGCCGGCCAGCAGATCGGAAAATTTTCCGGCGTCCAACGGCTCTCCAATCACGCCAGTGGAAGCAAGATAGACTTCATCCGGTTTGCAGCCGATGGCCCTGGCAGCCTCGGCCGCCGTTGCCTTTGTTGTCGCAAGACCTTTCTTGCCGGTGAACGCATTGGCATTGCCGGAATTGACGACAACCGCACGGGCATAGCCGTGGCTCAAGGACTTGCGGCAGTGGTCAACAGGCGCCGACGGGCACAGCGACTTGGTGAACACCCCGGCCACTGCTGCCGGCTGGTCAAACACCATCATCAGGACATCAGTCCTGTTCTTGTATTTGATTCCGGCCTGCGCCGTTTCCATCCGCACGCCGTCAACCGGCGTCATTTTCGGATATTTCTTTGGCGCCAGCGGTGAAACGCTCGTCGACATGGTGATGCTCCCGTCAGATCGGATTGTGCTTTATTGCGCCGGAGCTGGTGCAGGTGCAGCAGCGGCTGCCTTTTCGGCCGCAGCGGCTTCGTCCATCGCCTTTTTCACGGCCGGGTCGACATACTCGATCTTGAGTTCATCACGGTAGGCGCGCACGGTCTCGATATACTTTTCACGCAAAAGAATGTCGCGGACCTGATCCTTGACCTGCTCCAGTGCCGGCGGCTGCTTTGCCCGCACGTCTTCCACCTTGATGACATGGAAGCCAAATTGCGTTTTTACCGGTGTTTTGGAATATTCGCCCGGCTTCAAATCCATCGCCGCTTTTTCGAACTCCGGCACCATTTGCCCACGGCCGAAATAACCAAGATCGCCGCCTTGCGCAGCGGCGCCATCGGTCGACTTTTCCTTGGCGACATCTTCAAACTTGGCTCCGCCTTCCAGCAATTTGACGACTTCCTTGGCTTCGTCCTCGGTTTTCACAAGAATATGACGGGCATGAACCTCGTTTTCCGGCGGCGTCGCGGCGATTTCTTTCTCATAGCGGGCCTTCACATCCGCATCGGTCACCTTGTCGGCAACCTGTGTGCGGAAATAGGCGTCGTGCAGCGTGCGTTCGGTCAGAAAGGCCACGCGCGCCTTGAATTCCGCGCCTTCATCGACTTTGGCTTCCTTGGCTTTCATCGCCACGGCCTTGATGTCCAGCAGTGCGGCAAGCGCGGCAAGACGCCGCTGTTCTTCCGGCAATTTGGCGAACTGACCGTCCAGCCCCTCGGAAGCAAGCTTCACATCTGCCTCCGTGACGTCCACGCCTCCGATCTTGGCGACAACCGTCGCATCGTCCGCGTGGGCGTTTGCCCCGGCAATGACGAATACAAACGCCGCGGCTGTAGAGGTGAACACGGCTTTGAAGCTGCGCTTATTCATCGGTAACTCCTCGGATGATCGCCCTCCGGCAATGCCCGGCGATCTGGATTGACGTCGAAAATGACCTGACAATGGCGCAGAATCAGCAGGTGACTGCGCCGTTGACATCAAAGGAGGCCCCTCTTATCTGTCCTGCGGCCCGGCGTCCAGAAGCCCTGGACGCTGGAACAGTGTTTGTCGCCCGCAAATTTCCTGCGGAAAGCCGGTAAAACCGGCCCATTTGAAAGGGACCATTCATGGTCAGCCTCGGCGGTATCGCCCGCAAACTTTTCGGCTCTTCCAATGACCGCCGTGTCAACAAGATCCGCGCCAAGATCAAGGACATCAACGCCCTCGAAGCTGAAATCTCGGCACTGACCGATGCACAGCTTCAGGCCAAAACCACCGAGTTCCGCGCCGCTTTGGCTGCTGGAAAGACTGTTGACGACCTTCTGGCCCCCGCTTTCGCCGTTGCTCGCGAAGCATCCAAGCGCGTTCTCGGCATGCGCCCGTTCGACGTCCAGCTGATTGGCGGCGTGGTCCTGCACGAAGGCGACATCGCTGAAATGCGCACTGGTGAAGGCAAAACCCTCGTCGCCACTTTGCCGGTCTATCTCAATGCGCTGAGCGGCAAGGGCGTCCATGTCGTCACTGTCAACGATTATCTGGCCAAGCGCGATTCGGACTGGATGGGGCGCGTCTACAAATTCCTCGGCCTGACCGTCGGCGTCGTTGTCCACGGCATTGACGATGAACAGCGCCGCGCTGCATACAATTGTGATGTCACCTACGGCACCAACAATGAGCTTGGCTTCGACTATCTGCGCGACAACATGAAGTTTGAGCGCGCCCAGATGGTCCAGCGCGACCACAACTATGCCATCGTCGACGAAGTGGATTCGATCCTTGTCGATGAAGCGCGCACACCGCTGATTATTTCCGGCCCGCTCGACGACCGCTCCGAGCTTTACAACACCATCAACGCTTTTGTGCCGCAGCTCAGCGATACCGATTTTGAGATCGACGAAAAGCAGCGCACCGTAACCTTCACCGAAGACGGCACGGAAAACGTCGAAAACCTGTTGCGGGCAGCCGGTCAGCTCAAGGGCGAAGGTCTCTATGACGTCGAAAACGTCGCCATCGTCCATCACATCAACAACGCGCTCAAAGCCCACAAACTGTTCCAGCGCGACAAGGACTACATCGTCCGCAACGATGAAATCGTCATCATCGACGAATTCACCGGACGCATGATGCCGGGACGCCGCTATTCGGAAGGCCTGCACCAGGCACTTGAAGCCAAGGAACAGGTGTCGATCCAGCCGGAAAACCAGACGCTGGCCTCCATCACCTTCCAGAACTATTTCCGCATGTACGACAAGCTGGCCGGCATGACCGGCACAGCCAACACCGAAGCGGAAGAGTTCGGCAACATCTACAACCTCGAAGTCGTTGATATTCCGACCAATCTGCCGGTGTTGCGCATCGATGACCATGACGAGGTTTACCGCACCGCCGAGGAAAAGTTCCGCGCCATCATCCGCGAAATCCGCGAGGCGCATGCAAAGAACCAGCCGGTCCTCGTTGGCACGACCTCCATTGAAAAGTCTGAAATGCTCGCCGAGCGCCTGCGCACGGAAGGCGTCCAGAACTTCCAGGTGTTGAACGCCCGCTACCATGAGCAGGAAGCCTTCATCGTCTCGCAGGCAGGCGTCCCGGGCGCGATCACCATCGCCACCAACATGGCTGGCCGCGGCACCGACATTCAGCTTGGCGGCAACGCCGACATGCGCATTGCAGCAGAACTCGGTGACATGCCGGAAGGCGAAGAGCGCACCGCCAAGGAAATCGCCATCCGCGGCGAAATCCAGAAGTTGAAGGATCAGGCGCTGGCCGCCGGCGGTCTGTTCGTTCTGGCCACCGAGCGCCATGAAAGCCGCCGCATCGACAACCAGTTGCGTGGCCGTTCGGGCCGTCAGGGCGATCCCGGCCGTTCCAAATTCTTCCTGTCGCTGCAGGACGATTTGATGCGCATTTTTGGCTCGGACCGCATGGATTCGATGCTGCAGAAGCTTGGTCTGAAAGAAGACGAGGCGATTGTTCATCCGTGGATCAACAAGGCGCTCGAAAAGGCCCAGATGAAAGTCGAAGCGCGCAACTTCGACATCCGCAAGAATCTTCTGAAATATGATGACGTCCAGAATGATCAGCGCAAGGTCATCTTCGAGCAGCGCAAGGAATTGATGGACGGCGAGCACCTGACCGAAACCGTCACCGAGATGCGGCACGAAACGATTGACGCCATCGTCAACAAGCACATCCCGGAAACCGCTTATGCCGAACAATGGGATTCCAAGGGCCTGGCTGAGGAAGTCCGCGGCACGCTGAACCTTGATGTGCCGGTCGAAGATTGGGCAAAGGAAGAGGGCATTGCGGAAGAGGAAATCCGCGAACGCCTGATGGCCGCCGCCGATGCAGCCGCCGCTGACCGCGCCGAACGCTTTGGCCCTGAAATCATGACCTATGTCGAAAAGTCGGTGCTTTTGCAGACGCTAGACAGCCTGTGGCGCGAACATCTGGTCAATCTCGACCATTTGCGCTCCGTTGTCGGCTTCCGTGGCTATGCCCAGCGCGACCCGCTCAACGAATACAAGTCCGAAGCCTTCGAACTGTTTCAGGCGCTGCTGACCAACCTTCGTCAGGTTGTCACCTCCCAACTGATGCGCGTCGAAATCGTCCGCCAGCAAGCCGATGCGCCGACGCCGCAGCTGCCCGAAATGTACGGCGAGCATATTGATGGAACGACCGGCGAGGATGACTTTGGCGAAGGCTCGATCCTTGCCAACTCCTCCTTCTCCAGCGAGGAAATCGTCGATCCGGCCAACCGCGACCCGAACGATCCGTCGACCTGGGGCAAGGTCAGCCGCAATGAAAACTGCCCCTGCGGCTCCGGCAAAAAATTCAAGCACTGCCACGGCGCATTCGCTTGATTTGATTACACAATCAAGGCCTCGCGTTGCGCGGGGCCTTTTTTGTTCCGCCTTCCTTCAACTTCCGTAAACCCTTTCATGCGCTTCTCTTGACGCATCCAAACCGTTTCTAAACGCTTTGCTGTTATCGGCAGGATGTGAAGGACCATACGGGGAAAAAGATGCGGATTTCCGCGAGCATAGCTGCCGAACGCTTGTTGCCAGGCATTTGGGCCGCCCGCGCGCTTCCGTTCGCCGAGAAGATCGATGAAATCATGACATCCGGCGACCAGAACATGATCGCCCGCCGCATGTCGCTGATCGCCTTCGCCATCCGCCTGATCAGCGCCGCCATCGCCTTTGTCTCGCAAATCCTCCTCGCCCGCTGGATGGGCGATTTCGAATACGGCATTTTCGTCCTGGTCTGGACCGCCGCCATCATTGCCGGCAATCTTTCCTGCTTCGGCTTCGCCACCTCGATAATCCGTTTTGTGCCGCAGTACCGGGCATCAGGTTCCCACGATGAATTGCGCGGCATCTTGCTGACAGGCCGCATCTTCACGCTGCTGGCTGCCACCGCTGTTGCGACATTCGGCATCGCCGCCACATTCATCCTCGCCGACAACATTGAAAGCTACTACGTCGCCCCTTTCATCCTCGGCGCCATCGCCTTGCCGATGATCGCTCTTGGCGACACGCTCGAAGGCACCGCCCGCGCCAACGCATGGCCGGTCAAAGCCCTGTCGCCGACCTACATTGTCCGCCCTGTGCTCATCCTCATGTTCATGTTGATCGCGCTTGCCGCCGGCTTCGAAGCCAACGCCAAGACCGCCGTCATTGCGGCAATCCTGGCCACTTATTCCACAACCATCGTTCAGCTGCTGGCCATTACCGCAAGCGTCGACCGCATGGTCCCCGATGGCCCCAAGCAGGTCAATTTCGGCGAATGGATTGCAGTGTCGATCCCGATCTTTCTGGTCGAAGGCTTTCTGTTCCTGCTCACCAATGCAGATGTGCTGGTCGTCGGCCACTATCTGCCGCCCGAACAGGTCGCTGTCTATTTCGCCACCGCCAAGACGCTTGCCCTCGTTCACTTTGTCTACTTCGCCGTCAAGGCAGGCGTCAGCCAGCGTTATGCACAGCTGATCCATGACGGCACCAAGGAAGAGCTCGAAGCCTTTGTGATCTCGTCCGCCCGCTGGACTTTCTGGCCTTCCCTGTTCATGGGCGGCGTTGTTCTGCTGCTCGGCGAGCCTTTGCTGTCGCTGTTCGGCGAATCTTTTACCGCCGGTTATCCGCTGCTGTTTGTCCTGGTCGGCGGCGTCGTCATGCGCGCCTCGGTCGGGCCGGCGGAAAGCCTTCTCAACATGTCCGGCAATCAGAACATCTGCGCATGGATTTACGGCGCAACCCTCGTCCTCAGCATCGCGCTATGCTCGGTGCTTGTGCCGATGTTTGGACTTTGGGGCGCGGCAACATCCTTTGCAGTCGGCATGGTTTTTGAAGCCATCACACTGGGCATCATCGTCTGGAAGCGCCTTGGCATCCGGGCTTCGGCGCTGGCCAGCATTTTCTCGTCATCCCGTCAGGTGAATTCATAATGGCCGCAACACCTGTCTTTGAGGAACAATCCGGCGGCGGCGCGGCTGCCGCGATGATGGCCAGCCTTGCCGGCTTCGATCTTGAAGAGCCGATCCTGGCGCAGCTGGAGGGTATTGCCCGGACCAGTCCGGCGCGCCGGCTTTCGGTCTATCCGGCAAGCGCCGGCTTTGAATTGTCCGAAGAGCTCGAGTTTCTGTCCTGGCGCGCCGCCGAGCCGAACATCTTCTTCAACCCGCGCTTTCTCGCTCCCGCCATGCCGCGCCTTGAGGATCGCCAAATCCGCTTCATGGTCATGCGCGACGAAGCTGACGACCGCAGCCGTGTCCGCTTCCTGATGCCGTTTTCGGTCGAACGTCCTGGAATTGGATTGGGGCCTGACATCCTGCGCGCCTGGTCCTCGCCCTTCGCGCCGCTCGGCACGCCACTGGTCGATCGGGATGACCCCGTCGGCGTCTTTGAAGACGTGCTGGATATTCTCGGCCGCAAGCATCTCAAGCTTCCCGAGGTGTTGGTTGTGCCCGACATTGCCGAAAACGGCCCGGTCGCCCAGGCATTGCGCATCGCCGCCATTGGCCGCAACCTTTCCGTGACCACCATCGGCCGCAAGCAGCGCGCCATTCTGGTGACCGGCGAAGAGCCAGACGACTATCTCCGGAAGGCCGTCACGCCGCACCATTTGCGTGGCTACAACCGCCTTCTCCGCCGTCTCGGCGACATGGGAACGGTGACTTTCGATGAAGCGCGGGAGCCTGCAGATGTGCGCCGGCGCACCGAGGAGTTTCTTGCGCTTGAATCCAAAGGCTGGAAGGGCCGCAGCGGAACGGCCATGACCATCGACCGCTACCGCGCCGCCTTTACCCGCGAAGCCCTGTATAATCTCGCCGAACGCGACATGTGCCGTGTGCACTCGCTTGATCTCAACGGCAAGGCCATCGCCTCGCTCGTGGTCATGCGCGAGGCGGGCACCGCCTATACATGGAAAACCGCCTATGACGAGGCCTATGCCAAATGGTCGCCAGGCGCGGTCCTGATGCTCGACACGACGAGACGCCTGCTCGATGATCCCAACATCGAACGCGCCGATTCACTCGCCGTCCCCGACCATCCGGTCATGACGCGGCTGTGGAAAGAGCGCGAAACCATGGTGACCATTCTGGTCGGCCTATTGCCCGGCTCGGACCGCGCCGTACGCCAGGCGGCGAGTCAGATTGATCTCTACAAGAAAACCCAGAACGTCGCACGCCTGCTGCGCGACCGGATCCGTTCGCTCACCGGACGCAGCTAGCCGTCGGGCAAAGTCGCGCAATTGAGCCGACTTCCTGTTGCTCACACTTCCAGATCGAACACGGTGATCCCGTCGTAACCGCCAGTGCAAAGGGCGACCAGATCGCGCCCCGCTGCCGCATGGACCGGGTGGCGCTCATAGGCCAGATGGGCTTCGCGGTCGCGGAAGGTGCAGACAAAACCATGCGAATAGCGCGCGGTCTTGTTTTCATAGTCTCGGTTGGGGCCGGAACGGAAATCGACCATTCCATCGACAATCGCCAGAAGACTGCCTAAACGCAGAAAAACATCGTCCAGAGCCTCAGGCGCGGCATCAGGGCGGATATCACAGAAGACACAATGCTCAATCATGGTTTTGCTTTCGGTTGAATCAGAATGGCGCGAAAATCATTGACGTTGGTCAGTGTCGGGCCGGTCACGATCTGGCTGCCCAACCGGTTGAAGAACGTATGGCTGTCGTTGCGGTCCAAAAAAGAGTTCGGATCAAGATTGAGCGCCCTGGCTTGCGCCAGCGTTGCGGGACCGGTCATGGCGCCCGCAACTTCCGCCGCCCCGTCAACGCCATCCGTATCGCAAGACAGCGCATGGATGCCATCCGCCCCTTCAAGCGCGATTGCCGTCGCCAGCATGAACTCGGCATTGGGCCCGCCAATGCCATCGCCGCGGCGGGTCACAGTCAACTCGCCTCCGGACAAGAGCAGGACCGGCCGGTCGCCTGTTGCCATTGAGCCCTGAACATCCAGCGCCAGCGCTGCTTGCGAACGGCCAACCTCCCGCGCTTCGCCTTCAACGCGGTCACCAAGAATGCGAACCTCGCAGCCCTTTGAACGGCCAAGCGCGGCAGCGGCTTCCAGCGATTGCGACGGAGCGGCAATGACCCGGTTCTCCGTTCTGGCAAGTCTTGGATCACCCGGCGCGATCACCCCGGACCCGCTCAGAAGCGCATTGAGGACCGATTGCGGAACCGGCAAATGCCACTTGGCAAGGATTTCTTTCGCATCTTCGACTGTCGATCCATCCGGCACGGTCGGCCCTGATCCGATCAATGCGGGATCGTCTCCTGGAACATCAGAAATCATCAACGCCAGAAGGCTCGCCGGCCATGCAGCTGCGGCCAGCTGCCCGCCTTTCACCCGGCTCAGATGCTTGCGCACAATGTTCATCTCGCCAATCGGCGCGCCCGAGGAAAGCAAAGCCGCATTCACCGCCTGCTTTTCCGCCAATGTCACGCCTTCAACCGGCTGTACAAGCAACGCCGACGCCCCGCCTGAAATCAGCGCGACGACATGGTCACCCTCGCCCAGCCCCGAAACCATCTCCAACATGCGTCGCGTGGCGTTAAAACCCGCCTCATCCGGCACGGGATGCGCAGCTTCAACGATCTCAATGCCGCGGCAGGGACGCCCATAGCCGTAACGCGTGATCACCAGCCCTTCACATGGCCCCCAGACACTCTCCAGCGCTTCGGCCATCCGGGCCGATGCTTTTCCAGCTCCAACCACGATTACGCGCCCAGACGGCTTTTCCGGCAATTGCGCGGGAACATTCCGCATCGGGTCAGCCGTTTCAACCGCCCGGTCGAAGAGGCCCCGCAGCAGCGTTTCAGCTCCAAGCGCATCCATCAGGCATCAACTCCGGCGCTCGAAGCCCGCACGACGAGATGAACCGGCGCGCGCGTCTCCGCTTCCGGCTGCACGCCCCGTTCCAGCCAATCCAGAATCGCCATCGCGGTCTGGCGGGCGAAGCTGGAAATATCACAATGCACCGAAGACAGCTGCGGCCAGACTTGAGCGCACTCCTCGATATCGTCGAAGCCCACCAGACGGAAATCCTTCCCGACCTTGCGACCGGTGCGCAAGAAGCCTGACATCATGCCCAGTGCCACCAGATCATTATAGGAAATCGCCGCATCCACATCCGGAAACTCCGCCGCCAGCCGCAACGCAGCTTCAGTTCCAAAGGCGCGCGTGGCCCTGCCATGCAGCATCAGGGGATCCAGTCCGGCTTCCTGCATCACATCCAGATAGCCGGACAATCGCTCCCTGGTGATAGGCCGGTCTTCCAGTCCGCCGACAAAGGCGATCCGCCGCGCACCTGCTGCAATCAGGTGGTGCGTCGCCGCCTTGCTGCCTTCCGGATAGGAAAATGACGAAAACGGAAACAGGTCCGTCCTTTTATCAACCTGCCGCAGCACCTGCATGGCCGGAATGCCCGCTTTGGCCAACGGCCCGAATGTAAATTCCTCGTTGCCATAGGTCGGCGAGATCACCAGCGCCGACACGCCATGTTCGATCATCGAGCCGACCACCTGCGCCTGCAGCGCCGGATTTTCGTCCGTGTTGGCAATGACCGTGGCATAGCCCTGTTCCGAAAAAGCCATCTGCGCCGACGTCGCGAACTCGGTGAAAAACGGGTTGCGGAGGTCGTTGATGACAAGGCCGATCAGTCCGACATTGGCGGTGCGCAAATTGGCGGCAGCGCGATTGTATACATAGCCGATCGATGCCATCGCTTCCCGCACACTCTTGCGGGTGTCTTCCTTGACCAGCGGGCTGCCCTGCAAAACGAGGCTGACCGTCGACTTCGACACACCGGCCACTTTTGCCACATCAATGATCGTCGGCCGGCGGTTCATGCGTTCAGGCCCTCAGGCAATGCCATGCAGCGCCAACAGCGTGCGCATCCGCTCTGTAGCCAGATCAGGCCTGGCCAACAAGCGGGCTTGGTCGGCAAGGCGGAAGACTTCTGCGTAATGGGTGATCTCGCGGCTCGACTGGAAACCGCCAGGCATGATGAAATGGCTCTGCCAGCCATTCATCCACGACAGGAAGGCAATGCCCGCCTTGTAAAACCGCGTTGGCGCCTTGAAGATTTCGCGGCTGAGCGGCACGGTTGGCTCCAGCAAGGCACGAAAGGTTGCCGCGTCACCCAGAGCCAATGCTTCCAGAGCTTGGCTAGCCGCCGGGGCAATCGCTGCGAAAATGCCGAGCAGCGCATGCGAAAAATGCTGGCCGTCGCCCTCAATCAGCGGCGCATAGTTGAAATCATCGCCCGTATAGAGCCGTACGCCCTCCGGCAGACGTTCGCGGAACGCCACTTCATGCGCCTCGTCCAGCAGCGAGATCTTGATGCCGTCCACCTTGGCCGGATTCTCCTTGATGAGCCCAAGCACGAAGTCGGAGGCCCGGTCCACATCTTCCGATCCCCAATAGCCCTTCAGCGCCGGGTCAAACATGTCGCCCAGCCAATGCAGGATCACCGGCTCCCCGGCCTGATCGATCAGCCGACGATAAACCTTGCGGTAAATGGCTTCATCCGCGCTGATGGCAGTGAAAGCCCGCGAGGCCATCAGGATCAATTGCCCGCCCGCCGCTTCAATCGCCGCCATTTGCGTTTCATATGCCGCGATGATCGCATCTGCATCGCGCATGTCGGCAAGCGCCACATGATCCGTCCCTGCCCCGCAGGCGACACGCGGCATCATCGGATGCACCTTTGCCGCCCACATGGTCCGCTCGATCAATTCCTTTGCTGTCAGCCAATCGACACCCATGCCGCGCTGCGCAGTATCCATCGCCTCCGCAAGTCCCAGGCCTTGATCCCAAAGCCCGGTTCGGAAAGCCAGCGTCGCGTCCCAATCAACAGCCGGGCGCGTGTCCCACGGGCTGCGTTCTTTCAGCGGATCTGAAACCACGTGTGCAGCTGCAAACGCCGTGCGCGTCAGCGCTACGCGCGGCGCACGCACCTCCAGCGGTTCGCCGGTCAGACGGTAGGGCTCAAGTGTTCCTGCATAAGTCGGCAGCTTCAACATGGCGATCTTCCCAAATCAGTGACCCAAATCAGTGGCTATTGTCAGCGCGGATCATGTCCGCAGCTTTCTCGGCAATCATGATGGTCGGTGCATTGGTGTTGGACGAGACAACAGTCGGCATGATCGAGGCGTCAACAACGCGCAGCCCATCAATACCGTTGAACTTCAGCCGCGGCGAAACCACCGCCGCCGGATCTATGCCCATCCGGCAGGTCCCCGCCGGATGATGGTCGGTCTTGGCGTTGGCGCAGGCATAATTGAAATAGTCCTGATCGCTTTGCACATCCGGCCCCGGCAACCGCTCCGCCAGCACGAAAGGCTTCAGCGCTTCCTGCCGCATCATTTCCCGCGCCAGCTTCAGCCCCCGAATCGACATTTCGCGGTCATAGGGATCGGCCCAATAGTTCGGATCAATCAGCGGCGCGGCATTCGGGTCGGAACTGGAGAGCCGGATGGTGCCGCGTGAACGCGGGCGAAGATAGGCCGAGTTCATCGTCACCCCGCCATGCGGCATTGCAGCGACGCCAGCCTCGATGCCGGAGCCAAGACCAAGATGAAACTGGATGTCCGGCGAGCGGGCGTTTTCGTCCGCATACCAGAAGCCGCCAGTCTCAAACAGGCTCGATGCCACTGGCCCCTTGCGTGTCAAAAGATACTGCAGGCCTGCAACCGCCGACCAAAGCGGCTTGGCATATTTGTCATAAGTGTGATCGCCGGTGCACTCGCAGATGACGAACAGATCGACATGATCTTGCAGGTTGGAGCCGACACCCGGCTGGTCCAGCACTGTGGTCACGCCAACCGATTTCAGATGATCTGCCGGGCCAATGCCCGACAGCATCAGCATGCGCGGCGAACCGATCGCGCCGGAGGAGAGGATGACTTCCCGCTCTGCCAGATGCATCGTGCCATCCAGCATTTCCGCACCAAGCGCTCTGCCCTTCTCGACAATGATCCGCTTCACCTGCGCCCCGGTCTTCACCGTCAGATTGGCGCGGCCTTTTGCCGGGGCAAGATAGGCCATCGCCGCAGACGAGCGGCGTGCGTTGCGCTGGGTCAGTTGGTAGTAGCCGACGCCATCCTGCGCCGCGCCGGTCATGTCATGGTTGCGCGGAATGCCCATCTGCGCCGCAGCGGCAAACCAGGCCTCGCAAATCGGCAGCGGCGCGGATGGCTGCGACACGCCGAGCGGTCCACCCTTGCCGTGATACTCGTTGTCAAAAGTGTCATTGTCTTCCGCCTTGCGGAAGTATGGCAGCACGTCGCGATAGCCCCAGCCATCACACCCCATCTGCCGCCACTCGTCATAGTCGAGCGCATTGCCGCGCGTATAAATCTGCGCGTTGATCGACGAGCCGCCGCCGATCACCTTGGCCTGCGTATAACGGATGTTCATATTATTCATGTGCTTTTGCGGCACCGAGTGCCAGCCCCACGAGCCGATGCCCTTGGTCATTTTCGCAAAGCCCGCCGGCAGGTGATAAAACGGATGCCGGTCTGTCCCGCCCGCCTCTAGAAGCAACACCTTCACGTCCGGATTTTCACTGAGCCGCGCAGCAAGAACACACCCTGCCGAACCGCCACCAATGATCACATAATCGTAAGCCATGAGCGCCTCTAGAGTTTTGGGATATGCAGGCCGCCACCCGCGTCAATGATGGAACCTGTCGCAAACGGCAGCGCACCCGATGCCAGCGCCGCAGAGATCGCCGCGATGTCGTCCGGTGTTCCCCAGCGCATTTCCGGCACCAGTCCGCCTGCAATCAGCGCGTCGTACTTCGCCGACACCTGTGCCGTCATGTCTGTCTTGATGATGCCGGGCCGGACCTCGAACACGTCAATGCCCTCGCCCGCGAGCCGCAGGGCCAACCCCTTGGCGAACATCGACAACGCAGCCTTCGACATGCAGTAATCGAGCCGCTCCGGTGAGGCCATGCCGGCAGAAGCCGACGTGATGAACTGGATCGAACAGCGCCTGTCCGTCTTGCCTGCCAGCATTGCCCTGACTAAGGCTTGCGTGAAAAATACTGTACCCCGCGCGTTGACGTCCATCACCGCGTCAAAGGTCTGCGGTTCCAGCTCAAGAAAATCGCCGCGCTTGGGCGAAGCAATCCCGGCATTGTTGACGAGGCAATCAATCCGTCCGTGGCGTTTGACGATCTCTGCAACAACCGCCTCATGCGTCTCGACTGCAGCCAAGTCAAACGCCATCACGCCATCCAAAGCCGCCCTGTCCAGTCGCACGACTGTAAAGCCATCCGCTTCCAGCCGCCCGGCAATCGCCGCGCCGATGCCCCGCGCTGCGCCCGTGACAACAGCAACGCGGCTCATGATTTAAGCTCCGTGCGGCGGATATAATCGGCCACCCGCAGCGCCTGCGCCGCCACGGTCAGCGACGGGTTGACGGCTGCAGACGTCGGCAGGAACCCGGCGTCCATGACAAAGAGGTTCGCATGGTCATGTGACCGGCACCACGGATCGAGCGGCGCGGTTGCCGGGTCGTTGCCGATGCGCACCGTGCCGCATTGGTGCGAGGGCAAACGCCCGTCTACCAACTGTGTCAGGATAAGCGGATAGCCCGCAGCTTTCATCACTTCGCGGGTGCGCTCGACCAATTTGTAGTGCGCTGCCATGTTGGAAAACTGCCAGTCGAGAATGACCTGTTCACCGTCAATGCGCACCCGGCTTTCCGGGCGCGGCAGATCTTCGGAAACGAGGTACCAATCCACCGCCCGGTTGGCGACGGGCTTCAGCGCCCATTCCGGGATCACCGGCACCCGCGATTTCATGATCGGCGCTGTGACGCGGCCAAGCAACTGCACTTGCCCGAGCGGCCCTGAGCCTTTGCCGTCATCAAAATAGAAATCGTTGAAATGCAGCGTTTTTTGATAGACCGAATCGTTCACGGTCCTCGGATCAATCGCCAGCATGAACGTCGCATTGTGGTTCATGAAATTGCGGCCGATCTGATCGGAACTGTTGGCCAGCCCTTTCGGGTTCCTGCCGTTGGCCGACTTCATCAAAAGCACGGAAGAGCGCACGGCCCCTGCAGACAATACCGTCAGTTTCGGTGACAGCCGCTTTTCTTCGCCATTGTGGCGGTAGACAATCGCGCTGATCCGGTTTTCCCCGTCTGTCTCCAGCCGCAACACATCCGCGCCAGTCTGGAGCGTGATGTTCGGGTCTTTCAGTGCGGCGGCGAGACCGCAGCTCTCCGCATCCATCTTGCCGGTCAGCGTGTCCGGGAACGCATCGAACGGTGTCTTGGCCCGCTTCAGCCAGCGTTCGATGTCGACACCAAGCGGTAGGCTGGCGGGATGAACGCCCGCTTTCTGAAGCCGCTCGCGCACCAACGCAATCGCCGGTTCGTCCGGGACCGGCGGGTGAGGATATAGCAGCGAGTGGTGCGGTTCGGTCGGGTCTTCGCTGGTCGTGCCGCGAACCTGATAGAGCTGTTCAGCCTTGGAATACCAGGGCTCCAATTCCTCATATGGAAACGGCCAGGCTGGCGACACGCCGCCTTCGGCAAACTGCAATTCCGCAAAGTCCTCCCTGCGGTAGCGAAACAGCACCGCGCCATAGAATTTCGTGTTGCCGCCAACCACATGATAGTTGCCCGGATTGAACGCCCTGCCATCCTTGTCGAGCCACATTTCCTTCGGGCGGAAAAACCCGCGCTGAAAGATCGCCCGCGCATCGCGGGTTTCCGGCGAGTCCAGCAGCCGCTGTCCCTTTTCAAGGATAAGGACTTTCGCGCCCGACCCCGCCAGCCCGGCGGCGAGCGTCGCTCCGCCCATGCCGGAGCCGATGATGACGATGTCGGGCGTTGTGCTCACAATGGCTTCACCCAGTTGGCGCGCGTCCGGCCGACCCGCATGGTCAGCGTCTTCACTTCCATGAATTCATCCAGTCCAAACCGGCCAAGCTCGCGCCCAGAGCCGCTCTGCTTGAACCCTCCAAACGGCATTTCCGGATAACCGTCCATCCATGTGTTGGTCCAGATCGTGCCTGCCTGCACGCGCCGGGCGAAGGCGAGACAGGTGTGGACATTCTCGCTCCATACACCCGCCGACAGGCCGTAGGATGCGTCATTGGCGAGCGCAATGGCCTCGTCCAGAGTCTTGAAAGTCATGACCGACAGGACCGGCCCGAACACTTCTTCGCGCGCGATCGCCATCGACTTGGTGACATTGGAAACCACCGTCGGCTTATAGAATTGGCCGGAAAGCCCCGGCACCGAGAACCCGCCGCCGCCGATCCGCACCGTCGCGCCTGCCGCTTCCGCATCGCGGACATAGCCGTCAATCTTGCCATGGTGTGCCGCAGAAATGATCGCGCCGACTTGCGTCTTCGGATCGAGCGGGTCGCCGAACGGCACCTTGGCGGAGAGCTTCACCACACGGTCAAGCAAATCTTCCGCCACATCCTCATGCACGATGATCCGGCTGCCGGAGTTGCAGCATTCGCCGGCGTTGAAATAGACGCCGAACGTCACGGCATCGGCTGCACTTTCCAGATCGGCATCCGGAAAGATCGCCTGCGGATTCTTGCCGCCGAGCTCCAGCGCCACTTTCTTGAGTGTTGCTGACGCCGCCGCCGCGATGCCTTTGCCGACAGCTGTCGAGCCGGTGAAGGTCACCATGTCGACATCCGGATGCGAAGACATCAATGCGCCGACCGGCTGGCCAAAGCCGAGCACGATGTTGACCACGCCATCCGGGATGCCGGCTTCCAGCAAAAGCTCACCCAGCATCACCGTCGTCGAAGGCGTCATTTCCGATGGTTTGACCAAGCAGGTGCAGCCTGCCGCCAACGCAAATGGCAGCTTCTGCGAAAGGATCCAGAACGGAAAATTCCAAGGCGTTATGACCGATACGACACCCGCCGGTTCTTTCAGGATGATGCCGAGCATGTCGCTGCCCAGCGTGTTGTGGCTGTCACCATGCAGCGTGCGGGCGAGCGAGGCGGCATAGCGCCAGAGGTCTGCCGCACCCTCCACTTCGCCGCGGGCCTGCGAAATCGGCTTGCCGCTTTCCAACGTTTCGAGAATGGCGATCCGCTCGACATTCTGCTCGATGAGGTCTGCCACTTTCAACAGATACGAAGCCCGCGCCTTGCCCGAAAGCTCGCTCCAGCGGCCATCGTCAAATGCCTCGCGGGCAGCAGCAATCGCCGCCTTGGTCTCGGTTTCGCCGGCAAGAGCCGACGTGCTGACCACCACTCCATGCGAGGGCGACACGCAGTCAAATGTCTTGCCGTCGGCGCTGCCTTGCCATTTGCCGTTGATCAGGTGACGGCCCTGAAACGGCTTTTCCGGAACAGCATTCCTGCTCGCCGGGACAATCGTAATCTGGTTCATATCATTCTCCCGTGAAAACTGGTTTGCGCTTGGCGCGGAACGAGGCGACGCCTTCCTGCTTGTCGGCGCTGGCGGCAATCATGCCGCTGCCGAGCGCCTCGATCATGGCGGACGCATCCTCGCCGACGCCGGCGTGGATCATGTATTTGGCAACTTCCGTCGCCGCGGGCGAGGTGTTGACAAGTCTGGCTGCAATGGCTTTCGCCGCGCCAAGCGGATCAGCCGAAACCTCGGCGGCAAATCCAAGCGCCAGCGCCCGTTCCGCGCTCAATCTGCGCCCGAACAATGCCATTTCCTTGATCACCGGTTCCGGCAGGAGCCGTGCAATGCGTTGCGTGCCGGACCAGCCCGGAACAATGCCGACAGACGATTCCGGCAAGGCGATCTGCGCGTTCGGTGCCATGACGCGGATGTCGCAAGCGCTCGCCAGCTCCAGACCGCCGCCGAAGGCATTGCCATGCAATACGGCTATGGTTGGGCGGCCAAGCCGGGCGATGCGATCGAAAACCCGGTGTCCGGAGCGCACCCAGTAACGGGCAAACTCCTGCGGCGAATAACCGGCCCAGGCGTTGATGTCGGCTCCCGCGCAGAAAAAGCGGTCGCCTGCTGCCGTCAGCAAAACGCACAGGATCGATGGGTCGGCCTCGATCTCGTCGCAGGCATGGCAAAGTTCCACCAGCATATCCGGCGTCAGCGCGTTCAGCTTGGACGGGTTGTCAAGCGTGATCGTGGCGATGCGATCCTGAACCGAGAACTGGATCCCACTCATAGCGTCAATCCCATCGGTTGCGGTTTCAGAAGCGACTTCGGCATGAGGACAGCATTTTCCGCGACTTTGACACGGCCATGAGAAGCCTCGCCAATATCCCGTGCCGCTTGGATGCCCGGCATGATTTCTGTCGCCACCAGCCCCTTGTCCGTCAGCCGGATGACGCAGCGCTCGGTGACATAAAGCACGTCCTGCCCGGTCGCGCGCGCCCGCTTGCCGGAAAACGTCACATGTTCGACCGCATCAACCATTTTGGTGAACTTGCCCGGCTTGGCAACAGTCAGTGCGTCATCACTCAGCGCCATCTCCGCGCCCGCCTCGAACCAACCGGAGAACACGATCTTTTTCGCATGCGCCGTGATGTCGACAAAGCCGCCGCAGCCTGCCGTCAGATAAGGCTTCTTGCCGAGCTTTGAGACATTGACGTTACCCTCCACGTCTACCTCCATGAACGACAGGAAGGACATGTCAAAACCGCCGCCTTGGAAATAGGTGAACTGGTTTGGCGAGGGCATGAACGCGTCGGCATTGGATGCGCAGCCGAAGGCGAAACCGGTCAGCGGCATGCCGCCGACGGCGCCTTGTTCAATCGCCCAGGTCACGGATTGAGCATGGCCCTCCTCGAGTAATACCCGTGGCACCATTGCCGAAATGCCAAAGCCTAGATTGGCCGTCTGCCCCTTGCGAAGTTCCATCGCAGCACGGCGGGCGATGACTTTTTCAACACCGTGCTCGGCAAGATGAAAGCTTTCCCAGGGCCGCATGATCTCGCCGGAAATGGCCGGATCATAGAGCGTCTCGGTCGTCTGCTTCTGGTCGGGGTCGATCACCACCAGATCAACCAGATGCCCCGGCACGCGCACATCATGCGGGCGCAGCGACCCGGCCGCCGTCACCCGCTTGACCTGCGCAATGACGAGGCCTCCATGGTTGCGCGTGGCAATCGCCTGATCCAGTCCGCCAAGATAGGCGCCTTCGTGTTCATAGGTCAGGTTGCCGCGCTCATCTGCCGTTGTGGCGCGCAGGATGCAGACGTTCGGCACGATGTTCGGAAAATGCAGCCAGGTCTCGCCGCCCAACTCGATCCGCTTGACGATCGGCGAGGCGGCGCCCTTGGCGTTCATCGCGCATCCCTCGCGCACCGGATCAACAAATGTCTCCAGCCCGACCTTGGTCATCACGCCGGGCTTGCACGCCGCCACGTCGCGGTGCATGTCGAACAGGATGCCGGATGGCACATTGTAGGCTGCAATCCGGTTATCGACGATCATGTGCCAGATGGCCGGCATCTGCAGGCTGGAGGGACCGGACGGATAAGAGCCGGCGATAACCGTCGAGATCAGCCCGTCCTTGGCGATATGGTCGATGCCCTTGACGCCATACATGTCTCCCGCCGCAATCGGATGCAGCATGGTGAGGTTCTGCGGATGGCCTTCCGCATCAAACCGCGCACCAATTGCCGCCAGCATCTTGTCCGGGCAGCCAAGCGCCGACGAGGACGAAACCGTCACCACCGCATTGTCCGGAATGCGCGAGGCGGCTTCGGTGAAGGAAACGATCTTGCCCATCTTCAGGCTCCGTAGTTGACGGTGACGCGGCGGCCAGTATCGGCGGCCTGCTTGACGGCTTGCGCCACAGCCAGCGACTTGACGCCATCCCAGCCATCGGAAGCGGGAGTGCCCTCGCCTTCGACGGCTTCGACAAAGCGTTTGACCGCTTGACCATAAAGATTGTGCGGGCTGTACGGGATTTGTTCCCGTCCCGCCTTGGTCACCAGTTCAATCTCGCCAACCGGCTGTTGGGTCATGACACCGCGCCCGAAAATCGAGCCTTCAGTTCCATGAACCTCAATGCCGGTTCCGGCAAAGCCGTGGGTGAAGCTTTCGTGCGCCATCACCTGCGCGCCGGACGGCATGGACCACGCCGACATACAGCTGTCCTCAACACCCGCGCCCATGCCGGACGATGCCGCCATCGCAACCACATCAACCGGATCTTCGCCAAGATGAAACCGCACCGTGTCGGCATCATGCACGGTGATGTCCGCAATCACCCCACCGCCCGCACCAGCGTCATTGATCCGCCAGCCCTGCAAGTGAGGTGGCAGGAAAACGGCATGATGAACCCGCATCGACAGCACCTTGCCGATGCGGCCCGAAGCGATCAGATCGCGGATCTCCATGTGCGAGCCGGCATTGCGCAGATGATGGTTGGTGCCAAACACCACGCCGCGCTTCGCAGCGGTTTCGACCATGATTCGCGCGTCTTTCGCACTCATTGCGAGCGGCTTTTCGCACAGCACATGCTTGCCCGCCGCAATTGCCGCCAGCGATTGGCTCATGTGCTTCTCGTTGGTCGAAGAAATGTAAACAGCGCCAACTTTCGGGTCCGCAAGCATGACTTCAATGTCAGTGGTCGATTGGGAGATGCCGTGCTTTTGCGCATAGACTGCAGCATGGTCGGCCTTGCCGCTGACAACCCAGCCCGCTTCGCCGCCATTGGCGCGCATGGCGCCAATCATGTGTTCCGCAGCAATCGTGCTTGCGCCAACCAGACCCCAAAACAAAGCCAGATCTCCTGTAAATTGGATCGTTCCATTTCATATTTTGGAACGATCCATTTGTCAACAGACAGGCGGTACTATTGCAGAGAGGCCAAGGCAGCTCCGGTGAACCGGATAGGCAGGACAATCGCCCCGAGATGACTCGTATTGTCAGTATTTTCGCCAGAGACGCATTGATTTTGCGGCCGGATTTGCCGGCAAACTGCTGCCGCCCTTGAGTTAAAACGAAAAACCCCGCGATGGGCGGGGTTTCTCCTTGATTGAACCAACAGTGGTCGAAAAAGACTGACGGCCTATTGCTGGTTGATGGTCGGCAATTTCCGCGTCGGCTGCTGGACCTGGTTGGGATCGACGCACAGCGGGAAGACACCAACCGTACCGGCCGGGCAACGGCGGATTGTCGGCGTGTCCTTGATTGGCGCCAGGCATTCGCCGTCAATCAGCCGTGTTCCGCGCGGGCACTGGACTGTCGGCTGTTCGATCTTCACACAACCACGCTTTCCAAGCACCGTTCCACGCGGGCAGATGCAATTGCCATCCTTGGTACGGATCTGGCCTGGAAGCAGCTTGCATTCGCGAACAGGCAACTCGACCTTCACACAACCGCGCTTGGTCAGCGTTGTTCCGCGTGGGCAGACACACTTTCCTTCCTTGGTCCGGATCATGCCCGGCAACAGCTTGCACTGTTCGACAATCACCGGCTTGCGGCAGGCTCCGTTCCGCAGTTCCGTTCCACGCGGGCAGATGCAGCGGTTGTCCGTGGTGCGGATCATCCCCGGCAACAGCTTGCATTGCTCGACAATAACCTGCTTGCGGCAGGCTCCATTCCGCAGTTCCGTTCCACGCGGGCAGATGCAGCGGTTGTCCGTCGTCCGGATCATGCCCGGCAGCAGCTTGCAAAGGCGCGGCTGCTCGACGTCTGTAGGCTGATCAGGCTCTTGTGGCTCTTGTGGTTCGGCAACATCGCCAACGCAGCGGCCGCGGCCCTGGCTGAAGGTTTGACCGTCAGGGCATACACAGCGGTCGCCTTTTTTGACAAAGCCTTCCGAGCATTGCTTTTCCTGCAGTTGCTTGACCAGCGTGAACGGATGGCAGGCAAAGGGTCCGGCCTGGCCATTTGTCGCGCGCGCTGCTGTTTCATTGAGCGGAGCAAGCGTCACCCGCTCACCCGTGACACCAACGCAATTGCGTCCTGAAACGCCGTTTGGCGTAACGTTTGCAAGTGCATCCGAGTCCGGGATCACAACCGTCACTACATGCGGCTGGCTGGCGCCCGCCGGAATGTTGACGTTGGCAGTGCAGCCGAACGGCAGGGCCGACGGTTCTGGCGAGCAGCCAAAGGGAGGTTCGACTGATTGGATCGCAACGCCTTCAAGACGTCCGATGCCGTCGATCTCGATCGCATCGCCAATCTGGACCGGTCCGGCAAAGTCCGAATCGCCATTGTTGGTGATGGTCACGGTGAACGCGCATGGCTGTCCGGCTTCGCACTGTGCAGGGCCGGTTTTGGCAACAGTAATGTCCGTGCCGCCCTGATCGCAGGCCTCGCCGAATGGATAGACAATGTCGTTTCCGGGGGCTGGGCCGTAGGATCCGCGGGCACAGTTCTCGAAGCGCTGATTGCCGCGCACCTGCACCGTCGCGTCGAAGTAACGGCTGGTGCCCGGGGTCATCACAGCGCCAGGAATCTGGCACGACAGGTTGGCTGCAGGTACGGCCGTGCATGACCAGTCAGCCCCGTCCGGTGTTACGGACGAAATGTTGACCGGTGCGCCGCTGCCGATGATCGTCGCCGCGTCATTGACACGGACCGGGCCGACCGGCGCGGATGTTCCAACCGAGTTGACCGTGATGCGGCAAGAGACTGCAGCACCGGCCGCTGAAGGCTGGCAGACCTTGGTGATCCGCAGCGCAGGCTTTCCGTCCGGCTGGCGCAGCTTTGCAGTCGCGCAGGCCTTGTTGTTGGCAAGATTGACCTCTGTCGGAATGGCTTTCACCGCCGCACAGTTTTCAATCTCAGGATCGCGAAGGTCTGTCGGAACAATCGCCTTCACCAGGATCGGTGTCGACGCGCCTGGCACCAGAACGATGCCCGGATGGTCGCACTTGAACTGGTTTGCGCCAATCGGAGCACAAGCCCAAGGCGGCGTCGGCTGGAAGGTCACCGAAGTGGGTTCGCCACCCGGGAACGCGTCCGTGACCGTCAAAGGTCCATTGTAGGTGTCAGTGCCGACATTGGTCACCAGGATGCCATAGAGGCATTGACCGTCCGCTGTGCAGAATTCGCGGGCGATCTTGCGCAGCAGCAGGTCGGCCTTCTTCTCGACCGGCGGCTGGCATTCACGGTCCTGCACTGTGGTCCCGTTTGGATTGCAAAGCGGAATTTCGGCGCAGGCGCGGTCATTCAGCTGGCTGCCGAACAACGGCTTGCCGCTTTCGGTGTAGTTGTACTTGGCGCAATTTCGAATATAGCGCGCCTCCCAGCCAGGACCGGGCTTGAAGCTGAGATTCAGGTCGATGAAGGCACCCGGATTGAGCGTCGTTGCCGGATGCTTGCACAGCATCGGGCTGGTTGCCGGCGCACAGGTCCACGGCGCATTGGGTCCGCCGTCTATTGTTGCATTGCCCGGCAATGTCACTTCGTTGAGCACGATCGGACCATTGTATGGGCCATCGCCAACGTTCGAGACGCGGATGGTGAACTTGCAGCCGCCATCCTTGGTGCACCGCGCAACATCGGCCTTCTTCTCGATCTTGATGTCCGGGCGCTTCTTCGGGCAGTCGAGATTATCCGGGATCTTGATTTCAATCGTCTGGGTGCAGCAGATGCCCCAGCCTTCTTCAGGTCCCGAAAATATCTCCGTGCCAATCACGACAAGGTGCACAACATCGCCCGGCATCGCGCCGGTGATGGTCCAGTTGAGCACGCCGCCGCCTGCAGGCACGACCTGCGCCGCCGGTGCGATCATCACGCCGGGGTTGGTCGTGGTGAGTTCAATCACCTTGCCGGCCATGTCGGCGCCAACGGTCATGTGATAGATGAACGCGCCTGCGCCGTCCTTGTCACAGTCCACCGTGCCGGTTTCGACTTTGAAACAGGCTTCCTGCGGCTTGTCGCCGCCGTCCGGTGGCGTGCATTTGGTCACGTCTATGGTGATCCGGGTCTTTTCGCCCGTACGGAAATCGCCATCATCCGGCTTTGCCGGATCATGCGACATCATTTCAACCGCCGGGCCGACCGGACGCGTTGCGACCAGCACAGCCTGATTGTCGACCTGGGTTGCCGCAGGA
Source organism: Rhizobiaceae bacterium (assembly GCA_041751995.1). Classification (GTDB taxonomy): domain Bacteria; phylum Pseudomonadota; class Alphaproteobacteria; order Rhizobiales; family Rhizobiaceae; genus JANMEX01. The sequence continues at coordinate 18,021 of JBGSHY010000023.1, read as the reverse complement.
AAGGCGGCATGATCGATCTTGGCTTTGATTTTCACGCGGAACAGCCGCATGTCGGCCGCGCCGTCGCCGTCAAGATCGACAGGCGACAGACGGAAGTCGGAGATCGACGCGGTATCGTTGGCTGTGGTCGTCGTGCTGATGGTGACGCTCGGCGCGCCGCCGCCCGCATCGGTCACATCGCCAGTCACGCTGGCGCCGACAATGCTGAGGCCTGACGGAAGGTGATCCTTCAGGTCGAACTTGAGCTTCTTCAAGGCTTCAACCGCCTCCGGCGGAAGCGGCCCGTCCGATTTCAGCTCAATGCCGAAGCGAAACTCATAGGATACGAAATCGCAGTCGATCTGACCGCCGACCTTGCTGAAGAAAATCTTCGGTTCGTCGACTGTCGGGCCTCCCGGCTTCTTCTCCAGTTTCAAGACTTCCGGCAAGGAAGTGAGCGGCTCTTGGGCATTTGCCGGAGCCAGGTTCAATCCAAGCGTCATCGCGGCGGCCATCAGCCACCGTCCCGGACGTTTGGTCCAGTTGAGGGGTTTCATGATCGTCTCCATGACGGTTCGTGTTGCGTTTTGCGGTGAGCGGAAAAACGTGTTCATTTTCCCCTCCTCACGGTGCGCACGAAGCGAGTGGAGTTTGAATATCGACGTTGACCTTGCAGCACGGGAAATACCCGCCCTTGGCAGCGTCGGCAGCCTTGTAGAAGCAGAGGCCCAATCTCACAGAGTCGCCCGGCAGCACGCCGGACAGGCCGAATGTGAATGGCGCGGCGGCATTCGGCCGCGTCTGCATCGGCGGTGCCACAGAAACACCCGGAGTGAGTGAATCCGCCTTGATCGAGTCGCCGCCAAAGCCAACCGTGTCGGTAACGTAAACATCGGCTTCAAGTCCTGCAGGAGTGCAGAAATACTCGACCGCCTTCACGTCGATGCATGGCGGCAGATCCGTCGGCGGGAAGTATGGCGGCCAATAAGGATCAGGATAGTCACCCGGATACGGGATCGGGTCATAATAGCTCGCCTGCCCGGCGCAAGGACGCCAGACTTCAACGTCGCCGACATGCCCTTTCACATCAGGGTCCTCATAAAGGCTGTCATAGTCGACGAACCAGGATCCGAACGGCGGCACATTCTGCGGCTTTACAAGGTCTTTCGGCGTCATCTGCACGCCGTGAACCACCAAGGCCCCGCCCAGCGCCAGCTGGTCGGCCAGTTCCTCATTGTTGCGCAAATCATCGCCGGTCTTCACCAGCGTCTGGCTGCATGAGCCGTAGTCGATCATGCCGTACTGGTCATAACCATACTGCAGGTCGATACCGCCTGCCGCCTGCCGGTTTTCCGGCGGGAAGCCAACGGCATATTCCTGCGGTGTTTCCACCCAGACACTTTCCGTCGCCGGATCATCCGGGCTTTCGCGCCAATAGCGGATCACTTCGCCCTTGCCGGAATTGGCAAAGCGCGAATAGTCATAGCGGTTCTCGATCTCGCCGCGCTGCGACAGATACATGTAGCCGCGATTGTCAAAGACGATGTCCGTGACGGGATAATCCTTTTCGGCATTGACGGTCAGTTCCCACCGTGCGTCGGCTGCGAGTGTGCCATCCTGCAAAATGTCAACCGACCAGATTTCGGCAGCGTCACCGACAGCGTAGTAGAGCCGTCCGCCATGGACCGCGACACCCCATACCCGGCGCTCATCTTGCGTGTAGCCCCAGGTCTCGGGATCTTCGCTGTCGAATGCGCCGCCGGCGATGTCCATCACCGCGCCATCGTCAGCCACCGGCTCGAGGCTGTGCCCGGGCCGTCCGGCAACGCCATGATCGAACGTGTCGAGCACCGTGCCGTCAATCGAGATGCGGTGAATGAGACCGCTGTCGATATCGCTGACAAAAAACTGCCGGTGCGTCTTGTCGAACTTGATGTTGCCAAGGCCGGGGCCGCTGTTGGTCTCGATGTCGGCGAACTTGGTCACCGCGCCGGTAAAGCCGTCGATCTTGTAGATCGTGCCGGGGCCGCCGCCGAGATCCGTGCCAAACTGGCCGTCCATGAACTGTGCACCGGCTGCACCGCTGCGTTGGCGCTCCGGGCGGCCGTCTTCATCCTCGTCCGGCGTGACGATCTGAATGCCGTGCAGTGATGTCGCCGTGGCATAGAGATTGGGTACGGTTTCCGTCGTGTCCGTCCGTTTGCCATCGTCATAGGCAAGGCCGAAAACCTGGCCGATCTGGCGCGAAGACACTTCAAACGGCAACGGCGTGTTGACCAGCTGCCCGCTGGCGGGGCCGCCAAGGTTTGAAACGTCAAAAACCCTGAGAGTTTTGCCCTCAAGGTCAATCATCGTCTCGTCGATGGCGTCAACACCGGGCGGCAGTCCTTCTTCGATGCCCGGAAGTGACGTTCCGGAAAAACCGGTCACGGCCATGGATCCTGCGGAGAACACCCGTGTCTCCTGTGCCAATGCAGCGCTCGTGAGCATTGTTCCTGTCAACAGACAACCTATCAGCGCGACAAAGCGCACTTTTCTGATCCTGTCGTGGAGGAAAACGGCGGCTATCGGCGAATTTGACATGGGTAACCTCCCGCTGTGTTGGCGAGGAGACTTGCCACACGATACATGCCCGCTTTCGCAAGCATTATCAGCGGAAGAACCCGCCGTACCTTTGTCTGTGCAGCCCCAATATGACGCAACGTTACTCCTCGCCTTGCGAGGCGTCAACGCTGCGACAAGGGCGCAAGCCGACGCATGGGGAGAAGATTTGCAGCCAGGTTCGAACGCTGCGTTCCGGCGGTGCAATGGGCCGGAAGCCGAAACGCCAAAACCCGCTGATCGTAGAGAGTTTCCGGGCATGATAAGCTCCTTGGAGGGGACCGGCGGAATGCTGTCCCTTTGCCGTTGTCGCGGCGGGAGCGGAAAAGGTTCACGCTTTCAGGCAAGTTTGCACCGCGGAATTGGCAGACGTGCACTTCCCTTCGCAGTTTCGTTCATCTAGGTTTTGCCCGTCAGGGCTTCCTGTCATTTTTGTTTGAACCTTTCGGGGACTGCGCGCGACCCAACCAACAGAAGGACCGCAATGAGTTCATCTTCTGACCCACAGTCAGACAATGACCTGATCAAGCGCGTCGCCTCGGGCGACCGTGCGGCAGTGCGGCTTTTGTTCATGCGCCATCACGCCCGGGTTTACCGGTTTGTGGTGCGCCAAACGGGTTCGGAAACCATGGCAGATGACATTGCAAACGAAGTCTTTCTGGATGTCTGGCGACAGGCGGGAAAGTTCGAATTCCGCTCGGAAGTAACGACCTGGCTGCTCGGAATCGCGAGATTCAAAGTCTTGTCCGCGCGCCGCAAGCGCAAGGAAGATGAGCTGGATGATCTGGAGGCCGAGCGGATTGTCGACGGTGCTGACACGCCCGACGTCGCGTCCATGAAAAGCGACAAGGCCGCAGCGCTTCGAACCTGCGTCAACGGTCTTGGCGAGGATCATCGGACCGTCATTGACCTCGCCTATTACCACGGGCGCACCGTGACCGAGATTGCCGAAATCCTCAACATTCCGGTCGCGACGGTGAAGACCCGGATGTTCTACGCCCGCTCGAAACTCGGCGAGGCGTTGAAAGCCGCCGGACATGACAGGGGCTGGCCATGAGCACAGAGCCAAACATGACACACCGTGACGAAATGGAAACGCTGCTGCCGTTTTATCTGAACGGCACTTTGTCCGGCGAAGATCTGCGCCAGGTTGAAGACTGGCTCGCCAATGATCCGGCAGCGGCAGAGGCCTTGCTTGCCACAGAAAGCGAGTTGGCGCTTGTCACTGACGTCAACGATGCCTATCGTCCGCGCGCCGATGCCTTCAAACGCTTCAGTGAAAGCCTCGGCAACGAAGCTGCACCGCGTGTCTCACCCGTGTCCCGTCTGTCGGCGTTATTCGCCAGGACATTCGCAATACCGGCGCCATTGTTGTTGGCGGCAGCCACCGCGGCACTCGCCTTGATGGTTGTCTCGGTGAACAACATGGGCATCCGCTCAAGCGAAGACATCCAGGTCGCGGGCGCAGGTGACAGCGCTTATGCGCCATTCGTTTTGGTGACGTTTGCCCCAACCGCAACGCTGGCCGACATTGGAAAATTGTTGGAGGAAAACGGTGCACAAATTGCCGGCGGCCCTGTATCCGGCGCCACATTCAAGGTTGCACTTTCCGCGGACACGGCGGCGCAGTATGATCTTTTGTCGAAACAGTTGGCTGCCTCGCCGCTGGTTGAAAAACTGATCACCGGAAAGAAGCCGGATGCGCCCTGACAAGATCATTCGATTGGCAATTGCCTTGGTGCTGGCGTCCGGCCTGATCGGCTCCTTCACGCCATTTGCCTTGGCACAATCGGCCGGCGCTGACGGGCTTGAATCGCAGAAAATCGGGCCGGCCAATGATATCATTGAGTTGCCCGCGCTGATCATCGACCTGTTCCGCTCGACACCAGCCGGTCCGGTCGAATCCTCTTCATCGCAGCCTGCAACGCCGCCAGCCGCCACATCACCGGCAAGCACCCAGCCCGCGCCGTTTGCACCCCCCGGCAACAACCCGCCTTTGGTTGCGACCATCGGCGATTATGTTCCGGACGAAGTGTTGGTCACCGTCAGTGGCGACGGACAATTGGTCCAGGACATTGCAAATGCACTCGGCCTACAGGTCCGCTCGGTGCGCACCTCTTTCCTGCTTGGCAACAGCGTGGTCCGGTTTGGCATTCCCGATGGCCGTCCTGTCGGTCTGGTCCTGGCGCAGTTGAATCTCGATGGACGCACATCGAACGCCGAACCCAACCATATCTACAGCCTTCAACAGGCCGAATCCGTCAGCGGGTACGCCCTGGAGTCGATCAGCTTTAACCCCGGCGATGCCAACGGAACCAACATCCGCGTTGCGGTGATCGACGCGGGACGCGACAAGACACATCCTGCCCTTGCCAATATCAACACAATTGATTTCGATGCCCTTCCGGACACGCCGGTGGTCAACACTGATCACGGCACATCAATTGTCGGCCTGATCGCGGGTCAGGATGGTTTTCAGGGCGTCGCGCCCGGAGCGCACATCTATCATGCCCGCGCCTTCGAAAACGGCAAATCGAATGCCGAAGCAATTTTGGCCGCGCTGGACTGGTCGGCGGAACAGAATGTGCAGATCATCAACATGAGTTTTGTCGGCCCGCGAAACCGGCTTTTCGAGCAGACCTGCAATGCAGCGTTCGAGCGCGATATTCTGCTCGTCGCAGCAGCCGGCAACAATGGCCCGGACGCCCCGTCTGCCTATCCGGGTGCCTACAAGTCGGTGATTGCCGTAACCGCGACCGACCACGAGAACCATCGGATGGCCCAGGCGAACATTGGCAGCTATATAGCCATTTCTGCTCCCGGTGTCGGCGTCCTGGCGCCGATCCCCGGCGGTGGATTTGATGCGGTAACCGGCACTTCCTTCGCAGCCGCTATCTACAGCGGCGCCATCGCCAACCTGCTGCAGCGGCAACCCGGCCAGTCCGTATTTGAAGTGGGACGCGTGGCCACAAGAACCGCGCTCGATCTTGGCAAGAAGGGCAAGGACAACGAGTTTGGTTTCGGCCTGATAAATTTCGCATCCGCGTCGAAAGCCTTAGGCCGATAAGCGGAGCTTGAATGCCGAAAGCGGGTCAATTTCTGCAGATCAAAAGGCCGAAAGTCAGGTTCCTTACGGCATAGCCCTGCAATGCTGTCTTCGCCGCGCAGGCTTTCCATGACGATCCGGATAAAATCCTCTGATGAAAACCTCTAGGTTGCCCGGCGGATATCTTTGGCATCATGTTCGGCAAGCCGCTTGCTGCCGTGAGACTACGTTCTCAAGTCCGTTCAATCGCCTGTGAAGAGAACCAAACTCTCCTCAACCAACAGCACAAATTCTGTGCCATGGCGCTGATCCCGGACATGCAAACAGACGAATTCCTCGCACACTCCAAACATGTGAGATCAGAGCGTTCCTTTCAGCAATTTGGCTGCTTCAGAACGCAATTCATTGATCGCTGGGACCAGCAATTTGATGTGATCAAACTCGTCAGGTTGATCATCAAGCGATTTCCGCAATGCCTTTCCGAATGCCATGCGTAATTCAGTGCCGATGTTGAATTTTGACACGCGTGTCTCGCGAGCGAGCAGATTTCTCATATCATTCGGGATGCCGCTGCCGCCGTGCAGGACAAGTGGCAGGCGGGTCACGGATTCGATGGCGCGCAGTGCACCCATGTCGATGCCGTTGGTCTTTTCAGTGTTGAGGTGGACATTGCCGACCGAGATGGCGAGAGCATCTGCGCCGCTTTCCTGATCAAACCGCCGCGCTTCGTTCGGGTCGGTGAACCGGCCCGCTTCGCCGCTGGAATAGCCGACGAAACCGACTTCGCCTTCGACGCTGATACCGTGCGGTTTCGCGGCTTCAACCACACGGGCGGTCAATGCAATGTTCTCGTCGATGGACAGTCGGGAACCGTCGATCATGACCGATGAGAAGCCATGGTCAATCCCTTCGCGGCACTCCTCAAGAGTGTAGGCGTGATCGATGTGGCACACGACCGGCACGCGCGCAGTTTCGGCAAGGTGGCGGAACATTTTTCCAAGTATGGGCACCGGCATGTTCTTGCGGCATCCCGGTCCGGCTTGCAGGATCACCGGCATCCCGGTTTCATCTGCCGCTTCGACAAAGGCGCGCGCCTCCTCCCAGCCGAGCACAACAAGCCCCATCACCGCGCGGCCCTCGCGCATGGCCGGAAGGAGAACATCGTTGAGCGTCGCAACCGTCATTTGAATTTTGCAATCATGTCCTTGATGCCCGGTATGGTCTCGATCTGATGGGCATGGCTCGGTTGGAAATACTGGACCAGCGGGCGCTGGCTCAAGCCTCCCAGAATGGTGAAATAATACATTTCATAGCCCGGCGCGACGACACAGGGGTGGTAGCCTTTTTCCAGAACCACGGTGGATCCATCCAGCAAATGATAGGCATCTCCCACCTTGCCGTCCTCGCGCTGGACCAATTGCAGGCCAAATCCGTTATTCGGGCGGAAGCGGAAATTGTAGGTTTCGTCGTGCCTCGTTTCGAGCGGCAACCGGTCCGTGTCATGCTTGTGCGGCGGGAAGCCGGACCAGCCGCCCTGACCGACCGTGAACAATTCCGAGACGAGAAGGCGTCCGACTTTGTCGCGGTATTTCGAGCCAAGTATGTGCTTGATCTTGCGGTGGGTCTTGGTCTCGTCTGAACCATATTGGACGCAATCAATATCGGCTTCCCGCACGGCAAACGGCTCCAGGATGCTGTCAAATTTCGCGCCGGCGATAAAGACTTCAGCGTTTTCCGATTGGCAAACCAGCTGAGCTCTCGCGCCGGTCGGGCAGTAGACGCCTTCCGGTTCACCGTCCCAGACGTCAATGCCACGCTTGCCTATATCTTCAAAATATACACCCTCAATCTCGACATCAATGGTTCCGGTCGCAGGCACGATTCCCGTTTCATAGCCGCCGACCTGATATTCGAACACCTCGCCGCGCCTGAGTTTGACGATGTTGAAATAGTTGAGGGGAACGCGGCTGTCTTCCACGTCGACAAGTGGCCGGTTGTGATTGTCATGGGGAGCAATGTGCATCGGGATCAATTCACAGTTTGAGTGGCGAGGAAGGAGGAGAGTTCTTGTGCTGTCGGGCTGGCCGGCGCGCAGCCGACGCGCGTCACGACAATGGCTGCAGCAGCAGATCCGTTTCGCAGCGACTCGAAGAGCGAAAGTCCCGAGGCATATGCGGTGCAGAACCCGGCAAGAAACGCATCGCCGGCGCCGGTGGGTTTCAGCGCCTCTACCGGGAAGACCGGCAACTCGAACGCTTCGTCTTGCAAGAAAGTGACCGACCCCTTCTCGCCAAGTTTATGGATGACAATCACGCCGGATTTGGCTGCCATTTGGCGGGCAAGTTCAAGGCCGCCGCCAATGCTTCCGGCGAGGAGGTCAAACTCCACGTCGTTGCCAACGATGATGTCTGCAAGCTCTGCTGCTTGCGCGCAAATTTGCCGGGATTCCGAACGGGACGCCCAAGAATAAGGCCGGTAATCAAGGTCAATAACTATGGGCAGCTTGGCAAGATTGGCGCGGTGCAGAAGATCGAAGACCGCGCTGCGGGATGGATCCAGCGCAAGCGCTGTGCCGGTGATGACGAGCGCTCCAAATTCCGCGAGATCCACTTTACCGACATGCTGGCCGGAAATCTGGAAATCAGCGGCGTTGTTGCGGTAGATCACCGACTGGCAATTGTCAGCGCGGGTCTCGACAACCGCAAGCGACGTGCGAGGCTCGCCTTGAATATTGGCAACGTATCGCGCGTCAATGCCAAAGGCTTCAAGTTGCGCGGCTATGTATCGGCCAACGGCATCGTCTGAAACCGCCGTCAGGAGCGAAGCCTGCCCGCCAAGGCGGCATATGCCGGCAGCAATGTTGGCTGCAGAACCGCCCAATGCAGTGGTGAAGCCGCTTGCTTCTTCAATTCTTGTTCCAGGCGGGTCCGCGTAAAGGTCCATTCCTGCCCGGCCTGCAACGAGAAACCTGTTTCGGCGAAATCTTTCCAAGTCCATCGGTCAGACCCCGGCTCGCTGCCGCGCGCGACCAGCCTCGATCTTGGCGTGGGCCTTGACGATGGATTTGCTGGCGGAAATTTCCGGAGAGCCGACTTCCCACCACGTATGGCCTTCGGTGGTCCAGCCATCGAAAGCATCGACCTTGAGGGAAATGACATAGGTGCGGTCGGAGGCTTTCGCGCGCACGAAGGCTTCCTTCAATCCGGAGATCGAAGTGACCGTTTCCGCGTTGGCGCCCATGGCGCGGGCATGGGCCTCGAAGTCGACTGCAAAAGGCTCCACGGCTATGTTGCAGTCGGCAATGAGATTGTTGAACGAGACATTTCCGGTGTTGTTCTGCAGTTTGTTGATGACGGCAAAACCGCCGTTGTCGCAGACGATGATGATCAATTTCTTGCCCGTCAGGACCGACGAATAGATATCCGAGTTCATGATCAGATAGGATCCGTCGCCGGTGAAAACGATGGTGTCATGATCGGGCTCATCTTCCATTTGCGCGATGCGTGCGCCCCATCCGCCCGCAATCTCATAGCCCATGCAGGAATAGCCGAATTCCACATCGACAGTGCCCAGCGACTTGGTGCGCCAATTGGCCGTGACTTCGGCAGGCAGCCCGCCGGCGGCGGCTATGATGCGATCCCGCGGCGCGCAGATGGCGTTTACCGCGCCGATGACCTGCGCATAGGACATCGGGCGATTTGAACCCCCGTCAACAATAGGGTTGGTGTTGGCATCGACATAGTCGTTCCAACTGGCAAGCTGGCGCCGGGCGAATGCGCCCCACGATTTCGGCGCCTTATAAGCGCCAAGCCCTGCCGCGAGTTGCACCAAGGCCTGCTTTGCATCGCCAACGACAGCCAGCGAGCGATGCTTGGTTGCATCAAACCGTCCGACATTTATCGAAATTATTTTCGCCGTTTTGGAAAACGCAGTCCAGGAGCCGGTGGTGAAATCCTGCAATCTGGTGCCGACGGCCAAAACCACATCGGCTTTTTCTGCGAGCGCATTGGCGGAGTTTGAGCCTGTCACGCCGATGGGTCCGCAATTCAGCGGATCGTCAAACAGCATATTGGCGCGGCCGGCGATGGTCTCAACCACCGGTATGCCGTGGGCCCGTGCAAACGCTGCAAGCTCGCTGACTGCGCCCGAATATTGCACGCCGCCGCCTGCGATAATGAGCGGCGCTTTCGCCGTTTTCAACAGTGCGGCCGCATCTGCAACATCGCGTACATCCGGCGATTGCCTGCGGATGCGATGAACACGCTCTTCGAAAAACGCGAGCGGATAATCATAGGCCCAGCCTTGGACATCCTGCGGCAGGGCGAGAAACGCCGGTCCGCAATCCGCCGGGTCCAGCATGGTCGCAATGGCGTTTGGCAGGGTCTGGATCAACTGGGCAGGATGTGTGATCCGGTCCCAGTACCGCGTGACCGATTTGAACGAATCGGTGACCGAAATCGCCGGATTGTTGAAATGCTCGACCTGCTGCAAAACCGGGTCGGGAAGGCGCGTGGCATAGCCATCGCCGCAGATCATCAAAAGCGGCAAACGGTTGGTGTGGGCAATTGCAGCCGCCGTCACCATGTTGGTCGTGCCCGGTCCTGCGGACGAGGTGACGAACATGAAGCGGCGGCGCAGCTTCTGCTTGGCATAGGCGATGCCCGCCATGGCCATGCTTTGCTCATTCTGACCGCGCCAAACCGGCAATTCGCTCCTGTGATTGAAGAGGGCCTCGCCAAGACACGTCACATTGCCGTGTCCGAAAATCGCAAATCCGCCGCCGCACAGCCGCGTTTTTGTCCCGTCAATGTCGATGAACTGCGCCGCCAGATGACGCACCAGCGCTTGCGCCATGGTCAGCCGAATTGTGGAAGCAGGCGCTTTCGGTTTCAATCTGCAACTCCGGACTTGTCAATTTGTGACGTCATGCTAAATGCAGTTCCATCATTTTGCAATCGATTGCAAAACTAAAGGTCGGGCTCATGACGGAAATCGGAATTGGCGTCGTTGGTGCGGGCTACATGGGCAAGGCGCACTCGGTGGCAATGGCCGCCGTCGGCGCGGTCTTCAACACGAAACTGCGCCCGCGGCTGGAAATGATATGCACGACAACGGCTGAGGGGGCGCGGGAAAAAGCGCTGGCCTATGGCTTTGCACATGCAACGAGCGAATGGAAAGCACTGGTGGAAAATCCGTTGGTTCAGGCCATCGTGATCGCCAGCCCGCAGCAAACGCACCGCGAAATCGCGCTGGCCGCGTTTGCCTTGGGCAAGCCGGTTTTGTGTGAAAAGCCGCTGGGGGAAAGCCTCGCCGACAGCCGTGACATGGTGGAGGCCGCCGAGAAGTCTGGCGCCATCAACATGGTCGGCTTCAACTATATCCGCACGCCGGCTTCGCAACTTGCGCGCCAAATTATCGCCAGCGGCGAGATTGGCGAAATCACCTATTTGCGCGGCGAGCACACCGAAGATTTTCTGGCCGATCCTGACCTGCCGTCCACGTGGCGCACCAAGGGACGCGCCAACGGCAACATGGGCGATTTGGCGCCGCACATTATCAACGCGGCAACAGCATTGGCCGGCCCGATACAGTCATTGATCGCCGATATTCAGATCGTCCATCAGACACGGCCGGGGCGTGACGGGCCTGAGACCGTGACAAATGATGATCAGGCGCAGATCATGTGCCGCTTCGACAGTGGCGCCATGGGTGGGCTCTACATCAGCCGCATCGCAACCGGGCGCAAGATGGGCTACGCCTATGATATCTACGGGACCAAGGGCGCAATCCGCTTCGATCAGGAAGATCAGAATGCGCTCTGGCTCTACAAGGGTGATCAGCGTCCGGACCGGCAGGGTTTCACCAAAATCCTGACCGGCCCGGAGCACCCGGATTACAAGCCTTTTTGCCTCGGCCCCGGTCATGGCACAGGTTATCAGGACCAGATCATCATCGAAGCGCGCGACTTTCTGGAAGCCATCGCCAGCGGTGAAAACCGTTGGCCGACATTCCGCGACGGGATGATGGTGAACCAGATCATTGAAGCGGCATTCCTATCGCACGAAGAACGCCGTTGGGTCGACGTTGCCTCCATTTGAACCGCAAAAAATGTGGAACCGGACATGACAATCAAGATCGGCAATGCGCCGTGCTCCTGGGGCGTCGAATTTGCGGATGATCCGCGCAACCCGTCATGGGAGCGGGTGCTCGATGAATGCAAGTCGGCGGGTTATGACGGCATCGAGTTGGGCCCTATCGGCTTCATGCCGGAAGATCCTTCAGTCCTCGGCGATGCACTTGCCGTACGCGATCTCACCTTGATTGGCGGCGTGGTCTTCCGTCCGTTCCACGATGCGGCAAAGTGGGACGAAGTCATGGATGCTTCCGTGCGCACCTGCAAAGCGCTCGTTGCACATGGCGCCAGGCATTTGGTCCTGATCGATTCCATTTCACCGCGCCGCGCGCCAACTGCCGGCCGTCCGACGGAAGCCGAACAGATGAGCGAGCCGGAATGGCGTGATTTTGTCGGCCGCATCCGCACAATTGCCCGTCTGGGTTCCGAGGAATACGGGCTCACTGTTTCTATCCATCCGCACGCTGCCGGCTTTGTTGATTTCGAGCCTGAGATCGAGCGGCTGCTCCACGAGACACCGTCGAACCTGTTGAAGATTTGCCTCGACACCGGGCATTCCCACTACGCCGGATTTGATCCTGTCCCTTTCATGACCCGGCATATCGACCGCATTTCCTACATGCATTTCAAGGACATCAATCCGGCGGTCCGGGCCGAGGTGGTAGCAAAGCGAACCGGATTTTATGATGCATGTGGCCAAGGCATTTTCTGCAATTTGGGAGACGGGGTAACCGACTTCAAATCCGTTCGTGACTTGCTTTTGGATAACAATTATCAGGGCTGGTGCACTGTCGAACAGGACTGCGATCCTGCAGGCGGGACATCTCCTGTCAAGGATGCAGCGGCAAACCGCGCATATCTGCAATCAATCGGCTTCAACTGACGGATTTACAAACATGGCAAAACTCAACTGGGGCATGATTGGCGGTGGCGAAGGAAGCCAGATCGGGCCTGCACACCGGATCAGCGCCGCAATGGATGGCCTTTATACGATGGCTGCAGGCGCACTCGACGTCAACGCTGACAAGGGTCGCGAGTATGCAAAGCGTCTCGGGATTGCCCCGGATCGAGCCTACGGCAACTGGCAGGAAATGTTGGCCGGCGAGCGCGGCCGGGCCGACAGGGTAGATCTGGTCACGGTCGCGACACCGAATTCGACCCACTATGAAATCACCAAGGCTTTCCTCGAAGCGGGCATCCATGTGCTGTGCGAAAAGCCGATGACCATGACTGTGCCGGAAGCGGAAGACATTGTCGCCACCGCAGAGCGCACCGGTTCAATCTGCGCTGTCAACTACGGATACTCGGGTTATGCGCTGGTGCGCCACATGCGGGCGATGGTGGCGCGCGGCGACTTGGGCAAGGTGCGCCTCATCAAGGCGGAGTTTGCCCATGGCTTCCATGCCGATGCGGCCGATGCTGACAATCCGCGTGTGCGTTGGCGGTATGATCCGGCGCTGGCCGGCATCTCCGCCCAGTTTGCCGATTGCGGCATTCATGCCCTGCATATGGCCAGCTTTGTGGCTGGCCAGGAACCGCTCGCGCTTTCTGCCGATTTTGTCTCCTGCCTGCCAACCCGCACGTTGGAGGATGACGCTATGGTGTCTTTCAAGATGAGCGGCGGCGCCGTTTTGCGGCTTTGGACAAGCTCTGTCGCCATCGGGCGGATGCATGGCCTCAATATTCAGGTGTTTGGCGAAAAGGGCGGCCTGCGCTGGGCACAGGAGTGGCCGAACCAGTTGTACTGGACGCCGCTGAACGGCCGCACGGAAATTCTCGAACGCGGCGGCCCCGGCCTGTCGCCGGAAGCCGACCGGGCTTCGCGCGTCACCATCGGCCACGCCGAGGGCATGCCGCTGGCTTTCGCCAATATCTATGCGGATTTGGCGGAAGTTATTCTGGCCAGGCGTGAGGGGCGCACGCCTGATCCACTGGCTTGCCACTACCCCAAAGCGCTTGACGGTTTGCTCTCAATGGCGGCGATCACAGCTGCCGTTGAGTCAGCAGGCAACGGCGGGACGTGGACCGACGCACGGCCACCCTCGCGCCGGTAATCAGACAGGCACGGGTCGCAATGAGCCGCGCTCGATGATCTCGCAGGGGAAAAGTTCTGTCGCCGGATCATCGTCCGTGTCGTCGATTGCAATGATGATCTCGACCGCGCGCTGGATGATGTCCGAAATCGGTTGGCGGATGGTGGTCAATTCATAGGCCTGCCAGGCCGCCATCTCCATGTCATTGAAGCCGAGAAAGCCTATATCGCCCGGGATGGTCAGGCCCGCCGCACGCGCCGAATCCATGGCCCCCATGCATATCAAATCATCGCCGCAGAACACGGCTTCCACAGAGATGCGCTGCAACAGCGCCGTCATGGATTCACAGCCCGCTGCATGCGTGTAGTTGCGCGCATAAGAAATATCGGCGATCTCGACAGCGGCTTTCTTCATGGCCTGCCGAAATCCTTTCACGCGATCCTGCGTCGAGGTCGCAGCCACCGGCCCACCCAGGATGGCAATTCTGCGATAACCCCTCGCCAGCATGGTGTTTGCCGCCATCTTGCCGCAAGCAACATTGTCAATGCCAACAACCGCGACTTTGACGTTCTTGTCAAAGCGCCCGAAGGCGTGAACCACCGGGACCTGCGCCTTGCGAAATGCCTTGGCAAAGGCAGGAGGCAGTGTTGATGTCGCGACGATAACGCCATCGACACTGTATTGCCTCAGCATGCTGACCGAGTGGGCCGGGTCGGTCTCATCGGTCAAGTTGACGAGCAACGGGCGGAAGCCCCGTGCCTGCAAAGCCCGCGTGAACAAATCAAACACCTGCAGGAAAACCGGGTTCTGAAAATTGTTGGCGACCAGTCCAATCAATTTGGTGCGCTTGGTTTTCAGGCTGCTTGCAATGAGGCTCGGCGCATAGCCAAGTTCCGCTGCCGCCGCCTCCACCTTCTTGCGCGTCTTGGCAGAAACGCTAGCCCCGTCGGTGAAAGTCCGGGAAACAGCGGAGCGCGAAACGCCCGCACGCTCCGAGACTTCTTTCAGTGTGACAGGCATGTTCTGAAAGGCATAATGCAGGACGTCCCCTTTTTCGTCACTCGTCTGCCATGCAGCATGTGCACGTTCAAGTGATTTGAGGCGGTTTTCGCACATCAATGCCTTGCTGCAAAGGTATGGCGCTGCCGGGCTGTAAACGCCGTATCACGCCGCAGGGCGCGAAGATGCCCGATCGTGGGTTGTCCTGCCCGCAGGCATTTGGATCTGCAATCCATGCCCCATGAATTATGCGGGATATATCATCTGGGTGCATCCCGAATTTGGGCATACCCCATCTAAATGGATAGGCAGGCGTTTCCAAACAGCGCACTGACTCCGGCAACCGAGGCAGCTTCAGCATCCACAGAAATGGAACCGCTCGTACATACATGCAAATACGCTACACGTCATTGCGAATGAGGATTGCCGATCGCCGCAAATTAAGATCACAGTGAAGGCCAACAGAACGATAGGTGGATAAAATCTGAAAACTTGGAAATATTCTATATTTTTCAATTACTTAACAAATTGAAATGGTGCCCCTGGCCAGCACCGCACATATGTCTTGGCGCGTCTCAAGTTGTGGCATAAATATCTGATTTTACATTGATACTACGGAAATCGGATTGCAATCTGTCTCATCCGATCGCATACTATCCTCCTTTAAAGGGTGGATGTAAGGGTGGATATATTTTGCCGCGTATGCTGCACAAACTGACCGCGATTGCCGTAAAAGCGGCGGGGCCGGGAAAGTACAATGACGGCCACGGTCTGTGGCTGGTTAAACGCGCGGACGGCGGTGGCCAGTGGGTGCTGAGGCTGGCAGTCTTTGGCAAGCGCCGGGAGATGGGCTTAGGCGGCATTGCTGATGTCAGTTTGAAGCAGGCGCGGGAGTTGGCAGCACGGTGGCGAACAGTCGTGCGTGACGGCAAGGATCCGATCAGGGAACGCGAGACGCAGAACCGCAATTCAAAAGTGCTGGCCGTCACCCTGGAGGCGGTAGCGGTCGAAGCTTTCGCAGCGCGTAAAGCCGAGCTAAAGGGTGATGGCAAAGCGGGGCGCTGGTTCTCTCCGCTGGCCATGCATGTCCTGCCTAAGCTCGGCAAGCGGCCCGTTTCGCAAATTCACCAAAATGATATCCGCGATTGTTTGACACCCATCTGGCATGACAAGGCGGACGCTGCGAAGAAGGCGATGAATCGCCTGGGCATTGTCCTGCGTTATGCCGCGACCAAGGGACACGAGGTCGATTTGCAGGCAACAGCCAAGGCCAAGGAACTGCTTGGCAAGAGCAGGCATGAGGCCACCCATATTGCTTCGGTATCTTGGCAGGATGTCCCGCGTTTCTACAAGTCATTGGATGAGCTCTCCGTCACACATCTTGCCCTGAGGTTCCTCATCCTCACAGGCGTGCGATCACTGCCAATACGGGCGATGACATTGGATCAGTTTGAAAGCGACGTATGGACTATACCGGCACACCTCATGAAAGGCGCCAAAGGCAAGACCCAGTCGTTTCGAGTTCCATTAAGTTCTGAAGCGCTCAGGATTATCAGACAGGCAATGCCGTTTGCCCAAAACGGCCTTCTCTTTGCAGCACCGCGCGGTGGCATGATATCGGACGCGACCATGTCAAGGCTGATGGAGCGCCGCGGGATGGAGGAACGCCCGCACGGGTTCCGATCCAGCCTTCGTGTCTGGCTTTCCGAAAGCACAGATGCCCCGTTTGAAGTTGCAGAGGCAATGTTGTCCCATACGGTAGGGTCATCTGTGACCCGCGCCTACCAGCGCTCGGACTTCCTTGAACAGAGGCGCGTGCTTTTGGAGCGCTGGGCAGCCCACGTTGCTTCAAGCACTGCCGCTTGAGTGTGCCGGCGAGTGAGGTGCTGATTTCGCGCACAAGAGAGGATTGGTTGCCGGTGCTTAGCCTCGTTTGAAGTCCATCAAGACAGGGACTAGGCAAGCGGATCGAATCGGTCCAGTTTAGATTCAACTTGGATTCCGGTGTTCTCGGAAACAAGGCTACCACGAATAATTCGCGCAGGATGTGCCCAAGACCTTGAAAGGTCGCACATCCTATGAGCGTTAAAAAAACTCCTCACGAAATTGATGATCTTTTCAAAGGCCTTGGCGACCAGCAGTATCAAACTGCGAGCGAGCCGCAGGTCAGCTTGCCTGAAAGCCAATTGCCAGCAGTTGTGCTGGACGCACCTGAGGGCTTGGTAGATGGAGATGCGGCTCAACTTGTCGACTCCGGTGAACCTCACTTGCCAGAGAGTGGCGGTAATGACGAAGCGGCCAGCACTGGTTCGAAGCCTCAGTCCAAGTCTGCTCGGAAGGGAACTGCTCAAAAGGCGCTGAGACGCAGTCCGGTAGCTATCGACGCATCACCCCAAACGGAACCGGGAGCCATTTTAGGTCACGCGACCGCCGAGCGGTATATGTCGGTTCGCCAAGTCGCTTCCCGTTATGACGTCGGAATATCGACTATCTGGCGATGGGCGTTAGAGGATAACAGATTTCCAGCGCCCCTTCGGCTTTCAAAAGGGATTACGCGCTGGCTTGAATCAGAACTGCGGTCCTTCGAAGCACTTCGGAGGACACCCAAATGACGCCCTCCACAAAGCGCAGCCGAAAGTTCCGGCGAAGGCAATCCTGGCGATTGGCCAAAATACATTGGATCTACGGCACCGACGAAATGCGCGACCTTTATGGCGTCAGCCGCAATACACCGGCAAACTGGGTAAAGCAGGGTCTCATCCCGATTGACGGTGTCAAGCCAATCGCGGTTGAGGGCAGTGAGCTCAATCGTTTCCATAAGCAGAGGTGGCAGGACTCGAAACGTCCGCTTGGCGATGCCGAGCTTTACTGCGGGACTTGCGACCGTCCCACGACGCCTCAATCTGGATTGATCTGCTTCAAATCAAACGAACGAGGCGCAGGCTCGATCATGGCGTCCTGTGGCCGATGCGGAAAAGCGGTCGAACTGTTTGTCAGTTCAAAGCAGGCAAAGCATTTTTTGTCGACCTATCAAGTCAACGACGACGTGGGGAGGAACGACTGATGATCAGGCTCTATCCGCGTCACAGTTGTGCATTTCCAGCCTTGAGGGTCGTCAAATGAACAAGCTTTCAAATGCCCGTATCCGCCTTGCCTACCAAGGCTATCTCAAGGAGGCACTTGGGAACTCCGAAAAGTCCAATATCGCTGCCATGGCTGCTCTCAACATT
>JBGSHY010000022.1:0-4772 GCA_041751995.1 Rhizobiaceae bacterium | reverse complement strand
GGGCCGGTCAACATGCCGGTGTCGCGGCTTTTCGTGGAAGAAATTATCCTCGAATGTCGCAAGAAACACATCACCAAGGTCGATATTCTTGGCTTTGAGTTCGAGATGGGCCTTTTCCCGAACGTGCTGGACGAGGCGCGGGCCAAGGGCATCGACATCGCCCCGAAGTACATTCCCGCCGACGTTTTCGACAAGCGCGCCGTCGAGAAAAATCAAGTCGTCTTCCATGACGTGTCGTTTATCGAGGTCAAGCCGCACCTCAAGGGCGACAGTGTTGCGGTCGAACTGACCGACTTTTCCGTGTTTTATTCGCAGGATTCTATCGCCAACGCCGAAGCGACCCTCAAGGACAAGGGCAGCAGGATCGTCGTCGAGAAGGGCCAGATCGTCAAAGTCAGCAAGGACAAGGACGGCATTGTTACCCGCGAAACGCTCACAGAGAACTGGACCGACTGGATCGACTATTGGTCGGTGGACTTCGATTTTGAGAGCAAGCGCGAGATCGTCCGCACCCAGAATCCCGATACGGGAGACGCGGAGGAAGCGTGGACCGGGGATTATATTTTTGAGAATGAATGGCAGTCCTTCCGTACCAAGAAGGACCGCACACTGGAGCTTACCAGTGTCTTCCACGAGTGCCCGCCGGGGCGGCGCAAGATCGCCGTCAAGGTCGTGGACATCTTCGGCAATGACACAATGACCATTGCCGAAGTGACCGTGGGAGCGAAGAAATAATGGCGCTGCATCCTGATTTTCCCAACGACCCCCATGCTATCCTAGACCCATCAATCCGCTGGTTTCCCGCCGACGAAGCGTTGCGCGAAACCAGCATGGAAAAGCTCATGCCGCCGCTTGTCGCGGCGCTGCGCCAGAAGGTGAAGGAGTTTCGGGACGGCGGCTATGTCGGTGCATCCGACACCAGCCGCAGCCTGCTCATCTGGTGGTTCAAGACGCCCCATCTGATGCCGCAGGCGGACGGTAACATGGCAGAGTTTGAATATTATTTCGCCCAGAGAGAAGCCCTTGAAACGATTGTCTATCTCTATGACGTTGTGGGCGTGAGCGACAAATTCGACCTGATGCGCTTTGACAGCAGCGAAGCGGTGTCGGCTAGCATGTTCGACGAGACATGGCGGCGTTTCGTCATCAAAATGGCGACCGGCGCGGGCAAGACTAAGGTGCTTAGTCTGGCTCTCGCTTGGAGCTTCTATCACAAGCTCTACGAGCCGGATTCCAAGCTGGCCCGCAACTTCTTGGTGATTGCGCCCAACATCATCGTGCTGGACCGCATCTACAAGGATTTTCGGGGGTTGCGGCTGTTCTTCGACGACCCGGTTATACCTGACAATGGCTTTGACGGCCGCAACTGGCGCGATGATTTTCAGTTGACCCTGCACTTGCAGGACGAGGTGCGGGTCACGCACCCGACGGGCAATATTTTCCTGACCAACATTCATCGGGTCTATGCGGGCGAGGACATTCCCTCATCGCCCGACGATGACGACACGATGGAATATTTCCTTGGCGCCCGCCCGACCGGCGCCACCACGGATTCCAAGGTAGACCTTGGCGTGATCGTTCACGACATTGACGAGCTGATGGTGCTGAACGACGAGGCGCATCATATCCATGACTCGCGCCTCGCATGGTTCAAGTCGATAGAGGACATTCACAACCGGCTCTTGCAGAAGGGGTCGGCGCTGTCTTTGCAGGTCGATGTGACCGCGACGCCGAAGCACAATAACGGCGCGATTTTTGTGCAGACCGTGGCCGATTATCCGCTGGTCGAGGCGATTTCGCAGAACGTCGTCAAGCATCCCGTACTGCCTGACGCCGCCAGCAGGGCCAAATTGTCCGAGCGCCAGAGCGCCAAATATACCGAGAAATACGCCGATTATATCGACCTGGGCGTGATCGAATGGCGCAAGGCGTATGCCGAGCATGAGAAGCTCGACAAGAAGGCCATCCTGTTCATTATGACGGATGACACCCGCAACTGTGACGACGTTGCGGAGTATCTTGAAGGCCACTATCCCGACCTCAAGGGTGCGGTTCTCGTCATTCACACCAAGGCCAACGGCGAGATTTCCGAAGCGGCCTCCGGCAAGGCCAAGGAGGAACTGGAAAAGCTGCGCAAGCTGGCAAACGAGATTGACGACCCCGCCAGTCCTTACAAGGCCATTGTGTCAGTCCTGATGCTCAAAGAAGGCTGGGACGTGCGCAACGTCACCACCATTGTCGGGCTGCGCGCCTATGCCGCCAAAAGCAACATTCTCCCCGAACAGACCTTGGGGCGCGGGCTGCGCAAGATGTATCCGGGCGGCATCGAGGAATATGTCAGCGTCGTCGGCACAGACGCCTTCATGGAGTTTGTGGAGTCGATTCAGGCCGAGGGCGTTGAGCTTGAGCGCAAAGCCATGGGGGAAGGGACGAAGCCCAAGACCCCGCTTGTGATCGAGGTCGAGAAGGATAACGACAAGAAGGACATCGACATCCTCGATATCGAGATTCCGGTGATGACCCCGCGCATCTACCGGGAATACAAATCATTGGGCGACCTCGATGTGACGGCTTTCGGCCACCAGCGCGTAGCCTACCGCATGTTCAGCGAGGAAGAACAGCGCGAGATCGTGTTCAAGGATATCACGACCGGCGAAGTGACGCACACCACCGTCCTCGATACGGCAGGAATTGCCGATTACCGCAGCGTTCTGGGATATTTCACCCAGACCGTGATGAAGGATTTGCGGCTGATTAGCGGCTACGATGTGCTGTACGGCAAAATCAAAGCCTTCGTGCAGTCTGAATTGTTCGACAGCCAGGTTGAACTCGACAGTCCGAACACCTTGCGGAACCTGTCCGAACTCTCCGCGACCAAGACGCTGATCGAGAATTTTAAGAAGGCTATCAATGCCCTGACCGTCAAGGACAAGGGCGACGCCGAGATCCGCGACACCATCAAGCTACGCCAGACCCGCCCCTTCGTGGTGAAGGATCAGGGCTACCTTGTGCCGAAGAAAAGCATTTTCAACCGGATAGTTGGCGACAGCCATCTGGAACTGGTTTTTGCCGGGTTCCTCGATTCTTGCAGCGATGTCGTGTCCTACGCGAAGAACTATTTTGCCGTGAATTTTAAGCTCGACTACATCAACGCCGATGGCAATATTTCCAACTACTACCCCGATTTTTTGGTGAAGCTGGCCGACAAGCGCATCGTGATCGTGGAGACCAAGGGCCTCGAAGACTTGGACGTGCCGTTGAAAATGGAACGCTTGCGGCAATGGTGCGAGGACATCAACCGGGTGCAGTCCGACGTGACCTATGACTTCGTTTACGTGGATCAAGAGAGCTTCGAGAAGTACAGCCCGACATCGTTCAAGCAGTTGATCGACGGTTTCCGAGAATACAAAACCTAACCCCCGTCAGGCCGGGAAGCCCGCCGCCGCGCTCTAAAAGCTCTTGACGGACCCGTACCGTGTGAGGTACAGTGTATCTTGGAAGGTACGTAATGGCCGAGGGACTAAAGCGGATACCGGCGGTTTTCTATCGTTCGGCCAATGGCGGCGAACCCGTGCGGGACTGGCTGAAATCCCTGTCAGAAGCCGACCGGCGCGTGGTCGGATTCGACATAGCCGTTGTGGAGTTTGGTTGGCCGGTCGGTATGCCGCTTTGCCGATCACTCGGCGGCGGTTTGTGGGAGGTGCGGAGCAATCTCACGCATGGGCGGATCGCCCGCGTGATCTTCTGCACCGCGCTAGGGCAGATGGTCCTGCTCCATGCTTTTGTGAAGAAAACGCAGAAAACGCCGTCGTCTGACTTGGATACCGCCCGCAAGCGACAAAAGGAGATCGAACAATGAGCAACAAACATATCGGTTCGTCCTTCGATGACTATTTGAAGGATGAAGGCATCCGCGAAGAAGCGACCGCTCACGCCATCAAGCGCGTTCTGGCATGGCAGATCGAACAGGCCATGACCGAACAAGGCATCAGCAAAAGCGCAATGGCAAAGCGGATGAATACCAGCCGCGCCCAACTGGACCGGCTGCTGGACCCTGAAAACGACAAGGTGCAACTGGATACCGTGCAGCGCGCCGCTGCCGCTGTCGGGCGCACCCTTTATCTTGAACTCAACTGATAAGCGCGTGAACAGTCGAAGCGCCAGCTTTGTCGGAAGCCCTTGCGCACGGGGTTTCTGTTCGCGCGTTCCTAACTTTCGTAAAGCTTGATTCCAGCATCCGCGATCCGATCATCCGAGAGCCGCGATCTATTGAGGCGGTTGATCCGCGTTGTTTCTTCCTGCGTCAGCAGGACGAGGCGGTAATTGGCTTTGATGAAGGCAATCAGGTCCGCGTCAGTTGCGCCCTCGTTGACGAGGGCGATGACTTTTTGAGCGTAGGCACGTTGCGGCAGGACGTGTTCGATGAGGATTTTTTCGCCTCGACTTCGGGCCTCATGCGCCGCCTCGCTTATCTCTGCGTTCAGGTCAGCCTTCAGATTGTTAATGTGACTCAGGTGCGGGAAACAAAGGTGCATGCTCAAGATGTCGAGAATCCGCTCTACCGAGTGGATTGCACCACCGTTGTCGGTGAACCCCCCTTCAAGGGCCTTGGTGCGGGCTTCGATGAACAATCGCAAGGCCGGGATCAGGTTTTCATGATGATACTTTCCCATGAATATTATGCTTTCAGCGCCCGGCGCAGCGTCGCCACGTTGACGCCGAGCAGCGCCGCCACGTCAGCGCGGCCCTGACCGTCCGCGATCATGCCCGCC
>JBGSHY010000021.1:0-45179 GCA_041751995.1 Rhizobiaceae bacterium | reverse complement strand
TCAGACCGCCTTTTCAGGCGGTCCGGAATTGGTTTTGAGTTGTCAGCTGGCACGGTATGTCCAAGTCAGCCGATTATTTCGGACTTTAAGCCGAAAGCTTCGCGCGACCGCGCGAGCGGCGTGCTTGGATGACCTTACGGCCGCCAACAGTTGCCATGCGCGAGCGAAAGCCGTGGCGACGCTTGCGGACAAGATTGGATGGTTGATAGGTGCGCTTCATTTGTTTCAATACCGCGGAGTGCGGCCCTTCTTGGATCTGTTTTTTACAACAGGAGCGTCTGGACCTATCGCCACGCAACATACATCGCGCACCGGGAGGTCAGGCCCGAGCGTGCGCGGCGTATAGAATGAAGGGGCATTCGAGTCAATTGGCGGAGCGAACTCCAACCAAACTTTGATCGCAGTCGGTTCAAATAACGGTGAGCAGCTCGGCAGGCAAGGACAAGACACGGTGATACCTGCGGTTTTGCATTGATTGGAGCCGGGTCAAAGCGCATGTGCTAACGATAGCAGCACATGGTCTCAGGATTAGTTGGCTTGGAAAAACCGGACGCGAAAAACATCAATGGCGCATCATCTGCTGCAAGCGGATTTTCGCTTGCGAAACTGCTTCCGCTCGCCATCCTGATTTGCGGGCTTGCCGCTGCCTATGCTTTGGGGATCACCGATTACCTGTCATTGGACTACCTCGGCGAGCAGCAGCAAAATCTCAAGGCCTTTGTCGCGTCCAATGCTGTCCTGGCTGCGTTGATTTTCATGGCGGTCTATATTCTGGCCGTCGCCCTTTCACTTCCAGCGGCCTCCGTCCTCACCATTTTCGGCGGCTTCCTGTTCGGCTGGTTTCAGGCCGGATTGATGGTTGTCATCGCCGCGACGGCCGGGGCGACGATCCTGTTCCTGGCCGCACGTTCAAGCTTTGGCGGATTTCTGCGCGATCGGCTGGGCTCCAAAGCCGCAGCCTTTGCCGAAGGATTCCGCAAGGATGCGTTCGGGTACTTGCTGGTGTTGCGCCTCGCCCCCGTATTCCCGTTCTTTCTTGTCAACATCGCACCGGCGCTCTTCAATGTGAAAACGCGCGACTATGTCCTTGCCACTGCGCTAGGCATCTTGCCCGGAACATTTGCCTTTGCCTGGCTCGGCGAGGGCGTCGGCAGTGTGCTCGACGCGGCCCGGGCAAGTGGCCAGAGCCCGTCGGTCTCACAACTGGTCACACCCCAAATCACCATCGCCTTCGCCGCGCTCGCCATCGTCGCGGCAATTCCGCTTGTGCTGAAGCGTTTCAAGCGATCAAAATGAATCTGGAAGGAAGTCATTCATGGCTGAAACGCTGAGTCCCGACATTTGCGTGATCGGCGCCGGTTCCGGCGGATTGACGGTCGCCGCCGCCGCCGCTTCGTTCGGCGTGTCAGTCGTATTGATCGAAAAGGGCAAAATGGGCGGCGATTGCCTGAACTATGGCTGTGTGCCTTCCAAAGCGCTGTTGGCGGCGGCAAAGCAGGCGCAGGCCATGCGCAGCGGCGCAAAGTTTGGTGTGACGCCGGTTGAGCCGCAGGTCAATTTCAAAGCGGTCATGGCGCATGTCAAATCCGTCATCGCCTCCATTGCTCCCAATGATTCGGTCGAACGCTTCACGGCGCTGGGCGTGCATGTCATTCAGGCCGAGGGAAAATTCACCAACAAGCGCACGGTTGTTGCCGGCGGCATCACCATAAAGGCCCGTCGCTTCGTGGTTGCGACCGGCTCGTCCGCCTTTATTCCGCCAATACCCGGTCTTGATCAGGTGGATTTCCTCACAAATGAAAACATCTTTGAAGAGGAGAAATTGCCGGGTCATCTGGTCATCATCGGAGGCGGCCCGATCGGCATGGAAATGGCGCAGGCGCACCGGCGTCTGGGCGCAGAAGTCACTGTCATCGAAGCCTTCGCGGCGCTGGGCAAGGATGATCCGGAAACAGCGGGCGTCGTCCTCGCCGCACTGCGTGCCGAAGGCATCAGGATTTTCGACAACACAAAGGTTGTTTCGGTCGAAAGGCGTGGCAAGACCGGTGTGCGTGTCCATGTCGAAGGACCGGAAGGCGCACGCATTGTCGACGGGTCAAAATTGCTCGTTGCCGCCGGACGCTCCGCAAACGTCAACGGCCTGGATCTTGAAAAGGCGAAAATCGCCTACGACCGCCGCGGCATCAAGACCGGCTCAAACCTCAAAAGCTCAAACCGCCGCGTCTACGCCATTGGCGATGTCGCCGGTTCG
The DNA here is from genome assembly GCA_041751995.1 of Rhizobiaceae bacterium. Lineage (GTDB taxonomy): Bacteria > Pseudomonadota > Alphaproteobacteria > Rhizobiales > Rhizobiaceae > JANMEX01. Next base: position 42,928 of record JBGSHY010000021.1, on the reverse strand, counting down.
CTTCAGTTCACCCATATGGCCGGTTATCACGCGGGTCTTGTTGTGCGTTCGATCCTGTTCCGCCTGCCAGTCCGCGAAAACCGCGCGATCATACCTTGGGCCACCTTCACCGAGCCGGAGTTGGCGCAGGCGGGCCTCACGGAAGCTGAGGTGAAAAAATCCGGCAAGCCTTTCCACGTCCTGCGCTGGCCTTTCGCCGAAAACGACCGCGCCGAAGCCGAACACAAGACTGCAGGCCTCATCAAGATCATCACCGACAACAAAGGCAAAATACTCGGCGTCTCCATCGGCGGGCATGGCGCGGGCGAGATGATCAACATGTGGGCCCTTGCCCTATCCAAGGGGATGAATGTGCGTGACATCGCCGGTTATGTTGCCCCTTACCCGACCATGGCCGAAGCCGGAAAACGTGCGGCTATCACCTATTTTGCACCATTGGCCAGAAGCCCGCGGCTGAGAAAACTGATAGGCTTTCTGCGGATGTTCGGCTGAGGACGCGCGGTGACCGATTTGCAAACGCTAAATACTGGAAAGCAGCTCCGGGTGCCCGGGCGCATCAAGACGGCGCGTTCGCTGTCCTCCAAAGTGCTGGTGCTGACAGTCACCTTTGTCATGATTGCCGAAGTTTTGATTTTCGTGCCGTCCGTCGCCAACTTCCGCATGCGCTGGCTGCAGGACCGCCTGAACACCGCCGCCATCGCTTCCGTCGTTCTGGCCAACGCCGATGCCGAAAGCCTGTCACGCAAGATGCAGGATGACATTCTCATGGCCACAGGCGCAAAGGCCATTGCCCTGCGCGAGGCCGGAGTTTCCCGGCTTTTGGCTGCCGAGGAAATGCCGCCGGCTGTTGATCGGCATATTGACCTCATGCACTCCGGGCCGACAACGGCAATTGGCGATGTTTTCGACACGCTGATCAATGGCGGAAACCGGACCATCCGCGTTTTTGGTCCAGTTGGAGACAGCGGAAAAACGGTAGAAATAATAATATCTGACAAGGGGTTGCTTGACGCGTTGCTGATTTACGCCCGCAATGTTTTGCTCCTGTCGATCATCATCTCGCTGTTTACCGGCGGCTTGGTGTTTTTCGCGCTTCGCCGCATGATGATTGCGCCAATCCGCGGCATGACGGCCAACATGCTGCGCTTTTCCGCTGATCCGGAAAATCCGGCGGGGATCATGATTCCCGCACAGCGCAGTGACGAAATCGGCGTCGCCGAGCATGAACTTGCCGCCATGCAACAGGAACTGCAGCGCACTTTGTCCAGCCGCAAACATCTGGCCGACCTTGGATTGGCGGTTTCCAAGATCAACCACGACATGCGCAACATGCTGGCGCCGGCCCAGCTTCTGTCTGACCGTCTGACAGACCTCGAAGATCCCACGGTCCGCAAGATCGCGCCGCGCTTATTGCGTGCCCTCGACCGCGCCGTGACGTTCTCGGAAAGCGTGCTTGCCTATGGCAAGGGCACGGAAGCGGAGCCCAAGTTTCGTGCCGTTCAGGTCAAGCCGCTCGCAGGCGATGTCTTCGAATTGCTGGGTGTCGATGAGCCCGGCGCCCATGGCATCAAAGCCGTCAACATGGTGCCTGACGATCTCGTTCTCGAGGCCGATCCCGACCAATTGTTCCGTATCATAGCAAACCTGGTGCGCAATTCGATCCAGGCGCTGGCCAACACCGACATCTCCGCCAAACAAATCATCATCACCGGCGGGCGCATCGGCAATGCGACCGTGATCAGCGTCGAGGATACCGGTCCCGGGCTGCCGCAAAAAGCCCGTGAAAATCTTTTTGCCGCTTTCAAGGGGTCAGCCCGGGCCGATGGCACCGGCCTTGGTCTCGCCATCGCGCACGAACTGGTGACGCTGCACGGCGGCACCATAGAACTGCGCGAAGATCGCGAATATGGCGCGCACTTCGAAATCCGCATCCCGGATCGGCCGGTAAAAATCGCCGAATGGAAAAAGCGCAAGGTCGACGTGAAGCCTGCGTGAGGCCGGTTACCGCTGCGCGCCGCCGGCATCCGGCACGAGCCAGTCACCCGAACCCGATCGGAATGCCAACTTGTCAGGCAGCCGGCTCCTTTTTGACGAGATGCACTTTTCTTATCATCCGGCTTGCTTTTGCCCGCCAGTCCCATTAGGAAGCCCTCCAGCGCGAGGCCATGCCCGCGCAGCAGTGCGCGCCCTTAGCTCAGCTGGATAGAGCACCAGACTACGAATCTGGGGGTCAGGAGTTCGAATCTCTTAGGGCGCGCCATTTATCCCGGCAACTCGGCTAAAGAACGTCCGTCTCCCCCATTATCCGTTTGGAGAACACAGCCAACGCCGCGCCGATTGCTTGGTCCATGTTGTAGTATTTGTATTCGCCCAGCCTGCCGCAGAAAATGACGTCTTTTCTGTCCTCGGCCAACTCCAGATATCTGTTCAAAAGAATTTGGGTCTCGTCACGCGGAATGGGATAATAGGGCTCGTTTTCGCCAGTCACATGCGGCTGCGGATACTCGTAAACAAGCGTGGTGCGCGCACTTCTCTGGCCGGTCAAATACTTGAACTCGGTAATTCTCGTATAGTCGTGGTCAGAGGGAAAATTGATGGATGCCGCCGCCTGCGCCGTCTCCACGTCGAGAGTCCGCTCAACAAAACGGAGGCTGCGATAGGGAAGCGGGCCAAGCCTGTAGCCAAAGAATTCGTCAATAGGGCCGGTAAAAATGGTCCGCGCCGACGGGTATTTGTGCCTGACATCCACATGGCCGGTGTTGAGCATCACTGTGATGTTCGGATGGTCGAGCATCCTTTCGAAAAGCGCCGTGTAGCCTTCGGCCGGCATCGCTTGATAGCGATCCTGAAAATACCGGTTGTCCCGGCTGATGACGACCGGCACGCGGGCGGTCACCGACGGCGAGAGCTGTTCCGGATAGAGGCCCCACTGCTTGAATGTGTAGTTCCTGAACATCTTCTCATAGATGAAAGCGGCAAGCGTTTTCAGATCCGGGTCTGTCTCGTTCATCATCTTGAGAATCGGCACACGCTCGCCAAAAGCGTAACGCTCCAAAAGGAGACGCGTGTACCGCCGTGCCAGATCCGGCGGGAAGACGGCCTCCACCGTGTTCAGGTTGAACGGAATGGGGACTTCTTTTCCGTCAATCACCGCGAGAATTTCATGGAAGTACGGCCGCCATTGGCCGAAACGCTGCAAATAATCCCAGATCGGCTGTGAGTTGGTGTGGAAAATGTGCGGGCCGTACTTGTGGACGATAATGCCGGCCTCGTTCGTGGCGTCATGGGCATTGCCGGCAATATGGTTCCGGCGGTCCACGACCAGGACCCGCTCGTTGCGGACAGAAGCGATCCGTTCTGCGAGCGTTGCGCCTGTAAAGCCAGCGCCGACAATGATCCAGTCAAACATCTGAGCTTCTATTCTTTGGCCGGCGGGTGGTTAAATCCGCCCAGGCTCGGACTATCATCCGGCAGCGGCCGCAAATGGATTTGCCGGAAATCAGTTGCCCCGATCATTTGGCGGCGCAACATCCTGAAGAAGTCTTTTCCGAAATGCTGGCTTTTTGGCGGACTGTTCCAAGTCTTCAAATGGGAAGCGGCCATACTCAGTCCCATTTTCCTGGACCCCTTGACCAATTTGCCGTTCAGTTTGATGCCGGCGTAGCAAACCGGCCTGGTTCGCTTGAAAAATCCGAGCGAATTTCTCAACGCGGCCCCTTCATACTCTTGTGAAAGGCCGGATTGATGAATGACAGACTTCAAGTGGCGTCCGACCGGCCTTGTATGCTTGACTTGAACCCCGTCAAAAATGGCCGCGCTCATATGGTTATCAGCCTGCAGCCTGCACCAGACATCATCCAGCCCAAACCCGCACATCGTTGTAGAGACATATGGCAAAAGTTTTTGCAGCGTATCCCGCCGCAGACAGGGGGCCATGATCTCTGCATAGTTGACGTATCGCAGTTTGAAACCGTCACACGCCAGCGTATGGAAATGCGAGAAGTAGCTGTCCAACGTCAAGGCAGGCTGGCACACCGCAAAATCATTGACCCGCGCGAGCTCGAACATCTGATTGATGGTTTCTGTTGACGCTTCAAGATCATCATCGGGCAGCCAAAAAAAGTCATACTGGGAAAGGTCCACAGCTTCATGGAGCGTACGGTGCAGACCATTCCATTTACCACCCGGGCAGAAGAATTTCGGTGTGCCGCTCTTGTCATTTTCAAACGCAGCCGCGTCATAATAGCTGACAAGAAGATCCCAGTTTCTCTCTCTTAGATCTGACATCCATGTCGTATGCAAAGATGAGCGTCCCGCGCGCACCACCACGAGATTTCGCGCACGTTGCAATGGTATTGGTGTCACCGGGCGCCCGGCCGCACAATGGTTTTAGGTTGCTGATTTCCGGAAAGAAACTTTGACAGCCGGGCCCTCACCAGCCCGCGCTTGAAGCGCAATTGGAAAAGCAGATTGTCGAAAAATCCGCGCACGCTTGAACCTGAAAATTGCAGCTTGGCGGCTATCCGCGATTGTTCAATGCCCGACAGAGTACCCGGACGCTCGCGCACAACGCTTGGCTTGACTGCAAGCATTTCAATCCCGAATTCCCACCAATGCTTCATATCAATGTCAATTGGCCTGGAAAACGGCAGCGCCAGCCTTGCCATTTGCTGTGCGGCGGCGTGATTTATGGCATATCCGCAACTCGAGCGCCGAGCGACCCAAAGTTCAACCAGCTCATGGCGGTCGGCAAGCCGGGCCAGGCGACGTACTACCGTTGAATTGTTATCATTCAGTTGGATGATTGCCGGACCCAGGCGGAGTGCGCCAATTTCATCCAGGATGCTAGCGAAGGACGGTTTGATTTCAGAATCGTCTTCCAAAACAATGGTCCAAGCCGCTTTTGTTTGGCAGATTGATTGCCAAATCCTGTAGTGGCTGAGATAGCACCCGATTTCAGGCAAAGAGAGCGGCCGTTTGAAACCGGCCATGCTGTTTCCGGGGCTGTATGATTTCAGTTCGGTTTCGTTGAGAGCCTTGCCATTAACGGCATCAAAAAATCGAAAATCAACGCCTGCTGCTTCAAAAGCGGACTGGATGTGACGCCGCCGCTCAATCGCATCAGCCAGACTTATAACGACCACATCAATCATTTAACGACCACATCAATCATTTGAACGTTTCAGATACTTTCCGGGCTCGGCGTTCAGTCCAAACCATTGTGAAAACCGGTTGAACGTTCCGTGCCAAACCCGCGAACTGTTTCAAAAAAGTACAACCTACATCGCGTTTAGCCAATAGCATTCTTACCGGCAATTTTAATTCTACACCAAACGTCGCATTGAACGCCGCGCTGCAAAGGCTCACATATCAGACATGACGCAAAAGCACGGGAGGGCTCATGCGCATTGCTTTCCTGACCGATATTCACGGCAATCTTGAAGCGATGAACGCCACGCTGCGGGCAGTTCGAACGGGCGGCTTTGATCAGATCGTTGTCCTCGGCGACCTCGTCGGCTACGGGCCTGACCCGGCTGCAATCGTTGAAACGGTCGGTGGGCTGATGGACGAAGGCGCTATCTGCATAAAAGGCAACCATGATGAGGCTGCCTGCACCACATCCGCTGGCATGAGCGAAAATGCCCGCATCGCCGCCGACTGGACGCGCGGCCAGCTGCGCGCGCCGCACCTTGATTTCCTCAAAGCCTTGCCGATGAGCGTCCTGCAGGAAGACCGGCTCTATATTCACGCCAGCGCCAACACTCCAGGAAAATGGCCCTATATCCGTGGCGTTGATGCCGCCGCTGACTGCCTTGCCGCCACTGAGGCGCGCCTGGTTTTCGTCGGCCACACCCATATTCCCGTGGTGTTTCACGGACTTCCGGGCAAAACACCGGCAACGTTCATTCCGGCCGCCAATGTCGAAATGCCCATTTCCAGTCTTCGGCGCGCGGTCACGGTCGTCGGCTCGGTAGGCCAGCCGCGCGATGGCATTCCCGCTGCTTGTTACGGTGTGTTTGACACCGGTCAAAGGACCATCACCATGAAGCGGATACCGTATGACCATACGGAAACGGCGGAAAAGATCAGGCGGGCCGGATTGCCCTTCTGGCTTGGCGACCGCTTGGCGCTCGGCAAGTAGCCAATCAAAGGGAATACGGCATGGAACGGCTCGGACCGGGAAGCGTAATTGACGGCTTCACTCTCCAATCAAAATTCGCAAAAGGCGGCATGGGTTCGCTCTGGAACGCCACCAAGGAGGGTATCGATTTTCCGGTCGTCCTGAAAATGCCGTTTCTCGACCCCGGGCAGGATGTCTCGACCATCGTCGGCTTCGAAATCGAGGAGATGATCCTCAAACGCTTGTCCGGCCCGCATGTGCCGAAATTCGCGGGCTCTGGCGATCTGTCGGCGACGCCTTACATAGCTATGGAACTGGTGCAAGGTGAAAACCTCGAAACATTTTTGCCCAAGGCTCCGCTCCCGGTCGCCGAACTCAAGCACATCGCAATTGCTATCGCCACAGCCATTGGCGCACTGCATCGCCAAAAAGTGATCCATCTGGATTTGAAGCCGGAGAACATCTTCCTCACTGCGCGCGGTGCCGTGCTTATTGATTACGGCCTCGCCCGCCATCTCGACCTCCCGGACTTGTTGGCCGAAGAGTCTTCGGTGCCGATGGGGACGCCCGCCTACATTTCACCCGAGCAGGTTGTCGGTCATCGCAATTCTGCCGTGAGCGATATCTTTTCGCTCGGCTGCATTTTGTACGAACTGGCGACAGCGGAAAAGCCATTTGGCGAACCGGCATCCGAGGCAGGCATGCGCCGCCGCCTGTTCCAGTCGCCCAGACTCCCTCGCGATATCGCACCCGAACTGCCGCGCTGGTTTCAGGAGGTGATCCAGAAATGCATGGAAGTTGATCCCTCCCGCCGCTATGCCGATACCGGCCAGCTTCTGTTTGATCTCAACAATCCCGATCAGGTTGTCATAAAAGAGCGCAAGCCGAAAAAGGCGGCGGGTTTCATGGCCAAGGTCAGCCAGTTTTTTTCCAAGGAAAAAGCGGAAGCCTTTGCGTTGCCCTCGCTCTCGACGTCGAAAAACAATGATGACACCACCGTCATCATGGTCGCCGTGGATTTGCACGACGGTGCCGATCCGCTTGCCCAAACCGTTCGCTCGGAAGCCGCCCGCATTCTCTGGACAGCGCCAAACGCCAAACTCGCCTGTTTCACCGTGCTGAAGACCAAGATTATCGGTGAAGACCAGTCCGTCAGCGAGGATGGCAAGTCGGCCTATGTGAACAGGCTTGTCCAGCTAAAGGATTGGGCGCGGCCCTATGAGTTGCCGGAAGATCTGGTCAGCTACCATGTCATCGAAGCGCTCGACCCGGCGCAGGCCATTCTCGATTTCGCCGCCCGCAATGACGTCGGCCATATCATTATTGGCGCCCGCGGCTCCTCGGCTCTGCGCCGGCACCTCGGTTCTGTCTCGGCCAAGGTCGTCGCTGAATCCCTCTGCTCCTGCACGGTTATCCGGTTGCGCAAGGATGAGCACGAAGCGGTGCATCGTGAACAGGAAGAAGCCGCGCTTCCCTGAACCTGGTGATTTGCCACACAGACTTCTTGGCAATGGCAGGCATTTGCGCTTAAGACCATGATCGGCGAAAGCCGTGATGAAACTTGAGAGCGCAGGTGCCTGAGCATGGCTGAGAAGACTGTCAAAAAACGCCGTTCGCAGGAATGGTTCGACAATCCGGAAAATCCGGGCATGACCGCGCTCTATCTGGAGCGATATCTCAACTACGGTCTCACCCGTGCCGAGCTGCAATCAGGCAAGCCGATCATCGGCATTGCCCAGACTGGCTCGGACCTGTCGCCGTGCAACCGTCATCACATCGAGCTGGTCAAGCGCGTCCGCGATGGCATCATTGCCGCAGGCGGCATTCCGCTCGAGTTTCCGGTCCACCCGATCCAGGAGACCGGCAAGCGCCCGACCGCCTCGCTCGACCGCAATCTTGCCTATCTCGGCCTGGTCGAAGTGCTTCACGGCTACCCGCTCGACGGTGTGGTCCTCACCATCGGCTGCGACAAGACCACGCCCGCCATGCTGATGGGCGCGGCAACGGTCAACATTCCTGCCATCGCTTTGTCGGTTGGCCCGATGCTGAATGGCTGGCATCATGGCGAGCGCACCGGTTCAGGCACTATTGTCTGGAAATCGCGAGCGCGTCTTTCCGCCGGCGAAATCGGCTACGATGAGTTCATGGATATTGTTGCCTCGTCCGCTCCTTCGGTCGGCTATTGCAACACCATGGGCACCGCCACCACGATGAACTCGCTGGCCGAAGCGCTCGGCATGCAGCTTCCAGGCTCCGCCGCCATTCCCGCGCCGTACCGCGAGCGCGGCCAGATTTCCTACGAAACGGGCCTTCGCATCGTCGAAATGGTCAACGAGGATTTGAAGCCCTCCGACATCATGACCCGCGAGGCGTTTGAAAACGCCATCGTCATCAATTCGGCCATCGGCGGCTCGACCAATGCACCGATCCATCTCAACGCCATCGCCCGCCATCTTGGCGTCAAGCTCGACAATGATGACTGGCAGAAAGTCGGCCACAAGATCCCGCTGCTGGTCAATCTCCAGCCCGCTGGCGAATATCTCGGCGAGGATTACCACCGCGCCGGCGGCGTGCCCGCCGTGACGATGGAGCTGATGAAGGCAGGCCTCCTGCCGCATCCCGGCCAGATCACCGCCAACGGAAAATCGATGGGGGACAATTGCGCCAACGTCGAAAACCTCAATGAAGACGTGATCAAGACAGTCGCCAATCCGCTGAAGAAGGAAGCCGGTTTCATCAACCTGCGCGGCAACCTGTTCGATTCCGCCATCATGAAAACCAGCGTGATTTCCAAGGAATTCCGCGACCGCTATTTGTCCAACCCCTCCGACCCGGAAGCCTTCGAAGGCACGGCGCAAGTGTTCGATGGACCTGAAGACTACCATGCCCGCATTGACGACGAGTCGCTCGGCCTGACTGACAACACCATTCTTTTCATGCGCGGCGCTGGCCCTGTCGGCTATCCGGGCGCGGCGGAAGTCGTCAACATGCAGCCGCCGGCATACCTCTTGAAGCGCGGCATCAACGCGCTGCCTTGCATCGGCGATGGCCGCCAGTCCGGCACATCCGGTTCGCCGTCCATTCTCAATGCCTCGCCGGAAGCGGCAGTCGGCGGCGGCCTGGCGTTGATCAAATCGGGCGACCGTGTCCGCGTTGATCTCGGCAAGGGCACGGCCAACATCCTGATATCCGATATGGAACTTACTGAGCGCCGCGCCGCCTTGGCCGCCGCTGGCGGTTACCAGTATCCGGCGCATCAAACGCCGTGGCAGGAAATCCAGCGCGGCATTGTTGACCAGCTTTCCGAAGGCATGGTGCTCAAGCCCGCCGTCAAATATCAGGACATTGCCCGCACCAAGGGCGTGCCCCGCGACAATCACTGACCGGCTCGCCGGTTTCACGCATTTGACCATGGAGAGGGATTGCCATGACCAATGAAGCTCGCGCCGAGGCGCTCACCGCACTCAAGGCCCACCTGAAAAGCGGCGCCCCCAAAGACATGCGCAAGGCGTTTGACGAGGACAAAAGCCGTTTCAAGAAATTGTCGTTATCGTTCGATGACTTGCTGCTCGACTTCTCCAAGTCCGGTGTCAGCATAGAGACAATGAAACTCCTGCAAAGCCTCGCGACGGCTTGCAACCTCAAGAAAATGCGCGACGCCATGTTTGCCGGCGCGCCCATCAACGCCACAGAGGGTCGCGCCGTATTGCACACCGCGCTGCGCAACCGCTCGGGCCGCGCTGCCAAGGTTGAAGGCAAGGACGTGATGGGCGACGTCAACGCGGTCTTGGCGCGCATGGGCGAGTTTGCAGAAAACATCCGCTCCGGCGCTATCAAGGGCGCCAAGGGCAAGACTTTCACCGACGTCGTCAACATCGGGATCGGTGGATCGGACCTTGGTCCGGTCATGACCACGCTGGCGCTTGCGCCTTACCATGATGGTCCAAACCTTCATTATGTGTCGAATGTCGATGGCGCGCATATGGCCGACACATTAAAGCGCCTCAATCCGGCGACGACGCTGATCATCGTCGCGTCCAAGACCTTCACCACCATCGAAACCATGACCAACGCTGAAACCGCCCGCCGCTGGCTGGAAAAGGCGCTGGGCAAAAAGGCCGTGGGAGCACACTTTGCCGCCATCTCCACCGCGCTCGACAAGGTCGCGGCGTTCGGCATTGAACCAGACCGCGTCTTCGGCTTCTGGGACTGGGTTGGCGGGCGCTATTCCGTCTGGTCGGCGATCGGCCTGCCGTTGATGATCGCTGTCGGCAAGGACAATTTCGGAAAATTCCTTGAAGGCGCAAGCGCCATGGATGAACATTTTCGCACTGCGCCGTTCGCAAAAAACCTGCCTGTTATCCTCGGCCTTCTCGGCTTCTGGAACCGCGTCATCTGCGGATATCCGACCCGCGCTGTGATCCCCTATGACCAGCGCCTGTCACGCATGCCTGCGTATCTGCAGCAGCTTGATATGGAATCCAACGGCAAGCGGGTGATGCAGGATGGTTCCAAGACCGACACAGTCACGGGTCCCGTAGTGGGGGGAGAGCCGGGCACCAACGGCCAGCACGCTTTCTTCCAGCTCTTGCATCAGGGCACGGATGTGGTGCCTGTCGAGTTCATTCTCGGGGCGGAAAGCCACGAGCCGGAGTTGCAGGTCCATCAGGACTTGCTCGTCGCCAATTGCCTGGCCCAATCCGAAGCGCTGATGCGCGGGCGCACACTGGCAGAGGCCAAGGCGCAGTTGAAATCGCGTGGCCTTTCCACCGAGACGATCAACGCGCTCGCGCCGCACCGCGTCTTCCCCGGTAACCGTCCGACTCTGACCATCATTCATCGCAAGCTTGACCCTTTCGCGCTTGGCCGATTGATTGCTCTTTATGAACACCGCGTCTTCGTTGAAGCGCAGTTGTTCGGCATCAATGCGTTCGACCAGTGGGGCGTCGAGCTCGGCAAGGAGCTGGCCACCGAACTCCTGCCTGTCGTGCAGGGAACAAAGAGCGCCGCCGGGCGGGACTCTTCCACCGCCGGACTTGTGGCTCACATCAAGGACCTCGCGTCTTCAAAGGGATAGACATGCAGCGCACCACACGGATCATCCCCGGCGACACACCGGGTGTCAGCTACGGCCTTGAAGTGCTGACCTTCAAGGGCAGTGATCCGAAGGCTCCCTCCGCCTATCTGCAGGCGGCCCTCCACGGCGGCGAATTCCCCGGGGTTGCCGCCGTCCATTTTCTGGTGCCGCTGCTGGAAGCCGCCGAAGAGTCCGGCCTGATCGCAGGCGATATCACCATCGTGCCGATGGCCAATCCGATTGGCTCGTCGCAATGGCTGAACGGCCAGCCGATGGGCCGGTTCGATTTCTTCTCCCGTGTCAACTTCAACCGCGATCATTTTGCCCTGCTGGATTTCGATGCATCAAACCTGCCCGCGCTCGATGCTCCGGTTCAGGCCGCGGTCCGGCTGAAGGCGGAGCTGCTTCGCCTTGCCTTGCCGCATGAGATCATTCTCGATCTTCACTGCGATTTCGAGAGCGAGCAATATATGTATGTCCCGAAAGCCTTCTGGCCCGGCATGCGGGATCTTGCTGCGGCGCTCGGCTGCAAGGCGGTTCTCACTTGGGAAGGCACGGCTGACTTTGCCTTCGAGGAAGCCGCCGCGACACCGGCGCTGGCGACAGGCGCGGATGCGCCAGACTACAAGCGCCGCGCGGTCACAACGGTTGAATTCAAGGGCCTTGCGGATGTCTCCACCGAAAAGGGCAGGGAAGATGCCAAAGGCTTGTACGACTTCCTGATCCATCGCGGCACAGTCGAAGGCAAGTCCAAAGTGAAGCCTGCGGCTTTTGATTGCATGGTCACACCGTTGGAAAATGTCGAAATGATCCGCATGCCCGCCGGCGGAATGGTGCTTTATCACGTCAAAGTCGGCGATGTTGTGAAGCGCGGGGCAAAGCTTGCAACAATTGTGACGAAACCCGGCAATGTTTCTGGCGATGTGATTGTCACCGCGCCGCAAGGGGGCCGCATTTTGACCCGCAGGGAATTCCGCTTCCTGCGGCGCGGTGATGATCTCATCAAGCTCTTGGGTGCCAAGCGTTCTGCCAAGGCCAAGTCCGGATCGCTGGAGTCTTGAGTTTGACCGAAATGAATAGCAGGAAAGTCAAAGCCGTCCTGTTTGACAAGGACGGCACGCTGGTGGATTTCAACGGCACTTGGCATGCGCTCTACGAGAAGCTCGCGCTGGAAGTGTCGGGCGGTAACAAGCCCGAAGCAAAGCGGCTCTTGGCCGACGGCGGATTTGATGCCGCAACCGGCTCCTTCATCGCAGGCTCGGAATTGGCAGCGGGAACCACACCGGGAATCGTAAGACTGTGGTTACCAGAGGCGGATGAGGAAGAATTCCTCAAATGGTGCGCACGTCTGGACCGGGCATTTGTCGAGGAAGGTCCAGTCGCCGCTGTCCCGGTCGCGCGGTTGGAAGAAACTTTGAAGGCCTTGCACGGCGCCGGCATCGTTATGGCGGTCGTAACCAACGATCTCGAGGCTGCGGCCGAAAATACCATGACCCGTTTCGGTCTGCGTTCCTATTTCTCGGCAATCCTTGGCTATGATTCAGTCCCGAATCCAAAGCCTGCAGCCGGACCAGTCCTGAAATTCTGCGCCATGACCGGCCTTCAACCGCACGAAGTTCTGGTTATCGGCGACAACAGTCACGACATTGAAATGGCCCGCAATGCAGGCGCGGGCCACGCCATCGGCGTCCTCAGCGGAACCGGCACCCATGACGTGCTGTCGCGGGAAGCAGACGCCGTGCTCAACTCCATTGCTGACTTGCCGGAGTGGCTCGGTATTCGCTGAAAGCCGTTCTCAGGCCGAAGGCGGATTGTCGCGCAGCTCTCGCCGCAGGATCTTGCCGACATTGCTCTTCGGCAAGTCCTTGGTGAAGATCACATATTTGGGGCGCTTGTAGTTGGTAAGCTGTTCCTTGCAGAACTCACGCACGGCCTCTTCTGTCAGCGCCGGGTCCTTCTTGACGACATAAAGTTTCACCGTTTCGCCCGAATGTTCGTCATGCGCGCCGACGGCTGCGCACTCCATGACGCCGGGTATCTTCATCACAACGTCTTCGATTTCATTCGGATAGACGTTGAAGCCGGAGACAAGGATCATGTCCTTCTTGCGGTCGACGATCTTGGTGTAGCCGTTCTCGTCCATGAAGCCCATGTCACCGGATTTGAAGAATCCGTCTGGCGTCATCACCTTGGCCGTCTCGTCCGGACGCTGCCAATAACCGGCCATCACTTGCGGGCCGCGGATGCAGATCTCGCCGACCTCGCCGCGCGGCAGATCATTGCCGTCATCGTCGCGGATCGCAAAATCAGTGGACGGCAGAGGCAGGCCGATTGTGCCGGTATAGACCGGAACGTCGAAACGGTTGGCGCTCGCAACCGGCGAAGTTTCAGACAGGCCATAGCCTTCATGGATCGCGCAGCCGGTCAGCTTTTGCCAGCGTTCCGCCACAGCGCTCTGCACCGCCATGCCGCCGCCGAGTGTCAAAAGCATCGGCTTGAAATCGAGCTTTTGAAACGCTTCATTGTTGAGCAGCGCGTTGAACAGCGTGTTGAGGCCGGGGAAAATGTGCAGCTTTTCCTTGGCGATGTCTTTAACAAAGCCCGGAATGTCGCGCGGGTTGGGGATCAGCACATTCTTGCCGCCCAGATCCATGCCCATCATCATGCAGACCGTCAGCGCGAAGATGTGGTAAAGCGGCAAGGCGCATATGAAGGTGAGATCAGCGGGCAAGCCGCGATTGTCAAACACCGGCTTAAGCCACGCCGAATTTTGCGCCACATTCGCCAGAATATTCGCATTCGTCAGGGTTGCGCCTTTGGAAACACCTGTGGTGCCGCCCGTATACTGCAGAAAGGCGACATCGGCATGTGAAAGCGCCACCGGTTTGAGATGCATGCTGCGCCCTTCGGAAAGCGCAGCATTGAACTTGACGCTGCCCGGCAGGCTGAATGCCGGCACCATTTTCTTGACCTTGCGCACCACCAGATTGACGATGTGGCCCTTGAGCCCAAGCATGTCGCCCATCGATGCGACGATCACATGCTTTACCTGTGTCTTGCCAATCACAGCCTGCAAGGTCGTGGCGAAATTCTCGATGATTATGATCGCTTCTGCGCCGCTGTCTTTAAGCTGGTGCTCGAGTTCGCGCGGGGTGTAGAGCGGGTTGACATTGACCACCGTGTAGCCGGCGCGCAGCACGGCAAGGATCGCGACTGGATACTGCAACACATTCGGCATCATCAGCGCCACGCGCGCACCCTTGGCCAGACCCTTCGATTGCAGATAGGCGCCAAGCGCAGCCGAAGCCTGCTCGACCTGCCCATAGCTCATCGTCTTGCCCATCAGCTGGAAAGCCGGCTTGGACGCGTTGCGCTTGCAGGAATCAATCAAAAGGTCCGCGACAGACTCAAACCGGGAAAGCGGAATTTCTGCAGGCACGGCAGGATGATAGCTTTTCAGCCAGCTCTTGTAAGTCTGCCCTGCGTTCGTTTCTGAAATAGCCACGATTGTCTCCTCCCAGAGTGCGTATTACTATGAATGTGGACTGTCTGCATGGCAATCTCAAGAGGTGAGTCAGCTAAATCCGGCTGACCATGCGGTAGCTTGACCGGAAGCTCATCCGCGCAAAAGTCACGGGCATGACGCCGAGCCAGGTCGTCCGCTCTGCAACAAATACAGGCTCGCCTTTTGAAGCGCCCAGCAAGCCGGCGAGTTCAGAATCTGCGGCGCCGGCGAAAAATGCGAACTCTGCATTGGTGAACGGCACCGCATCGACCAGCCATTCATTCGGATTGTTCGCCTCAAATGGCTCGCCCGCCACCTGCGGCACGGCGGCAATATTGATCCAGCGGTCCTCGAACTGGAATGGCGCATTGCCGGCAAAATGCAGACAGCGCACATGGATGACCCGGGATTTTGGCGGCAGCGAAAGCCGCGCTCTCAACCACTCCGGCGCAATGACTTCGTCGCGGCTGACCAATTCATACCGATAGGCCGCTCCTGTAGATTCAATCTCGACCCGCACCAGCGGTATTTCCAGCTTGGCCTGCCGCACCGGTGCAACGGCGACGCGCGTTCCCGCCCGCCGCTTGCGATCGATCACGCCCTCCTCCTGCAGCTCGAGCATCGCCCGGTTGATTGTCCCGCGTGCGCAGCCGAACTCCTCCGCCAACTCCATCTCGCTTGGAATGGCGTGACCTGACGGCCACACGCGCGAGCGGATACGGCTCAATATTTCCGCCTTCACTGCCCGATATCCGGTCTTGCCCTTCTCGCTCATGCACCCGCCCGTTGCCTCATCAGAGTTGCACCTGTACATCAGCTTTCGCACCAGGCCGAAGTGAAAACATGAAAATTCTCCGATATGCAGATCTTGTTCCCGTTCCATGGAAAAACGGCGGCGGTGTCACGCGCGAAATCGCCCGGCAGGAAGAGGGCGGCGAATTTATCTGGCGGCTGAGCATTGCAGAGGTCGCCTCTGAGGGACCATTCTCGGCCTTTCCCGGATTGCAGCGCATCCTCACCGTCATTGACGGTCCAGGAATGCTGCTGGATCGGCCAAACCTGCCAGCGCTTGCCGCAAACCTTTTCGAACCGGTTGCCTTCACCGGCGATGAACCCGTCAACGGCCGCCTGCCAAATGGCCCCTGCCGCGATTTCAATGTCATCTGGAATCCGGAATTCGCATCGGCGTCCGTCACTGTGGCCGATAGGCAATCGACGACGGTCACGGATTCAACTGAAAGCGTCATTGGCATTCTGTGCCTCACCGGCATCGTCCATCTTTCGTCCGGCCAAACCCTGGAGCCGTTCGATTTTGGCTTTCTCGATGCCAAAACAAACGCTGCGAAACTGGATGAAAATGCCACTGCGCTGGTCGTCCACATCAGGCCGGTCTCAAAGCCGTGACGTCAAATCACGCATGGCTTTTCGGTAGTTGGCAACCACCGCTTCCCGCGCGACATGCCGACCGTTTTGCACTTTGTGCCTACCCGCCGACCATACGTCGCTGACCACGCCATCCGGCGCGGCAAACGTCCAGCCATCGAGCAATTGGTCCGGTTTCAGGGTGCACAATGCCGGGTGATTTGTATCCAGCGCTGCCATATCCGCCAGCTTGCCCACAGCAATCTCGCCGCTGTCGCGCCCCAGCGCCTGCGCGCCACCCTTGGCGGCAAGCCGGTAAATATTTGACCCGGTCGAGCCCGGCCCGTTCAAAAGGACATTCCGCTCTCGGTCGCGCAGGCGCTGGCTGTATTCCAGCGTCGACAATTCCTGCGGCAGCGAAATCCGCACATTCGAGTCCGTGCCGATCCCGAATGACCCGCTTGCGCCAAGGTAATCCCGGCCATTGAATATTCCGTCGCCAAGATTGGCTTCCGTTACCGGACACAGCCCCGCCACAGCGCCGGATTTGGCCGCGCCTACTGTTTCCGCTTCGCTCATGTGCGTTGCATGAATCAGGCACCACCGCTGATCGACAGCAAGATTGTCCATCAGCCATTCCACCGGACGTGCGCCGAGCCAAGCGCTGATATCGACAACTTCCTTTGTCTGCTCGGCAATGTGAATGTGCACCGGCCCGCCGGAATGCTGCGCCGCCAATTTTTTCAACATCTGCGGATTGATCGCCCGCAGCGAATGCGGTGCGAAACCGACAACCGTATCGTCCGGCATTGCCCTGGCAGCATCAACAATCGCCGCATGCATGGTTTCATAGCTGTCCGCATCATTGCCAAACCGCAACTGACCGCCCGCCAGTGCCGCCTCTCCCGCGCCGCCATATGCATAGAGCACCGGCAGATGCGTCAGCCCGATCCCGGTGGTGGCTGCCGCAGCAAATATCCGCTCGGACAGTTCCGCCAAATTATCATAACGCGCGCCGCCCGGTTGGTGATGCACATAGTGAAATTCCGCAACAGCGGCAAACCCTGTCTCCTGCATCTCGACAAAAGCCATTGCGGCAATTGCCTCGATTTGGCCTGGCGTCAGATGGTCGATGAACCGGTACATCATCTCGCGCCAGGTCCAGAAACTGTCGCGCGAAGCGCCGCGAACTTCTGTCATACCTGCCATGCCGCGCTGGAATGTGTGAGAATGCAGATTGGACAAGGCAGGCAGCAGCGCACGGACACGCACATCGCCGTTGACAGCTTGCGCATTGGTCTCGATGCGAACGATCCCGCCGCCGGAAATGGACACTGCGACATTGACTTGCCAGCCATCGGGCAGAAGCGCTTGCTCAGCAAAAATCCGCATTTTCATATCCTATATGTCTAGACATAATAAATTTAATACCATACAAATGAACAGTCAACCGGAATTCATCCATGCCCGCAGCAGCCACCAATCTGCTACTGACCAACGTCGCCATCGCAACAATGAGCGAGGCTGACGCTGCCTATGGCCTGATTGAAAACGGCACCGTCGCAGTGTCTGGCGGCAGCATTGCGTGGGTCGGTGAAATCGCAAATACCCCCGACGAATTCACATCCTTCGAGCGCATTGATCTCTCGGGTAAGCTCATCACCCCCGGCCTGATCGATTGCCACACCCACATTGTCTTCGGCGGCAATCGCGCCCGCGAATTTGAAATGCGGCTGCAAGGCGCGACTTACGAAGACATCGCCCGCGCCGGCGGCGGCATCCTGTCCACGGTCGAGGCGACCCGCGCTGCATCCGAAGACGAACTGCTTGAAGCTGCCTTGCCGCGTGTTGATGCAATGTTGGCGGAAGGCGTGACCACCATTGAAATCAAATCGGGCTATGGCCTGACGGTTGACGACGAACTCAAGATGCTCCGCGCCGCGCGGCGCGTCGCAGAGGTCCGTCCGGCTGCTGTTGTCACCTCGTTCCTGGGCGCCCATGCAATTCCTCCTGAATACCGGGGCAGGGCGGACGCCTATCTGGAAGACGTCTGCTTTCCCGCACTTGATAAGGCCCATGATACCACGCTTGCGGACGCGGTGGATGGCTTCTGCGAAGGCATCGCCTTTTCACCCGCCCAGATCGAGCGCCTGTTTGTCAAGGCAAGGTCTCTTGGCCTGCCAATCAAGCTGCACGCCGAACAATTGTCAGACCTTGGCGGCGCAGCGCTCGCCGCCCGCCACAATGCTCTTTCCTGCGACCATCTCGAATATCTCGGCGCTGAGGGCATCGAAGCGATGGCGAAATCCGGCTCCATCGCCGTCATGCTTCCCGGCGCTTTCTATACGTTGCGGGAAAAGCAACTGCCACCGGTCGAAGCCCTGCGCAAGGCGGGCGTCCCGATGGCCGTCGCGACCGACTGCAATCCCGGCTCTTCGCCGATGACCTCGCTGCTGCTCGCCATGAACATGGCCTGCACCCTGTTCCGCATGACGCCGGAAGAGGCGTTGGCCGGGGCAACCCGCAACGCGGCCAAGGCGCTTGGTCTGACCAACTGCGGCACGATCGCTGCCGGGAACCGGGCAGATCTTGCAGTCTGGAATGCATCCCATCCCGCCGAACTTGCCTACCGCATCGGCTTCAATCCCATCCACAAACGCATGTTCAAAGGTGAGTGGTCATGACCATCGCGCTCGTCCCCGGTTCCGTCAGCATCGACACGCTGGCCCAACTCTATTGGAATGACCTTCCGTCCTGGCTTCATGCTTCGGCCAAGCCCGGTATTGAAAATGCCGCGCGGATTGTTGCGGAAGCTTCCGCTGGCAGCGAGGCTGTCTATGGCGTCAACACCGGCTTTGGCAAACTTGCCTCGATCAAGATCGCGTCGAAAGACACGGCCACGCTTCAGCGAAACCTGATCCTGTCGCATTGCTCCGGCGTCGGCGAGCCGATCCCCTCGCGCGTTGCGCGGCTGATGATGACGCTGAAACTCATCTCGCTCGGCCGCGGCGCTTCGGGTGTTCGCTGGGACATCATCGCCCTCATTCAGGACATGCTGGAACAGGGTGTGACGCCAATCGTCCCGGCGCAGGGCTCGGTCGGCGCTTCCGGCGATCTTGCCCCGCTCGCCCACATGGCCGCCGCCATGATCGGCGAAGGCGAGGCGGAGTACAAAGGCAAGCGCATGCCGGGCTTGGAAGCGCTCAAGGCAGCCGGCCTGAGGCCCGTCGTGCTCGGCCCGAAAGAAGGCTTGGCGCTGATCAACGGCACACAGTTCTCCACTGCCTTCGCGCTGGCCGGACTGTTTGAAGCATGGCGGGCCGCGCAGGCGGCGCTGGTCAGTTCATGCATGTCAACAGATGCCATCATGGGCTCGACTGCACCGCTGGAGCCGGAAATCCACACATTGCGCGGCCATCGCGGCCAGATTGACGCCGCTGCCGCAATGCGCTCCATCCTTGCCAACTCGCAAATCCGCGAGAGCCACCGCGACGGCGATACCCGCGTGCAGGACCCGTATTGCATCCGTTGTCAGCCGCAGGTCACCGGCGCGGCGATTGACCTGTTGCGTCAAGTTGCCCGGACCCTCGAAACCGAAGCCAATGCCGCGACGGACAATCCGCTCGTGTTGACCGGCGCAGGCCTTATCGTTTCGGGCGGCAATTTCCACGCTGAGCCGGTCGCATTCGCCGCCGACATCACAGCGCTCGCCGTCGCTGAAATCGGCGCCATCGCGCAGCGCCGCATCGCGCTCATGGTCGATCCGACGCTTTCCTTCGATCTTCCGCCGTTCCTCACAGCCGAGCCCGGACTTAACTCCGGCTATATGATCGCCGAGGTTACCTCTGCGGCACTGATGAGCGAGAACAAGCATCTCGCCAACCCGTGCTCGACGGACTCGACGCCGACCTCTGCCAATCAGGAAGACCATGTCTCAATGGCCGCCCACGGCGCGCGGCGGCTGATGCGGATGGTTGCCAATCTCGACAATATTCTTGGCATCGAACTTCTTTGCGCAGCGCAAGGCATCCACTTCCGCTCGCCGCTTAAAACCAGCCCGGCGCTGCAAGCGGTCATCGCCCGCTTGCGCAAGGATGTGCCGGTGCTTGGCAGCGACAGATACATCGCACCCGAACTTGAAACTGCTGCAAGACTGGTCCGCTCCGGCGAAATCCAGAAGGCCGCCGGTATCGCTTTGCCGGAACTTGGCGCATGAAGCCGGTTGAGGTCACAGCGGGCGATGGGCCGATCATCCTCTGCCAGCCGCATGGCGGCACCTATGTGCCGGATGCAATATTGGCGGCGTTCAATGCCAATGGCCGCAAGCTCGCTGACACTGACTGGCACATCACGCGCTTGTATGTTGGACTTTGCGAAGGCGCGACGGTGGTGAAGGCCAACTTCCACCGCTACGTGATCGATGCCAACCGTGATCCGGCAGGCCAGTCTCTCTATCCGGGCCAGAACACCACCGGCCTTTGCCCTCTCACGGATTTTTACGGCGAGGCAATCTATCAGCCCGGCATGGAACCGGATGAAGCTGAGATCGCCGTGCGCACGGAGACTTGGCACCGGCCCTATCATCAGGCGCTTGAAGCAGAGATCGCCCGCGTCCAAGCCAACCATGGCTACGCCATTGTTTTCGACTGCCACTCGATCCGTTCGCACATCCCGTTCCTGTTTGAAGGAGCACTTCCGGACTTCAATATCGGAACCAATGGCGGCGAGACTTGCGACCCGTCCATTGAACATACCGTGCTGGATACATGCAGCCATGCCAACGATTTCACTCACGTGTTGAACGGCCGCTTCAAAGGCGGCTGGACCACGCGCCACTATGGCTCCCCGCAGGATGATGTTCACGCCATTCAGATGGAAATCGCCCAGCGCCAGTACATGGACGAGTTCGCGCCGTGGCGCTGGCGCGAGGAGCGGGCGCTGAAAGTCCGCGCAGTTCTCAAATCCCTTTTTATCGAACTCAACACTCTCGCCCCGCAGCTATCAGGAGCAAAGTCATGACCAATCCCCGCCACAACATGCGCGATGTCTACCCGCCGACCGGAACTGAAATTTCGGCCAAGAGCTGGCTGACCGAGGCACCGCTCAGGATGCTGATGAACAATCTGCACCCCGATGTTGCCGAAAACCCGCATGAACTGGTGGTTTATGGCGGCATTGGCCGGGCGGCGCGGACCTGGGAGGATTTCGACCGGATCTGTGCCGGACTTCGCGATCTGGAAAAGGACGAGACACTCATCGTCCAGTCGGGCAAACCCATCGCCATCATCCGCACCCACGAAGACGCGCCGCGCGTGCTGATCGCCAATTCCAACCTCGTGCCGCATTGGGCGACTTGGGATCACTTCAACGAGCTCGATAAAAAGGGTCTGATGATGTATGGCCAGATGACGGCCGGCTCGTGGATATACATCGGCACGCAAGGGATCGTGCAGGGCACTTATGAAACCTTCGCGGAGGCCGGACGCCAGCATTACAATGGCGACCTCAAGGGCACGTGGATCCTGACAGGCGGACTTGGCGGCATGGGCGGGGCGCAGCCGCTGGCGGCGGTGTTTGCCGGCGCCTGCTGCCTTGCAGTCGAGTGCGATGAGACCCGCATCGATTTCCGCATCCGCACCCGTTATGTCGATGCAAAAGCCAAGACGCTTGATGAAGCGCTGGCGTTGATCGACGAATGGACGTCCAAGGGCGAAGCCAAATCCGTTGGCCTTCTTGGCAATGCGGCTGAAATTTTCCCTGAGGTTTTCCGCCGCATGAAAGCTGGCGGTCATCGTCCCGATATCGTCACCGACCAGACATCCGCACACGATCCGCTGCACGGCTATCTGCCGATCGGCTGGTCGGTTGCCGAATGGCGCGAACGCCAAGAGAGCGATCCGAAAGCTGTCGAGACTGCAGCCCGCGCGTCGATGAAACAACATGTTTCGGCGATGGTCGATTTCTGGAATGCCGGTGTGCCGACGCTTGATTATGGCAACAACATTCGCCAAGTCGCCAAGGACGAAGGCCTCGAGAACGCCTTTGCATTTCCTGGCTTTGTTCCGGCTTACATTCGTCCGCTGTTCTGCAAGGGGATTGGCCCGTTCCGTTGGGTGGCCTTGTCCGGCGATCCGGAAGATATCCACAAGACGGATGCGGCGATGAAGAAACTGTTTCCGGAAAACCATCACCTCCATCGCTGGCTGGACATGGCGAGCGAGCGGATTGCTTTTCAAGGATTGCCTGCCCGTATCTGCTGGATCGGCCTTGGTGACCGGCATCGCGCCGGGCTGATGTTCAACGAGATGGTGAAGACCGGCGAGTTGAAAGCCCCAATCGTCATTGGCCGCGATCATCTGGATTCGGGCTCGGTCGCCTCGCCGAACCGCGAAACCGAAGCGATGAAAGACGGGTCGGATGCCGTTTCCGATTGGCCGCTTTTGAACGCGCTGGTCAACACGGCCTCCGGCGCGACCTGGGTGTCGCTGCACCATGGCGGCGGCGTCGGGATGGGCTTTTCGCAGCATGCGGGTGTCGTCATTGTTGCCGACGGGACCGATGCTGCGGCGAAACGGCTGGAGCGGGTGTTGTGGAATGATCCTGCTTCCGGTGTCTGGCGGCATGCCGACGCCGGGTACGAAATTGCGATTGACTGCGCCAAGGATCACGGACTGAGGCTGCCGGGGATATTGGGGAACTGATCCCCGCGCTTCTCCGTCATGGGCGGCGCCTGCGACAACTCTCCCCGCAAGCGGGGCGAAGTTAAACACTAACCTTGAAGCAGGTTTAACCTCTCCCGCCGCGCGGGAGAGGTGTCAGCGAAGCTGACGGAGAGGGTGTTTCGCGTGAGGCCCAGCTTACCCCGTATCCGGCCTGTTCACCGCGAATAGAGCCAAGCCATGGCATTCGCGCAGCACATCATCAACCTGATGTATCGGACGCTGCCGCCAACCGGGCGGGAGGCCGGGACGGAAAAGCGTGATGCGCATCGGCTTGAACGGGCCTTTGCTCTTGAGTGCCTGATCGCGCTTGGCCGTCCAACGGGCGAGGCGACGGGCCTGGCGGTGCAGGTCGTTCAGGGCATGACGCAAAGCGTGCAGGCGTGCGAACAACGACGCGGCGTTGACAGGCTCGTCAGCTGGAAACAACTTCAGTGTGTTGAATACCGGATCAACAGAACTGTCGAAGCTGATGCGCGGCAAGGCATTGTTGTCAAAGGCGTCGAGCGGGAAATGCTTGAGCGGGTCGAACAGGCAGAAAACGGGTGTTTTCAAAGTGCCTGTGGCTGGAAATGCGGGCAGATGCGCAGGCAGAGGGCGCGATTGGCGCGGTTTCAGCCCCAGCCCGAGCGCAGCGATGACGATCAGGCGGCGGACGGCAGATTCAGCGGGACGCAGGATAAGCAGGATCGTGGAGTAGACATGGCGCGGCAACGTTGCATTCGCCTCAACTCCCGCCATCACGAACAACGCGGCGATGATGCGCCGGAGCGCGTCGCGGTTGCGGGTGATTGCGAGTGGCCAGTCCAAATTTGTAGCTTCCAGTCATGTTGCGAACTGGCGGCATTATGGCGACGGGTTTGAGACGCGTGGATAGATATATTTTTGAGGCCGCTTTGCTGCGTGTCTACGTCGGGTTTTGGAGGTCGGTGCCAAACCCCTCTCCGTCACGGGCTACGCCCGCGCCACCTCTCCCCATAAATGGGGCGAGGTTAAAGCAGTGCCGCCTCTTTAACCTCGCCCAGCTTGCGGGGAGAGATGTCGGCGAAGCCGACGGAGAGGGGGCTTTTCATCGCGGCCCGTCAATGGTCTTCCCCGACGCATCAAAATACGTCCGCTTCTTCGGATCGGCGGTGACGAACACTGTTTCGCCGACTTCATATTCGGACTCGCCGATTTCGCGCACGGTCACGAGACCGGCCTGTTCGAAGTCGAGATAGATGTTGGAATCCGCGCCGAGATGCTCGACGTGGATGACCTTGCCCTTCCAGTCACCTTTCTTCCGGTGGAGTTCCAGATGTTCCGGGCGGACACCCAAGGTCGCTGCGCCGGAAATGCCGATCTTGGCGGCGTCAATGAAATTCATCTGGGGCGAGCCGATGAAGCCGGCGACGAATTTGTTTGCCGGCTTGTTGTAAAGCTCCATCGGCGAGCCGACCTGTTCGACCTTGCCTGCATTCAGCACCACAATTCTGTCGGCCAGCGTCATCGCCTCGACCTGATCGTGGGTGACGTAGATCATCGTCGCGCCAAGTTCGCGGTGCAGGCGGGCGATTTCGAGGCGGGTGTTGACGCGCAGCGCCGCATCAAGATTGGACAGCGGCTCGTCAAACAGGAACAGTTTTGGTTCCCGCACCAGTGCTCGCCCGATGGCGACGCGCTGGCGCTGGCCACCGGAGAGTTCAGCTGGGCGGCGCGCGAGGTAGTCATCCAGCGACAACATGCCCGACGCCTTGGCGACGCGGTCGTTGATTTCGCCCGCCGGTGTCCCTGCCTGCTTGAGGCCGAGGCCCATATTGTCCTTGACGGTCAGGTGCGGGTAAAGCGCGTAGGTCTGGAACACCATCGCGATGCCGCGCTTGGCAGGCGGGGCGAGGGAGACGTCTTCACCGTCGATCAGTACATTGCCTTCGGACTTGTCCTCAAGGCCGGCGATGATGCGCAAGAGCGTGGACTTGCCGCAGCCGGACGGGCCGACGAAAATGACGAACTCGCCGTGCTTTACCTCAAGGTCGATTCCCTTGAGCACTTCGGTCTTGCCGAAGCTTTTGGTGATTTTCTGGAGTGACAGGGAACCCAATTGTCTCGTCCTTTCACAGATCGACAGGTTTGCCGGTGCGGATACTCTCGTCGGCGGCAAGGCAGATGCGGAGCGACTGAACGGCGTCTTCCATATGGCGCGTCAGGTCGATGTCTTCGCGGATGGCCTTGAGCATGAAGGCCTGTTCGCGGGCGCAGAGTTCGTCATGGCCCGGCTCGTCGGCCATCGAAAGGTTCTGGTCGGCCTTGAGGAACGCGCCATCGGGGCCGGTCTCGGCGCGGTGGATACGGATGGTGTTGGTCTTGGTATGCGTGTCATGGTCGGCGGACTTGGCGCCTTCGCTCATGACAATCGACACGCAGCCGTTTGGCGAAATGATATCCTTCACGAAGAACGCCGTCTCCGACATCATCGGTCCCCAGCCGGCTTCATACCAGCCGACCGAGCCATCATCAAAGACCACCTGCAGATGGCCATAATTGTACATGTCTGGCGCGATTTCATTGGTGAGCCTGAGGCCCATGCCGCGGACTTGGCTTGGCTTGGCGTCGGTGATCTGGCACATGACGTCAAGATAATGAACGCCGCAATCGACAAGCGGTGAGGTGGTCTGCATCAGCTGCTTGTGGGTTTCCCAATGCGCGCCGGCGGACTGCTGGTTGAGGTTCATGCGGAACACGTAGGGGCCGCCGAGCGCGCGCGCTTCGGCAATCAGCCGGATCCAGGACGGATGATGGCGCAGGATATAGCCGATCACCAGCTTGCGCCCGGTGCGCTTGGCTGTCTCGACCACGCGCAGCGCGTCTTCAACGGTCGTTGCCATCGGCTTTTCGAGGAAGACGTGGGCTCCGGCTTCCATGGCGGCAATCGCAAACTCGGCATGGCTGTCGGAATAGGTGTTGATCGAGCAAAGGTCGGGTTTGACCTGCGCAAGCGCCGCCTTGAATTCGGGCAGCAGCGGGTAGGCGTCGAGCGCACTGTCCATCCGCGGCTTGGAGCGGTTGACCAGCGCGGCAATCTCGAAGCCGGGATTGTTGTGATAGGCCAGCGCATGGCTGCGGCCCATGTTGCCGAGACCGGCGACAAGCACGCGGACGGGGTTCATTTGACGGCTCCTGCGGTGATGCCGCGGATCAGCTGGCGCGAGAAGATGGCGTAGAGGACGAGCACCGGCAGGATGGCTAGCGACAGGGCGGAGAGGACGGCATTCCAGTTGGTGACGAACTGGCCGATGAACACCTGCGCGCCGAGGGTGACGGTCTTGGTTTCTTCGGCAGGAGCAAGGATCAGCGGGAACCAGAGGTCATTCCAGATCGGAATCATCGAAAAGACCGCGACGGTTGCCATGGCCGGGCGCACCAGCGGCAGGACAAGCTTGAAGAAAATGGCGTATTCGGACAGCCCGTCGATGCGGCCGGCGTTTTTCAGGTCAGCCGAAACCTGCGCCATGAATTCGGACAGAATGAACACGGCGAGCGGCAAGCCTTGCGCGGTGTAGACGAGGATCAGCGCGGTCAGCGTGTTGACGAGGCCTGAAGCGACCATCAACTGGAGGATGGCGACCGTGCCGAGGCGGATCGGGATCATGATGCCGAGCGCAAGGTAGAGGCCCATCCATTTGTTGCCCTTGAAGCGGTATTCCGAAAGGGCAAACGCAGCCATTGCGCCGAACAGCAGGATGAAGAACAGCGAGGCCACGGTAACGGTCATGCTGTTCTGGAAATACTGGAGGAAATCGCCCTGGTTCCAGACGGTCTGGTAGCCTTCGGTCGAGAAGGTTTCCGGCGTCGGCAACGCGAGCGGCGAGCCGAAGATGGCGGCGCGGGTCTTGAACGAGTTGATGATGACCAGGATCACCGGGAACAGGCAGATGATCGTGTAGCCAGCCAATATCGCATGGGCGGCGATGGAACGACCTGCTGAGGAACGGGCAACGCTCATGTCATGGCCCCTTAAAACTGGTAGCGGCGCAGCCGCGTCTGGATGAGGAAGAGATAGACGCAAACGCCCGTCAGGATGATCAGGAACATCACCGAGGCAATCGTTGAGCCCATGTTCGGATCGCCGACCTGGAGCTGGAAACCGAAGAAGGTTCGGTAGAGGAAGGTGCCGAGAATATCCGTGGCGTAGTTCGGCCCGGCAAGTGCGCCTTGCATCGTGTAGACAAGGTCGAAGGCGTTGAAGTTGCCGACGAAGGTCAGCACCGAAATGATGCCGATGGTCGGCAGGATCAGCGGCAACTTGATCTTCCAGAACTGCGAGGCGCCGGTGATGCCATCGCATTCGGCAGCTTCCAGCACCTCGTCGGGGATCGACAGCAGCGCGGCGTAGATCAGCATCATCGGGATGCCGACGAACTGCCAGACGGAGACGAGGGCGACGGTGGTCAGCGCGTAGGCTTCCTTGCCGAGCCACGGGGCGAACAGGCTTTTGAGGCCGATGGCGTCCAGCATGTTGGGCGCGACACCCCAGATCGGCGACAGGATCAGCTTCCAGATGAAGCCGACGATGACGAAGGACAAAAGGGTCGGGACGAAAATCGACGTCCGGTAGGCGCTGCGCATCCGCAGCTTGGGATTGGACAGGATGGCCGCGAGCAGGATGCCGATCGGGTTCTGCACAAGCATGTGGATGACGAAGAACCAGACATTGTTGCCGAGCGCATTCCAGAAACTTGCGGACCAGCGCTCATCGCCGAACAGGGTGCGGAAATTGTCGAGACCGACGAAAGCGGTGCTGGTGTTGCCGGTCTTGAAGAACGACATCTGCAGCGTGCCGAACAGCGGCAGGATCATGATCATCGTGTAGACGAGGACCGCAGGAGCGAGGAACACGGCTATGTGCCAGCGGCGCGCCGGTTTGGCTTTGTCACTGATCGCCATGTTCCCCTCCTTCGGTTAAAAATGACCGGGCAGCAAGAGGCCGCCCGGCCGGTCAGATTTTGATCAGCCCTTGTGCGGGGCGTACCAGGAGGCAAGGCCGTCCTGTAGGCGCTTGCCGGCAGCTTCCGGTGTTTCCGTGCCCTTGATGACGTTCGCGGAAGCATTCCACGTTTCGTTTTCAAGGTTCGGCGTGCCACGCGACAGGATCTGGTAGGTCGAGCGGATCGACGACTTGCACTTGGAGCGCCAGGAAACCATTTCCTGCGCCAGCGGGTCGTCCAGCTTCACTTCGCCATTCGACAGCGGGAAGAAGCCCGGCAGTGCGTTGGCATAAAGTGAGGCAAACTCAGGCGAGGCGACCCAGTTGAGGAAGGTCTTGGCCTGGTCCGGATGGGCGGTCTTGGCGTTCATGCCGACGGCGATGTCGGTATGGTCCGAGATGTAGCATGCGTCACCAGCGTTCGCGACCGGCGGGTTGAATGCGCCCATCTTGAACTTGGCCTGCGTGTTGAAGCCGGAGATTTCCCACGAGCCGGCCGGATAGACAGCGGCGCGGCCGAGCGTGAACAGGTTCTGGCTGTCCGGATAGGTCTGGGCTTCAAAGCCGTCGCCGAGATAATCCTTCCACTTGGCCAGCGTTGCATAAGGGGCAACCCACTGCGCATCGGTAAGTTTCTGCTCACCCTTGATCAGCGCGTTGCGGCCTTCCTCGCCCTTCCAGTAGTTCGGGCCGATGTTGTTGTAGCCCATGGTCGCGGCTTCCCACTGGTCGTTGGTGCCCATCGCCATCGGGATGTAGGTGCCGTCAGCCTTGATCTTGTCGAGCGCGGCGAAGAATTCGGCTTCGGTTGCCGGCACGGCAATGCCGAGCTTGTCAAAGGCGTCCTTGTTGTAGATGAAGCCGTGGATGACGGAGGCCATCGGCACGCAGAACGGGTTTGCCCCATCGTCGGTGATCCAGGCGGACTTGGCGACATCGGAGAAGTTCTTCATGCCGTCAAGGTCTTTGAGCGAGGCCAGATAGCCCTTGTCGTAAAGCGCCAGCGACGCGTCAAACGGGCGGCAGGTGATGAGATCGCCTGCGGAACCGGCTTCAAGCTTGGAGTTCAGCGCGGCATTGTATTCCGTTGGCGCGGACGGCGCGAACTTCACCTTGATGCCGGGATTGGCAGCTTCGAAGGCGGGGATCAGCTTGTCCTGCCAGATGGCAAGATCGTCGTTGCGCCAGCTTTCGATGGTCAGCGTCACGTCTTCGGCAAAGGCCGGTGCGGCGATGCCGCTGATGGCGGTTGCCATCATGAGGGATTTGACAAGTCTGGATGTCATGGTCGTGCTCTCCACTGTTTGTTCCTGTTCTTGCGTGCCGTCATCTGGCACGGGCGATTTCCGAAAGCGCCGGGCGTAGTCTTTGCCCGGTTCTCTCCAGAAGGGTTTCGGCCTGCAGCCTGTCTCTGGCGCCGCGGGCCAGCAATATGGCGCTCTTGACCGCGCCTCCTGCCAGATCAAGATAGGTGGCCGCCTCGTCCATGCTGCACCCGGAAATGGCGGCAACAATGTTCTGGGAACGGCGTTTGAGTTTCGCATTGTCGGCGCGCACATTGACCATCAGACCGTCATGGACGTGGCCAAGCTTCATCGCCATCAGCGTCGACATCATGTTGAGCGCAATCTTCTGTGCGGTGCCGGCGCCCATGCGGGTGGATCCGGCAAGGATTTCCGGCGGGGTCGGCAAAAGCACGGGGAAGTCTGCACTCTGCAGCAGGGGGGTATCCGGATTGTTTGCAATGCCGCCAGTCTTTGCTCCCACGGACCGCGCGGCATCCACCGCCGCCAAAGCATAAGGCGTGGTGCCGCTGGCGGACAGGGCAATGAGCAGATCATCGCTGTTTATGTTCTGCGAAAGCACATCGATCCGCGCCTGTGCGGTATCGTCTTCAACACCGCCGACCATGTCGGAAAGGGCCGCTTCGCCGCCGGCGAACAGGATGATGACCCGCTCGCGCGAAATGCCGAAAGTGCCGGGAATTTCCAGCGCGTCCGCCAAAGCCATCAAACCGGAACTGCCGGCGGCGGCGTAAAACAGCCGGCCGCCGTTGCGGATCGTGGATGCTGCGGCATCGGCGAGTTTTGCTATCGCGGGCAGGGATATCCGCACGGATTGGGCGGCAGCGATTTGTCCGTCAAGCAGCAGACCGAGCGCTTCGACGGGGTCGCGTTCATCGATCCCGGCGGCTCTAGGGTCTTGGCTTTCCGTTCGTGACGCCATGTTGCCTGCCTCCAAGATTGGATAATGCCAAAAAAATACCACTTGGCAAGCGCCTATTTACAAATTTGTTAACAATTCAGCAGTGCGTTCGGGAAAAGCACGTAATATCAATGCGATAAATGTGGAGTTGGCTTAACCAAAATTAACGCTTGGTATTTGGTATTTTATTGGTATTATGAATTTGGAGGCCGAGGATGAGCCATTTTCAACGTGTGTTCAGCAAGACGGGGCAGGTTTTGGCCATTGGCAAACCTGTGAATGGCCGATGATGGCGGATTCGCTGGCGACCGTTTTTGCACCTGAAGCCGAGACTGTTCTTGGCGGCGGTCCGATTTATCTGCGTGTGGCGCGGCGCATAGAGAGCGCGATCAAGCGCGGCGTCATCAAGCCGGGCGAAGCATTGCCGTCCGAACGCGATATTGCGGTGATGGCCGACATATCGCGGGTGACGGTACGCAAGGCGGTGCAGGATCTGGTGCGTTCCGGCCTGCTGGTGCAGCGCCATGGTTCAGGCACCTTTGTGACACCCAAGATCGACCGGGTCGAACAGTCGCTGTCGCAATTGACCTCCTTCACCGAAGACATGGCCCGCCGCGGCAAAACCGTGCGGTCGGTCTGGCTCGAGCGTGGTATTTTCGCACCATCCCCGGACGAGACAATTGTCCTTGGTCTGTCGGCAGGTGAGCGTGTTTCACGGGTGAACCGTTTGCGCATGGCCGATGATACCCCCCTGGCCATTGAGCGGGCGTCCATGTCCACGCGGTCGCTGCCGGATCCCGACAAGGTCGAGGTGTCCTTGTATGCGGCGCTGGAGAAACAAGATTGCCGTCCTGTGCGCGCCATTCAGCGAATCTCGGCGGTGAGCCTTGATGAGGGGGACGCCAAACTGTTGGATGTGGAGCCGGGCACGGCGTGCCTGCGGATCGAGCGGATTTCCTATTTGCCTTCGGGCAGGGTGGTGGAGTTCACCCGCTCGGTCTATCGCGGCGACGCTTATGATTTTGTCGCTGAACTCAGGTTGCAGGAGCATTAGCCGATGAACGACAATGATGGTTCGCCATCGCGGATGCGCCGTGAAATTGATGAAATGCCTCAAGCCGCGCAGCGCCTGATTGATGGCTCGGTGCGTGAAGTTGAAGCCATTGGCGCCCGTCTTCGCGAAGTCGATCCGGTCTTTCTGGCGACCATTGCGCGAGGGTCTTCAGACCATGCTGCAGCGTTCATGAAATACGCTATCGAATTGGAGACCGGCCTGCCGGTGGCGTCAATCGGCCCGTCCATCGCATCCGTTTACGGCAAGCAGATGCGGATGGCGGATTCTGCAACCTTCGCAATTTCTCAATCTGGCAAGAGCCCCGACATTGTCGCCATGGCGGCCAATGCGCGACGCGGCGGCAGTCTGACAATCGCGCTGACCAATGTTTATGCTTCACCGCTGGTCGCCGAGTCTTCGCTGGCGCTCGATATGCTCGCCGGACCGGAACTGTCGGTTGCGGCGACCAAGTCCTTTGTCAATTCGGCCGTTGCCGGCTTGCTGATCCTTGCCGAGTGGACCGGAAATCAGGTGTTGAAGAACGCCATTCAATCGCTGCCAAGGTGCCTTGCCGAAGCGGTGACCTGCGACTGGTCACCGTTGCTTGGAGCGCTGAAAGGCCAAACGTCACTCTATATCCTCGGGCGAGGCCCCGCATGGCCGATTGCCTGCGAGGCAGCGCTGAAATTCAAGGAAACCAGCGGCCTGCATGCCGAAGCCTATTCGGCGGCGGAAGTGTTGCACGGGCCGGTGTCCATCGTTGGCGACGCGTTCCCCGTACTAGCCTTGGCAACGCGCGACAAAGGCGAAGCGCATGTCATTCCTGTGTGCGACCGGCTGGTCGATCAGGGCGCCAACGTTTTCGTCACATCAGCCATGCAGACAAAAGCGCACCAACTTCCCTTCGCAGCAACTGGTCATGGACTGACTGATGCGTTGGTGCAGATCGCCTCTTTCTACGGTTTTGTTGAAATGCTCTCTCGTTACCGCGGGCTGGATCCGGACAGGCCGGCGCATTTGCAGAAAGTCACGGAGACCATATGAGCCTCGCTTGTTACACTGCTGCGCAGATTTTCGATGGTGAGACCACGCACCGGTCAAGCGCGCTTGTGACCGAAAATGGGCGCATCAAAGCCATCGCCGCTTTGGCGTCCTTGCCTGAAGGTTTGGCGATAAATGACCTTGGCTCTGGCATCATCGCGCCCGGCTTTGTCGATGTGCAGGTCAACGGCGGCGGCGGCGTCATGTTCAACGAAAACCCGTCCGTTGAAGTGATCGAAACCATCTGTACCGCCCATCGTCCGTTCGGCACAACTTCTTTGCTTCCGACTTTGATTACCGACACGCCGGAAAATACCGCGAAGGCGGTTGGGGCGGCTATCGACGCCGAGCGGCAAGGCACGAAAGGCTTTGCCGGTCTGCATCTTGAAGGGCCGCATCTGTCGCAGCGCCGCCATGGTGCTCACGATCCAAACCTGATCCGCGTCATGACCGCCGAAGATCTGAAAAAAATGTTGGCAGCCAAGGAGCGGCTGACAACCATGCTGACGACCGTTGCACCGGAATCAGTGACATTCGACCAGATTTCCGCCATGTCCAAAGCCGGAATTATCGTCAGTATCGGCCATTCGGATTGCGACTATGACACCGCCATGCGCTGCTTCGATGCTGGCGCAACGATGGTCACGCATCTGTTCAACGCGATGAGCCAGATCGGCAACCGTAAACCCGGCTTGGCGGGCGCGGCCCTCGATCGGGGACACGTGTTCGCAGGATTGATCGCCGATGGCCACCATGTCCATCCGGCCACAATGCGGGCTGCATTGAAGGCAAAGACAAAACCGGGCGGGGTATTCCTGGTCACAGACGCAATGTCCACGGTCGGCAGTGATATTCGATCCTTCACCTTGAACGGGCGCAAAATCTTGCGGCAGGGCGGTACGCTGACGCTTGCAGACGGCACCTTGGCCGGGGCCGATATCGACATGATTTCGTGTGTTCGGCTTGTCCGCCAAGGGCTGGGGATCGACACGTTTGAGGCCTTGCGCATGGCAGGCCGGGTTCCTGCTTCCGCGATCCATCGTGGAAGTGACATCGGTTCAC
This sequence comes from Rhizobiaceae bacterium, assembly GCA_041751995.1. Lineage (GTDB taxonomy): Bacteria > Pseudomonadota > Alphaproteobacteria > Rhizobiales > Rhizobiaceae > JANMEX01. The sequence continues at coordinate 9,819 of JBGSHY010000021.1, read as the reverse complement.
TCCGCGTTGGCTGCAGGGCGGATTTTGTTCACCTTGATGATGCTCTGAACATTCGCCGCGTTTTCTCTGCGGTCTGACATAAATGGCATCGTCGGTTGGGTTCTGAACGCTTCGTCGGGGCCGCTATACAAACAGAATTCCTCAAGGTAAGTTTTATATTCTCACCGGCAGGCAAGAACGCGCGTGAGGACTGAACATTGGGGGGCATGCCATGCATTCTACGGCACTCAATCGCTTTTCTCTTTTCGGTTTGGCGACAGCTGCGCTGATTGTGGTTTCATCGCAAGCTCAAGCCGCCTGTGCCGTATCGCTCGGCAGCGGTGTTGCAAACAGTCAAAACCGCGCAATAGCCCGTGCGAAACAGGATGCGCTGGGCAAGACCGGGCAAAATTCCGGCAGTGCGCCGATCACCAACATGGACTTTAGCGAGCCGGCGTGCCTGTACCTTGACGACGGCACCAACCGCATCAAATGTGACATTCAGCTTTCATTCTGCACGCAGCCGCCGTTGCCGCCGCGTCCGCAGGTCGATAACCCGAATGCCTACAAACCGAACATTCCGCATGGCTTCACGAAACCGAAAATCCCGCGTGGCCGTCAATGTTCCAATTTCAGCACGCAGGCGCAAGCCGGCAGTCTGGGCAGGGCAAAAACAGCGGTGGTCCGGGCCATGACACGGGCGTTGCGTGACCGCATGGGCATCGCACTGACAGACCCGCGTGTGTCCGGGGCAGAACCTGTTTGTTACTATTTGGACAATGGAACAAATGCGGCCGTGTGCAAGATGACAGCGCGTGTTTGCAACTGACCTTGTTGGCCAGGAAATTGAAGATCAGGCAGCAAGTTTTTTGAGAAACAGTTCGAGCGTTTCCTCGTCGGCCTTGCCAAGGCCAAGTCCGGCTTTTGTCCGCCGCCACAAGACGTCGTCGGCGGTTTTGGCCCATTCCTTTTTCACCAGATATTCCACTTCTGCGCCGGTCAGGTCCGGACCAAAAGCCGGCCCCAGATCGCCAAGGCTTTTTGCCGGACCGAGAATCCAGAGCGCCCGCGTACCGTAGAGCCGGATCAGGCGGGTGGCGCGCCGCGCGTCGAGAAACGGGTAATCATTGCGCACCTTGCCCACCAGCGCGTTAAATCCCTGCACGGGAAAATCGCCACCCGGCAAGCCGGCATTCTGTGTCCAGGAACCTCGTTTTGCGCCGAGCACGTCTTCGATTTTTCCAAGGACGGTTTCGGCCAACCGCCGGTAGGTCGTAATCTTGCCGCCGAAAATGTTTAGGACTGCGCCGGTTTGCGCATCGCCGTCGATTTTCAGCACATAGTCGCGCGTCGCCTCCTGCGCCTTGGATGCGCCGTCATCAAACAACGGCCGGACGCCGGAATAGGTCCACACGACATCTGACGGCGAGACCGGCTTGGCGAAATATTCCGAAGCGGCGCTGCACAAATAGTCGATCTCGGTCTTGGAGATTTCAACATTGGCCGGATCGCCCGGATAGTCCTGATCTGTCGTGCCGATCAGCGTGTAGTCGCGCTCGTACGGAATGGCGAAAATGATCCGGTTGTCGGCATTCTGGAAAATGTAGCACCGGTCATGATCGAAAATTTTCGGCACGATGATGTGGCTGCCCTGCACAAGGCGGACATTGTGCGCATTGTTCTTGCCGAGCGCTTGTCCGATCACCTGATCGACCCAGGGCCCGGCGGCATTCACCAGCATGCGCGCCTTCACGGTCTCCCGTAAGCCGGCGCTTTCAACCGTCACAATCCAGATGCCATTCTCGCGCCGGGCGCCCACCACCTTGGTGCGAGTCCGGACGACGGCGCCGCGCGAGGACGCGTCCATGGCGTTCAGAACCACAAGCCGCGCGTCATCCACCCAGCAGTCGGAATACTCAAAGCCTTTGGAAAACAGCGGCTTTAACGGCGTGCCGGAAACATCGCTCTGCATGTCGATGGTTTTGGTCGCCGGCAGCAACTTGCGACCGCCAAGATGGTCGTAGATGAACAATCCGAGACGCAGGAACCAGGCCGGACGCAACCCCTTGTGATGAGGCAACACGAAGCGCAGAGGCCAGATGATGTGCGGCGCGTTGGCCCACAGGATCTCCCGCTCCATCAGGGATTCGCGCACCAGCCTGAACTCGTAATGCTCGAGATAACGCAAGCCACCGTGGATCAGCTTGGTCGCTGCGCGGGATGTGCCGGACGCAAGATCGTTCATTTCAGCCAGGAACACCGAATAGCCGCGCCCCTGCGCATCCCTTGCGATGCCGCAGCCGTTGATTCCGCCGCCGATCACCAGCAGGTCATACACTGTATCGCTCATGCCGCGCGCACTCCGGCTGCCTGGTCTGCCACAATCAGCTCCACTTCATTGACGCGACAGATTTCCACGATTTCATGAGTCGGCTCAATATCTGTAACAAACACGTCAATCATTGAGAAATCGGCAATTCGAACCGGCGCGGACCGCTCGAATTTGAGATTGTCTGACACCAGGATCGTTTTGCGGGCATGGGCGATGATCGCCTGCGACACCTTCACTTCGCGGAAGTCATAATCGAGAATCGTACCGTCACGGTCGATTGCCGAGGCGCCGATGACGGCGAAGTCCACCTTGAATTGCTTGATGAAATCCACGGTCGCTTCGCCCATGATGCCGCCATCGGAATGGCGCACGACACCGCCGGCCAGGACCACTTCGGCAGATGGCGAGTCGCGAAGGATGTTGGCGACGTTGATGTTGTTGGTGATCACCATCAGTCCCTGATGCCGCCGCAGGGCAAGGGCAACCTGTTCAGTCGTCGTGCCGATATTGAGAATGACCGAGGAATTGTCAGGGATGAGCTGCGCGGCCGCCTGGCCGATGATCTGTTTGCTGTCCGCCGCCAGCATCCGCCGCGCATCATAGGCAAAGTTCGTCACGCCTGATGGATACACCGCGCCGCCATGCACCCGCTGCAGCAGCTGCCGGTCGCACAGGTCGTTGAGATCCTTGCGGATTGTCTGCGGCGTGACGTCAAAATGCGCGGAAAGCGATTCGACATCCACCCGCCCGCGTTGGCGCGCCAGTTCAAGAATATCGGTCAAGCGGGGATGAAGCGGTTCCAAGTCTCGTATCCGTCAATGCTTTCGTTTTCTTTCTTATTTGCCCAATAATTCGAAATAGCAAGCGCAAATGGTTATGCTGCGCTGCACAACGCGCGAAAATATTCGCTTGACGTTCTTTCATTTTCGTTTCAAGTTTTCATTATCCGGAAAGCCCGGATGGCATCGGGAGAATGCCCAAACCAGTCTGGCGAGATACGCAACGGAGGAGTACCCCCATGAGAAGGCACCTTTTGGTGTCGGCGGCAGCCATTGCGCTGTTTGCTGCTACCGGATCAGCGTGGGCCGATGAGGCCGCAGCTCAAAAGTGGATTGACAGCGAATTCCAGCCATCGACACTGTCGAAGGAAGACCAGCTGAAGGAAATGCAGTGGTTCATCAAGGCCGCTGAACCGTTCAAGGGAATGGAAATCAACGCCCTGTCGGAAGGCATCCCGACCCATGGATATGAATCCAGCACCCTGACGAAAGCATTCGAAGAAATCACCGGCATCAAGGTGAACCACCAGATCCTTGGCGAAGGCGAAGTGGTTCAGGCCGTGCAGACGCAGATGCAGACCAACCGCAATCTCTACGACATCTATGTCAATGACTCGGACCTGATCGGCACCCATTCGCGCCTGCAGCTTGCAGTCAACCTGACCGACTTCATGGCAGGCGACGGCAAGGATGTGACCAGCCCGACCCTTGATCTTCCCGACTTCATGGGCACCAGCTTCACCACCGGCCCGGATGGCAAGCTTTACCAGTTGCCCGACCAGCAGTTTGCGAACCTTTACTGGTTCCGCAAGGACTGGTTCGACAAGCCGGAGCTGAAAGAGAAGTTCAAGGCCAAGTACGGCTATGAGCTCGGTGTTCCGGTCAATTGGTCGGCCTACGAAGACATTGCCCAGTTCTTCAATGACGACGTCAAGGAAATCGACGGCGTCAAGATTTACGGACATATGGACTACGGCAAGCGCGCACCGGATCTTGGATGGCGCATGACGGATGCCTGGCTTTCGATGGCCGGCGCAGGCTCTGTCGGCGAACCGAACGGCATCCCGATCGACGAATGGGGCATCCGCATGGAAAAGGGTTCCTGCAACCCGTCCGGCGCATCTGTCACACGCGGCGGCGAAACCAACGGCCCGGCATCGGTTTACGCCATTGCCAAATGGGACGAATGGCTGCGCAAATACGCCCCTCCGGGCGCCGCTGACTATGACTTCTATCAGTCACTGCCGGCACTCAGCCAAGGCAATGTTGCCCAGCAGATCTTCTGGTACACCGCCTTTACCGCAGACATGGTGAAGGCCAAGGCTGACGGCAACAACACGGTCGATGACACCGGCACGCCGCTTTGGCGCATGGCTCCATCACCGCATGGCCCGTACTGGAAAGAAGGCCAGAAGGTCGGCTATCAGGACGTCGGTTCTTGGACGATCCTAAAGTCCGTGCCGCTCGACCGCGCCAAGGCAGCATGGCTTTACGCGCAGTTTGTCACCTCCAAGACAGTCGATGTGAAGAAGAGCCAGGTTGGCCTCACCTTCGCCCGCGACTCGACCGTGCGCCATGAAAGCTTCACGGAACGCGCACCGAAACTGGGTGGCCTTGTCGAGTTCTATCGCTCGCCCGATCGTGTCCGGTGGTCGCCGACAGGCATCAACGTGCCGGATTATCCGAAGCTGGCGCAAATCTGGTGGCAGCAGATCGGTGACGTGAACTCCGGCGCCTTCACACCGCAGCAGGCGATGGATCGTCTGGCCGAAGAGATGGACATCACCATGTCCCGCATGCAGGCCGCTGACGAAGCCAACAAGACCTATGGCGGCTGTGGCCCGCGCCTGAATGAGCCGAAGGATGCCGCCGAATGGCTTGGCAAGCCGGATGGCCCGAAGGCCAAGCTTGAAAACGAAAAAGAAGCTGGCGTCACCATCGCCTACGACGAACTGATCAAACAGTGGTCGGAAGCCAAATAAGCAAGAACTCCCCTTGCTTGAAACGGCCCCGGGACGGGTGCATTCTGTCCCGGGGTCTCGATGTCTCAGAGCCTGACTGATAAACTGCTTTGATGGCCAACTGAGGCGATTTTCTGCGCTTCCGGTGCTCACGTACTCAAAGTACGCTTCACTCCGGTTCTCGCAAACCGCACCATTTGACGCATCGAACCGGATTTTGAGCCAGACTCTGGAAGCAGATAAAGAACCGTTGCAATGAGTAGGGGCTGTAGCATTTCATGACGCTGGAACTGAAAAATGTAGCCAAACGGGTCGGTGCCGACATGCACATTTACCCGACTGATCTCAGGTTTGAGCGTGGCTCGTTCAACGTTCTGCTTGGCACGACACTGGCCGGCAAGACCACGATGATGCAGCTGATGGCGGGTATTCAAAAGCCGACTGGCGGTGAAATCTGGTTTGATGGCAAGGATGTCACGCGCACCCCGGTGCAGAAGCGCAATGTCTCGGTCGTCTATCAGCAGTTCATCAACTACCCGAATTTTACGGTCTACGAAAACATCGCCTCGCCGCTGCGCGTCGCCAAGCTGCCCGAAAGCGAGATCAAGGCGCGTGTCGGCAAATTCGCTGATCTCCTGCGTCTGACACCCATGCTTGGGCGCAAACCGTCAGAGCTTTCCGGCGGCCAGCAGCAGCGCACCGCGATGGCGCGCGCGCTGGTCAAGGATGCGGATCTGGTCCTGCTTGATGAGCCGCTGGCCAACCTCGATTTCAAATTGCGTGAAGAGTTGCGCGAGGAATTGCCGCGACTGTTTCATGACCGCGACTGCATCGTTGTCTATGCGACAACTGAGCCGACCGAGGCGCTGCTGTTCGGCGGCAACACGGCGGCCATGCAGGAAGGGCGCGTCACCCAGTTTGGTCCGACCGGCGAGATTTACCGCCGGCCGCAAGACCTGACGACTGCCCGTGTGTTCTCCGAACCGCCGATGAATGTCGCGGAAGTCACCAAGGACGGCAATCAATTCTCTCTCGATGGCGTCATAAACTGGCATGCCACCGGCAATCTCACGGCACTTCCGGATGGGCGCTACACTTTCGGCATTCGCCCGCACCATGTGACGCCCGCCAAACCGGCCGGCGAATCCGTCAAGGTGAACGGTGCAGTGAAGGTTGCCGAATTGTCAGGGTCGGAGAGCATCATTCACTTCGACATGCTTGGCAATCCTTGGGTGTCGCTGACGGCCGGCATTCACCCCTATTCAGCGGGCCAGAAAGCGGAACTGTACATGGATGTCGCCCACGGTTTCTACTTTGCCGCTGATGGCAAACTGATCGGGATGTGAGGGCGCGGACATGGCAAAAATCACCCTGAACGATCTGCGTCACTCCTACATGCCAAACCCGCAATCACCTGCGGACTACGCGCTGAAGCGGCTTGACCTCGAATGGCGCGACGGAGGTGCGTATGCGCTGCTCGGCCCGTCCGGCTGCGGCAAAACCACACTCTTGAACATCATTTCCGGTCTGCTCATCCCCAGCCACGGTCAGGTTCTGTTCGGTGAACAGGACGTCACCCGCCTGCCGACCGATGCGCGCAACATTGCGCAGGTTTTCCAGTTCCCGGTCGTCTATGACACGATGAGCGTCTACGACAATCTTGCCTTCCCGCTGCGCAACCGCGGTGTCCCGGAAGCGCAGGTCGACAAGCGCGTGCGCACCATCGCCGAGATGACAGACCTGACCGGTATGCTCAGGCAGCGTGCTTCCGGCCTCACTGCTGATGGTAAGCAGAAGATTTCACTTGGCCGCGGTCTGGTGCGCGAAAATGTCAACGCCATCATGTTCGATGAGCCGCTGACGGTAATCGATCCGCATCTGAAATGGCTGCTGCGCTCCAAACTGAAGGAACTGCACCAGAAGCTCGGCACCACGATGATTTACGTCACCCATGACCAGACCGAGGCGCTGACATTTGCCGATCAGGTGGTGGTGATGAAGGACGGCGAAGTGGTCCAGAGCGGCACGCCGGTCGAGCTTTTCGAAAAGCCGCACCACACGTTTGTCGGCCATTTCATCGGCTCACCGGGCATGAACATCATCCCCTGCCAGGTGAGCGGCGGGCAGGTGCATGTTGCAGATCACAAGATCGCCGTGGGCAATGCCGCCAAACTTGGCAGCCGCAACGGCATGTTCGAGCTTGGCGTTCGGCCGGAATTCACATCCTTTGCCGCCGCCGGCCTTCCGGTGAAAGTCGCCAAGGTGACGGATACAGGGCGCAACAGGATTGTCGACACGCGCCTTGGCAATCTGTCGATCAAGCTTCTGGTCGAAAATGACGCTGTGATCCCGTCGGAGGGCGCCCATCTGGCTTTTGATCCCGGGCATTCCCAAGTCTACGACAACGGCTGGCTGGCGGAGTGATGTCATGAACAAGACCGTCAATCAAAAAGCCTGGTTCTTCGTCCTGCCGGTGGTCATCCTCGTCGCGTTCAACGCGCTGATCCCGCTGATGACCGTCGTCAACTATTCCATGCAGGAAACATTCGGCGACAACACGTTCTTCTGGTCCGGTGTGCGCTGGTTCGAGCAAATCCTGCAATCCGACCGTTTCTGGGCATCGCTTGGCCGCCAGCTGTTTTTCACCTTCACGATCCTCTTCATTGAAGTGCCGCTTGGTGTCGCCATTGCCCTCACCATGCCGAAAAAGGGACCATGGGTTTCGGTTTGTCTCGTGTTGATGGCGTTGCCGCTGCTCATTCCGTGGAACGTCGTCGGCGCGATGTGGAACATCTTCGCGTTGCCAGACATCGGCCTTCTCGGCAAGCTTTTGAACTCCATCGGGTTTGACTACAACTACACGCGCCAGACCGGTGACGCCTGGTTCACGCTGATCCTGATGGACGTCTGGCACTGGACGTCGCTGGTGGTGTTGCTTGCCTATGCCGGCCTGGTTTCCATTCCCGATGCCTATTATCAGGCAGCGCGTATTGACGGCGCGTCCAACTGGAAAATTTTCCGCTTCATCCAGTTGCCCAAGATGAAGCGTGTGCTGACCATCGCGATCCTGCTGCGCTTCATGGACAGTTTCAACATCTACACAGAGCCGGTCGTGCTGACCGGCGGCGGACCGGGAAATGCGACGACACTGCTCTCGATTGATCTCGTCAAGATCGCGCTCGGCCAGTTCGACCTTGGCCCAGCGGCGGCAATGTCGCTGATCTACTTCCTCATCATTTTGCTCACCAGCTGGATTTTCTACACGCTGATGATGCGCAACGAAGAACAATAGGAGGCTCCGGTGCGCGTTTCCAAATGGCTGGTGCCGACCCTTTACATCTTCTTCCTGATGCTGCCGATCTATTGGCTCGTATCAATGTCGTTCAAGACAACCAATGAAATCCTCGGCGGCTTCTCGCTGTTCCCGCGGAATTTCACCACCGAGAACTACGTCAAGATTTTCACCGATCCGACCTGGTATTGGGGCTACATCAACTCGCTCGCCTATGTGTCGCTCAACACGGTGATCTCGGTGGCCGCCGCGCTGCCCGCCGCCTACGCATTTTCGCGCTACCGCTTTCTTGGCGACAAGCATTTGTTTTTCTGGCTCTTGACCAACCGCATGGCTCCGGCTGCGGTCTTTGCCTTGCCGTTCCTGCAGCTCTATTCCTCGATCGGCCTGTTCGACAGCTATCTGGCGGTGGCCTTGGCGCACACGCTGTTCAATGTTCCGCTCGCCGTCTGGATTTTGGAAGGCTTCATGTCCGGCGTGCCGAAGGAGCTGGATGAAACCGCCTATGTCGACGGCCATTCGTTCCCGAGCTTCTTCTTCAAGATCTTTCTGCCGACGATTGCCGCCGGCATCGGCGTTGCGATCTTCTTCTGCTTCATGTTCTCGTGGGTGGAACTGTTGCTGGCCAAGACGCTGACGTCGGTGGAAGCCAAGCCGATTGCCGCTGTCATGACACGCACATCGTCGACCTCAGGGTATGAACTCGGCCTGCTTGCCGCCGCCGGATCGCTCACCATCATCCCCGGCGCCATCGTCATCTGGTTTGTCCGCAACTACATCGCCAAGGGCTTTGCCCTCGGACGGGTTTGAGGAGAACATCATGGGACTTTCATGGATGGCCTGGACCTGGCCGACCGCCGCCTTCTTCATTTTCATTGCCTTGGCAATTTCGACGATGGGACTGTGGGAATACAAAAGCCCCGGCGGCAATCCGCGCCGCGGCGTGTTCGGCCTCGACACCACACGCGGCGACCGGCTGTTCATATCGCTGCTCGGCTCCGCCTTCATTTTTCTGGCCTGGCTCGGGCTTTACGGCACGCCCTTATGGGGCGCGCTTGCCATCGCAATCGCGTGGATGGTTTTCGTGTTCAGGAAAGTCTGACGTTTCGGCGTAAATGTTTTGAAGCCCCGCCCCGCGTCCAACGGCCCTGCGAAAATGCGGCCTCCGGCTTTCGGATCGAATTGATTGTTGCAGCGTGGCAAAAAGCATCCACGAACTCCCTGGTAGCCAAGAGCCCTCGCCTCTGCTTTCGCAGGCAGTCAGTCATTTGCCATGTGCGGGTGGAATGCGTTGACGACTCCTCGACTGATGATCAGGCTCTATCCGCGTCACACTTGTGCATTTCCAGCCTTGAGGGTCGTCAAATGAACAAGCTTTCAAATGCCCGTATCCGCCTTGCCTACCAAGGCTATCTCAAGGAGGCACTTGGGAACTCCGAAAAGTCCAATATCGCTGCCATGGCTGCTCTCAACATT
>JBGSHY010000020.1:0-26468 GCA_041751995.1 Rhizobiaceae bacterium | reverse complement strand
GCGCCGCGCATGCCGCGCACGGTACGGCAGACCTTGGCAAAACGTGCGAGATCCGCGCCGAATTCGTCGCTGTACGTATCGCAGGTGTGGCTGGTCGTTTCTGTGTAAGGCACGCCGTACTGGTAGAAATTGTTCGTGACTGAAAGCTTGCCGCAGAAGGCGTCGCGGCGGGAATGGACGTCTACCTTGTCCACCTCGTCATTGGACGCCTGCAAAAGGATCGGCACATTCAACCCCGCGCGGCTGACCAGTTCCGCGACAGCAATCTCATCGCCGAAATTCGGCAAGCAGATCACCAGCCCGTCGATGCTTTCGCGGTGGGTGCGGAAATGCGCAGCATAAAGTTTGGCGTCATCAATCGACTGAACCGCGCCGTTGACTGTCGCCTCGTAGGGCAATGTGACGATGTTGACGCCGTGTTTTTCCAGCCATGCCGTGGTCTCGTCACGTGCCGCGCGGCAGGGTGCGCCGTTAAAGAATGCGCGGCTGCCGATGACCAGTCCGAGCGTAACCTTGCGTTTGATTGTGAGCGCCATTTCGTCCTCCCAGACCTGTTGCCCTGATCTTGCATGCGATCGCGTCTGTTTCCAGAGCGCAACGGAACAAACGCCATGAGCGGCACAGATTTATTGCCGCCGGATGCTCTTGGCTTCGGGACGGGCTTGTTGCGCCGGACAGCGAGCGGGGCGCGGGAAGCTCAGCGTGACGTCACAGGCGCATAGCGGACAAACGCGAATTCCAGACTGTCAGGGGACCAGCATGGGACGTTGATTGACCCCTGTCCGCCATTGAACGCCAGCAGCACCTGCGGCGTGCCGCCGGAGGACGGCATGAGCCTCAATTCGACCTTCCTGTCGGCGGGATGTCCCGTCGTGCCGCCCTCATAGGCCAGATAAAGCACATGCTTGCCATCGGGTGAGGGATGCGGAAACCAGTTTACCCGCTCGTCTTCCGTCATCTGTTCAAGCCCGGTTCCGTCTGGGCGGACGCGCCAAAGCTGGACCGATCCGGCTCGTTCGCCATTGAACCAGATCCATTGCCCATCCGGCGAATAATCCGGACCGTCGCAATGGTCAAAGTCGAACGTGATCTGCGTTTCTGCGCCGCCGCCGACTGGACAGCTGTAGACCTGAAACGCAGCGCCGCGCTTGGCGACATAGGCCAGTGTCTTGCCGTCCGGCGACCAGCCGTGCCAGTAAGACGGAGCAAGTCCCTGCACAAGGACCGGATCACCGCCGCCAAAAGACAGCGTATAAATGCGGCTTTCGCCGGTTTCAGTGGAGTCGCTGATGACCATGCTTTTGCCATCAGGCGAAATGCCGTGATCATTGTTGATGATCGTGGCGAAACCGGTCGCGATTTCCACCATTTCGGGATTGGCTATGTCAACACTGTAAAGACGCCCGTCGCCGTTGATGATGAGACTGCTCCCATCTGGCGTCCAATTCGGGGCCTCGATGTGTCTGGCCGTCTGAAAAACAGTCCGCACGCGGCCGGTTGCAAGAGTGTAGATCGCGAGTTCGCTGCGCATGAAAATCAGTCCTGTTATGGCTTTGAGTCAAACGATAACACAGGTTGGATTTAACGATGCAGCAAATCAGGAATTCATGGTCTCAAGGAATCCATTACCGACTTTTTTCATGTGACAGCGGACAGGAGGCTGTCGGCCGTGCCTGAAAGGTTTGCCCTCGCAATTGCGGAGTGGAACGCACAGCTCTGCCAATTGGTTGATCAACAGTTCTGAGGTGACTTTTCCGCGTTTCCCATCGCTACGGACAAGCAATACATTCTGCCCGCCGTTGACAGTTTCGAGGACGCGCTTCGCAACGTTTGGCAGCAACATGTAGGAAAATGCGCCGTCATCCAACTCGTGCCGCGCGGCCTCGCGCCTGGCATGATCGAGAATGGCCGCGTCGACCGCTGTATCGAAATATATCGCATCTGCGCCTTGCAAAGCACGGACATTATTCAGTGTCAAAAGGCCGGGATCAAGGCGCGGCGCCGTTAAAATCGTAACGCTTGGCACTGCTTTCAATGTGCCTTCGACACCGGGTTGCCAAGTTTCATTTTCTGCAAATGGCCCGAAAGAGAGCCGCGCAAACCGCGCCCAAAACTGGCGGCGCTCCGGTCCTGCGCCGTACCGTTGCAAAACAATGCCGCGGATGTCTTTTGCCAACTGCGCCCATTGTGCAAGCGAAGCCGGAAGGAGCGCCTCAATCCGGGTGCGGATGGCTTGGCCAAGCACCGGCGCTGCGCCATCGGTCGAAATGCCGATGACGACCGGCGAGCGGTTGACGATGCTGCCAAATTTGAAGGTGCAATAGGCGGGCTTGTCGATGACATTGACGGGGACCCCAGCAGCGCGGGCGGCGCAAAAAATCGCCTTGGCCTCGCCTTCAGTTTCAGCATCGCCGACAGCGAGCGATTTGTTGGTGAAGACTTTGCGCGACCATGGCTGTTGGATCAGTGTGATGCTGCCGTTCAGATCGGGGCGGGCGGCAAGGTCCAGCATCTGGGTAGAAAATGCCGGAGCATGGACTTCGAGATGTGCGCCTGCTGCGGCAAGAAGTTCAGCTTTCCATGCGGCCGCTTCCGAGCCGCCGATCAGCAGCACCGGTTTGCCTTTGAGGTCAAAGAACACCGGCAATGTCGCCAGCGCGCCGATGCGCGCGGATGACGATTGCGGGCGCCTACTCGGCTGCGATGGGCTGAGCGGCATGGATCATGCTCCCGATTTCAGCGCGGCACGAGCCGCAATTGGTTCCGGCCTTCAAGACCTCGCCGACCGATGCGACCGAGCAGCACTGGCCGGAGCGGATGACGGTATTGATTTCGTTGACGCCGATGGAAAAGCAGGAGCAGACAATGGCGCCCTTGTCCCGCTGCGCCGCGCCCGGCTTTCCGGCAATAATGCGGAAACGCGCACGAGGGTCCGCAAACTCCGCGCCAAGTTCATCGGCCAGCATGGTGCGCGAAACGGCGACGGGTTGGGGACCAAGAAACAAGGCGCCGCGCAGCTTCTTGCCGCGAAAGACGGCAAACCGATCCTGACCACTGGCCGCGTCGCGATAGCTGATGGTCTGGTCAGATTCGTCAGCGCCGAACAGGCTGCGGGCGAAGTCTTCGATGTCTTCCAAAGGTGTTGCGAATGCCAGTTCCACGCGCCAGCCGGCAGTGGTTCTTGCAATGGCCCAATAGGGCGCATTGATGCGGGAGGGGCGCTCTGACAATACCGCGAAGACAAATTGGGCGACGGTGAAAGGGCGAACGGCAACAGGAACATTCTTCGACGCCGGCTGTCCGGAATGAGGGTCCACCACAGGCGCGACGAGCGCATCGACGCGGGCGGCGGAAGCATACTCCTCACTCCAGTGCATCGATACAAATACTGAGCATTGCTGTTGGCGTAGCGTGATCAGCGCGCGCAAAATGGACTTGCCATACTGGTTTTCGACTTCGACCAGTGACGCGTCAGTAATGCCAAGTTTTGCCGCATCGGCCGGATGGATTTCACAGAACGGCTCGGCCAGGTGTTGCGAAAGGCGCGGGCTTTGACCGGTCCGGGTCATCGTATGCCACTGGTCGCGGATCCGGCCGGTGTTGAGTCTGAAGGGATATTCAGGCGACAACTGGACTTTGGCCGGTAGAAGCACGGCTACTGCGCGGGCTTTGCCATTTGCGGTGAAGTAGTTGCCGTCGGCAAAGAACCGATCGTTGGTTGTCTTGGTTCTGCCGGCAGGTTGCGGCCATTGGAAAGGGCGAAGTCCATCATAGCCCGCGACAGAAATGGTGGCATGCGCCGAAATATCAAAGTCGCGCGCGCCTTCGTTTTCGATACCGGAAAGTGCCGCATGTTCTGCGAAAATTTCTGATGGTCCCTTCCAGTTGAAGGACGTGGCATGGCCCATGCGCTTGGCGACTTCCGCGACATGCCACCAGTCCGGGCGCGCGTCGCCGGGCAAGTCCAGAAATCCGCGCTGGCGGGAAATGCGCCGCTCGGAGTTGGTGACCGAGCCATCTTTCTCGCCCCAGGCGGCAGCGGGGAGTTTGACACTGGCGTGAGCAATTGTGTCGGTGCGGGCGGAAACATCGGACACGACGACAAACGGACACGCCTTGATGGCTTCGCGCACGGCGTTTGCGTCCGGCAGGGAATCGACCGGGTTGGTCGCCATGATCCATAGCGCCTTGATGCGTCCGTCGGCGACGGCTTGAAACATGTCGACCGCTTTGAGACCGGGCTTGGTGGCGATTGTCGGCGATTTCCAGAAGGACTGCACGATGTCCCGATGCCTGGAATTTTCAATGTCCATGTGCGCGGCGAGCATATTGGCAAGCCCGCCGACTTCACGTCCGCCCATCGCATTCGGCTGGCCGGTGACGGAGAACGGCCCCATGCCGGGCCGCCCGATGCGGCCTGTCGCCAGATGGCAATTGATGATGGCGTTGACCTTGTCCGTACCGCTGGCGGACTGGTTGACGCCTTGGCTGAAGACCGTGACCGTTTTTTCAGTGGCGGCGAAAAGCTTGTAGAATTGAGACAGCGCCTCTGCGGTCAAATCGGTTTGCGCCGCGACATCCATCAAGGACGGCAGATATTCCAGCGCGGCCTTCATGCCCGAAACGTGGTTCTCGACATACGTCCGGTCGATATGTCTGAATTTTGCCAAATGATCGAGCAGACCGAGAAACAGGGCGACATCGCCGTCCGGCTTGATCGGTAAATGGAGGTCCGCAATGTCTGCGCTCATCGTGCGGCGCGGATCGATGAGGACGATTTTCATCTCCGGGCGTTGCTCTTTGGCAGCAGCGATCCGCTGGAAAAGCACCGGATGGCACCAGGCGAGATTGGAACCGACGAGCACGACAAGGTCGGCGAGTTCCAGATCTTCGTATTTCCCGGGCACAGTGTCTGATCCGAATGCGCGGCGATGACCGGCAACCGATGAAGCCATGCAAAGGCGCGAATTGGTGTCGATGTTGGCAGTGCCGATGAAGCCCTTCATCAGTTTGTTGGCTGCATAATAGTCCTCTGTCAGCATCTGGCCGGAGGCGTAGAAGGCAACGCTGTCCGGGCCAAACTCTTGAATGGCATCCGAGAATTTGGCGGCGACCAGATCAAGTGCTTCGCCCCATGCGACGGGCTTGTTGTTGATCTCGGGGTAGAGCAGACGCTCGTCCAGTGCCAGCGTTTCACCGAGCGCCGAACCCTTGGAGCACAGGCGGCCGAAGTTCGCCGGATGGTCAGGATCGCCTTTTATGTCGACTGTACCATCCGGCATCGGAGTCGCCAGAACACCGCAGCCAACGCCGCAATAGGGGCAGGTGGTCTTGGTGGTGATGCCGGCTGCCAGGGTCATCCTCAAGCCCCGGTCCCAAGTCCAAGAAGTATCGTGTGTCCATCCATGCGGACCGGAAATGTCCGCGTTTCGCCTTCGTCCGCACCTTGCGCCTTGCCTGTTTCCAGTGAAATCACCCAATTGTGCAACGGGCAGGTGACGCAGCCGTCGTGGACGATTCCCTGGCTCAAGGGGCCATTCTTGTGGGGACATTTGTCCTCGATGGCGAAGACCTTGTTGTCGGCTGTGCGGAAGACGGCGATGGTCATGTTGCCGTTTTTTACGCAGCGCGCGCCACGCAGCGGAATGTCATTCAGGTTTCCGATGGCAACCCAATTGTGTGTCATGGCGTTCATTCCGCCGCCTCCAATGTGAGTGTCGCCATCGGCTTGAACTCGTGCTTGTCGACGCCTGAAACCCGCTCGGACCAGGGGTCAACCTGTGCGAATTTCTGGCTGAAAACGAAGCGTTCGAAGTAGGCTTTGCGCTTGTCGTGATCGTCCATGATCTGCTTGCGGATCTCGGCGACGCCAATGCGCTTGGTCCATTTGTAGATGCGCTCAAGATAACGGGCCTGTTCGCGGTACATCTGCGTGAGGGCGACGATATGCTCGAGGGCTTCTTCCTCGGTTTTGACCATGCCGAGCACTTCCGTGCCCTTGATGTCCAACCCGGCGGCGCCGGCAAAGTGGATTTCATATCCTGAGTCAACGCAGATCACGCCAATGTCCTTGCAGGTGGCTTCGGAGCAGTTGCGCGGGCAGCCAGAGACGGCGAGCTTGAGCTTGGCAGGCGTCCAGGAACCCCACATGAACTTCTCGATCTTTATGCCAAGGCCTGTGGAGTCTTGCGTGCCGAACCGGCACCAATCCGTTCCGACGCAAGTTTTGACGGTGCGAAGCCCTTTTGCGTAAGCTTGGCCGGAGACAAAGCCTGCCTTGCCCAAATCAGCCCAGACGGCGGTCAAGTCTTCTTTCTTGATGCCGAGCATGTCGATGCGCTGGCCGCCGGTGCATTTGACCATCGGGATTTCAAACTTGTCGACGACATCGGCAATGGCGCGAAGTTCGCTTGCCGAAGTGACCCCGCCCCACATCCGCGGCACGACCGAATAGGTGCCGTCCTTTTGAATGTTGGCGTGGACGCGCTCGTTGATGAAACGCGACTGGTAGTCATCGGCATATTCGCCCGGGAAATCGCAGACGAGATAGTAGTTCAACGCCGGACGGCATTTTGCGCAACCGCAGGAGGTCTTCCATTGCAACTCCTGCATGACAGCTGGAATTGTCTTGAGCTGCTTGGCCTTGATGAGACGGCGCACGTCATCGTGGCCCAGGTCCGTGCAGCCGCACATCGGTGTGACCGCCGCCGGATTGTAAGCATCGCCAAGGGTGAATTTGAGCAATTGTTCGACAAGTCCCGTGCAGGAACCGCACGAGGCTGAAGCTTTGGTATGTGCCCGCACACCATCAAGAGAGGTCAAGCCTTTGGAGGTGATAGCCTCGGTGATCTTGCCCTTGCAGACGCCGTTGCAGCCGCAGATTTCCGCGTCATCCGGTAATGCTGCAACGGCCGCCGTAGGGTCCAGCGGGGACCCTCCCTGATAGACTTGACCGAAAATGAGCGTATCGCGCATGTCGGTGATGTCGGTTTGTTTCTTTTTCAGATCATTGAACCACGCGCCATCGGCGGTTTCGCCGTAAAGCACAGTGCCGATGATCTTGTTGTCCTTGAGTACCACGCGCTTGTAGACACCGGCTGACGCATCACGCAGCACGATTTCCTGCCGGTCTTCGCCTTCGGCAAAATCGCCGAGCGAGAACAGGTTGATGCCCGTGACCTTCAGTTTGGTCGGCGTATCGACCGGCTTGAACACCGCTTCGGTATCTCCGGTCAGCCGCGCCGCCAGGACGCGCGCCATGTCGTAAAGCGGGGTGACGAGGCCATAAACCTGTCCGCCGACTTCGGCACATTCGCCCAGTGCATAGATGTCCGGATCGCTGGTCTGCATGAAGTCGGTGACGACGATGCCGCGATTGACTTCAACGCCCGCTTCCTTGGCCATCGCGCTGTTCGGGCGAATGCCGACAGCCATGACGATGAGCGTGGCGGGGATGATCGTCCCGTCGGCAAGCTCGACGCCTTCAACACGCGTGTCGCCGATAATCTGCTTGGTGTTGGCTTTGGTCATCACCGTGATGCCGCGGTCTTCCAGCGCCCGTTGCAGAAGGTATCCGGCGGAGGCGTCAAGCTGGCGCTCCATCAAGGTTGGCATGACATGGATGACCGTGACATCCATGCCCTGTTCTTTGAGGCCGGCAGCCGCCTCAAGGCCAAGCAATCCGCCGCCGATGACGATGGCTTTCGCGCGGGCTTGTGCGGCCAGCATCATCGCCTGCACATCGTCAAGATCGCGGTAGGACAGCACGCCCGGAAGATTTGCTCCGGGCACCGGAATGATGAACGGGTTGGAGCCGGTGGCGATAACGAGCTTGTCGTAAGGCTCGGTCACGCCATGATCGGATGTGACAGTCTTGGCCGCGCGGTCGATGGCGACGATCTTGTGGCCCTTGTAGAGAGTGATGTTGTTTTGAATATACCAGCCATCGCCGTGAATGATGATTTCCTCGAACGTCTTTTCGCCGGAAAGGACCGGCGAAAGCATGATGCGGTCGTAATTGACGCGCGGTTCGGCATTGAAAATGGTGATGGAATAGGCGTCGGGCGTGGTTTCCAGCAGATGTTCGAGCATGCGCCCAGGCGCCATGCCATTGCCGATGATGACGAGTTTTTGTGTCATGGGTCTACTCCGCAGCTTCGACAAAGCGATGACGCTCGTAGAGGAATTTGAGGACAGCCTCGCGGCACTTGAGGTAAATCGGGTCGCTTGCCAGTTCGAGGCGATTGCGCGGGCGCTTGAGCGGCACGGTCAAAACCTCACCGATGGTCGCCGCCGGTCCGTTGGTCATCATGACGATGCGGTCAGACAGCAGTACGGCCTCGTCCACATCATGGGTGATCATGATCATCGTGTTGCCGAGGCGGGCATGGATTTCCATGACCGCGTCCTGCAGATGCGCGCGCGTCAGCGCGTCCAGCGCCCCGAACGGCTCGTCAAGCAAAAGCACCTTCGGCTCCATCGACAGGGCGCGGGCGATGCCGACGCGCTGCTTCATGCCGCCGGAGATTTCACCCGGCCGCTTGTCCTTGGCGTGGGCCATTTGCACCAGGTCCAGATTGCGCATCACCCAGTCGTGCCGCTCGGCCTTGGTTTTGGTAGCGGAGAAAACTTTCGATACGGCGAGATTGACGTTTTCATAGACCGTCAGCCAGGGAAGCAGGCTGTGGTTCTGGAAGACGACCGCGCGTTCCGGTCCTGGTTGGTTCACTTCCATGTTGTCGAGCAGGACTGCGCCCGCTGTCACCGGGATCAGTCCGGCAATCAGGTTCAGCAGCGTGGACTTGCCGCAGCCGGAATGGCCGATCATCGAGACATATTCGCCCTCGGCAATCTGCAGGTTGATGTCACGCAGCACATGGCTCTTCACGCCGCCGCGTTCAAAGGTCTTGTCGACATGGTCAAGCTTGAGATGGGTTTTAAATGGGGTGCTCATGGATGTGTCCTTATGCCCCGCGTGTCACAATACGGCCGATTGCCGAGACGAGTTTGTCGAGCAGGAAGCCGGTGACGCCGATGTAGATGAGGGCGACGATGATGTCGGAGAGGCGCGAGGAGTTCCATGCGTCCCAGATGAAGAAGCCGATGCCGACGCCGCCGGTCAGCATTTCCGCCGCGACAATGGCGAGCCACGACAGGCCGATGCCGATGCGCAGGCCGGTGAAAATGTACGGCGCGGCGGACGGCACCATGATCTTGTAGAAAAACTCAAGCGGATTGAGCCGCAGCACCTGCGCGACATTTCGGTAGTCCTGCGGAATGTTGCGCACGCCAACCGCCGTATTGATGATCACCGGCCAAACCGAAGTGATGAAAATTACGAAAATAGCCGAAGGGCTGGAATCGCGGAATGCGGCGAGCGACAGTGGCAGCCATGCCAGCGGCGGCACGGTGCGCAGGATCTGGAACACCGGGTCAAGTCCGCGCATCGCCCAGTCGGACTGGCCGATGATGGCGCCGACCAAGACGCCGACAATCGCGGCAATGCCGAAACCGATGGCGACACGCTGCAGCGAAACCAGCACGCGCCAGCCGAGGCCGATGTCCTGATCTCCGTAATTGAAGAACGGATAGGCGATGAGGTCGTAGGCCTCGGTGAACACCTGGGTTGGTGGCGGCAGCGAGGCGCCTGGATGCGAGCAGGCGACTTGCCAAATCGTCAGGAGAATGAAGATCACCAGCAGCGGCGGCAACACATTGCGCGCCAGCGCGGCCAGTAATTTGCCAAGCCATTCGCGTTTCGGCGACGGGCGGTTCAGCCGATGAATCTTCGCCGCAACAGGTACGGCTTCAACTGCGGTTTCTGTTTTCAATTGAGCAAGGCCCATGGGTGAGGTTCTCCGGAATTCAGGAAACCGGGCCGGCAACACATGCCGGCCCGTGGTGCGTCAGGATGAGGCCTTGATCGAGAGGCTGCTGAGATAGGCGGACGGATCTGCCGGATCGAAGGTCTTGCCGTCGAAGAAAGTCTCGATGCCGCGCGACGACGACGCCGGAATGTTGGCAGCAGCGACGCCAAGTTCGGCGGCGGCGGCTTTCCAGATGTCTTCACGGTTGACTTGATCGACCAGCGCCTTGATGTCCGTATCCGGCGCGAATTTGCCCCAGCGTACATTCTCGGCGATGAACCAGGTATCGTGGCTCTTGAACGGGTAGGACGCGTTGTCGGCCCAGAATTTCATCCGAAGGTCCGGCGCCGATACGCTGCGGCCGTTGCCGTAGTTGATGTCGCCCCTGAGGCGGCCGATGATGTCGGCGACCGGCACGTTCATCCAGTTGCGCTTGCCGATGATGGTGGCCATCTCTTCCTTGTTGGCTATGTCTTCGCACCACATCTGCGCTTCCATGACAGCCATCAGCAGTGCCTTGGCGGCATTCGGGTTCTTCCCGACCCAGTCGGCTCGCATGCCGAGCGCCTTTTCAGGATGGCCTTTCCAGAGTTCGCCAGTCGTGGCGGCGGTGAAGCCGATGCCCTGATTGACCAGTTGCTCGTTCCATGGCTCGCCGACGCAGAACGCGTCCATCGTGCCGACCTTCATGTTGGCAACCATTTGCGGCGGCGGCACAACGATCGTGGAGACGTCCTTGTCCGGGTTGATGCCGCCTGCGGCGAGCCAGTAGCGCATCCACAAATCATGCGTTCCGCCCGGGAACGTGACAGCGACCTTGACTTCTTTGCCGGCCGCCTTTTTGGCTTCAAACGCCGCTTTCAGTTTGGACGAATCCAGCCCTACGCCCGTGTCTTTGTATTCCTGAGCGACCGAAATTCCCTGGCAGTCGTAGTTGAGCCGCGCCAGGATGCTCATCGGCACGGGCACGTTGTTCTGCGTCACCTTGCCGGTGTGCATCAGGTACGGCATCGGCGTCAGGATATGCGCGCAGTCAATGCCGTTGGCGTCGCCGCCCAAGACAAGATTGTCGCGCAATGCGCCCCACGACGCCTGTTTCAAAACTTCAACGCCCGGCATGCCGTGTTTTTCAAACAGGCCCTTTTCCTTGGCGACGATCAGTGGCGCTGCATCTGTCAACGCGATGAAACCGAGTTTGACAGCTGTCACCTCCGGCGTAGCCGGGGCTGCCCAAGCACCGCCCGGCAAGAGAGTGCGTCCGGCCAAAAGCAGCGCCGAGGTCGTCGCCGCGTTTTTCAAAAGGCTGCGGCGGGAAAGCAGAAAGGAATTGCCGCCAGTGAATTTGCTCATGTTCCGTCTCCGGTTCAGTGGCGTCTGAAAAGGGATCGCCACGCGTGAAAAACAAAAAAAGGCTGCCAGACAGGCCGCGCCATCCGTACATCCGGGATGGAGTTCACCTGTTTGGCAGCCTTGCCTTGGCGCCCTTCTTTGGACGCTGAATAAGTCTGGGAGGACTTGATTAAGGTAATGCAGAAACCGTGCCAGTTTGCGCGGAAGGAAGTATAATCAGTGGATTCATAGACTTAACGCAATTGGATGCTTTGACCAGTTTGGGCCTTTGGCGCTTCGATGGTCAACAATCTTGCGCAGATGCACAAATATTTCGCAGTGCACAATAATAGGACGGCGACGGTTACCGGATATGGGCGGCCTGGGCAGCTATGTAGGCATCGAGCCTGTCAGGGTCAAAAACCTGCCCGTCAAAGAATCCGTCCGGACCCAGAACCAATGTGCCTTGTACGGCGCCGACCGCAGTCGCCAACTTCAGCGCGCCCTCCACCTTGGCATTTGCGCCTGGCAATGCGCCGCCGGTCGGCCGCAAGGCGCGGCGGTAAATGTCAGGACGATAGGAGCTCGCTGCGATTGCAGCATTTTCAGGCGAATGGGTCGCATGGCCCCAGCGAACCATTTGTGAGTAAAACCAAAGTGCATGGCTCTGCCACGGGAAAGTCGCGGCACGGGCGTGCGTGACAAAAAAGTCTGGCACGGCGACCAAACCGCTTCCGCTTTGCAATTGCCCCGACAGGCCGCGTTCAATGATTTCCGGAGCAACGTTGATCCATTCGGGACGCGCCAGAATGCGAGACAGTTCGATATGGTTGGCACTGTCCGCGCACCAGATCGAAGCGTGATGCAAGGAGCGTAAAAGTGCGTCGAGCGACGCAGGATTGGCTTCGGCCCACTCTGCCTGCACGCCCAGCACTTTCTCCGGACTGGATTTCCAAATGGCGGCTTTGACAGTGGCGAGATGGCCAGCCGCAGTATCAACACCGAAACTGTTCCACGGTTCGCCTGCGCAATAGCCGTCAATGCGCCCGGTCCGGAGCGCGTCAGCCATCAACGGCGGCGGGACCACGACAATGTCGATTTCGGCTACCGGATCAATGCCGCTGGCCGCGAGCCAATAGCGCAGTTCATAGCTGTGTCCGGAGAAGGGATGCACCACGGCAAACTGTAGCCTGTCGCCATGCAGCCGCTTCGTGATCACACGCTTCAGCGCAGCGCCATTGATTGCCGGATCAAGGTCAGCTTTGCCGCCATGCTGTTCCATGGCTTTCCAAAGCGCATCGCTCACCGTCACCGCATTGCCGCCAAGTCCGAGCGCCATCGGTGCAATCAGCGGCAAGGGCAGGGGCATCAGGCCGAGGTTTGAGGCAATCGGCATGGGCGCCAGCATGTGCGCCGCCTCAAAGTGGCCAACGGCGATACGGTCGCGGATGTTAGCCCAGGATGTTTCGCGCACCAAAGTCAGATCGAGATCTTCCGCGGCCGCAAACCCCATGACTTTTGCTGCCACCAAAAGGGCGCTGTCGGTCAGGGGCAGGAATCCGGCGGTGATCGCATGTTTGCCCATCGCGCTCACTCCAACAGTCCTGCGGCCAGCACAAGGCTTTGCGCCAGCTCGCTCATTTTCCGATTCTGGTTCATCGCAGTCTTGCGCAGCAGCGCATGCGCCTCGTCTTCCGTGATGCCTTTGGACTTCATCAGGATTGCCTTGGCGCGGTCGATAACCTTGCGCCCCTCCAGCTCGCTGCGGGCATCTTCCAACTCCCGCACCATGCGCGAATAGGCGTTGAAACGGCTGATGGCCATGTCGAGGATCGGCTTGATCCGCTCTTGCCGCAGCCCGTCAACGACATAGGCCGACACGCCGGCGTCGATCGCCGCTTCCATGGACGCAAGGTCTGACCGGTCGACAAACATGGCGATTGGGCGGTTTACAGCCCGCGACAGCTGGAAAAGGCTTTCGAGCAGATCCCGGTTGGGATTTTCCAGATCGATGACGATCACATCCGGCTCGATCACCGCAATGCGCCGCGCCAGACCGGTTACATCGCGGATCACTGTCACATTGTCATGGCCGGCCTCACGCACGCCCGCCTCGATGATGGCGGCGCGGGCGACATTCTCATCTACGACGAGGACGCTGAGCGGCTTGGTTTCCATGCCTTCTTTTTGCGCATGCTAACAAATTGTGCAATGCAAAACGGTCTGAATAATTCGACCGCGCTCCTTAGGGGCGCGAACCCTAACCCATTAGCATCGCCCGCTTGAGAGACAATCGCCAGTCGTCCAACAGGGCACACCTCGATTTTCCATCCATTTCGGGAAGGAACACATGCCGACTGCCTTCCGAAGGTTTGAGATTGATCAAAAGTCCGGCAGAAGCAAACGCCATGGCACTGACGCCAAGAATACCGATTTCCGCGACGTCGCCGCGTGTAACCGGGCGGTCCAGGACATCTGCCTGAAGCTGCATCAGAAAATCATTGGCTGAGGCACCGCCATCCGCCTTGAGCCCTTCAAGCGTAACCCCGATGTCTTGTTCCATTGCCGCGAAGACATCGGCAATTTGCAAGGCAATGGCTTCAAACGCCGCCCGGGCAAGATGGGCCGGCTGAGTGGAATGGGTCATGCCGGTTACAGTGCCCCGGGCATCATCGTTCCAGTGCGGCGCGCCAAGACCCGCAAGGGCCGGGACAAAACAGACGCCATTTGAATCCGAAACGCTTTGCGCCAGGCTGGAGAGCTCCGCGGCATTGTCGAGCCCGAGGAGGGTTGCCATGAATGCGGCGGCTTGGGCCGAAACTGTGATGTTTCCTTCAATCGCATAAGCAACGCCTTCAGATTGCGTGCTCCACGCAATTGTGCCGGACAGGCCGCTTCTCGAAGTGACGCGTTGCGGCGTCAGCGTCATCAGGGATGAACCGGTTCCGTATGTTGCCTTCACCACCCCGGGTGCGCGCACGCCATGCCCATACAAGGCGGCATGGCTGTCGCCCATCATAGCGAGGATAGTAATGCCCGCAGGCAAGGCGGTGGCGCCTTCAACTGTTTCGCCAAAACGGGTGTCAGAAGGCAAGGGCGTAGCGAGCGCGGAAAGCGGAACGCCAAACAGAGTGCAAAGATTTGGATCCCAGGAAAGCTTGCCGGTGTGAAACAACTGGGTGCGGGAGGCATTGGAGTGATCGGTGGAAAAGGCGGTCCCGCCGGTCAAATTCCACAACAGCCAGCTATCAACCGTTCCGGCCCGCAAATTTCCTTTTGCGGCAAGTTCGCTTGCCTGTGGAACATTTTTCATCACCCAGCCAAGTTTGCTGGCCGGAAACAGCGGATTGATGGAAAGCCCAGTGGCGGCTTCCACGTCACTGTTTTTCCCTTCTGCATGCAAGGCCGCGCAGGCGGCAGCGGACCGGCGGCATTGCCATAGAATGGCCGGACAAAGAGGTTGCCCCGTTCTCGCATCCCAGACGATCAAAGTTTCCCGCTGGTTTGCAATGGCGATGCCGATAATGGCTCGAGCGTTCGGCTTGGGTGCGAGCGCGCCGATAACCGACTGAACGCTCTTCCAGATGTCTGATGCGGACTGCTCTGCCCAGCCGGGCCGGGGGTAAGTTGAGGTTAGCGGAGAAGATGCCTGCGCCACTATCTTT
Organism: Rhizobiaceae bacterium; assembly: GCA_041751995.1. Classification (GTDB taxonomy): domain Bacteria; phylum Pseudomonadota; class Alphaproteobacteria; order Rhizobiales; family Rhizobiaceae; genus JANMEX01. Next base: position 11,608 of record JBGSHY010000020.1, on the reverse strand, counting down.
CCGGTACCGTCAACCAAGGCCGCCTTTGTGTTGGTTGTGCCCTGATCGATTGCAAGGATAAGCGGACCCGTCATTTCCGGGCTCTCGCCATTGCTTTGCGGGCTGCTGCAGCAATGCCTGCCGGGCTAAGCCCGAAATGGTCAAACAGCCATTCCACAGAGCCGGTTGGCACGAAGCCTGGAAAGCCGACCATCTCCACAGGCGCAGGTGTGTGTTGCACCAGGGTTTCAGCCACTGCGCCGCCCAAACCGCCTCTGACTGAAGCCTCTTCGACAGTGACAATAGCCCCTGTTTCTGCCGCAGCCAGTATGGATTCGGTGTCGAGCGGATTGATGCTGGCCATGTTCAACACTCGGGCTTTGATGCCGGACAACGCCAATTCGTCAGCCGCGCCAAGCGCAAGGTGAACCGTAGTCCCGCAGGCGATGATGGCGACGTCACTCCCCTCGCGCGCGACCTCGGCCTTTCCGACCTGGAATACGCGGTTCGGAATATCGAGCGCAGGCACTGGCATGCGGCTAATACGGATGAACACGGGTCCTTCATGTGCCGCGGCCCATCGAATGGCCTGTTCGGTTTCCCAAGGATCGGCGGGCACCAGAACTGTGAGGTTGGCAAGTGGACGTAGCCAAGCCAGATCCTCGATGGAATGATGTGTAGGCCCAAGTTCGCCGTAGGCGATACCCGAAGATTGTCCGACAAGTTTTACATTGAAATTTGCATAGGCGACATCTGCCTTTATCTGCTCCAAAGCGCGGCCAGTCAGAAAGCAGGACGCTGCAGAGACAAATGGAATGAGCCCGGCATTGGCAAGACCTGCTCCAGTTCCGACCATGGTCTGTTCGGCAATGCCGACGTTTATCAGCCTGTCAGGGAATTTCTTCTGAAATCCGCCAAGTTTCGACGAGCCGACGGAATCATTGACCACCGCAACAATGCGGGAATCGGATTGCGCCAATTCTTCAATCGTGCGGGCGAACGCTTCGCGGCAATCGAAAAATCTGGAAGTCTGCGGTGCAACGTGTGTCATCACACCAGCTCCTTCATGGCTTGTTCAAATTGCTCGGTGGTTGGGACGCCGTGATGCCAGGAAGCCTTGTTCTCCATGAAGGAGCCCCCCTTGCCTTTCACGGTGTTGGCGATGATGCACAATGGCTTTGTCCGCTCCCCCACCGGTGCGCCCAAAAGCGCAAGGAGGGCGGCAACGTCATGGCCGTCCACCATTTCAACATGCCATCCGAAAACTCGGAAGCGGTCATCCAGCGGATCGAGACTGTTGGTCTCTTCGGTGCCCGCCCCTTGCTGCAGCCGGTTGCGATCCACAATCAGTGTCAGGTTAGACAAACCCCGATGGCCGGCAGTCATGGCCGCTTCCCAATTTGACCCCTCTTGCAACTCGCCATCACCGGTAAGGACAAAAGTGCGGAAGTCCGAGTTCGTGATTTGACCAGCAATTGCAATACCAAGCGCGACCGGCATTCCGTGTCCAAGAGGACCGGTGTTTGTCTCAACGCCCGGAAGATAGTTGCGGTTTGGATGGCCGTTCAGTCTGGATTGCGGCTGCATGTAGGTTTTGAGCCAATCTTCCGGGAAGTAACCAGCTGCGCACAGGGCGGTGTAGAGCGCGCCGGTCGCATGCCCCTTTGACATGATGAAACGATCGCGCTCCGCCCAATCAGGCCGCTTGGGATCGAAACGCAAGACGCCGAAGTAAAGCGTGGCCATGACATCTATGGCTGAAAAATCGCCGCCCGGATGCCCGAGTTGCGCTTCGTAGACCATTTGGAACGCCCGACGGCGCATCCAAAGAGCGCGGTCCATGATCGTGGTTACGCTATTTTCACGACTGTTTTGCGTTACGGGGCGCATGAACTCTCCTAATTTTCGCACATTGGTGTGCCCAATGCCGCCGCGCCAGTCATTTTCGAACATGGTGGCAGAATGAGCGACTTCTTGCCGGGTCAGTCAAGTTGCGCCACGTTTCATCGTATGTCGCACAACATGACGCACCCCTGAACGATGAACGCTTGGCAACAACACCGGCAAGCGTCACGTCGATTTCGCGGTCAAACCTGATTCTGCCCGCTGATGTTATTCTGCTGAATTAATCTCATATGATTTCGAATGATTTCGATTGTTGTGTAATTAGATCAGATTTTATGCGGTTGCAATTATTTTTTTCACCTGTGCATGCCAATCCGAACCAAAAGATTTGCGGTGCGGCTGCGAAATTTAACAAATTTCCACAGTCATGTTGCGGCTTGCATTGAAAAACCCATTTTCTGCGCAATCGAATCACACCAAAAAATTGACAATAATCGAGAATAAAACGAAATTGATCGGTGAAGATGAGTCCATACTGGTCGTAAACGGAAAGTCGCACCGCATGAATACCAAGCGCCGCCTGCTGTTTTCGATAAGGGCTCCAGAGTTTGCTGGTGGAATTCCGGCAATCTCCGCCGCAACTGATCCAATTGCCATCATGACACCAAGCCACGACAATCTATTCTCATGTCGCGCGGTTGATTGTGCACAAGGAGCCTGAGGGATGGATGCCAAGTCTGTGGACCATAAAGCGGATTTACTCGTCGGCCTTTTGTCAGAACCGCGCCGGAGGCGAATTCTTGAATGGATTCAAGAAGAAGGCAGCGCCAGGGTGCGTGAACTGGCAAGTGCTTTCCAGGTATCGGAAGCAACCATCCGGCAGGATTTGGAACGTTTGGAAGGCGACGGACTGATCACGCGCGAGCATGGTGGCGCATTTCTGAATTCACTTCCGGCACAAGTCGGAACAATGTCGCTCCATCATCAGGAAAACATGGACAAGAAACGCCGGATCGGCGCGCTTGCGGCGAGCCTGGTGACAGACGGTGAAACCATCATTCTTGATGCAGGGACAACCACCACGGAAGTAGCGACACGGCTCGTGACGCGAAAAGACCTGACCGTGATTACCAACGCATTGAACATCGCCATCATACTTGGCGCGGTCCCGGGCTTTGCGGTGCACATGCCGGGCGGCCAATTCAAGGCGCCGACATTGTCGCTTTCAGGCGACAAGTCAGTTGAATATTTCCGCAACATATTCGCTGGCAAGCTGTTTCTGGCAACCGCAGGCGTCGCCCTCGATACAGGGCTGACTTATCCGAGTTTTGCGGATCTGCAATTGAAGGAAGCAATGATCAAAGCCGCCGCCCACGTTTATCTTGTTGCGGATTCGACCAAAATAAACCGGTCTTCGTTTACAAGACTGGGATCCCTTGAGGTCATCCAGTCGTTTATAACCGACGACGGCATTTCCGACAGCGACGCCAAGGAATTTGAGCGACGTGGCATCAAAGTCCTGATCGCCTGATGAAAGGCATCCAAACTGGCTTCAGCAGATGCGTACCTCCGGCATGGCAGAGCGGCGTGACAAGTTCGAAGCAAATGGGCTTGCAACATGCGATCACGGGCACACCATTTTGAGCGGTCAGCACCTGGTTGATGTATGTGGCGCGAAGCGGCGAATATTTTCGCCAAGTCTTTTATGGACAACATTTTGCTCTCGACAGCAAAGACAAGTGGGGGCATTCTGATACGCGACATTCATACAAAGTCACTGATCAGATTTGCTCGCGCAAACGCCTCAAGGGCTTCAAAGTGGATGATAATACTGTTTGGAATTGATACCCTACGGCGCGAATGGATCAGCGACAGGCCATTTCCCTGAGGCAGCGATTTCGGGAAACGGGTGAACTATGTCGAAAGAGCCAGGTGTTTCGTCTGCCGCTGCTTCTGATGTGACCGCGATTTGCGCTCGATACGAAAATGATCGCCACCGGATGCTCGATATCCTGCTCGGCGTGCAGCAGGTCAGGCGCTGTATTACCCCTGAGTCCATGGATATCATCGCGCGGCAAGTCGGGCTGACCCGGATCGCCGTTGAAGGGGTTGCAAGCTTCTATTCATTTCTTTCAAGCATCGCCAAAGGGCGGGTGACGATACGGCTGTGTGACGACATCATTGACCGTTTTGCAGGGCTCGATGACGTTACAGCAGTTTTCGAAGCGGAACTCGGCGTCAAGGTAGGAGAAACCTCTGCGGATGGCGAGTTTTCGCTGGAGTACACCCCCTGCATTGGCATGTGCGACCAAGCCCCTGCTGCGATGATCAATGATCTTGTGGCAACAAATCTGACAGCGGAGAGCGCCAGCCGGATTGCCCGCGCGCTGAAACAGGGGGCGAGTCCGGAAAATGCACTGGTTGCAGATTTCGATAAACTGACGTTTTATGATCGGCTGAAGTCACAGGTTGAAAACAATATCCGCCTGCCGGGCGAAGTGTTGCTTGGCGCCGTGCCGGAGGATGCCGGATTGTTGGCAGCAGCCAAGGTCAGTCCTACGGCGATCATAGGCATGGTTGAAGCCAGCGGTCTTCGTGGCTGTGGCGGGGCAGGCTTCACCACCGGGCGCAAATGGCGGATGGCAGCCGCCGCGCCTTCCGACCGCCGTTTCATAATCTGCAACGCCGATGAGGGCGAGCCGGGCACTTTCAAGGACCGCGTCCTTTTGACCGAACGCGCCAATCTGGTTTTCGAAGGCATGACCATCGCTGCCAAGGCGGTGGGCGCGAATGCGGGCATACTCTATCTCCGCGGTGAGTACGCTTACATGCGCGACTATCTCGAATCGGTGCTGGCGGACCGGCGGGCCAAGGGGAGGCTCGGCACGGCAATTCTTGGCAATGCAGGGCATGATTTCGACATCCGCATCCAGATGGGGGCGGGCGCCTATATCTGCGGTGAAGAGGGTGCGTTGATCAGTTCCTGCGAAGGCCTGCCCGGAGAGCCGAAAACCCGACCGCCATTCCCGGTGACACGTGGCTATCTTGGCCATCCGACAGTTGTCAATAATGTCGAGACCTTCGCGCATGTCGCCCGCATCCTCGATCAAGGCGCGGAATGGTTCAACGCCATCGGCACGGAAAAAAGCCACGGCACCAAACTGTTTTCAGTCTCAGGCGACTGTGACCGTCCGGGCGTATACGAATTGCCTTACGGCATAACATTGCGCGGCCTCCTGGAGATCGCGGGAGCAAGCGGCGCGGCTGCGGTGCAGGTTGGAGGGCCAAGCGGGGCGATGATTGGCCGCGATTCATTCGATCGGCGGCTGAGCTTTGATGATCTGGCAACGGGCGGAGCCATCATCGTGTTTTCCTCGGAACGCAACATCCTCGAAATTGTTGACTACTACATGTCGTTCTTTGTCCACGAAAGCTGCGGCTATTGCACGCCATGCCGGGTCGGCAATGTCTTCCTGAAAAAGGCAATAGAGAAATTCCGAAAAGGTCAGGCCAACGCAGCCGATATAACCTATCTCAAGGACCTTTCTTCAACCATCATCGAGACCAGCCGGTGCGGGCTCGGCATGACCTCCCCTAACCCTGTCCTTTCGACGCTGAAGAATTTCCCGCTGATCTATTCGGCGCTGACCGCGCCTAGCAAGGACGGCATCAAGGCGACGTTCGACATCCAGTCCGCCATCGAAGGCGCGCGCGGTATCGCCAAGCGCCGCTCCTACATCTTTGACAAGGATTTCACCAAATGAGCGAGGCTGCGTTTCAATTCCGCATTGATGGCGTAGCCGTTTCGGCAGAGCCCGGACAAACCATCATGGAAGCCGCTGACGCGGCCGGCATCTATATCCCGAGGCTCTGCGATGTCGAAGGGCTGCGCCATCAGGGCGGCTGCCGGGTTTGCACCGTCAAGGCAGCCGGGCGCAGCGTTTCATCCTGCACCCAGCCTGCTGAACCGGGGCTGGAGGTGGAAAACAACACAGAGGCGCGCAACCGGGTGCGCCGCGACCTGGTCGAGATGCTGTTCCACGAGGGCAATCACCTGTGCCCGATCTGCGAGAAAAGCGGCAATTGCGAACTGCAGGCGATGGCCTATCGTCTCAATATGACTGAGGCGAGCCGTTTTCCCTATCTGGAGCCATGCCGCGATCTTGATGCCTCGCACCCGGACATCGCGCTTGACACCAACCGCTGCATCTCGTGCGGACGCTGCATCCGCGCCTCGCAGGATGTCGATGGCAAGGGTGTGTTCGGCTATGTCGGCCGTGGCATTCACCGACGTGTAGCGGTAAACGGCGCTGATCTGGCTCACACCAGCGCGGCGCTTGCGGATCATGCAATTTCAGTTTGCCCCGTCGGCTGCATCATCCGCAAGGACGAAGGTTTCTCCATTCCCATCGGCGAGCGCCGCTTCGACCACGGCCTGATCGGGCACGAGATCGAGGAGAAGCGCAAATGACCGAGCCCAGAAAAGCGCGCATTGCCACCACCTCGCTCGCCGGCTGTTTTGGCTGTCACATGGCAATTCTTGATATTGACGAGAGGCTGATCGCGTTGATGGAGCGCGTTGAGTTCGACCGTTCGCCGCTGACCGACATCAAGACCTTCACCAAACGCTGTGACATCGGCATCATCGAAGGCGGCTGCTGCAACGAGGAAAACGTCCATATCCTGATCGACTTCCGCAAGAACTGTGATGTGCTGATCGCCTTGGGCCAATGCGCAATCATGGGCGGGCTGCCCGCCATGCGCAACGCCATCATGCACTCACAGGAGCCGCTGCGGGAATGCCTGGAGGAGGCCTATATTTCCGGGCCTTACCTTCGCAACACGACACGGTTGATCCCCAATGATCCAGTGTTGCCGCTGGTGCTGGACCGGGTCTATCCCTGCTCGGAAATCGTCGACATCGACTATCAAATTCCCGGCTGCGCCCCCAGCGGCGACATCATCTTTTCGACACTTGCAGCGCTGCTGGACGGCAAATTTGCCGGGTTCGACCGCAAGACACTCCGCTTTGACTGATCCATTGCCCAAAGGGTTACTGACATGGCCGAATCCAGATTGATCGAAATCTCGCCCGTGACCCGCGTTGAGGGCCATGGCAAGGTGACGATCCACCTTGACGAAAACAACAATGTCGACGAGGCGCGCCTGCACATCGTCGAGTTTCGCGGTTTCGAGCGGTTCATCCGCGGCAGGCTGTTGTGGGAAGTGCCGGTGATCGTCCAGCGGCTATGCGGCATTTGCCCGGTCAGCCACCATCTTGCGGCCGCAAAGGCCATGGACCAGATCGTCGGTGTCGACATATTGCCGCCAACTGCTGAAAAGATGCGCAGGCTGATGCACTATGGTCAGGTGATGCAGAGCCATGTGCTGCATTTCTTCCACCTCGCCGCCCCCGATCTCCTTTTCGGCTTTGGCGCACCGGCGGAAAAGCGAAACATTTTCGAAGTCATCCGCGAGAACCCGGAACTTGGTCGGCGCGCGGTCCTGATGCGCAAATATGGTCAGGAAATCATCGAAGCGACCGCCGGCAAGAAGATCCATGGCACCGGCGCCATCCCCGGTGGCATCAACAAGAACCTCGATATCGCCACCCGCGACCGGCTTTTGGCGCAGGTCGATCAGATGGTGGAATGGTCGACGGATGCGCTGGCCATCGGGCGCGACTATGTGCTGGGACACCGCACACTGGTCGAGAGCTTTGGCGCTTTTCCATCAAATCACATGTCGCTGGTGCGGGAATCCGACGGGGCGCTGGACCTTTACCACGGCAAGATGCGGGCGCTGGATTCCACCGGCGCACCGATCTTCGACATGCTGGACTACAACGACTACCACAAGGTGCTGGTCGAGGATGTGCGCAGCTGGTCTTACATGAAATTCCCCTTCATCAAGGATCTGGGCCCGGATTTCGGCTGGTATCGCGTCGGGCCGCTGGCTCGGATGAACACTGCAAGCTTCATCGACACGCCGCTGGCCAACGAAGCGCACCGCGAGCTTCGCGCCCTCACCAACGGCTTGCCCAACAACACGACGTTGACCAACCATTGGGCCCGATTGATTGAAGTGCTGCATTGCGTCGAAAAGATCCGCGACTTGCTGCACGACTCCGACCTTCAGGGCACGGATCTTCGCGCCAAAGGCGAACGCCGTTTTGAAGGCATCGGCGTCATCGAAGCGCCGCGTGGCAATCTGATCCATCACTACAAGGTCGATGAGAATGATCAGGTGACCTATTGCAACCTGATCGTCTCCACCACCCACAACAACGAAGGCATGAATCGCGCCGTAAAAAGCGTCGCGGTCGCCCACCTTTCCGGGCATGACAAGATCACCGAAGGCATGCTCAATCATGTTGAGGTGGCGGTCCGCGCCTATGATCCCTGCCTGTCCTGCGCCACCCACGCGCTCGGCCAGATGCCGCTTCAGATCGAGATTTACGATGCGGCTGGGCAATTGCGGGACCGTGCCGGGCAATGCCTTTGAAGGCACCGAAAATACTCGTCATCGGCTACGGCAATCCGGGGCGCGGCGATGATGGGCTTGGTCAGGCACTTGGTGGCATGATCGAGGCTCTTGGCATTGATGGTGTGACGGTTGAATGCGACTGCCAACTCATGGTCGATCACGCCGCACTGATCGCAGAATACGATATTGTCGTGTTTGCTGATGCAATGATTGGACTTGATGCGCCTTTCAGCTTTTCGGAGATTGGCCCGGAAAATCCGCAAACGCTCGGCAGCCATGAAGTCTCACCGCAGGCGGCGCTCGCGCTCGCCAGCCTGCTCTTTGGCAAGACTACGCCTGGCTGGCTTCTAGGCATGTCCGGGGATGAATTTGGTGAGGTGAAAGAAGGACTGGGCAAACGCGCGAACGCCAATATGTTGCTCGCCGTTGATTTCCTGCGCCAATGGCTCAAAGCGCAGTCTGCGATGCCGACGACCCCAATTGACCGCGGCGTTGCCGATACGAAATTGTGACTTGGTTTTGACATCGACTGAGCTGCAGTCGCCGATAACGATGGCAATTTCCTCATCCTTGCGAACCCGAGACAATTGCGACCGGCGTGGCGTACCGCCCGCCAAATAGCCAGTATTCGAAATATCTCCCGACCCGCGGTTGCTTTCAGAATTGCACTGAATGGCTGTCTCTCCATCACGAAAGCAGCCGTGAATGGTAGACGGTCGAAATCGTTGGGGCAGATGGAACTTTTGCTCCGCTGGCGCATTTTGACTGCACGCAAATGAAAATCTCATTGTGCAAATACCGGAGCTTGAGCCGGAAATCTGACCCTTCTGAATGGAGAACCACATAATGAAAGCAGTTTTGTTCTGGCTTCTTGGCCTCCCTCTGCCGATTGTCCTGATCCTGTATTTTCTTGGATACATCTAAGTCAGAAGGCTCTGTTTTCCGCCTCCAGCGGGTCCGCTGAACGGAGGGAACAAATGTGGTTTTCAAATTCAGGGAACCAAATCGCCGGTTTGGCGTTTTGTTGATGAAATCAATTTCAGGAGTCTGATCATGTCCACTGCCCAGAGCAAAGCCAAACGCGCCGTCAAGGAAACCATGGCGGACGCGGACCTCGAAAGCCGCTTTGAAGAAGCCAAGTCCGAGTTCTACAAGATCGCATCAAACCTGTCGGACATGGGGTCCGCCAAGGCGCGCGAATATACGGAAATGGCATCGAATGTCGCTGCAAACCTGAAAAACGATGTCAACGCCGTATCAGGCGATGCGCTCGACAGCTTCATGGATCAGCTTTCCACGCTAGAGCGCGACATGACGAACCGCATCCGTGACAAGCCGCTTCATGCCCTCGCCATTGCCGGAGGCATAGGCTTCCTGCTCGCACTCCTTTCGCGTCGTTGACCAAATGAGCAGTCTGTCGCCACTGTTGGTGGGGTTGCTCACAACCGATGTAAAGTCTGCTGCATCTCGGGCAAAACGGCTGGCTGTCTTTTACAGTGTGGCCGGTGTGCTCGGCATGTCGGCTTTTGCTGCACTTGTCGCCGCCGGCGGAATTTATCTGGCCCGGCATATGACGCCAGAGGCAGCAGCGCTGACTGTTGCCGCTATCCTGCTTTCAGCAAGCCTGATGGTCTTGGCAGCCGCGTCAATCTGGTCGGCCCGTGAACGCAAAAGCAGGGCACGCCATTCGATCGCCCCGACACTCGCCATCACGGCGGCAGTCACTTTGCTTCCGGCAATCCTGTCCAACCGAATGACTTTCGGGCTCGTTTCGGCGGCTGTGGCCGGATATGTCTATGCCAACCGCAAGCCTCCGTCGCGCCAGGTCAAGCCACGCCAAACAAGCGGGCACTAAGCCATTTCAAGACTGGAGAATGAGAATGAGAATGAGAATTGCGGAACAAGCCAAAGGCAACATCAACGATGCCCTGCAGGCACGGGCACATGTGAGCAACATCAACACCGGCCTGTCTGATGTCTATCGCAAACAGATGTCGAAGGCGCTGACTGACATTTTGGCAGCCACTTACCGGCTGACGATCAAAAGCCACATCTATCACTGGAATGTCACCGGACCACTGTTCAAGCCTTTGCATGATCTGACGGAAGCGCATTACGGCGCCTTGTTTGGTGCAGCCGACATTATCGCCGAGCGCATTCGCGGTCTCGGGCATCTCGCCCCGGTCAAAGTCGGCGACGCGGCCGACTTTGCTCCCAAGGGTGGATCGGCCGAAACTGAAACTGCGCAATCCATGGTCGAGGATCTGATCGCAGAACACGAAGCCTCGACGCGCAACATTCGAAAGGCCGCGAAGGCTGCTGATGAAGGTGATGACTTGGTGACGACCGACATGTTGACCGAACGTCTTGCCTTCCATGAAAAGGCAATCTGGATGCTTAGCGCCACTATCAGCGCCTGAGTTATTACATAGCAAACCCCGGAAAAAGCAGCCGTTACGGCTGCTTTTTCATGAAGGCATCAACACTTTCAATGCCCGCCTTTGCAGCCTAACGTCCAGTAACGTCTCAAGCGGCGACAGCTCGCCATCAATAGAGATTTTGCGTCCTGCTGTCTTTGATAAAACTTCAATTTGAACCCGATCGGTGGATTGCGACAGCAGATGCTCGTTATCTGTCCAGCGCCCTAGCATCATGTCACGCGCCAGTTTCACATTCATCCAGAAGGACAGGCGCGGCGCGAAATAGATCCCGAGAATTCCGTCATCCAATGTGTCAGCATAGGGCAGGTGGCCATCGCCAAAAACGTTGTTTGTAATGGCGAGGATTGAGTATCGATCGTTGTGAAGTTCCTTGCCATTCGTGAGTTTTGCCCGAAACGAAGGCGGGCTGGTCAATGTCTTCAGTGCTGCCCGCACGCTTGCGGCTATTTTGCCAAACCGTGACCTGTAGGGAATGGATTTGCGCAACTCGACCATGCGTGGCTGAATTCCAAGCGAGACTTGGTGAACGAAAACCCTGCCATTGACGGTTCCAACATCGACGAGACGGACAACGGCATTTGCAAGCGCCTCAATGGCACCATCCAGTTCAAGCGGAATTTGCAGCGATCGGGCGAAAAAATTCATGGTCCCGGCAGGCAGAACGCCAAGCACCTTCTCATGCATCAAACAAAGTGAAGCCGCCAGGGACACAGAGCCGTCGTGACCTGAGACCCGTGTCTCATCCGCTTTTGCGCGGAGTCCGTGGGTTCATTTTTGGCCTTAAGCTGCCTGTTTTTGCAATGCCATTTTCATGGCGAATTCGCTGGGCGTGAGTTTGCCCAGTGATGAATGCGGTC
>JBGSHY010000019.1:0-104023 GCA_041751995.1 Rhizobiaceae bacterium | reverse complement strand
TGGCAACCCGCGCAAACCGGCGCAAGGCGCACCCCGTGACCAGCGTGTCGATGACAGGCCGGTCCGGACCGAGCCAGCAGCCAATTCTGCGCCTGTTTCCAAGCCGCTCACGCGCCGCGAAGGCGCGCGGCCTGCCGAGCGTCTGCCGGTCATTCTCGAAACCAAGCAGACCAAAGACTACGCGCTGATCGACAGCGGCAACGGGCGCAAACTTGAACAATATGGCCCTTATCGCATCGAGCGTCCCGAAGGTCAGGCGATCTGGCTGCCGTCGCTGCCAAAATCTGATTGGGACAGAGCGGATGCTGTGTTCACCGGCAACACCGATGAAGAAGGCATGGGCCGCTGGCTGTTTCCGAAATCCGCGCTTGGCGAGACGTGGAACACCGAACATGACGGCATGGCCTATCTTGGCCGCTTCACCTCCTTCCGCCATGTCGGCGTGTTTCCCGAGCAGGCGGCGCACTGGTCATTCATGGAAGCATTGATCCGCGAGGCCAAGCGCCCGGTGAAAGTGTTGAACCTGTTCGGCTACACCGGTGTCGCCTCGCTGATTGCCGCGCGGGCAGGTGCGGAGGTCACTCACGTCGATGCGTCGAAAAAGGCCATTGGCTGGGCGCGCGAAAACCAGGAAGTCGCCCGGCTCACAAACAAGCCAATCCGCTGGATCATGGACGACGCGATGAAATTCGTGCTGCGCGAAGAGCGGCGCGGATCGACCTATGACATTATCCTCCTTGACCCGCCGGCATTCGGACGCGGACCGGGCGGCGAAGTCTGGCAGCTGTTTGAACATTTGCCGGCGATGGTCGAGGCTTGCCGGGCCATCCTGTCGCCCAAGCCCTTGGCCATGGTGCTGACTGCCTATTCGATCCGGGCGTCGTTCTTCGCCATCCACGAACTGGTGCGCGACCGCTTTACCGGTATGGGCGGCACGGTGGAATCAGGTGAATTGATACTGCGCGAGCAGTCCGCCGGGAGGGCGCTGTCCACATCGCTGTTTTCCCGCTGGGTGCCGTCATGAGCGAGGGTACGGGCCGCGTGGGGCAGGTCAAGGAAATCACGTCGCTCGCCAACCCAGTCGTGAAGGACATCAAGGCGCTTGCGATGAAGAAGCATCGCGATGAAAGCGGCACTTTTGTCGCCGAAGGCCTGAAGCTGATCATCGACGCGCTGGACCAGGGCTGGAAGCTGACTATTCTGGTCATCGCCATGGCATCAAAAGACAATGCTCTGGTGCAGAAAACCGCCTCCCGCGCTGTCGCCAGGGGCGCGTTGGTGCTGGAAGCCAATGAGAAGATCATCGGCGCGATCACCCGCCGCGACAATCCGCAGGCGGTGATCGGCGTGTTCGAACAGCGTTATGCGCAGCTTTCGTCCATCAAACCGGAAAATGACAAGGTCTGGCTGGCGCTCGACCGGGTGCGCGATCCGGGAAATCTCGGCACGATCATCCGCACGGCGGATGCGGTTGGCGTGTCCGGCGTCATTCTGGTCGGCGACACGACGGATCCGTTCGCGCTCGAAACCGTGCGCGCCACCATGGGTTCAGTTTTTGCCGTGCCGCTTTACCATGTCGACGAAGTCGGATTTCTGGCATTCTGCAAAGGGTTCAAGGGCCTCGTTGCCGGCACGCATCTCAAGGGCTCGGTCGACTTCCGGACGGTGGACTACTCCGGCCAACCGGTTTTGCTGGTGATGGGCAATGAGCAGAGCGGGCTGACAGAGCCGCTGGCCAAGGCCTGTGACAAGCTTATCCGCATCCCCCAGGAGGGCAAGGCGGACTCGCTCAATCTGGCGGTCGCCACAGGGGTTACGCTCTATGAAGTGCGCCGCCACGCGCTGACGCTTGGCGGGGCTGCATGATGCGCTGGCCGTTACTGACCGGACTTTCGGTGGTGTTGATCGTGCTCGATCAAATCGTCAAATGGCTGGTGGAAACCCGCCTGCCGTTTCAGCAAGTGGTTGATTTCATTCCCTTCGTCAGCCTCTACCGGACCTGGAACCAAGGCATTGCGTTTTCGATGCTGTGGGGCCTCAATGATTTGGCGCTGATCGTCATCACGCTTGGCATCACCGGATTTGTCGCCTGGCTCGCCAGCCGCACGCCTGTCGAAAAAATCACGGCACGTATTGGCTTCGTGCTCATCGTGGCGGGCGCCATCGGCAATTTGATCGACCGCTCGGTGTTCGGCCACGTCGTCGATTACATCCTGTTTCACACGGAAACCTGGTCTTTTGCCGTGTTCAACCTTGCAGACGCCTACATTTCCGTCGGTGCAGCGTTGATCATTCTCCAGGAAATCATCGACTGGCGGCAGGACCGCACGGCCAAGGGTGGACCAAAGCCGGATTGACAATAAGGCCCTGCCACCTTCCTCTGGTACCAAGCATCGAGGAGGATGACATGCCGTCGAACTTTCAGGCCATTCTGGTTTCCCGCGACGAAAACAAGAAGCAATCCGTCAATGTTGTCGAGATGCGCGATGAGGAACTGATGGAGGGCGATGTCCTCGTCAAGGTCGAGCATACAACCGTCAACTACAAGGATGGTTTGGCCATCACCGGAAAGGCGCCGGTCGTGCGCCGCTGGCCGATGATCCCCGGCATTGATCTGGCCGGCACGGTGATTTCCTCGGACAGCGGTGAATGGAAGGCCGGCGACAAGATTGTCCTGAACGGCTGGGGTGTCGGCGAGGTTCACTACGGTGCCTATGCAGGCCATGCGCGGCTGAAGGGCGAATGGCTGATTGCCCAGCCAAAAGGCCTGACCGGCCATGACGCCATGGCCATTGGCACGGCAGGCTATACGGCGATGCTCTGCGTGATGGCGCTGGAAAAGCAGGGCGTGACCCCGGCTTCCGGTCAGGTGCTGGTCACCGGCGCTGCGGGCGGCGTCGGTTCGGTCGCCATCGCCATTCTCGCCAAGCTCGGTTTCACCGTCATCGCCTCCACCGGTCGGCCGGAAGAGCATGATTACCTGTTCAGCCTCGGTGCTGCCGAAATCATCGACCGCGCCGAACTGTCAGGCCCGGCCAAGCCCTTGGGCAAGGAAAGGTGGGCTGCGGCAGTCGATACCGTCGGTTCGCACACGCTCGCCAATGTCATTTCAATGACCAATTATGGCGGCACGGTCGCGGCTTGCGGCTTGGCGCAGGGAATGGACCTGCCAGGCTCGGTCGCGCCGTTCATTTTGCGGGCTGTTATCTTGCGCGGCGTTGAATCTGTCTACGTGCCAAGGCCCTACAGGGTCGAGGCCTGGACACGGCTGGCTGTGGATTTGCCACTTGAAAAGCTGAAGGCTTTGTCGACCACCATAGACTTTGAAGACCTGATCGAGGCGGGCAAACAGATCGTCGAAGGCAAGGTTCGCGGCCGTTTAGTTGTTGATTATAAACAATAATCCAATTTTTTCCAGGCATTCCGGCGAGTTCGGTAAAATTGTAATTATTCGCCAAAACCTTCCCTAAGGCGGGCGTGTTAACCCCGTTGCATGGGTAAAGCAGGCAAATCTACAAAAAACGGGATGTCAGGCAGGCGGGTGGATGATGTGGTCGGCAAGACCGCAGCACCGTCGAAGTCATCCAAATTCGGCGCGATGTTTTCGCATCGGGTTCCGGAACTGGCCATGGCCGCGGCGGCGCTTTCGGGCGTGGCGCTTGGCATCTGGATCCTGGCGACGACGGACGGTTTTTCGGCTGTTCTCACCTCCATTGCCATCATTCTCACGCTGACTGCAGCTAGCCTGGCAACGCTTGCTGCGGCAAGCTTCAACGAAACTTCGTTTACGCTCAGGGATCTCAGGATTGAGAACGAGCGGATGGCCGACCGGCTTTGGGAAGCGTCTGAAGGCGAGGAACGGGCATCCAACCTTTTTGACCAATTGGGCGACCTTGTGGTCATTTGTGATGCGCGCCGGACAATTCTCCATGCCAACGCCAGTTTCTGCAACGCCGTCGGGCTGCCGCTCGCGCGCGTGAAGGACCAGACATTGCGCGCAGTTGGCGTTGATGTTCCCCGTGTGCGCAACCGCAATGCCACAATGCCGGTGGACGTGCGCATTGGCAGCCGCTGGTTTTCCTGGATCGAACTGCCGACCACCACCGGTCAGGACGGCAAGGCCTTCCGCGCGGTGGCGCGCGACATCCACGAACGCAAGGTCAGCGAGACCCAATTGATTGAGGCCCGCGAACGGGCGGAGGCGGCCAATCAGGCCAAATCGCGGTTCCTTGCCACCGTCAGCCACGAAATCCGTACGCCCTTGAATGGCATCAACGGCATGGCAAAGCTGCTAGCCGACACACGCCTCAGCGAAGAACAGCGCACCTATGTCCATGCGGTTACTGCTTCCGGCAACGCGCTGATGAACCTGATCGAAGACCTTCTGGATTTTTCGAAAATTGAAACCGGCAAATTTGATCTGCGCCCGGAAAATGTCGAGGTGCGTCCGTTCTGCGAAAGCCTGGTGGAACTCGTCGCCGCCCGTGCCCACGGCAAGGGCATCGGCATCGCGACCTATATCGCGCCCGACGTAGCCCAGACCATTGTTTCCGATCCGAACCGCTTGCGTCAAAGCTTGTTGAACCTGCTTGGCAATGCGGTCAAATTCACCGAAACCGGCGGAATCTCGCTGATCGTCACCGCACCGCAAGGTTCGATCTGTTTCACAGTCCGCGACACCGGCAAAGGCATTGACGCAGCCAACATCGCGCGGATCTTCGAGGAATTCGAACAGGTCGAAACTGGCACCACTCGAAGCCACGGCGGCGTCGGGCTCGGCCTTTCCATCACCCGCAGGCTTGTTGTCGCCATGGGCGGCAACATCATGGTCAAGAGCGAAGTGGGCCAAGGGTCCAGTTTCACCATCGACCTGCCCAATCTTGCGCCTGCGGCTGCGCCAGCCAAGGCAAAGCTCGCCAATGTATCCTGCATGATCCAGATGGATTCGCATTTCGAAGCCGAGGCTTTGGCGTCAACCATTGCATCACATGGCGGTGTGGCGAAAAACTGGACGGGACACTCGGTGTTGGACGCGAATTCCATCTTGCTGATGGACATGAAGTCGGCTCAGAGACTGCCGGTCGAAGCTGACATTCAGGCCTTTGCACGCCGGATCATTCTGATTGAGCCGGGAGAGCGCGGCCAGATGCCGGAATTCCAGGCGCGCGGCTTTGAATCTTTTCTTGTGCGTCCCGTTCGCGGCGCCAGTCTGGTGCGTGTGCTGTCCGGCAGGCAAGCCGCCAAGCGCGAGGCAACAGCGCAAGATGCTGAACCCAACCGCGACCAATCCCGCAAACTGTCGGTTCTCCTTGCCGAGGACAATGAAATCAACGCTTTGCTGGTGAAATCCGCATTGACGCGTGCGGGTCATACGGTCACCGTTGTCGGCGATGGCCGATCGGCAGTCGGCGAAGTGTTCAAGCCAAAGCACCTGCATGACGTGGTTCTGATGGATTTGCACATGCCAATCATGGACGGCCTTGACGCGATTTCGGCAATTCGCACGGCGGAGGATGAAAAAGGCCGCAAGCACGTGCCGATCCTTGCGCTGACTGCGGACGGCCAGATGGATGTGGAACAGGCTGTGCGCGCGGTTGGCGGCGACGGGATGATCACCAAACCGGTCGATCCGGCGCGTCTCGTTTTTCTCGTCGAGGAAGCTGCCGCTGCTGCCTGAATTCGGACTCTTTTTCGTCATGAGACTGTAGCATTGCATTGCTAACAGCCGCCCCGTAATTGAACTCCACGGGAGAGTGACATGACAGTCGAACCGCGCATCCGTGAGTCGTTTTCAAGGGCACCGATTGGCCAGGGTGCAAGCCAGCTTTGCGGGCTGCCATTGCTTGGCCGAATTGCAAATCTGCAGGTTCGTTTGGCGGCAAACGAATTCGAAGTCGAGGCGGCGCAGGAGCTTCGCCACCGGGTATTTCGCGCTGAGTTCAACGAACTTTCGAACGGCCGTGATGCCGACCGTTTCGATTCCTTCTGCGATCACCTGATCGTGCTCGACACCGAGAATGGCAACGACATTGTCGGCACATACCGGCTGCTCCGCGAAGAAAAGGCTGCCAAGGCTGGCGGGTTTTATTCACAGTCCGAGTTTGACATCGAGGCCCTGCGCGCCCGCATGCCGGAGCGCCGCGTTCTGGAGCTTGGCCGCTCCTGCGTTCTGCCGCAATACCGGACCAAGCGGACGGTTGAGCTTTTATGGCAAGGAATCTGGGCCTATTGCCGGGCATGGAACATCGACATGATGTGCGGCTGCGCTTCGTTTCCGGGCACGGTTGCGGCGGCCCACGCGCTTCCGCTTTCCTTCCTGCACCACCACGCAAGTGCCACCGGCGAATGGAACGTCCATGCGCATGCGGACATCCGTGTCGACATGGACATGATGCCGGTGGAAGCGGTTGACATGCGCACGGCGCTCGCCGCCATGCCGCCACTGATCAAGGGCTATCTGCGGGTCGGAGCCAGCTTTGGCGACGGCGCTGTCGTTGACTATGATTTCGGTACAACCGATGTGTTCGTCGTCTTGCCCGTCGAGCGCATCTCCAGCCGCTACGTCGCTCATTACGGCGTGGATGCCGACCGGTTCATCTGACCTCTTCCTGTGGATAGCTGAAACCGGCTTGCGGGAAATCTGCACAGGCTGTTGATTGCTGCTAACAAGGCGCAGTTGCGCAGGGCAGGAACAGCAGTTTGGAACAGGAATTCCGCGGACAGGACACTTACGATGCCGAAGGCGCGGAAAGCCCTTCCGGCACGCCGCTCCGCGCCACACCGATGATGGAGCAGTATATCGAGATCAAGGCTTCAAACCCTGACTCGCTGCTGTTCTACCGGATGGGTGATTTCTACGAATTGTTCTTTGATGACGCTGTCGAGGCTTCGCGGGCGCTCGGCATTGCGCTGACCAAGCGTGGCAAGCATCTGGGCGAAGACATCCCGATGTGCGGCGTGCCGGTGCATGCAGCGGACGATTACCTGCAGAAGCTGATCGGCCTTGGCTACCGCGTTGCGGTTTGCGAACAGGTGGAAGATCCGGCAGAGGCCAGAAAGCGCGGCTCCAAATCAGTGGTCAAGCGCAACGTGGTGCGGCTGGTGACGCCCGGAACCATCACAGAAGAAAAGCTGCTGGCCCCCGGCGAGGCCAATTACCTGATGACTTTGGCGCGGCTGAAGGGCGAGAAGAATGGCCTCGCGCTGGCATGGATCGACATTTCGACCGGCAGTTTCCGTGTGTCGCCCACAGAGGCCGGACGCCTCGTTCCAGACGTGCTGCGCATTGATCCGCGCGAATTGATCGTGTCCGACAGCCTGTTTCACGATCCGGAGCTCAAGCCCGCGTTTGACCTGCTTGGCCGCATCGTCCGGGCCGAGCCGTCGTCGCTATTTGACAGCTCGAGCGCCGAAGCGCGGCTGAAGCGGTTTTACAATGTCGCGGCGCTGGATGCGTTTGGCACATTTTCACGGGCAGAGCTTGCTGCCGCTTCGGCGGCTATTGCCTATGTCGAAAAGACCCAAATCGGCAGCCGTCCACCGCTGGCCAAACCCGAGCGCGAGGAAAACGCCTCCACCCTGTTCATCGACCCGGCGACGCGGGCCAATCTGGAGCTGACCAAGACGCTGTCCGGCGAGCGGCAGGGAAGTCTGCTCAAGGCCATCGACCGTACTGTGACAGGCGCTGGCGCACGGCTTCTGGCCGAGCGGCTGATGTCGCCGCTGACAAGTCCGGAGGCGATTGACGACAGATTGGATTCGGTCAGTTTCCTGATGGCCAATGACCGGCTGGCGGAAGGTCTGCGATACCATCTGCGCCACGCGCCGGATATGCCGCGCGCCCTGTCGCGCATCGCGTTGGACCGAGGCGGCCCGCGCGATCTCGACATGATCCGGCGCGGCATTGTAGCGGGGCAGGAAAACGCCATTCTTCTGGAAAACACACCGCTGCCCAGTGAATTGGATCGCGCTCTGAAAGCGCTTGAAGCCTTGCCAATGAAGCTGGCCAATGATCTGGCAGGCGCGCTGGCTGAAGAACTGCCGCTGTTGAAGCGCGACGGCGGATTTGTGCGGGCGGGCTTTGACGCAGAACTGGATGCTTTGCGTGATCTTCGCGACCGGTCACGCAAGGTGATCGCCGGGATGGAAAGCGCCTATCAGGACGAAACCGGCATCCGGTCCTTGAAGATCCGCCATAACAACATTCTAGGCTACTACATCGAAGTGACCGCCAACCACGCGATGACGATGAACGGCACGCCGGAAGCCAAGGCGCGGTTTATTCACCGGCAAACAATGGCCAACGCCATGCGGTTCACCACCACGGAACTTGCAGAAATCGAAGAGAAGATCGCCTCGGCGGCCGACAAGGCGCTGGTGATCGAGCTTGGCGTTTTTGATGCGCTGGCTACAGCTTCAGTCGAGAACGCCAATGCCATCCGCGAGGCGGCAGCGGCGCTTGCGGTGTTTGACGTGTCCCAGGGTTTTGCCCTGCTGGCGGAAAGCGAAGCCTATTGCCGCCCGCGCGTCGAGGATTCGGCGGCGTTTGAAATTGTCCAAGGCCGCCACCCGGTCGTGGAACAGGCGCTGCGCCGCGCCGCTGCACAACCGTTTGTCGCCAATGACTGCAGCCTGTCGCCGGACAGCGGCGCAAACGAAGGCGCCATCTGGCTTCTGACCGGCCCGAACATGGGCGGCAAATCGACATTCCTGCGGCAAAACGCACTGATCGCGATCCTTGCGCAGACAGGCTCGTTCGTCCCGGCCGGCTCTGCCACAATCGGCGTCATTGACCGTCTGTTCTCCCGGGTCGGGGCATCGGACGACCTGGCGCGGGGACGCTCGACCTTCATGGTGGAAATGGTCGAGACCGCCGTCATTCTCAATCAGGCGGGTCCTCGCTCGCTGGTCATCCTGGACGAGATCGGCCGCGGTACGGCGACGTTTGACGGCCTGTCGATCGCCTGGGCGGCGGTGGAGCATCTGCACGAGGTCAACCGTTGCCGGTCGCTGTTCGCCACGCATTTCCACGAATTGACGGCGCTTTCCGAAAGGCTGCCACGCATGGCCAATGTCACCATGCGGGTCAAGGAATGGGACGGCGACGTGGTGTTCCTGCATGAGGTTGCCAAGGGTTCGGCGGACCGGTCGTACGGTGTGCAAGTGGCGCGGCTGGCAGGCTTGCCGGAAGCCGTGGTCGAGCGGGCAAAGACAGTGCTGCACCAACTCGAAGCCGGCGAGACGGCGGGCAAGGCCGAGAAACTGATTGATGATCTGCCGCTGTTTACTGCCGCCATCCGGCGGGAAGCACCGAAGAAAACGAAGGAAAATCCGGCGCTGGCAGAGCTTATCAAGGTCAACCCGGATGAGCTGTCACCCCGTGAGGCGCTGGAGATCTTGTACCGGCTGAAATCGCTGGCAGCGCAGTGAAATTGCTCACTAAACTGACTGGTATCGCGTCCACGCAAAACCCGTTATACAGCGCGCGATTTGGCGCGGATTGACCGGAAGCATGCAGCACGTTCTCAAGCTTGGCAGGATTATCGACTTGTACGCGCTTGACGCTCGGCTGAACCAATTGGTGGCCGATGTGCCGCCCGGCGGGTCAAAGGACCGTTTCCGCCCGCAAGTGATGGATATCCTCAAGGAGACGATGGCGGCGGGACGCCGCGAAGCGGAAGCCATGCTCCGCGCGGATGGCAGCGGCCTCACCTGCGCCAT
This sequence comes from Rhizobiaceae bacterium, assembly GCA_041751995.1. Lineage (GTDB taxonomy): Bacteria > Pseudomonadota > Alphaproteobacteria > Rhizobiales > Rhizobiaceae > JANMEX01. The sequence goes on along the minus strand of JBGSHY010000019.1, from coordinate 94,303 downwards.
GCGCCTGTCCGGACAGATGGATGGCATCATCTCGGCGCTTTTCCGCTATGCGACGCGCCATGTCTATCCGTCCGACAACCCTTCGTCAGGCGAGCGCATCGCCGTTGTCGCCGTCGGCGGCTATGGGCGCGGGACGCTGGCGCCAGGATCGGACATTGACCTTCTGTTCCTGCTGCCATGGAAGCAGACCCCGTGGGGCGAGCAGGTCATCGAATTCATTCTCTACATGCTGTGGGATCTCGGGCTGAAGGTTGGCCATGCCACGCGCAGCCTTGATGATTCGATCCGGATGGCAAAGTCCGACATCACGGTGCGCACGGCGATTCTCGAGGCTCGGCTGATCCTGGGCGATGCCGGCGTGTTTGAGACGCTGAAAACCCGGTTTGATCTTGAAGTGGTCAAGGGCACTGGCACCGAGTTCATTCACGCCAAACTCACCGAGCGCGACCAGCGCCATTCGCGCCAGGGTGAATCGCGCTATCTGGTCGAACCGAACATCAAGGAAAGCAAGGGCGGGTTGCGCGACCTGCAGACGCTGTTCTGGATTTCCAAATACTATTATCGCGTCCACACGGGCCAGGAACTGGTGGCTGCGGGCGTGTTCCAGCAGGATGAATATGTCCGCTTCAAGAAGGCAGAGGATTTCCTCTGGGCGGTGCGCTGCCACATGCACTTCCACACCGGCAAGGCCGAGGAGCGGCTTTCGTTCGATATTCAGCGCGAGATCGCCCATCGCCTCGGCTATCGCGAAACACCCGGCATGTCTGCGGTCGAGCGCTTCATGAAGCATTATTTTCTGGTCGCCAAGGATGTCGGCGACCTGACCCGCATTCTCTGCTCCGCGCTTGAAGAAGTGCAGGCCAAGGACGTGCCGGGGCTGAACCGTATTTTCTCCAGCTTCTCTCGCCGCCGCAAGAAGATCGCCGGACATCCCGATTTTGTCATTGAGCATCATCGTATCAACATTGCCGATGATCAGGCCTTTGCGCGTGATCCGGTCAATCTGATCCGCCTGTTTCATCTGGTTGACCGGCTAGGGCTGGAGTTTCATCCGGACGCCATGCGCGCCGTCACGCGCTCGCTGCGCCTGATCGGACCGGATATGCGCAATGACCCGGAAGCAAACCGGTTGTTCATCGAAATCATGGCCTCGGAGAACAATGCGGAATTGTCCTTGCGGCGGATGAACGAGGCGGGCGTGCTTGGCCGCTTTGTGCCGGAATTCGGCAGGATCGTCGCGATGATGCAGTTCAACATGTATCATCACTATACGGTGGACGAACACCTGCTGCGCTGTATCGGTGTCCTGTCCGGCATTGAAAAAGGCACCATTGCCAAGGATCATCCACTGGCGGCAATCCTTTTGCCCTCGCTGAAATCTGAGCGCAAACTTCTCTATATCGCGCTGTTCATCCACGACATTGCCAAAGGTCAGCCGGAAGATCATTCCATCGCCGGCGCTGCGATCGCCCGCAAGCTCTGCCCGCGCTTCGGCCTGTCGCTTGGTGAAACCGAAACGGTGGCATGGCTGGTCGAAGAGCATCTGACCATGAGCATGGTGGCGCAGTCGCGCGACCTGAATGACCGCAAGACAATCCTTGATTTTGCCGAAAAAGTGCAGACGCTTGACCGGCTGAAAATGCTGTTGGTGCTGACCGTCTGCGACATCCGCGCGGTCGGACCGGGCGTCTGGAATGGCTGGAAAGGCCAGCTTCTGCGCACCTTGTTTTATGAAACCGAGATTTTCCTGACCGGCGGTTTCTCCGAACTGCCGCGCAAGGAGCGCACCGACCACGCGCGGCAGACCCTGGCCAACGCCTTGACGTCATGGAGTGCAGAGGAGCGGACAAAACTTGCCGCGCTGCATTACCAGAACTATCTGCTGACCGTCTCGCTTGATGACCAGATCCGCCACGCCGAATTCATCCGCACCGCCGACAGGTCAGGCCGCAAACTCGACACGATGGTCAAAACCCATGCGTTCGAGGGCATCACGGAGATCACCGTGCTGGCGCCGGATCACCCGCGCCTGTTGTCGATCATTGCCGGCGCCTGCGCGGCGGCGGGCGCAAATATCGTCGACGCACAGATCTTCACCACAATGGACGGACGGGCGCTTGATACGATCCTGATTTCCCGCGAATTTGACATGGACGAGGACGAAACCCGCCGCGCCAAATCCGTCAGCCGGATGATTGAAGACGGCCTTTCGGGCAAGGTGCGCATGCCGGACATGCTGGCCAAGAGGGCAAAGCCGCGCCGCGGGTCGCACACGTTCCGCATTGAGCCGCGCGTGGACATCAACAATACACTGTCGAACAAGTTCACGGTGATCGAGATTGAAGGTCTCGACCGACCCGGCCTTTTGTCCGAGATCACGGCCAGCATCTCCGCGCTCAACCTCGACATCGCCTCGGCGCATGTCACCACCTTTGGCGAGAAGGTCATCGACGTGTTCTATGTGACCGACCTCACCGGTGCAAAAATCAACGCGCCGCAGCGCCAGAGCGCCATCACCAAGAAATTGACCGCGCTGTTCCCGGCAGCGCTATCTGCAGCGTCTGATCTGAAAGTCTTGACCCAATGAGCCTCGTCAAAAAATTTGCTTCGGTCGGCGGCGCCACATTGGCAAGCCGCGTGCTTGGTTTCGTGCGCGAGGCATTGATTGGCGCCGCTTTGGGCGCCGGGCCGGTGGCTGATGCATTTTATGCCGCTTTTGCCTTTCCGAACCTTTTCCGTCGGCTGTTTGCCGAAGGCGCTTTCAACTCCGCCTTCGTGCCGAAATTTGCCCGGACGGTGGAAGCGGGAGGCATGGAAAAGGCGCGTGAGTTTGCCGAACAGGTGATGGCTGTGCTGCTCACCGTTCTGATTGGCATCAGCGCGCTCGCCATGATTTTCATGCCTGCCGTTGTTGGCACAGTAGTGGCGCCCGCTTTTGCCGACACACCGGACAAGTTTGACCTGACAGTGGAACTGACACGGGTCATGTTCCCCTATCTCTTATGCATGTCGCTGGTCGCCATGCTGTCGGGGATCATGAATTCGATGCGGCATTATTTTCTCGCGGCCTTTGTCCCTGTGCTTCTCAACATTATCATGACCGGCGTCACCGCCTATGCGCTTTGGGTGGGCATGGATGCGTTTGCGACAGGCCGGCTGCTCTCCTACGGTGTTCTGGTTTCAGGATTTGCGCAGCTGCTGCTGCTGTTGATCGCCACGCGCAAGGCGGCCTTTCCCCTGTCGCTGCGTCTGCCGCACCTTACGCCGGAAGTGAAGCATCTGATGATCCTGATGGGTCCGGCGATGCTTACCGGCGGCGTGGTGCAGATCAACATCATGATTGGCCGCATCATTGCTTCAGGCCAGGATGGCGCGATCGCATTGCTCAATTACGCAGACCGCATCAACCAGTTGCCGCTGGGCGTCATCGGTATCGCCATCGGTGTGGTGCTTCTGCCGGAACTTGCCCGTGCGCTGAAAGGCGAGCGGCACGATGAAGCCGAACATCTGCAAAACCGTTCGCTGGAATTCGCATTGGCGCTGACGCTGCCCGCGTCAGTGGCGATGATGGTCATGCCGACGCCGATCGTCAATATTCTCTACCAGCGCGGCGCTTTCACCCCGGAAACGACAGCGCTCACCGCATCCGCTCTGGCCGCCTTTGCCTCGGGTCTGCCAGCCTATGTTCTGGTGAAGGTATTCCAGCCCGGCTTCTTTGCGCGGGAAGACATGAAGACCCCGCTTTGGTATTCAATGGCGGCTGTGGTCATCAACATCGTTCTGTCCTTTGCCCTGTTCGGTCTTTACGGCCATGTGGCGATTGCAGCGGCGACGTCTATATCGGCCTGGGCCAACGCGCTCCTGCTTGGTGGGGCTTTGTGGACTCGGGGACATTTCCGCGCGTCCAATGAAACTCTGCGCAACATGGCGATGATCATTCTCAGCGCCCTGATGATGGGCGTGTTTCTCCTTGCAGCGCAAATGGCGCTGCCGGGCAGGTACGCAAATTCCTCGACGCTGGTGCGCGTGCTTTCGACACTGGGGACAATTTTGGCAGCAGGTCTGGTTTATGGCGCACTTGTGCTGCTGACAGGAGGATTGGACAAGGCGGAACTGAAAGCGGCCTTCAAACGCCGCCGCAAATCACCTGAAGGCACGCCGACAGACGGGCTTGAATGACCGGCCCTGCTGGTTCATAAGCCCGCATCTTTGCAATACGGCCCTCCACCAGCTGACGGAACCATTATGAGCCAGTTCACCCCCCTCGTCTTTTCCGGCGTCCAGCCGACCGGCAATCTGCATCTTGGCAACTATCTCGGCGCCATCCGCAAATTCGTTGCACTGCAGGAAACCAACAACTGCATCTATTGCGTTGTTGATCTGCACGCGATCACCGTGCCGCAGGATCCCAAGGAGCTGACGCGCTCGATTCGCGAAGTGACCGCGGCGTTCCTCGCTTCCGGCATTGATCCGAAAAAGCACATCGTATTCAACCAGAGCCGCGTGCCGCAGCATGCCGAGCTTGCCTGGATTTTCAATTGCATCGCCCGGATGGGCTGGCTGAGCCGGATGACGCAATTCAAGGAAAAGGCCGGCAAGGACCGCGAGAACGCCTCAGTCGGCCTGTTCGCCTACCCGACGTTGATGGCGGCTGACATTCTTGTCTACCGCGGAACGCATGTGCCGGTGGGCGATGACCAGAAGCAGCATCTGGAATTGGCGCGCGACATTGCCCAGAAGTTCAACAATGACTTTTCAGACCGGATTGCCGAGCTTGGCCTTGGCGTCGAGATGGCCATCGGCGATACCACGGTCAACGGCTATTTCCCGCTGACCGAGCCAATCATCGAAGGTCCGGCCACGCGCGTGATGTCGCTGCGCGACGGCCTCAAGAAAATGTCGAAATCCGACCCTTCCGACCTGTCGCGCATCAACCTGACAGACGATGCCGATACGATTGCCAAGAAAATCCGCAAAGCCAAGACCGACATCGAGCCGTTGCCGTCCGATGAAGCAGGTCTGGAAGCGCGTCCGGAAGCGGACAATCTGGTCGGCATCTATGCGGCTCTCGCCGATATCAGCCGCGCGCAGGTGATCCGTGATTTTGGCGGCCAGCAGTTTTCGCAGTTCAAACCGGCGCTCGCCGATCTTGCCGTCGCCAAGCTTGCGCCGATTGCCGACGAGATGCGCCGTTTGGTTGGTGATCCGGCCCACATCGACGCGGTCCTGAAGGACGGCGGCGAGCGCGCCGGCGCCATTGCCGAAAAAACTATGGGCGACGTGCGCGACATTCTCGGCATGCTGCGCTGACAGGCTGCGACAGGCAGGCATCTTGCCCGCCGGTCATTTGAGTGGCAGATAGGCGAAATGGTATCAAAACGTCTGAGCCGGGAAACCGGGCACCGCCGCAAGTTCCTCGCCATCGTCGATGAGACGCCGGAATGCGAACGCGCTGTTGCCTATGCCTCGCGCCGCGCCAAAACCACCGGCGGTACGCTCGTCTTGCTGTTCGTCGTCGAATCGGCGGACTTTCAGCAATTCATGGGTGTCGGCAAGGTCATGCGCGCCGAAGCGATGCAGCGGGCCGAAATGGCCGTTGACCGGCATGTGCAACGGCTTCGTGAACAGCATGAGCTGGAACCTGAAGTGGTCATCCGCGAGGGGGCGACCACGGAAGAAATCCACAAATTGATCGAAGCGGATCAGGACATTGCAATTTTGGTGCTGGGCGCCGGCGGATCTAAGGAGGGCCCCGGCCCTCTGGTTCAAGCTGTCGCCGGGCGCGGGGCGGCATTTCCCATTCCGGTCACGGTCGTTCCGCACACTCTGACCGATGAAGATATCGAGTCTGTGGCTTGATGACATTGCGGGCTCATGCCGCTTGAAGCGGCGGGCCATCAGGTCTATTTAAGATTCATTCCAAACTGACCGCCTTGAACGGCAGGAGAGATGCCATGTTTATCCAGACTGAAGCCACGCCAAACCCGGCAACGCTGAAATTCCTTCCCGGCAAGATCGTCATTCCCGAAGGCACGGAAGATTTTCCGAGCGCGGAAAATGCTGCCGAGCGCTCACCACTGGCAGCGCGGCTGTTTGAAATCCCCGGTGTGTCAGGCGTGTTTTTCGGCCATGATTTCGTGACTGTCACCAAGGACGGCCCGGAATGGCAGCATCTGAAGCCGGCAGTGCTTGGCACGATCATGGAGCATTTCATGGCCGGCCTCCCGGTGATGGCAACCAATGCGATTGCCTCCAACGGCAACACGGACGGCGAATTTTATGACGAAGCAGACACCGCCATTGTCGTGACCATCAAGGAATTGCTGGAAAGCCGCGTCCGTCCCGCTGTTGCGCAGGATGGCGGCGACATTACATTCAAAGGCTTCAAGGAAGGCACGGTCTTCCTGTCCATGAAAGGTGCCTGTGCCGGCTGCCCGTCATCCACCGCGACACTGAAGCACGGCATCCAGAACCTTCTACGCCATTTCGTCCCGGAAGTGCAGCAGGTCGAGCAGGTTTAGACAAACCGCCTGCAATTTCGTCATGGGTTGGCGGGATCGCGGCCATCAAGCAGGCTTTGATACGATTCATATGTTCTTTGTGCATAGCTGTCTTTGGGCCACCACGCCTTGAATTTTATCATTGTTGCCAGAAATCTGAAACAACCTTGCGCCCCAAGACGGCCATTTTGCTCATAGCCGGGTGAGCCTGAAACCCAAAACTCAAGCAGCTCAATCGGCTGGTACAGTTTTGCGCCCCAAGTTCGATAGGCGGAGCTTGATTCAAGCCACTCATTTGGAGTGCAGTCAAACAAACTGAAATAAAGGTCAAGATCGCTCACATCGTCCAGAAAACTCTCATACTGATCCTCAGTCATGGTGTTTACCCAAGTGTCACGACTACTGTGAAGAATAGTTACGCAGTCGGGCATAGCCGCTTTACCACGTTCAATGAGCCGAACATCTTCATAGCTGTCGGTTGTTGTGATAGATGGATTAATTCCAATACAAAAATCCTCTGTAAAATAGCAAAAAGTGATATTGCCCCAGGGACCAACTGGGGTACGCGAAACGCGTGCGCCATTGCCATTTTCCACCCAAAATGGGGCTAGGTGCTGGTTCACAAAATGAGACGTTTCTACTTTATACTCATCAGGATACGCCAGTATTGGCGCTGAAGGATCAAAACAAAAACGCCATTTTCCACGTCTGCATCCAGTTTCAAAGCGTCTTGTCTGTGTGAGGTTCATGTTGGACCTGACTTCCTGCGTAGCTGATACACAGTGTTAGCCAAAGATTTGGGCACAGAAAAGCAATTGGTTTTCGAAGACCCGCCCAACTCATTTGTCATGGCCGGGGAGAAGGGTTGACGAGCGATGGGATACGCCACAACAAAAACCCGCCGGATGTATCATCATCCAGCGGGTTTACTGTTTCAATCCATAACCCTACTTGACGATGACCTTTGCGCCGACTTCGACGCGGTTGAAGAGGTCAATCACGTCCTGATTCATCAGGCGGATGCAGCCGGAAGACATGGCCTTGCCGATGGACCACCATTCAGGGGTTCCGTGCAGACGGTAACCGGTGTCGCCGCGCTTGTTGTAGAGATACATGGCGCGGGCCCCGAGTGGATTCTTGACACCGGGCTCCATGCCGCCGGCATATTTCGCCAGATCCGGCCTGCGTCCGATCATTTCCTTCGGCGGCGTCCAGGTCGGCCATTCGCGCTTCATCGCCACGCGAGCGGTGCCGCGCCATTCAAAGCCTTCCTTGCCGACACCGATGCCATAGCGGACGGCTTTGCCGTCGCCGAGGATGAAATAGAGATGGCGTGCGCCGGTATCGACAATGACGGTGCCCGGTTTTTCCTTGGATGCGTAGGAAACAGTCTGGCGCTTGTACTTTTCGGCGATTTTCCCCTGCGGGATCGACGGCAGCTTGTAGCCGCCATCGGAAATGGCGGTGTAGCTGGCTCGTGGCGCAAACGTGCCGCTGGTCGAGCAGCCGGCAGCGGCTGTCAGCGCAGCCACTGCAAGAATATTGAAAAGATTTCTAAGCCGCATGGATTTCCCCGAAACATGTTCTGCAAAAAACAGGATTACGCATGCCCCACTAACAATCGATTAACCATATTTCGAAACGATTTGGCAATATGCCGTTCCATTCACCAATGCGGCGGCTTGGTCACTTCAATGCCGGGCGCCGCCGTTTCCTCCAGTTCCAGAAACCGAGAGGTCAGCGCATCGAGTTTCTTCTGCAGCCTGTCAATCAGCTTCCATTGCTCTTCCACTGCGCTCGAAAGCTCGTCAATGGTCTTGCCCTGGTGGGCGACTGTGATTTCCAGATTGACGATTTGCGGGTCAGGAAGCATCGGCATAGCGGAAACCTTCAGCGTTTGTCGTGGAGTTTCCCTGATCGCACAGGAAATACGGTTGCGCCACCGTTCTGCCGTGCTAGCCTCATTTAAGGCAGCAATTTTGACTGTCCGGTCAAAAATTCATTGACCGAATGGCAATTTGCAGACAGCTTGGTTTGAGGGAACGAACGACTTGGCGGCAATGACCGCCGGGCGGAGGCAGGCAAATGAACACAGCGGCAGCTCCCGCGATTGAACTGGTCGGCATCGACAAACGCTTTGGACCGGTTCACGCCAACAAGAACATCAACATGCTTGTGCCCAAAGGCACCATTCACGGCATCATCGGCGAGAATGGCGCGGGCAAATCGACATTGATGTCGATCCTCTACGGATTCTACAGCGCCGATTCCGGCGAAATCCGTGTCAATGGCAAAGCGGTCACCATCCGCACCAGCCAGGACGCGATCAAGACCGGCATCGGCATGGTGCACCAGCATTTCATGCTGGTCGAAAATTTCACCGTGCTTGAAAACATCGTGCTTGGCGCCGAAGGCGGCGCCCTGTTGCAGGCGGGCGAGGACAAGGCCCGCATTCAGCTGAAAAAACTGGCCGACGACTATGAGCTGGAAGTCGACCCGGACATGTTGATCGAAGACCTGCCGGTTGGCCTGCAGCAGCGGGTGGAAATCCTCAAGGCCCTGACGCGCGGCGCGGAAACGCTGATATTGGACGAGCCGACAGGCGTGTTGACCCCGGCTGAGGCCGATCACCTGTTCCGCATCCTGCGCCAGTTGAAGGACCAGGGCAAAACCATCCTTTTGATCACGCACAAGCTGCGCGAAATCATGGCGGTGACCGACAATGTCTCGGTAATGCGGCGCGGCGAAATGGTGGCGACGGTCAAGACGGCCGAGACCGATCCGGAGCATCTGGCCGAACTGATGGTTGGCCGCCATGTGCTGCTTGATGTCACCAAGGGACCGGCCAAGCCCGGGCAGGAACGTCTGCGGGTCGAAGGCCTTACCGTCAAGGACGAATGGGGTGTGGCGCGCGTCAACGATGTTTCGTTCAATGTGCGTGACGGCGAAATCGTCGGCATTGCCGGCGTGTCCGGCAATGGCCAATCGGAATTGCTGGCAGCGCTTGCGGGCATCCAGAAGGCGGTCGGAGGCAAGATCATCCTGTCGGGCGAAACGATTGACCCGGCGCACGAGGCAGATCCTGCCAAAATGCGCGAACGCGGCATGGCGCATGTGCCCGAAGACCGGCAGCACATGGGGCTCGTGCTGCCGTTCGAGGAAAATGAAAATTCGATCCTCGGCTATCACCGCTCAACACAATACGGCTCCGGCTTCGCTCTCGACCCGGACAAAGTGCGTGCGGATGCCGCCGACAAGATCAAGCAGTTCGACATCCGGCCGGACAATTGCCGCCTGAAGACGGCAAACTTCTCCGGCGGCAACCAGCAGAAAATCGTCCTCGCCCGCGAAATGACCCGCGACCCGAAAGTCTTGTTGGTCGGGCAGCCGACACGCGGTGTCGACATTGGCGCGATCGAGTTCATCCACAACCAGCTGATCGCCATGCGCGACCAGGGCAAGGCGATCCTTTTGGTCTCTGTCGAACTTGATGAAATCCGCTCCCTCGCCGACCGCGTCCTGGTGATGTTTGCCGGACGCATCGTCGGCGAAGTCTCGCCGGAGACGGACGAAGGCGAAATCGGCCTCCTGATGGCAGGCATCAACCGCAAGGAAGCCGCGGAATGAGCACACCTTTTGCCAAACTCCCTGCCTGGGTCGATTACGGGCTGATGCCGGTGACCAATGTGGTGGCCGGGTTCCTGATTGCCGGGCTGGTCGTCATGTTCATCGGCGAAAGCCCGCTGAATGCGGTGGGCATCCTGTTTGACGGCGCGTTCGGGTCGGTCAACAATTTTTTCTACACGCTGTTTTACGCGACCAGCTTCATCTTCACCGGCCTGTCCGTGGCGGTGGCCTTCCATGCCGGCCTGTTCAACATCGGCGGCGAAGGGCAGGCCTATATCGGCGGTCTGGGCGTCGGGCTGGTGGCGCTGGCGCTGGACCGGTTCGTGCCCTGGTATGTGACCGCACCGCTCGCCATTGCGTCGGCATTTGCTTTCGGCGCGCTATGGGCATTGATCCCGGCCTGGCTGCAGGCCAAGCGCGGCAGCCATATCGTCATCACGACGATCATGTTCAATTTCATCGCCGCCTCTCTGATGGTGTTTGTGATGAACAAATACCTCAAACCTGTCGGTGCGATGGGGCCGTCTTCCCGCCCGCTGGAATCCGGATCGTTCATTCCGCGCCTGGGACAGGTGCTCGACTATTTCGGCATAAAATCCGGCACTGCGCCGGCAAACCTCACCTTCTTTCTGGCGCTGATCGCGGCATGGCTGGTCTGGAAATTGATCTGGCGCACCAAGTTCGGCTATGAAATGCGCACCTTCGGCTTCAACCCGGCGGCCGCTTCCTACGCCGGCATTTCGGCGGCGCGGGTGACCATTCTCACCATGCTGATCTCCGGCGGTCTTGCCGGACTGATGGCGGTGAACACCGTGCTCGGTAGCGTTCACAAGATCGAGCTCGATTTTGTCTCCGGCGCAGGATTTGTCGGCATCGCAGTGGCGTTGATGGGCCGGTCACACCCGATCGGCGTCGTCTTGGCGGCGCTGTTGTTCGGCGCGCTTTATCAGGGCGGCGCGGAACTCTCCTTCGCCGTCCCGGCGATTTCCCGCGACATGATCCTGGTCATTCAGGCGCTGGTAATCCTGTTTGCGGGCGCATTGGAAAACCTGTTCAGGCCGTTCTTCGGGCGATTGTTCACGCGCAACCCAGCCGAGGCAGGAGCCTGATCATGGACACAACCATCCTGTTTTCCGTCCTCGACTCGACTGTCCGCCTGACCGTGCCGATCCTGCTGTGCTGCCTTGGCGGGCTCTACTCCGAGCGTTCCGGCGTGTTTGACATCGGCATCGAAGGCAAGATGTTGTTCTCGGCATTTGCGGCGGGCGCTGTTGCCGCAGCGACCGGCTCGGCCTGGCTTGGACTTGGCGCGGCAATCCTCACCGGCATCGCCTTCTCGCTGCTGCATGGCTATGCCTCGATCACCCAGCGCGGCAACCAGATCGTTTCCGGCGTTGCAATCAACTTCCTCGCGGTGGGCCTGACGGCGCTTCTCGGCAAGGCCTGGTATCATCAAGGCGGCAAGACGCCGCAGTTGGCAACAACTGCGCGTTTCCAGCCTATTGACCTGCCCGGCGCGCAGGCTGTGAAGGATGTTCCCTTTATCGGCCGTTTGTACGAGGGGCTGATTTCCGGCCACAATGCGCTGGTCTACATCGCCTTCCTGGCCGTGCCGCTGACCTGGTGGATCGTGTTCCGCACACGGTTTGGCCTGAGGCTGCGTGCCGTTGGTGAAAATCCGGCCGCAGTCGATACGGCGGGCATTTCGGTGACGCGGCTGCGCTATTCGGGCGTCATCATCTGCGGTATCTTTGCCGGGCTGGCGGGCACTTATCTCGCCATCGCCCAGTCCGCCAATTTCGCGCCAAACATGTCTGCCGGACGCGGCTTCATTGCGCTTGCCGCGCTAATTTTCGCCAAGTGGAATCCGATTGGTGCGCTTGGCGCCTGCCTGCTGTTCGGTTTCCTTGAAGCGGTGGCCATTCCGCTTCAGGGCGCGAAAATCCCCGGGCTGGACTGGGACGTGCCGGTGCAACTGATCACGGCTTCACCCTATATCCTGACCGTCATATTGCTGGCAGGCTTCATTGGTAAGGCCATCCCGCCGAAAGCTGGCGGCGTCGCCTATGTAAAGGAACGTTAGGATGAGGATTGGCCCACGCGACCTTTTTGATGCTGCTTGGTCTGCCATGCAGAAGACGCATTCGCCCTATTCCAAATTCCCGGTCGGTGCCTCGCTGCGAACCGCCGAGGGCAAAATCTATTCCGGCTGCAACATCGAAGTTGCTTCCTACCCCGAAGGATGGTGCGCCGAATCGACCATGCTTGGCCATTATGTGATGGGCGGACGCGGCAAGATCACCGAGATCTGCGTTGTGGCTGAAAAAATGGCGAAGTGCACACCATGTGGAGGATGCAGGCAGAGGCTGGCCGAATTTGCCGGACCGGACGCAAAGCTCTATTTGTGCGACGAAACCGGCATCATTGAAGAGACGACGCTGGGCGCGATCTTCCCGCGCGGCTTTGACGGAGACATTTTGAAATGAACGAAGCCGTGCAGCATCTCATTCGGAAGCTCGAAGGTTTTGCGCCGCGCATTGCCATGGTGCTTGGTTCCGGCCTTGGCGACTTCGCCAAGGAAGTTGATGACGCAATCAGCATTCCCTACACCGACCTGCCGGGATTTCCGCAAAGCGGCGTATCAGGCCATGCGGGAGCGATTGTCGCAGGGTATGTGGCCGGCATTCCTGTTCTGGTGTTGGCAGGCCGTGTTCACTATTATGAGCATGGGGATGCGGGCGCGATGCGGCCGGTGCTGGAAACGCTGTCGGGCTTCGGCATAACCCATCTTTTGCTGACCAACGCAGCTGGCTCTGTTCGTGAAGACATGCCTCCCGGCTCTGTGATGATCATTGAGGATCATATCAATTTCTCCGGTTCCAATCCCCTGTTTGGCGAGCCGACCGACAAGCGTTTTGTTGGACTGACCAGCGCCTATGACGAAGGCATGCGCAAGGCGCTTGAAGCGGCGGCGGTGAAAACCGGGGTGGACATCAAGAAGGGCGTTTACATGTGGTTTTCCGGCCCGTCATTCGAGACACCGGCCGAAATTCGCATGGCACGGATCGTCGGCGCAGATGCAGTCGGCATGTCCACGGTTCCGGAAGTCATTCTGGCCCGGTTCCTCAACATGAAGGTTGCCGCCTGTTCGGTGGTGACCAATTATGCGGCAGGCATGACCGGCAAGGAATTGTCACACCACGAAACCAAGGAAATGGCCCCCCTCGGCGGCAAGCGTCTGGCTGAAATCATCAAGCTGGCGATAGGACAATTTACATGAGCGAAACCCGCGCGGAACTCGCACGAAGGGTGCTCGGACTGATAGATCTTACCGATCTCAATGCGACGTCCTCTGACACGGCTGTCGCCGCGCTTTGTGCCAAGGGGTCAACGCCATACGGCAAGGTAGCCGCGATCTGCATCTGGCCGCGCTTTGTCAAAGGTGCAAAGCCGTTGCTGAAAGGCACCGGCATCCGTATTGCCACCGTGGTCAATTTTCCTGACGGCGACGAAGACACCGCGCCAGTAGTGATGGAGACGGAAAAGGCGATCAAGGATGGGGCAGACGAGATTGATCTTGTGTTTCCCTATCGCGCCTTCAAGAAGGGCGATCACGAGACTGCGGGTGAACAGATCGCCATTATCGCCTCGGTCTGCCGCGACCGGGCCTTACTCAAGGTCATTCTGGAAACCGGTGAATTGCGCGACCAGAAGCTGATCAAATCGGCTTCGGAAATGGCAATTGCCGAAGGGGCCGATTTCATCAAGACTTCAACCGGCAAGGTGCAGGTCAACGCAACGCCTCAAGCTGCCGAAACGATGCTGAACGCTATTCACGCTTCAGGACGGCGCGATGTCGGGTTCAAACCGGCTGGCGGCATTCGCACTGTCGATGATGCGGCGAAATATCTGGAACTGGCTGACACGATCATGGGTCCAGATTGGGCGACACCTGCGACATTCCGCTTCGGCGCTTCGGGCCTTCTGGATGATTGCCTGGCCGCGCTTTCCGGCAAAACCGCAGCAGCAGGCTCGGGCTACTGATGCTCCCGCAAGAGATCATCCGCGCCAAGCGCGACGGGCGGGCCTTGACCGCGCAAGAGATCACATTTTTCGTGCGCGGCATCACTGAAGGCTATGTGACCGAGGGCCAGATTTCGGCGCTTGCAATGGCCGTGTTCTTCAACGGAATGAACCGCGATGAAGCGGTGGCGCTGACACTTGGCATGCGCGATTCCGGCACGGTTCTCGACTGGTCGGACCTTCCGGGTCCCGTGGTCGACAAGCATTCCACCGGCGGTGTCGGTGACAATGTTTCGCTGATGCTGGCACCGATCGTTGCGGCCTGCGGCGCGTTTGTGCCGATGATTTCGGGACGCGGACTTGGTCACACCGGCGGGACGCTCGACAAGATGGATTCGATCCCCGGCTATGTCAGTCAGCCGGACAATACGCTGTTCCGCAAGGTGGTTCTCAGTGTTGGTACGGCGATTATCGGCCAGACTTCCGATCTCGCACCCGCCGACAAGCGCTTCTACGGCATCCGCGATGTCACAGCGACGGTGGAGTCCATTCCGCTGATCACTGCATCGATCCTGTCCAAGAAGCTTGCGGCCGGCCTGCAGTCGCTGGTGCTTGACGTGAAGACCGGCAATGGCGCTTTCATGGCGAAATCCAGGGATGCGGTGAAACTTGCCGAAAGCCTGGTTGCCGTTGCCAATGGCGCGGGTCTCAAGACAACGGCGCTGATCACCGACATGAACCAATCGCTGGCGAGCGCGGCCGGCAATGCGGTCGAAGTGATGAACGCCGTTCAGTTCCTGCGCGGCAAGCGCGATGTGCGGCTGGAGGAAGTCACGCTGGCGCTGGCGGCGGAAATGCTGGTTTCAACCGGCATAGCCAAGTCGGTCAAGGAGGGGCTTGCCCTGTCCCAACAGGCGCTTGACAGCGGCAAGGCCGCAGAGGTTTTTGCCCGGATGGTTTCCGGACTTGGCGGTCCGTCGGATTTCATGGAAAAAGCGGAAGATTATCTGCCCGCCGCGCCGATCATCGTTGATGTGCCTGCACCGCAGGACGGGTTTATCAACAGCGCGGCGACACGCGACCTCGGCCTTGCCGTCGTGGCGCTCGGCGGCGGGCGCACGCGACCGCAAGACAAGGTGGATCATGCCGTTGGCCTGACGGACCTGTTGCCGATTGGCGCATCCGTCAACAAGGGCGATGCAATTGCAAGGGTCCACGCGCGCTCGAAGGACCTCGCAGACGAAGCAATCAAGGCCGTTGTCTCGGCTTATGGACTAGCGGCCAAGCGCCCGGCACTGACCGATGCGGTGGTGCGGCGGATCGGCTGACTATTGTTTGAGGATCAGGTCGCCGTCGGTGACGCTGAAGCCTTCGAGCCGCTTGAGAAATGTCATGCCAAGCAGTGTGCCGTCGAGCGCCTTGTCATCGAGTACAGCAGCTTCGACGTCGCGAACCTTGACGCGGCCGATCTGGATTTCACGGATGACTGCAGCGGCGACCTTGGCCGTGCCGTTGGCGGTGCTGACCTCATATTTGAAATCAGCTGGCCCGACATAGATGCCGAGTTTGCGCGCCGTTGTCTTGTTGATCGCCACCATGCTCGCGCCGGTGTCGACCAACGCCGTGACTGATTTTCCGTTCATCCTGAATTCGGCGACATAATGCCCGCGCGCATCAGGCTTCAGGCGGACCGAACCGGACGGCGAACTGGTTGAAGTCGTTTGCGGTTTCATACTCGCGGCCTTGGCCATCGGCGCAGATTTACCATCATCCGGCTGCGAGGTTTCCTGCAGCAGTGCCAGTATGCCCGACAGCAATGCGCCAGCGGCCAGCAGCATCAAAAAGAAGCGGTTCATCAGCAATATCCGGTTGCAATCCAGCCGCACATTAAGATGCGCCGGTTGCTGGCGCGTTTATAAACAGACATGCCCCGGAGAGTTTGCAGAATGCGTTAATGAAAGGTTTCGCGGGAACAATTTCAAAAATCGCTCTGCCAGTCGTAATGGTCGTGAGCCACACGGAGAGGCGATTTAACGGTTCGGCTTCGGCAAAGGCCCGCCAATTCTCGACAAAAGCCCGAAATTGGCGAAGGTAGGAGAGCGAGGGCACCAATGGCGGATGATTCGTCACTCAATCCGGGGCAGACAAGACTGGACCGCGCGGCCGAAAGGCTGCTTGGCGATCATTTGCCAAAGCATTTCGGCACCGGGTGGTTCTCGGGCCTCGTTGGCCTTTTCCTGTCTTTCGGCAGTTTTCTTGCCGTTCTGGTGTTTCGCTACCCGCAGTGGCTGACGATGTCTGAGACTGCGCCGCGCTATCCGGTTGAGACGATGCGACTATTGCTGGCGCTGGCGATCATGGCCGGCTTCCTGTTTTCGGCGCTCAATGTGGTTTTGCGGCCGTCCAAACGCCTTGGCCTCACCGGTCTGTTCTTCTGCATGATGGCGGTGCTTGCAGGCGGCAGCACGGTGGAGGTCGGCGGCGGCGAAGCGGCTTTCCGCGTCGGGCTGGACTGGTTCATTTTGAATATTGTCCTTTTGGCGCTGATCTTCGTGCCGCTGGAGCGGCTGTTCCCGCTCTACAAGGATCAGGAAATTTTCCGCGCCGGATGGACGACGGACGGCATTTATTTTCTGGTCAGCCACGTCGCTGTCGAACTGATGACCTTTTTCACGCTGCTTCCGGCGACACTGATTGCGCAGACTGTCCATGCCAATGCCTCGGGCTTCAACACTGACAGTCTGCCGCTGGTCCTTGAAGTGCTCGCCGTGATGCTCGCCGCCGATGTCGCACAATATTGGGTGCACCGCAGCTTTCACCGGATCGGCTGGGCCTGGCCGTTCCATGCCATTCACCATTCGTCCCGCGCGATGGACTGGCTGGCAGGTTCACGGCTGCATGTTGTCGACATCATCGTCACCCGGGCGCTGACGCTTGCGCCGCTGCTCATCATCGGCTTCTCGCAACAGGCGCTCTACATCTGGCTGGTGATCGTTGCCGTGCAGGCGACGCTCAATCACGTCAACATGCGCTTTGACATACCGGTGCTGAACCAGCTTCTGGTCATGCCGCGTTTCCATCATTGGCATCACGCCGTGGAGCCGATCGACAAGAATTTCGCCGTGCATTTTCCGTGGATTGACCGGCTTTTCGGCACCTACCACATGCCGAAAGGCGAGTGGCCGACGGAAACCGGAATCAAGGGCGATCCTGTTCTTTTGGAGTTTTTGCAGCAACTGGCCTGGCCGTTCAGGCGGTGAACCGGTTCACTTCGTGCCGTACATGCGGTCACCCGCGTCACCGAGGCCGGGAACAATGTAACCCTTTTCGTTCAGATGGCTGTCGATGGCGGCGGTGAACACCGGCACGTCCGGATGGGCTTCGGTGAAACGCTTGATGCCTTCGGGTGCGGCGAGCAGGCAGACGAAACGCAAATTGTTGGCGCCGCGCTCCTTCAGCTTGTCGATGGCCGCGATGGCGGAATTTGCTGTCGCCAGCATCGGATCAACAACAATCACCAGACGGTCGGCAATGTCATCGGGCGCCTTGAAATAATACTCGACTGCCTGAAGCGTGTCATGGTCGCGGTAAAGGCCGATGTGGGCGACGCGCGCCGATGGCACCAGTTCCAGCATACCCTCAAGCAAGCCATTGCCGGAGCGCAGCACCGAGGCGAACACCAGCTTCTTGCCGTCAAGGATCGGCGCGTCCATCGGCTCAAGCGGCGTCTCGATCCGCTTGGTTGTCATTTCCATGTTGCGCGTCACTTCGTAACAGAGCAGCAGCGAGATTTCCTTGAGCAGGCGGCGGAAACTTCCGGTCGAGGTCTCCTTGTCTCGCATGATCGTCAGCTTGTGCTTGACGAGAGGATGATCGACGACAGTGACACTCATGGCACGCTCCTGAAAACCGGTTTGCCTGTTCTAGCGGTCTGCGCATGGATTGGAAACCGCGCACGGATTGCCAGTCACAGCTTTGTTGATGCTAGATCACCTTCGCCAGCAATTCGGCCCGCGTATCCTCGTCGACATAAGCCGCCTTGATGGCGGTGCGCGTGATGTCCGTCAGTTCGGCGTCGCTGAGGCCGAAATGCTGTTTGCCGATCACGTCATACTCATGCCTCAGGCTGGTGGCGAAATAGGGCGGGTCGTCGGACGACAGTGTCACGGGAATGCCTGCCGCCCGCAGTTTCATGAAGGAATGGGCTTCGAAATTCGGAAACACATTCAGCGAAATGTTGGACCCGGGGCAGCATTCAAGCACGATCTGCTCGTCTGCCAATCGCTTGACCAGATCGGGGTTTTCAATCGCGCGCACGCCATGTCCAATACGCGAGGGCTTGAGCCAGTCCAGCGCGTCGGCGACGCTTTGCCAGCCGACCAGTTCGCCGGCATGGACGGTGATGCCGTAGCCGGCGTCGCGCATCTTGTCGAAGGAGCGGGCAAAATCCTTCGGGTGGTGCATCCGCTCTTCGCCCGCCATGCCCCAGCCGGTGATCAGCGGGTGCGGGTTTTTAAGCAGCCATTCCGCGGCTTCATCAACGCCTTCCGGCCCCATGTGCCTAAGGCCCGTGGCGATCATTCGTGTTTCAATGCCGGTGTTCGCCTTGGCGCGGCGCATGCCTTCGGCAAGCCCGGAAACATAGAGCTTAGGGTCGAGCCCGCAGCTTTGCGCATGGTTGGTCGAGATGAAAATCTCGCCGTAGATCGCGCCATCGGCGGCGATGCTTTCAAAATAGGTCTGCGCCAAAAGCGCATAGTCTTCCTCGGTGCAGAACAGCGCCGCCGCCTTGTCGTAGGCTTTGAGGAAGGTGGTGAAATCGGTCCAGACAAAATCTTCGCCATTGATCAGGCCGTCAATGTTGACGCCGTATTTGCGCGCCTGGCCTGCGACCAGCTGCGTTGAGGCCGCGCCTTCGATGTGGCAGTGGATTTCGGCTTTGACGACCATTTATCATTTCCCCAATCTTTTCCTGGCGCGGCGCTTCACCGCGCCGGGCAACATAGCCATTGAAGGTGTGATCGGCTATGGTCCGGCGCGAAAATGCACACACAGGATGAACGCATGAGCGTGGAACGCACAACGGCAGATGGCGGCATGGAAACCTCGTTCGGGTTCCGACAGGTCGGCAGCGGCGAAAAGCAGCCGCTGGTCAATGACGTGTTCCACACTGTCGCCCGCCGCTATGACATGATGAACGACCTGATGTCGGCCGGCATGCACCGGGTGTGGAAAAGCGCGTTCGTTGACTGGCTTTCCCCGCCCAAGCGCAACGGTTGGAAAGCGCTGGACGTGGCCGGCGGCACCGGCGACATCGCCTTCCGCATTCTGGAAGCATCGGACCGCAAGGCGGATGTCACCGTGCTCGACATCAACGGCTCGATGCTGGAAGTCGGCCGCGACCGCGCCGCCAAGAAAGGCATCGCCGAGCATTTGAGCTTTGTCGAAGCCAATGCGGAAGCGTTGCCGTTTCCCGACAAGAGCTTTGACGCCTACACAATCGCGTTTGGCATTCGCAACGTGCCGCGCATCGACGTGGCCTTGTCAGAAGCGTTCCGTGTTTTGAAAACCGGCGGGCGCTTCCTGTGTCTCGAGTTTTCCGAAGTCGAAATGCCGATGCTCGACAGATTTTATGATGCATGGTCGTTCAACGCCATTCCGGCGATTGGCAAGGCGGTCACGGGCGACGGCGATTCCTACCGGTACCTGGTGGAATCCATCCGCAAATTCCCCGGACAGGAGGATTTTGCCGCGATGATCCGCAAGGCCGGGTTCTCGCGCGTGGCTTACCGCAACTATTCCGGCGGCATTGCTGCGGCCCATTCCGGCTGGAAGCTTTGATCCCATGAGTGACATTGCTGCAGCGCTGAGGCTGATGCGCGCCGGTTGGGTGATCGTGCGCGAAGGCGTTGTCGCGTCCATCCCGGTGGACAATCTTTCCGGTTCGGCGTTGACGCTGCACCGCCTGGCCACTCTGTTTGCCAAGCGGAAGTCTACACGCACAGATAGGCAGGAACGGCTGGCACGCGCAATCCAGCGGCTGGGGCCTTCCTATGTCAAGCTCGGCCAGTTTCTAGCGACACGTCCGGACATTGTCGGCAACGCGCTGTCGGATGACTTTGCCCGGCTGCAAGACCGGATGGACACGTTTCCGACGGCGGACTCTGTCAAGGCGATTGAAGAGTCGCTCGGCCGGACGGTTGGCGACCTTTATGTAAAACTGGACGAACCCATCGCCGCCGCGTCGATTGCACAAGTGCATCCGGCTTATGTGCGCACGGCAGAGGGCGAAAAGAAGGTTGCGGTCAAGGTCATACGACCCGGCGTTCGCAAGCGGTTCGCGCAAGATCTGGAAAGCTATTTTCTGGTCGCCCGCATTCAGGAAGGCTGGTTCACGGATGGCAAGCGGCTGAAGCCGATTGAAGTCACCGAGACACTGGCCCAGACCACCCGCATCGAGATGGATCTGCGGCTCGAGGCGGCGGCGCTGTCGGAACTGCGTGACAACACGGTTGACGATCCGGGTTTCCGGGTGCCGACGGTCGACTGGGAGCGCACGGGCCGTGACGTTTTGACGATGGAGTGGATCGACGGCGTCAAGATGAACGATCTGGACGGCCTTCGTGCCGCCGGTCATGACCTGCCGCATCTGGGTGCAGTGCTCATCCAGTCATTTCTGCGCCACACGCTGCGCGACGGGTTTTTCCACGCCGACATGCATCCGGGCAATCTGTTCGTCGATCCTGCAGGCAACATTGTCGCTGTCGATCTCGGCATTGCCGGGCGGCTCGGCAAGAAGGAACGGCGGTTTCTGGCCGAAATCCTCTACGGCTTCATCAAGCGCGACTATCGCCGCGTCGCCGAAGTGCATTTCGAGGCCGGATACGTGCCGCGCAAGCATGATGTGGCAAGTTTCGCGCAGGCAATCCGCGCCATCGGCGAGCCGATCCATGGCCAGTCTGCTGAAACCATTTCGATGGCCAAACTGCTGACGCTGCTGTTTGAAGTCACGCAAGTGTTCGACATGGAAACCCGCACCGAGCTTTTGCTGCTGCAGAAAACCATGGTGGTGGTTGAAGGCGTGGCGCGCACGCTCGATCCGGCGTTCAACATGTGGAAGACGGCCGAACCGGTGGTCGGGGCGTGGATTGCCGACAATCTCGGTCCGCGCGGCATGATCGCGGACGCCGGCGAGGGTCTTCGGGCCATCGCGCATCTGTCGCGGCAGTTGCCGGATTTTGCCGCCCGAACAGAACGACTGTCGGAAGAAATCGACAAGATGGCGGCAAACGGGCTGCGGTTTGATGCGCAAACGGCCGAAGAGATCGGCAAGTCCGAGGCGCGGCATGGTCGCTCCGGGCGCTGGGCGCTGTGGGTGATTGCGATTTCACTGGCGGCCATTGCGATACGCATTCTTTAGAAGAAGTTGCAATTTATCAGCATAAATGCGTATCTGACTCTCAGTTTGTGAACCGATGAGGTCAAGATGTCCCGCTTTGATGAAATTGATAATGAGCGCGAGCAACTTGGCATATCTCAAAAAGTTCTGTGCGCCGCTGCGGGCGTGACCCCGCAAGCCTATTCGAAATGGCGCCTGAACAGCACGTCGATTACCGAACGCAACATTGCGAAACTGGCGGCAGCATTGAAGAGACTGACGCCGGATGTTGTCGTGCCGGCTTCCGCAAAGGGCGATAGAAAACGCATCCTCCTTATCATCGGCGGCGGGATTGCGGCTTACAAATGCCTTGACTTGATCCGCCGCCTGCGCGAACGCGGCTATGGGGTGCGGGCGATCATGACAAAGTCGGCGCAGGAATTCATCACGCCGCTGTCCGTCGGCGCGCTGACGGCGGACAAGGTTTTCGACGACCTGTTCTCGCGCGAGGACGAGCAGGACGTCGGGCACATAAGGCTTGCGCGGGACTGCAATTTGATTGTGGTTGCCCCGGCCACTGCGGATCTGATGGCCAAAATGGCAAACGGTCTGGCCAATGATCTGGCTTCGGCAGTGCTGCTCGCAACCAACCTTCCGGTGCTGGTCGCTCCGGCCATGAATCCTGCAATGTGGAACCATCCGGCGACACTGCGCAACCGGAATACTTTGGTAACCGACGGTTTACATTTTGTCGGCCCAAACCGCGGCGAGATGGCCGAAAGCGGAGAAGCGGGCGAAGGACGGATGGCCGAACCACTTGAAATCGTGGCTGCTATTGAAGCCTTGTTGGACAGCCGGCCAAAACCGCTGGCAGGCAAGAAAATCATCGTCACCTCCGGGCCTACCCATGAGCCGATTGATCCGGTCCGTTATATTGCCAACCGTTCCTCAGGCAAGCAGGGCCACGCGATCGCTGCCGCACTGGCAAAACTCGGGGCCGATGTGCGGCTGGTATCGGGGCCGGTCACGATTGCCGATCCGGCGGGCGTCACTGTCACCCGCGTTGAAACCGCACGCCAAATGCTTGGCGCCGTGGAAAGCCTGCTGCCGGCTGATGCGGCAGTCATGGTGGCAGCGGTTGCCGATTGGCGGACGGAGAATGAGGCGGGAGAGAAGATCAAGAAAGATCCCGGTAAAGGTGCGCCGACACTTACAATGACTGAAAATCCGGACATATTGCGAACTGTCGGCCACCACGAAAAGCGTCCAAAGCTAGTTGTCGGCTTTGCCGCCGAAACCAATGATCTGGTCGCCAACGCGACGGCAAAGCTTTCCCGCAAGGGCGCGGACATGATTGTCGCAAATGATGTGTCAACCGCCACCGGCATCGGCGGCGCGCAGGGCGTAATGGGCGGCGACCGCAACCGGGTGCGCATTGTTTCGCAGTCAGGCATCGAGGAGTGGCCCGAAATGAGCAAGGATGAGGTGGCGGCAAAGCTGGCGGATTTGATTGCGGCGCGGCTGACGGGTAAATCCTGATGATAGCTCCCGTCATTCTCGAAACGCCGCGGCTTCTGCTTCGTCCGCATCGGCTGGATGACTTTACCAACATCGTCACGCTTTGGAGCCATCCGGAAGTGACGCGCTTCACCGCTGGCAACCGGCCTTCAACTGAAGAAGAATGCTGGCAACGCCTGCTGCGCTATCACGGTCTGTGGCCCGCGCTCGGCTTTGGATATTTCGCAATCACGGACAAGGAAACCCGCGCTTTTCTCGGCGAAGCGGGCCTGGCGGACTTCCACCGCGATATCACCCCATCACTTGATGGCTTCGCCGAGGCCGGGTGGGCTCTGTCACCTGCGGCATGGGGCAAGGGTTTTGCGCAGGAGGCGTTAAGCGCAGTCCTGGCGTGGTATGCCAAGACATCTGCCCCGCGCCCGGTCGCCTGCATCATCAGCCCGGGCAATGCGGCGTCAATCCGGCTGGCGGAGAAGACCGGATTCCGGCTGAAGGCGGAGACAGAGTACAAGGGTTCGGCGTGTCTGATGTATGGGCGTTAGCTGAAGACCTCTACTCGGCGGCGACTGCCGTATGCAGAGTCTTCAATTTTCCAAGATCAATCCGGCGTTCCGCATGCCAAAGGTCATAGGTCTTTTGCAGATTGATCCAGATATTGGGGCCGTTGCCGAGGACATGTCCCAGCCGGACGGCCATATCGACAATCACAGGATGTTTTTCGGCCAAAATGCCATGTAGCATTTGACGGGAATTTCCGAGCGATTCAGCGAAATCATCCTTGCCCATGCCGACATGCGGCAACACGTCCTCGCGCAGAAATGCGCCGGGATGCACAGGCACACGGTCCGGATGGAGCGAGAGAGGTATTGGCTTTTTCATGGAAATAGCCTTTTGAAACGCCGCTACACTGAACTACACTTTTGCATGTGTAATATCCGAATTGTAGGTGTTAATTCAAATGATTCTGGATGAAAGCCAAATAGAGGCACTCAACAAAGTTTATCTTGAGTCCATGCCCGGATTTATGGAGCATCTGGCCCTTATCGGCAAGGCAATTGATTTGCTCGATTTCATAGCGCGGCGACCGTTAACAGATTCGTCAGTCGAGGTCTCAATCCAACGCTTGGGGGTGAGAGTTATCAACTCTGCAGGTGCCGTCAGTAAACTCAATTTGGCGGGATACTATCAGCCAGCTATTTCACAGATTCGAGACTTGATAGAACTTGGCTACCTTCTCGAGTATTTTGCTTCTGATTGGGCGCTAGTTGGCGAATGGGGAAGAGCCGAGGAGAAAGACAGACGTAATAAATTCGGCCCAGTAAAGGTCCGAGAGGCCCTCGAAAAATTGGACACCACACCAACAGACCGGAAAAGATCTTATAAGCTTTTCAGCTCTCATGGAACTCACGTCACCCCCGAAGGGTTCGTAGCCATATCTCCAAATTGGGATACTAAAATCGGCCCATTTCCAGATGAAGCCCGTGTGCGTGCGATATTCTTTGATTTGGCTTGGACCTCTGGGAATACGGCGTTCAACTGCTCAAAATGCGCATTGCTAGGCGAATTCGGCGACATCGAGAAAGTCGCCTTGGTTCAAAAGCACGTTGAATTCGAAAGCGCGGCAAACGAGTGGGTCAAGAGATTTCATAAGGCACAAATAGGCAGTGGTATCTGAATATCGAACAATCCGTCCACATTGTTCACACCTGTCAAAACCGTCGCCCAAGGCCTAGATTGGCTGCAATAAACCAATCGAAAGGACCAATGACATGTCCATCCGCCCCGTAAAGCATATTTCCGGCACCACACCGCACATCGAAGGCGCAGGCGTCAATTTGCAGCGCGTGTTCGGGTTTGGTGACCCTTCGCTTACAGATCCATTCCTCATGATGGATGATTTCCGCAATGATCGCCCGCAGGATTACCTGAAGGGCTTTCCCTGGCATCCGCACCGTGGCATCGAGACGATCACCTATGTTCTGGCCGGAACGGTCGAGCATGGCGACTCGCTTGGCAACAACGGCACGCTTGGCGCCGGTGACGTCCAGTGGATGACAGCCGGTTCCGGCATCATGCACCAGGAAATGCCCAAGGGCGATGTGTTCGGCCGGATGCATGGCTTTCAGCTGTGGGCCAACCTGCCCGCCAGCCTGAAGATGACGACCCCGCGTTATCAGGATGTCGGCTCGACCGAAATTCCGGAAATCATCGACGATGACGGCACCAAGGTACGCGTTGTCGTCGGCGAATTCTGGGGCAAGAAGGGCCCGGTCGATGGCATTGCCGCGGACCCGCAATATCTCGATATCTGGGTTCCTGCCGGCAAGCGCAAGGTGCTCAAGGTCGATACTTACCGGTCAGCCTTCGCTTACATATTCGAAGGATCGGCTTCGTTCCGTGATGCGTCGAAGCCTTTCGGCGTTCTGGTCGAAAAGGAAGTCAACGGCGAGGAAATCCATCTGCGCGACATGTCGGGCAACCGCACGCTGGTGGTGTTCGACACAGGCGATGAAGTTGTCGTCCAAGCCGGCGAGAAGGGCGTGCGCTTCCTGCTGATCTCCGGCGCGCCGCTGAAGGAGCCGGTCGCCTGGCATGGGCCGATCGTCATGAACACGCGCGAGGAACTGGTCACGGCAGTCAATGAACTACGCTCCGGAACCTTTATCAAGGAAGGCGTGCGGATGGGCTAGGCAAGTCTGCGATCTGAAACAGTGGCCGGTGTATGGAATATGCCGGCCGCTTTCATAACATGGCATTGCAGCCTTCATAACATGCCGCCATTTGCTCTTCCACGCCCTGGGCGCAAGCCATCAGAGCATCGCCTGTCAAACCATTGCATCTCTTGATGAGTTTCATGTGCTTGGCAGCGCATCTGTCCATGCATTTGTTGTATGCAGGCACAGGCTCCGGCTCTTCGTCACCGGCTCGTTTGCTGATCGCGGCAAAATAGGCGGCTTTCTTCTCCGGCGAGGCGTTTGACCAAGCGCGCAGTGTTTCAATCCGTTCAACGATATCCATCGCTTTTTCTCCCGTTGATGGCAGGTTGACGAAGGATACAACCAACAGGAAATTCAGGGTTTGACGCCTGTCAACCCAACAGGCCAAAGCCGGGCATCGGCGAGATATTTCGGACCCCGGGCATCTGCCGATTCAAGCCGGCTTGACGGCGCAAGTCATGCCCACGGACTCGAAAAACTGTTGTATCTTGTAAAGATCGTTGCGGTCGATGCCTTCGAAGGAAGGCGCTGATCCCGTCAGCTTTGACCGCATGGCGTTGACGAACAATTGCCGCGTCGCGTCGGCAAGTCTGGCGGCTTCGGCGTTTCCATGCGTTTGCAAGAGCCTGCCGGACAGGCAGCCGCAATTGGCTTCCTTCTGGCTCAATCCGGTCAGCTTGTACTTGCGGTCAATCTGCGTGGCGAGATTGCCGACAGTGCACAGGCTGGTGACCCGCGATTGCAGATTGTCCTGCGTGACCGGCGTCAGGAACAGGAAGGCGACATAGCCAAGCCCGGCTAGCGCCGCAAACAGGAATGCCTTGTAGATCGTCCGGAACAGCCGCATCGCTTCACCTTCGCCTCCAGGCGAGTTTGAACGACGGGCGTTAAGGCGAGACTAAGCGGAATGTTCAAACCAGATTGAAGAAAATCGCCTTTGCGACGGCTTCAGCACTGGTGGACGAACTGGTCTTCTTGCGCGCCGAACTCATGTAAGCTTCGACGGTCTTGGGAGACAGGCCCATTTCATGGGCCAGCCGCTGAACAGCCATGCCACCGGCCAGATAAGCAAGAACCCGCGCTTCCTGTGGCGCCAGCTTGAATTGCGTCCTTGCATAAGGCCCGCGGAATTTTTCATCAAAGGCGCTGAGCAACCGGCCGATTTCCGCTTGGTGCTGCTGGATCACGCGATCAAAAGTTTGCGCATCCTGTGATTTCGACCGAAGACCAAAACCGCCGCAGATGCGCTTGCTTGATGTGAAAATCGGAAAGCAGGCGCCGATGGACATGTTGTATTTTTCATCAAGCTCGATGCGGGCCCGCTCGCCCTTGGTCATCTTGGGCAGGGATTCCGGGTCATGCCAACGGCTGACCTCACCGGTTTCGAGCACGTGATTGGCCGAATAGTCATTGGTCAGCGGATTGCCCGGCATGGCGTTGAGATAGGCTTCGGGATAGCTGGTCCGCCAGATTGCGCGCTCGATCAGTACTTCTGGCTTGCCGCCAGATTCGCCAACCGGGTATGCCAGATAAAAAATGCCTTCTACATCGCAATGATCATAGAGCGTCTTTGAAAGCCACTCCCACAGGAAATCGGCATCGTCCGACCCAGGTATAAGACGAGGGTCAAGAATGCCGGCAAAATCCTCGACTCTAAACATTCGATTCATAGCCACGTGTCCCAACACGGCAGCGCCCCTGCGCAGTCCGTCCCAAATAGGGATATCCCTATATTGAGAGAAAATAAACCCTGTAGTCTAAAGGCTGCAATCGGTCGCAATTTTGGCCGACTTCGCGAACTTCTTGTTGCGGGCAGGAGACATCCTGCTCGCATTTTTCTTTTGTATGGTTCAGACCGCCTGCCCAGCCGCAAATGCGCTCGACCAGGCCCACTGGAAATTGTAGCCGCCCAGCCAACCGGTGACATCCACCACTTCGCCGATGAAATACAGGCCATGCACGTTTTTTGACTGCATCGTTTTCTGGTCCAACTCATCCGTTGACACGCCGCCCAGCGTCACTTCCGCCGTGCGGTAGCCTTCCGAGCCGGAAGGTTTGATGCGCCAGCGGTGGACGGCGTCGGCAATGGCTTGCAGCTTCTTGTCGGACTGGTCCGCCAGACGCCCGGAAACCTCCGCCTGCTCGACCACAAACTGCGCCACGCCTTTGGGCAGAACCTGTGACAGGATAGTCTGCGGTTCCTGCTTGCCGTTGGTCTGGCGCGCTTCACGCATGAGTGGAAAGACATCCCGGTCAGGCGACAGGTCAATGCCGATTTCATCGCCTTCGCGCCAATAGCTGGATATCTGCAGGATCGAGGGTCCGGACAGGCCGCGGTGGGTGAACAGCAGCGCCTCGCGGAACTTCACTTTTCCGTGATCAACAACGGCATCGACCGCAACACCGGCCAAAGCCTTCAGCCGGTCCAGCATGTGCGGTTCAAATGTCAGCGGCACCAGCGCGGGCCGCGTTTCGGTGACCGCGATGCCGAATTGCTCGGCGACACGGTAGCCAAACGAGGTTGCACCCATTTTCGGGATCGACTTGCCACCTGTGGCAATCACCAGCGACTGGCACTGCACCGGGCCGCTCGACAGGCGCACGAGGAAACCGGCGTCGGTTTTGGTCACATCGAAGACCTGTGTCTCAAGCCGCAACACAACACCGGCAGCGGCCATGTCGTCGGTCAGCATGTCGTTGATTTGCTGCGCCGAGCCATCGCAAAACAATTGGCCGAGCGTCTTCTCGTGGTAGGCGATGCCGCGTGCATCGACCCTCTTGATGAAATCGCGCGCGGAAAACCGCTTCAGCGCCGAAATGCAGAAATGCGGATTGCCTGAAAGAAACTGCTTGGCGCTTGCATGCACATTGGTGAAATTGCAGCGCCCGCCGCCAGAAATGCGGATCTTCTCGCCGGGCGTTTCCGCATGGTCGACAATCAACACGCTGCGCCCGCGCTTGCCGGCTTCCGCCGCGGCGAACATGCCCGCCGCGCCCGCGCCGATGATGAGAACGTCGAATTGTTCAGCGTTCACGCCGCCTTCGCCCCGCGCACCTGATAGTCCTTGATGGTGGCGAACTTGATGGCTTTCCAGCGCTCGGCCTCATAGTTCAGCGAATAATTGTTCTGCGCCAGAAACACCGGGTCGCCGTCAAGGTCCCTGGCCATGTCGCCGCGATGGGCTTCCATGAACTTGTGGAGGTCCAGCTTGTCGTCCGTCGAAATCCAGCGGCAGATCGAGAAGCGCGACATTTCAAAGCCGGTCGGCAAAGTATACTCAAGCAGCAAGCGCTGCTGAAGCACGTCCAATTGCAGCGCGCCGACGACTCCGACAATGGCGGGCGAGCCGTCTTCCGGCGAGAACAGCTGCACCACGCCTTCTTCGGCCATCTGCGCCAAGGCTTCCTTCAGTTTCTTGGCCTTCATTGCATCATCAAGGCGCACGCGTCGCAGGATTTCCGGGGCAAAATTCGGCACGCCGCGGAACAGGAAATCCTCGCCTTCAGTCAGCGTGTCGCCGATGCGCAAGGTGCCGTGGTTGGGAATGCCAACCACATCGCCGGCAAAGGCCTCATCGGCAATCTGGCGTGAGCGGGCGAAGAAGAACTGCGGCGCGGACAGGCCCATCGGCTTGCCGGTGCGTACGAGCTTGGCCTTCATGCCGCGCTCCAGCGTGCCGGAGCAGACGCGGACAAAGGCGATGCGGTCGCGGTGATTCGGATCCATGTTGGCCTGGATCTTGAAAACGAACGCGCTCATCTTTTCTTCGGTCGCATGGACAATGCGCGTGTCCGCTTCCTGATCGCGCGGCTGCGGGCCGAAATCCGCCAGCGCGTTGATCAGATCCCGCACGCCATAATTCTTCAGCGCTGAACCGAAATAGACCGGCGTAAGATGGCCTTCCATGAAGGCCTTTTTATCGAACGGGTGGCAAAGCTCGCGCGCCAGTCCGCAGCTTTCGATGAAGGCGTCACGCTCGTTGGCGGGCAACAGCCCTGCGGCCTGATCGCTCTCCGGCCCGTTGACCTTGACCGCATCGGTGTCCGCATCGCGCTGGCGCACGGAATCTTCCTTGAGATTGTAGGTCCCGGCGAAATTCTTGCCCATGCCGATCGGCCAGTTGATGGGCGCGGTGTCCAGCGCCAGCTTCTGCTCGATCTCTTCGAGAAGTTCGAACGGGTCCCGCGCCTCGCGGTCCATCTTGTTGATGAAGGTGACGATCGGAATGTCGCGCATGCGGCAGACTTCGAACAGCTTGAGCGTGCGCGGCTCGATGCCTTTGGCACCATCGATCACCATGACGGCCGAATCCACTGCAGACAGCGTGCGATAAGTGTCGTCGGCAAAGTCTTCGTGGCCCGGCGTGTCGAGCAGGTTGAAGATCGCGTCTTCGTATTCGAAAGTCATCACCGAGGTGACAACGGAAATGCCGCGTTCACGCTCGATGGCCATCCAGTCGGAGCGGGTGTTAATCCGGTCCTTCTTGGCCTTCACCTCACCGGCAAGCTGAATCGCGCCGCCAAACAGCAGCAGCTTTTCCGTCAGCGTCGTTTTGCCCGCATCCGGATGCGCAATGATGGCAAACGTGCGGCGGCGGGAGACTTCCTCCCGGATGGTGTCGGTCATGGGGTGTCCAATGGTGCGAGAATTTGGCGCGTCTTTAGCAGGGGAGGCTTGGAGTGTCGATTGGGTCAATAGCGCATCTGCTTGACCGTTTGACGGGTTTGAATGACAATACATTATGGATTACTTGCAGCGCATCACAATTGATCCGGCCCGCCGCTCCGGAAAACCCTGCATCCGCGGCACACGGATCACGGTTTATGACGTCTTGGACTATCTGGCGTCAGGAATGACCGAGTCCGAAATCTTGTCTGACTTTCCTGAGCTCGCGACCGATGATTTGCGGGCTTGTCTGGCCTTTGCCGCTGACCGCGAAAGAAGGCTACTTGGCGCGGCATGACGCGGTAACTCCTTTTTGATCAAAATCTTTCAGCCCGTATTGTGTCAGCGCTGGGCATAGATTTTCCGGGATCGAGGCACGTCGGAAGGCTAAAGCTGGGCGACAATTCCGATGCAGCCGTTTGGGAATATGCCAAGGAAAACGGCTTCTGCATTGTGTCTAAAGATGCCGATTTCCACCAAATGAGCTTTCTTTATGGTGCACCGCCAAAGGCAATATGGATCCGATTGGGCAACTGCTCAACCGACGCAAGTGTCGCCTGTATAAAGTCAAACCAAACGGTAATGAATGCATTTATGGACGACGCGGAAAGTGCATTGCTCGTTTTGAATTGAGCAGCCATTTGAAAAATCACCCGCTGCACCAGTCGATGAAATCGCCGCCCCAGACTTCGGCCAGTCCTTCGCCGACCAATCTGTCGCCAAGGTCGCCGTTGGCGTCAGAGATGATGACCAGCTTGCGGCCATAGGGGTCCGTACCGGTGACCCGTACCTCAACCGGCCGGTCGTTGATCAACTCCGCCAGCCTCTGGCGGGCGCGTTTGGCTGTCGTTTGCTCGGCGCTGCACTTGCCCCTGAGTTCCGGCGTGTCGATGTTGGCGATGCGGTATTTTGTTCCGTCCAGCCAGAATGTGTCACGATCGGCGATGCAGTTGGTGCGCTTGCCGTAGCCGCAAACCGGCATTGGCCGTGCAGATACGTCCCGGCCCGCAAGCGGGCTGCTGCCCTCGCCTTTGGGAATTGACGACAGCTTGATTGGATCAACGCCTGTTGGACCAAGCTGCTCAAAAACCACTGCCCCGCCAAAGACGGCAGCGGCCATGAGGAGGCTTGCCAACATTCTTTTCAATGCGAATGGCAACCGCCAACCGCGCCGGCGGCGGGCGAGCCTTTTGTCATTGTTTGCGACAAGGCGAAGCCTTGGCCGTCCGGGCTGGTTCATGGGGCAGGAATCCGGTTCACTCCGGTGTCATTGTCTCCCGCCACTGGTTGCAAAGCCGTTACCGGGCCTTGCCGACATCTTTTGCGGAATTGACGGGTGCAGGTGCGGACGCCATAAGTTGCGCATGACGACTGATAAATCACAGCCGACGCTTCACATCCTTTGCTTGCCCCACGCTGACGGTATCGCCTTGCCCGCTTACGAAACGGCAGGCGCGGCGGGCATGGACCTTCGTGCCGCCGTCACTGCGGATTTGGTGCTGCAGCCCGGCGAACGGGCGGCGGTTCCGACCGGCCTGATCATAGAAATTCCAAAGGGCTTTGAAGGCCAGGTGCGCCCGCGCTCGGGCCTTGCCCTGAAAAACGGCATCACCTGCCTGAATTCACCCGGCACCATTGACTGGGACTATCGCGGCGAGGTGAAGGTGATCTTGGCCAATCTCGGTGCGGAGCCCTTCACCATCACCCGCGCCATGCGCATTGCCCAACTGGTCATAGCGCCGGTGACGCGGGTCGAGATCATGGAAATTTCCGAACTGTCGGCGACGGAACGCGGCGCTGGCGGTTTTGGCTCGACGGGAACCGGATGATGGGATCGGATCTCGAGAAAATCGAAGCCTATTTGGCCGGTGTTCCTGCAGACAAACGCGCGGCGCTTGAAACCCTGCGCCGACAAATCCGGCAGCTCGCGCCACAGGCAGAAGAGTGTTTTTCCTATGGCATGCCAGCGTTCAAACAGGGCAAGGGGCTGGCCGCCTATGCTGCTGCAAAAAACCACTGCGCGCTCTATCCGATGAGCAGCAACATTGTTCCGATGTTTGAAAATGAGCTTGCCGGTTTCAAGACGTCGATCGGCACGATCCAGTTCACCGTCGACAGTCCGCTGCCCGAGGCGCTGGTGACCAAAATCATCAAGGCGCGTCTGGCCGAAATCGCTACCCAGATGAAACCTTCCGCAAATTCGAATAGGGTGATTTGATGGACACGCTGACAGTCACCGACATGCACACCGGGGGCGAACCGCTCAGGATCATCACCGGCGGCTACCCGGCGCTGCCGAAAGGCACCATCCTTGAAAAGCGCGCCTACGTGCGCGACCATCTCGACCATCTGCGCAAGATCCTGATGTTCGAACCGCGTGGCCATTATGACATGTATGGCGCGCTCCTCGTCGAGCCGGACCTGCCCGGCGCCGACATGGCGGTGCTGTTCATGCACAATGAAGGCTACTCCACCATGTGCGGCCACGCGATCATCGCGCTCGGGCGTTACGCTGTCGACAAGGGCCTTGTGGCGGCAAAAGAACCCGTCACGCGGATCAACATCGAATGCCCTTGCGGCATGGTGGTGGCCGATGTGGAGGTGACAAACGGCAAGGCCGGGCGGGTCAGTTTCGAGAGTGTCCCAGCCTTTCTGTTCGCCCGCGATCTGACGATTGATCTGCCCGGCTACGGCGCCATCACCTACGACGTTTCCTATGGCGGCGCGTTTTATGCGCTGGCGGATTGCCGCCAGTTCGGTCTCCGGTTCGGCGCATCACCGGCACGTCATTTCGTCGATGCCGCCGATGCGTTGACTGAAGCCGTTAAAAAGGCGGTCCCGCTTTCCCATCCGGAATTTGCCGACCTTGCTTTCCTCTACGGCTCGATCCTGACCGACGGCGGCAATGGCAAGGATGCGCCGACCAAAAACATCTGCGTGTTCGCTGACCGCGAGGTGGACCGCTCGCCGACCGGCTCAGGCGTCACCGCCCGGCTTGCGGCGATGGCGGCCAAAGGCGAGGCTGCCTTGGGCGAAGTGCGCATTTTTGAAAGCATCACTGGCTCGCAGTTCACCGGGCAAATCGCCTCGCTCACGGCATTCGGTCCGCATCAGGCGATCACGGCACGGGTGTCGGGCCGGGCGTATTATTCTGGCGAAGCGACATTCATTGTCGAGGACGATGACCCACTCGGCGGCGGGTTTCTGGTGCGGTGATCCGCGCCTGCTGGTTCACACAGGCGCGGACGAGGGTGTTCTCAGGTTACGCGGCAAACAGCGCCTTGTTCGCGCCCAGCCACTGTTTCAGCGTCTGCGGCTTGACGCCGGAGAGCGTGGTAACTGCGTCTGACAGCGTGCCCGAACGATCCTTGAGCGCATTGACGTCAAACGAGACGAACACCGGCGCAAGGAAATCGGGCACGCCGGCGGCAATCATCCCGGCCTGAAGCTGGTCAGGCGTGACATGGACGACCTGCAACGGCTTGCCGACCGCCTCGGAAACCAGTGCAGCGGTTTCATCCGAAGTCAGTGCTTGCGGACCGGTGACATTGTAGACGGCATTGTCATTGGTGCCGGAAGCAAGGACCGCGGCTGCGGTGCGGGCCTGATCGTCGCGCGCCGCATGTGCGGTCGTGCCTTTGCCTGTCGCCACATACCATTGGCCTGACGCCAGCGCCGATGGCAGCGACATCACAAGGTTCTCCATGTACCAGGCGTTGCGCAGGATGGTGTGCGAAATGCCGCTGGCCTTGATGGCCTCTTCCGTGCCGCGATGGTCGGCTGCAAAGCCGATTGGCGAGTCTGCGTCCGGATGCATCATCGAGGTGTAGGCGATGTGCTTGACGCCAGCCGCTTTGGCTGCGGCAACCGCGCGCAAATGCTGTTCCAGGCGGCGGCCCGGACGGTCGAGCGCATCAGTCGAGACGATCAGCAGGCGGGTTGCGCCAGTGAACGCCTTTGCCAAACTGGCCTCGTCATCAAAGTCGGCGGTGCGGACGGTGATGCCTTTGGCTGACAGGTCCGCCAGCGTTTCCGGCTTGCGGGTGGTCGCAATGATCTGTTTGGCGGGTACGGCATAGGTGGTCAGCAAATGGCCGATGACGGCGCGGCCGAATTTGCCGGATGCGCCGGTGACCAGTATGGTTTCGTTTGAGGCAAGCGCCATGGAAATTTCCTTTCAAGAAAAATCAGTATGACTTTTGAAGTCAGTTCTGATTTAATACTGTCAGAAATTCGCGCAAGACGTGATGAAATCCATAGTCAGTTACAATTAGGTAACCGGCAGGAGAGATGAAAATGACCCTGCACAGGTCCGCCGCAGACTTTGCCCCGCAATGCCCGATCCGGGACGTTCTCGACCGGCTCGGCGACCGCTGGACGCTGTTGGTGCTGATGGAATTGCAATCCGGCACGCTGCGCTTTTCCGCGCTGAAAAAACAGATCAGCGACATTTCCCCGCGCATGCTGGCGCAGACCTTGCGGCAGCTCGAATATGACGGGCTTGTCGCCCGCACGCTTTACCCGACCATTCCGCCCAAGGTGGAATACGCCCTCACCCCGCTCGGCCGCTCCATGTTGAAGCCGGTCGGCGCTCTGATTGAATGGGCCAGCGACAACCACGACGCCGTGCGGGCGGCAAGGGCAGCTTATGTGCCGCCGGAGCCGCAAGTGGCGCTGTGAGGGATTAATTCGGTGTAGAAAGTCTGAGTCGACGGGACAAGCCCGACGACCCTCACTTTCTTCCTTACCCTGACGCCTTCAACTCCAGCCTTCTGCAGTGCAGCACCGGCTCCGTATAACCGTTCGGCTGCTCGCGGCCTTTGAACACCAGATCGCAGGCGGCCTCGAAGGCGATGGAGCCCGTGAAGTCGGGAGCCATCGGGCGATAGAGCGGATCATCCGCATTTTGCCCGTCCACCACTGCCGCCATGCGCTTCATCACTTCAAGCACCTCAGCGTCGGTGGTCACCTTGTGGTGCAGCCAGTTGGCGATGTGCTGGGAGGAAATGCGCAGCGTGGCGCGGTCTTCCATCAGGCCGATATTGTTGATGTCCGGCACCTTGGAGCAGCCGACACCCTGATCGACCCAGCGCACGACATAACCAAGAATGCCCTGAGCGTTATTCTCGAGCTCCTTGCGGATGTCTTCGCGCGTCCAGTTCGGGCGGGTGGCGACAGGCACGTTGAGGATGTCGTCAAGATTGGCGCGCTTGCGGGATTTGAGGCCTTCCTGCACGGCGTGAACATCAACCTTGTGATAGTGGGTGGCATGCAGCGTCGCTGCGGTTGGCGAAGGCACCCATGCCGTGTTGGCTCCCGCCTTCGGATGGCCGATCTTCTGTTCCAGCATTGCCGCCATCAGGTCGGGCATCGCCCACATGCCCTTGCCAATCTGCGCATGGCCGGCAAGGCCGCATTCAAGGCCGATGTCGACGTTCCAGGCTTCATAAGCCTGGATCCACGGCGCGGCCTTCATGTCGCCCTTGCGAATCATCGGGCCGGCTTCCATTGACGTGTGCATCTCATCGCCGGTGCGGTCGAGGAAGCCGGTGTTGATGAACACGACACGGGTTCTTGCCGCGCGGATGCATTCCTTGAGGTTGACCGTGGTGCGGCGCTCTTCATCCATGATGCCCATTTTCATGGTGTTCGGCGCCATGCCGAGAATGGCTTCGACGCGGGTGAAGATTTCGGCGGCGAACGCCACTTCCTCCGGCCCGTGCATCTTCGGCTTGACGACATACATCGAACCTTCAACCGAGTTGGCCCTGCGGCCACTCGGTCCGACGTCATGCAGTGCAATCAGGCCGGTGACCATGGCATCCATAATGCCCTCCGGCACCTCGTTGCCGTCCTTGTCCAGTATCGCCGGATTGGTCATCAGGTGCCCGACGTTGCGGATCAGCATCAGCGCCCGGCCCTTGAGCGAAGCCGCCGAACCATCCGGCGCGGTGAAGGCCTTGTCGGCGTTCAGGCGGCGGATGATGGTTTTGTCGCCCTTGGCGACCTCCTCAACCAAATCGCCTTTCATCAGGCCGAGCCAGTTGCGGTAGACCAGCGTCTTGTCTTCGGCGTCCACTGCAGCGATGGAATCCTCGCAGTCCATGATCGAGGTCAGCGCCGATTCCAGCACGACATCGCAGATGCCAGCGGGATCGTCCTTGCCGATGAGATTGGTCCGGTCGATGATCACCTGCGCATGCATGCCGTTTTTCACCAGCAGCACGGACGATGGATTGGCCGGATCGCCAGTGTATCCGGCAAATTGGGCCGGGTCCTTCAGGCCAGTGGCGCCCGCTGCATTGGTGACATGCAGAATGCCATCTGAAACTGAAAGTCCAGACACATTATCCCAAGACCCTGCCGCCAGCGGAGCGGACTCATTGAGGAAATTGCGTGCCCAGGCGATGACTTTCGCGCCGCGCACCGGATTGTAGCCCTTGCCCTTTTCCGCGCCGCCATCTTCGGAAATGGCGTCCGTGCCGTAGAGCGCATCATAGAGCGAACCCCAGCGGGCATTGGCGGCATTCAGCGCATAGCGGGCGTTCATCACCGGCACGACCAACTGCGGACCGGCGACGACGGCGATTTCCGGGTCGACATTGGTGGTCGAAACACTGAATGCCGGGCCTTCGGGCAGAAGGTATCCGATGGAGGTCAGGAAATTGCGGTATTCTTCCATTGAATAGCCGGTGCCGCGCTTTTGCCGATACCAAGCGTCGATTTGTTCCTGCAGCGCATCGCGCTTGGCGAGAAGCGTCCGGTTCTTCGGTGCAAGGTCATGCACCAATGCCGAGAAGCCCTTGAAGAAAGCACCGGCATCCACGCCGGTCCCCGGCAGCGCCTCGTTGACGATGAAGTCGTGAAGTTCCTTGTCGATCTTCAACTCGTTGACGGTCAGGCGTTCGCGCATGGTCTTTTCCTCAAATTGCCGACAATCGGAACGGCACCCAATCAGGAGTGCGCGGTCACATCAATTGTTTGCAAGTGAAAAGGCCTATCCGGCGCGGATGTCAATTCCAAAGCCGGTTGAACTAGCCTAATTGCCAAGATCAATTTTCAAGTTCAATTGCCCAATCTGGGCCGACCGTGGGCGCTGGCGAAGATGACGCCTTCGATGAATTTGCGCTGGCCTTCGATGGTCGCAGTCTTGATGTCGCGGCCCATATCGACATGGGCGTCTGCCGCGCCCGCTTCGGCGGCTTTGGCCAGCGCAACGTCGTTCGCTGTCGTCTCCGCGAATGCCAGCGCTGCCTCTTCGTTGGTGAAGTCCCTGACCTCAGCGCCGACGCTGACGCGGAAGCGGCCTTCCTCGGGCTGGCTGATGTGGGCTGTCACCTTGACGCGCACTTCGCCGACCACCGCACCAACGGCATTGGCGACGCCCGCATCATGCGGAATGACAGCCTCTGTCGAAAGCAATTTGCCGACAGCCGGGTAGACGAGTGGGGCGGAGGCCCCAAGTCCGATCACCGGGCGGTCAAGTCCGAGCGAAATCCGCACGGTTCCCGAGCGGTTTTCGAGCGCCCTTTGCACCAGCGGCGAGCGCAGCATTGCAGGCCCGTCAAGGCCATCTTCAGCGAAAGCCGCTTCGAGCACCAGCTCTGCCGAACGGCGCTCCAGCGCAGCGATGGTCATCGCCGCGATGTCTTCCGGCGTTGCGGCTATCGCCCGCCCGCGCCCGTCCCGCTTGCGGGCAAACAGGATGGCCCCAAGCCTTGCGGCCTCTGCGTTGCCAGTCGTCTGCCGTCCGGCAACATGCTGCGCATCGGTTGGCGTGTAGCCGCAAATCATCGCCAGCCCGCGCACCACGAGCCGGTTCAGGGAGGTCAGTTGCGAGGCCGCACCAATTAAACCAGCCAGCGGTTGCGGGCTTGTGGTCAAGCGCTCGTAAAGCGCGGCTTCTGATGGTGACAATCCGGCGGCGAAGCGTTCGGCCAGACCGGTGCGGAACGCAAAGCGGCCTTCAAGCCGGTCCAGCGTTTCCGATTTCGCCTGCTTTTCAAGTATTTGCAGAATTTCCGGGTGTGCGGCGGCTGCCAGCGCCAAAGGCAGGATGCGGCGCGGGCCGAGGATCAGTTTTGGCTCCAGTCCGCCCTCTTCGACCGACACTTCCGAATCGCCGCCCAGCCCGTGCGTGCGCATCGCCACCGCCTCGACCATGGTCGAGAAGCCGCCGACCGTAGCGCCTTCCTCATCCAGACGCGGGTGACCATCGATCAAAAGCGCAATGTCGGTCGTTGTGCCGCCAATATCGGAGACGATTGCATTGTCCAGCCCGGTCAGAAACCGCGCACCGACAAGGCTGGCAGCTGGACCGGAAAGGATGGTTTCAATCGGCCTGTCCGCCGCAAACGCCGACGAGACCAGCGCCCCGTCGCCGCGCACCACCATCAGCGGCGCTGTAATGCCAGCATCTTTCAGGAAGGATTGCGTCGCATCGATCAAGCGCCCGATCAAACCGACCAGCCGCGCATTGAGCAAAGTGGTCAATGCCCTCCGAGGGCCGCCGAGTTTGGAAGAAAGCTCATGAGATACCGTGACCGGCAGGCCGGTCAGTTTTCTGGCCAGTTCCCGCGCGGCGATTTCGTGCGTCGGGTTGCGCACGGCAAACAGGGCGGCGATGGCGATGCCGGTGATGCTGTCGCTGATGTGGGACAGTTCCCTTTCCAGCGCCTCCAGATCCAGCTTTTTTGCGCCGCCGTGCGCGTCGTGACCGCCGTCAACCAAGATGAGCGGATCCTTGCCAAGCGCATGCGCCAAGCCGTCACGCTGCAGATCGCGGGCTTCAAAGCCGATGCCGACCAGCGCGACGCGCCCGCCTTGACCTTCGACCAGCGCATTGGTCGCCAAGGTGGTGGACATCGAAACCAGCCCGATTTCGGACGGTTTGGCGTTGGCTTTTTCCATCACGGCCCGCGCCGCGCCTGAGATGCCGATCGACAAATCATGCCGTGTGGTCAGCGCCTTGGCGGACGCGACGATCCCGCGGGCGGGGCTGTACAGCACCGCATCCGTGTAGGTTCCGCCTGTGTCAAAGCCGAGCCGGAGTCTGTCGTCGCCTTCACTCATGTCATTCCCGCCGCATTCTGGAATGCGCAGACATATGGCAGGCGCGCGCAATTAAAAAGGCCGGAAACGACCCGTCTGCGCCGACCTTTCGATATTTGCGCTTGCCAACACGCCCGAAACGACATGAAATTGGCACGAACACGGAGATTTGGCATGACCCTCGTTTCACTTGCAGGCGGACTGCGCACCAACCGCGACTTTGAACAGGAGCGCATTGACCTTGCCTGCGCTTTCCGCTGGACTGTCCGGTTGAACTGGCATGAGGCGGTGGCCAATCATTTCTCGCTCGCCGTCAATGACAGCGGCACGCAATTCTTGATGAACCCCAATCAGGTGCATTTCTCGCGCATCACGGCTTCGAGCCTTCTGCTTCTTGACGCGGACGATCTTGAAAGCATGGACCGCCCGGATGCGCCGGACCCGACGGCCTGGGGGCTGCATGGTGCTATCCACAGGCATGTCCGCCACGCGCGCTGCGTCATGCATGTGCATTCGATTTACGCGACGGTGCTGGCATCGCTGGCCGATTCGAACCTGCCTCCGATCGACCAGAACTGCGCGGCCTTCTTCAACCGGTATGTCATCGATGAAAATTATGGTGGGTTGGCGTTCGAGGAGGAAGGTGAGCGCTGCGCGTCCATGCTTACCGATCCCAAGGTCAAGGTGATGATCATGGGCAACCACGGCGTGCTTGTGCTCGGCGACAGCGTTGCCGACACGTTCAACCGGCTGTATTATTTCGAGCGCGCCGCCGAAACCTACATCAAGGCGCTGCAGACCGGGCTGAAACTGCGTGTTCTGTCAGATGAGATTGCCGAAAACGTTGCACGGGAGATCAATAATTACCCAGGTCAAGCCGAGCGGCATTTTTCGGATCTCAGAACGATGTTGGACGAGCAGGAGCCGAGCTACCGCGACTAGGCCGCTTTTTGCTCATCGGCAGCAAGGTGGGCAGCCATTTCGCGCAGGCATTCGACGCACAGGTCAAGGTCAACAACACCAATGCGGGACAGTTCGACATCCACGTCGTCCAAAGCAATTCCCGCTTTGACAAGCTGAAAAATCGCGTCGTTGATCACGTCACGCGTTTCGAATCGTATCGCTGTGTTTGACATTTCCAAGCCCCGGAAATCTGCACTTCATTAAAGTTGCAGATAAAAGCTTAACGTCTAGTTAATATTAGAACAGTCTGATATTAATGGCCCTGCGAAACATCAAACCACCGCGCCAAACATCCAGCCAATACCGGCCGTCAGCGCCATGGCAAACGCGCCCCAGAACGTAACCCGCGCAGTCGCCCGCCAGACATTTGCGCCGCCGGCCTTCGCGCCGACATAGCCAAGAAAGGCGAGAAAAAGCAGAGATGCGATGGTGACGGCGGCAATCAGCATGTTCAAGGGAACCAGAACGACCGTCACCAGCGGCAACGCCGCGCCCACAGCAAATGTCAGTGCTGACGTGACAGCCGCCTGGATTGGATTGGCTGCGGAGTGTTCGGAAATGCCAAGTTCTTCGCGCGAATGGGCGGCAAGCGCGTCCTTGGCGGTGAGTTGCTCGGCAACCTTCATCGCCAGCGCAGGTTCGAGCCCATGTCTTTCATAAATGCCTGCGAGTTCTTTGAGCTCGGCTTCCGGCTGCGTGGCCAATTCGGCGGTTTCGCGGGCGATGTCCGCCTGCTCGGTGTCTGACTGAGAGGATACGGACACATATTCACCCGCAGCCATCGACATTGCGCCGGCGGCAAGGCCTGCAATGCCCGCAACGAGGATTTCGCTTTGCCCGGCGGCTGATGCGGCGACGCCGACGATCAGGCTGGCCGTTGAGACAATGCCATCATTGGCGCCAAGCACGGCGGCGCGAAGCCAGCCAATGCGCGACACCAGATGATTTTCGTCATGCGTACGCAGTCGGCTCATCGGGAACTCCATCGTCTGTTGGCAAGCGCGATTTGTTGAGCCTTAAACCGATTTGTTGCACTGGGCGATGATCTGCCGCAATCCGCACCCGACGCCCACGCAAATTCGTTGCGGTCAAATTTCCTCAATTGTGCCTCCTGATTCGACGTTCTTTTCCTTTGAGGTCCCTTATTGTTGAGGCGGCAAACAGCATGAGCTGGCGTAACTCTCAACACCTGCACATAAGACTTCCCCATCGTAAACCGGTTCTTGTGCACGCCGGAAATTAGTTTTACCGTCTGGTCAAAATAACAAGACCGGGACCCAATCGAAACCGCAACAGGGGAATACAAATGGACACTCGTCACTTCTCGATTTCACGCCGCGATCTGATGCTCGGCACAGGCACGCTGGCGCTCGCATCCGTCATGCCGAAAGTGCTGATGGCTGCCGATCCGATCAAAATGGCCGGCATTTACACCGTTCCGGTGGAACAGCAGTGGGTGAGCCGCATCCACATCGCCGCAGAAGCCGCCAAGGCCGCCGGCCAGGTCGACTACACCTTCACAGAAAATGTCGCCAACACCGATTATCCGCGAGTCATGCGTGAATATTGCGAAGCCGGCGTGAAGTTTATCGTCGGCGAAATCTTTGGCGCGGAAGCGGAAGCCCGCGAAGTCTGCGCCGAATATCCAGACGTGGCCTTCCTGCTCGGCTCATCCTTCCTGCCGGACGGCAAGAATTCCAACCTGGCCGTGTTCGACAACTACATTCAGGACGCCGCCTATTTGTCCGGCATCATCGCCGGTTCGATGACCAAGGGCAACATCGGCATGGTCGGCGGCTTCCCGATTCCCGAAGTCAACCGCCTGATGAACGCATTCATGGCTGGCGCAAAGGAAATGAACAAGGACATCAAGTTCCAGGTGTCATTCATCGGCTCATGGTTTGATCCGCCGAAGGCAAAGGAAACCGCATTCGCTATGATCGACGGCGGCGCGGACCTGCTTTACGCCGAACGTTTCGGCGTTTCCGATGCGGCCAAGGAACGCAAGGTTCTGGCGATCGGCAATGTCATCGACACGCAGAAGGACTATCCGGAAACGGTTGTCGCCTCGGCGCTTTGGCATTTTGAACCGACGCTGCAGAAGGCCATCGCCGCCATTCAGGGCGGGGCGTTCAAGGCCGAGAATTACGGCGTGTTCTCGACAATGAAAGAAGGCGGTTGCTCGCTGGCGCCGCTCGGCACGTTTGAGGGCAAGGTGCCGGAAGCGGCTACCAAGCTGGTCGCCGAGAAGACCGCTGCTATCAAGGGCGGTTCCTTCACTGTTGAAGTCAACGACGCCGAGCCGAAGGCATCGTGAGCCATCAAACGGTCGAGGCGCGGGACATTGTCCTGCGCCTCGACCGCATCACCAAGCGATTTGGCCCGCTCGTCGCCAACAATGCCATCAGCCTCGAGCTGAGGCGCGGCGAAGTGGTGGCCCTGCTTGGCGAGAATGGTGCGGGCAAGACCACATTGATGAACATCCTGTTCGGCCACTATGTGGCTGATGACGGCAATGTG
This sequence comes from Rhizobiaceae bacterium, assembly GCA_041751995.1. Lineage (GTDB taxonomy): Bacteria > Pseudomonadota > Alphaproteobacteria > Rhizobiales > Rhizobiaceae > JANMEX01. The sequence continues at coordinate 51,340 of JBGSHY010000019.1, read as the reverse complement.
GAAGTGTTTGGCAAGCCGCTGCCGCCGGGCAATCCACGCGCGGCGCTCGATGCCGGCATCGGCATGGTCCACCAGCATTTCACCCTCGCCGACAATCTGTCGGTGATGGACAATATCCGCCTCGGCACCGAAAGCCTGTTTACACACCGCTCCGGCCGCGCTGCCGCCAAAGCCAGGGTTGAGACGCTCAGTCGTGATTTCGGCCTGTCTGTGCATCCGGATGCCCGTGTGGGATCGCTCACCGTTGGAGAGCGCCAGCGCGTTGAAATTCTCAAAGCGCTCTACCGTGACGCCAAGATTCTCATACTTGATGAGCCGACCGCCGTGCTCACTCCGCAGGAGACTGATGCGCTGTTTGAAACACTGCGCAAGGCCATCGCGCGTGGACTGTCGATCATGTTCATTTCGCACAAGCTGCATGAAGTCATGGCCATTGCCGAACGCTGCATCGTGCTGCGCCACGGCAAGGTTGTCGGCGAAGTCGATACACACAAATCCGACCGCGCCGCGCTCGCCGCCCTGATGGTTGGCGGTACCGTGACGATGCCCAAAGCCGAATACCGCGATGCCGGCCCTGCGCTGTTCCGTTTCGTTTTCGTAACAACCCCTGACAAAGGGGCGGCTCCCGGACTTAGGACAATCAACCTCGATCTTTGCTCGGGCCAAATCCTCGGCCTCGCCGGTGTGTCCGGCAACGGGCAGGCGGCGATTGCCGATCTGGTTTCCGGCCTCGGCGTGCCAGCATCTGGCGACATTCTGGTGCATGGCAAGCCGGTGCTGCAATGGTCACCGCGCTCCGCCATCGGTTCCGGGATCGCCCGCATTCCCGAAGACCGCCACAAGACCGGCACCATCGCTGATTTCAACCTCACCGAAAACGCCGTGCTGGAAGGTTATTTCCGGCCGGACTTTTCGAGGCGCGGCTGGATGGACTGGAAGGCTGCCGAAGACTTCGCCAAGGGCATCATCGCCAAATATGATGTGCGCTGCCCCGGCCCCCTCGCCCGTATCCGGCTTCTCTCCGGCGGCAACATGCAAAAGCTCATTCTCGGCCGCGTGCTGGAGCCGAAGCCCGACATCATCATCGCCAACCAACCGGTGCGCGGGCTTGATGTCGGCGCCATCGCCTATGTCCATTCGCGCCTCATTGCGGCACGGGATGCCGGTGCGGCGGTGTTGCTGATTTCGGAGGATCTGGATGAAATCCAGTCACTGTCCGATGTCATTTATGTCGTTTCCGAAGGCCGCTTGAGTCCCGCCTTCAAACGCGGCACGAAGACGGCCGCCGAGCTGGGGCTGTGGATGGCTGGGCATGGATTTGAAGGGGAAGCGCATGCGGCTTGAACCCATCGCCAACCCGTCGCTCGCCCGCCGCCTCGGCTACCCAGCTGCAGCTCTGGCAGCAACGATCCTGATCGCCTCGCTGCTGGCGCTTCTGGCAGGCGCCAATCCGTTTGCGACACTTGGCCTCATCATAAAAGGTGCTGCCGGTTCACGTTTTGCCGCGCTTGAGACATTGAACCGGGCAACGCCGCTCATTTTCACAGGGCTGTCCGTTGCCGTCGCCTTCCGCGCCAAATTGTGGAACATCGGGGCAGAAGCGCAGCTTTATGCCGGCGCCATTGTTGCGGTGCTGCTCGGCACCGGGGCGCTCGGCAGTCCGTTTGTGCTGCCGGTTTCGGCCGCCGCCGCGATGCTCTTTGGCGCTCTGGTTTTGCTCGGCCCCGTGCTACTAAAAACGCGGTTGGGCGTTGATGAAGTGGTGACGACACTTCTGATCAATTTCATCATGCTGCTGATCGTGTCCTGGCTTCTCGAAGGGCCGATGAAAGACCCGATGGGCATGGGGTGGCCGAAATCGACCGCCCTCATCAAGGAAGCACGGCTTCCGCGACTGGTAGACGGGCTGCGCCTGCATTGGGGCTTTGCGCTGGCGCTGATTTCGGCGGTGATTGTCTGGGTAGTCCAGACCCGCACCACGCTCGGCTTTGAGATGCGCGCTGTGGGGCAAAACATGCAGGCCGCCCGCTTTGCCGGGATGCCGGTCAATGGCGTGCTGATCAAGACGGCACTGATTTCTGGCGGACTGGCGGCACTTGCGGGCTGGTCTGAAGTTGCGGGGCTCAAAGGCCATCTCAGCCTCGATCTGTCACCGGGCTTTGGCTACACCGGCATCATCGTGGCAATGCTGGCGCTGCTCCATCCGCTGGGTGTCGTGGTGACTGCCCTGTTTGTGGCGGGGATATTCGTCGGATCTGACGCCATGAGCCGTGCAGCGAACGTGCCGACTTACATTGCCGATATGTTGCTTGCGACGGCGTTGCTGTTCATGGTGCTGGCCATCCTTTTGACCAAAGTCCGTGTGGTGCGCGGATGAGCGAACTTCTCGACATTCTGATTTCCGCCAGTTTCTGGGCCGCTGTCATCCGCATCGCGTCGCCATTGATTTTTGCGACGATGGGTGAGTTGATCTGCGAGCGGGCGGGCGTGCTCAATCTTGGCATTGAGGGGATCATGGTTATCGGTGCATTCACCGGGTGGATGGCGGTGTATCAGGGCTTGCCGCTGTGGGGCGGTGTCGGAGTGGCGATGGCGGCCGGCATGCTGTTTGGCCTTCTGCATGCAACGCTCACGGTGCCATTCGGCCTTAGCCAGCATGTTGTTGGCCTGGGCGTGACGCTGCTGGCCACCTCTACCAGTTCGTTCGCCTACAGGCTGATGCTGCCGGAAGTGACGAGCCCGCCGAAGATCGAGCCTTTCCAGCCGCTGGAAATTCGCTATTTGTCGGACATTCCGGTGATTGGCGAAGCTCTTTTCTCGCAGACAGCACTGACCTACTTCGCTTTTGTCGTGGCGTTGGCGACCGCATGGGTTCTATTCCGCACACCGCTGGGTCTGGCCGTGCGGGCAGCGGGTGAAAACCCGTCGGCAGTGGAATCGCAAGGCCTTTCGGTCACAAAATTGCGCATGGGCGCGGTCATCATCGGCTCCGGCCTGATGGCGGTGGGCGGGTCGTTCCTGACGCTTTCCGCGTTCTCGTCCTTCTTCTTTGAAATGGTCAACGGACGCGGCTGGATTTGCGTGGCGCTGGTCGTGTTTGGCGCGTGGAAACCCGGCAAGGCCGTTCTCGGCGCTATCCTTTTCGCCGCGTTCGACGCCTTGCAGATCCGCATGCAGCAGACACCGCTCGGCGCGCATGTGCCTTACCAGTTTTTCCTGATGGCGCCTTACGTGCTATCCGTTCTCGCACTGGTGCTGATGTCGCGTAGGGCCGAAGTGCCGGCGGCGCTGATGACGCCGTACAACAAGGGAGAGCGCTGATGTTTGATCTGATCGTCAAGGGCGGCACCCTGCCGGACGGCGCCGTGGCGGACATCGGCATCAAGGGCAAGCGCATTGCCGCGGTTGGCAGGGTCGAAGCGCCGGCTGTCCGCGTGATCGACGCCACCGGAGATCTTGTTGCACCGCCGTTTGTCGACCCGCACTTCCACATGGATGCAACGCTGTCCTACGGCACCCCGCGCGTGAACGCGTCGGGCACATTGCTGGAAGGGATCAGCCTTTGGGGCGAGCTGCGCGAAATCGCCACCGTTGACGAAATGGTTGACCGCGCGATGACCTATTGTGATTGGGCAGCCTCCATGGGGCTACTCGCCATCCGCACCCACGTCGACACGACGCCGGACCATCTGCGCGGCGTTGAAGCGATGCTGGAAGTGAAGAAGCGCGTTGCACCCTATATTGAACTGCAACTGGTCGCCTTTCCGCAGGATGGACTTTACCGCACCGGGACCGGCCGTGAAAACCTCATCCGGGCGCTCGACATGGGCGTCGACGTGGTCGGCGGCATACCGCATTTCGAGCGAACGATGGAAGATGGCGCGGCTTCGGTCAAAGACCTTGCCCGCATCGCCGCTGAGCGCGGATTGATGCTCGATATCCACTGCGACGAGACAGACGATCCGATGAGCCGCCATGTCGAGACGATGGCTTGCGAAGTGACGCGCCACGGACTTGGGCACCGCGCGGCCGGCAGCCATCTTACGTCGATGCATTCGATGGACAATTACTATGTGTCAAAACTTCTGCCGCTGATTGCAGAAAGCGCCATGACGGCGATCCCCAATCCGTTGATCAACATCACGCTGCAGGGGCGGCACGACACATTCCCCAAGAGGCGCGGCCTCACACGCGTCAAGGAAATGCAGGCGCAGGGCATCACCGTCGGCTGGGGCCAGGATTGCGTGCTGGACCCGTGGTATTCGCTCGGCACCGCCGACATGCTCGACGTCGCCTTCATGGGCATGCATGTGGCGCAAATGATGCACCCATCCGAAATGGCGCGCTGCTTTGACATGGTCACGAATGCGAACGCAAAGATCATGAACCTTGACGGCTATGGACTTGAGGTTGGCGACAAGGCGTCACTCGTTGTGCTGGATGCCGGCAATCCGATTGAGGCGCTGCGCCTGCGCCCGGATCGGCTCTGTGTCATCGCTAATGGCAAGGTCATTGCCGAGCGCAACCGCAACGATTCGAAACTATCGATTGCCGGCCGCCCCGCTGCGGTGCGGCGGCGTCATGTGACTTGAGCCTCGCTCGAGGCAAGTGATATGGCCAGTGGCCGTTATTGCCAGAAACGCCGCACTTGCTGATGAGGCAAGAGAATTCCTGCTGCCGCTTCAACCACCCCTGCAGCACATTGCAAAACTCACCAGCGCAGCGCTGCCGTATGAACAGATGCATCCCATAGACAGACCGCCTCTTCATCGAACGCTGTGATGGTCAGCGAACATCCCGCCATATCAAGCGACGTGACATAGGAGCCAACCAATGCGCGACTGATAACCAGGCCCGCGCCGTCAAGGATGCGGCGGGCGGCATTGGCCATCAGGTAAAGCTCCATCGACGGCGTGCCGCCAAAACCATTGACAAGCAGCAGGCATTGCTGGCCGCGTTTCAGGTCCAGATCGCCAAGGATCGCCCCCATCATTTCATTGGCAATCGCGTCGGCAGACGCCAATGGCACACGGCGGCGGCCGGGCTCGCCGTGAATGCCGACCCCCATTTCCATTTCGTGCTCGCCGAGTGAAAATGTCGGCTTGCCGGCGGCGGGAACGGTGCAGGACGTCAGTGCGACGCCCATCGACCGGGTGCGGGCGTTGATGCTGTCACCGAGCACTTTCAAGGCCGCGAGATCGCGGCCTTGCTCGGCCGCTGCGCCAACAATCTTTTCAACCACCAATGTTCCGGCTACGCCGCGGCGGCCTGTGGACCACGTGGACTTTTCAACAGCAACATCATCATCGGTAATGACGGTTGCCACCGGCCCGTCGGCCATTTCGGCAGCCATCTCGAAATTCATCACATCGCCTTCATAGTTCTTGACGATGAACAATGTCCCGGCAGGGCCAGAAACCGAGGCAGTCGCAGCCAGCATCTGGTCTGGTGTCGGCGATGTGAACACTTGCCCCGGGCAAGCTGCGTCTAACATGCCCTCGCCGACGAAACCGGCGTGAAGCGGCTCATGCCCCGTGCCGCCGCCCGAGATCAGGGCGACCTTGCCAGGCTTGAGGTTGCGGCGGCGGACGAACTTGTTGTCTTGGCTGAGCGTCAGAATGTCGGCATGCACGGCAGCCATTCCGGCGAGACTTTCGGACAGAATGGTGTCTGCGCCGTTCATCAGCTTTTTCATTTCATATCCTCCCGCGAATTCTTCAAATCACTCTCGGCATTTTCCAGAAACAATTCACTGATGCCGCGCACCAGCGAATGAACCATTTCATCAACCCGTCGATTCATTTGCGTATTGCCGAAATCCGGCAGTTCAAGCGTGACAGCACGGGTGGAGCGCGAAGCGCCAACGGCCTCCAGACGGCCAGGGTGGGCGGCACGGTAGGCGTTGAGAAAATCGCGCTTTTCGACAGGTGAAAAGTGGCAGATGTGGAACATGATTTCGAGGTGTTGCACCGGGACCGGCGTTGAATAGGCCGGATTGGCAATCTGGGATATAAAGGATCTGTTCTTGCCTAATGCCTCGGCAAGCCGCTGGCGCGTGCCGGACGGGCGCGTGTCGATCACTTTCTGCAGGATGAGCTTGTAGCCCTCCAGCGGTGTTGCGCCTTCGGGAATCGGTGCCGGTTCGTTCATGCCGCCTCCTCCCGCGCCGAAAGATCGACCGCGCGGATTGCTGCTTTTGCCATGGCTACCAAACCCGGCGCAACCGAAACAGCGCGGACCCCGGCGCGCAGCAATTGACCGATGACTGCAGGGTCGCCGCCGGCATCGCCGCAGAGACTGACTTCCTTGCCCGTGGCAACACCGTGCCGGGCAACATGGGCAATCATCGCCAATACCCCCGGATGCGTGACATCCGCCCATTTGGCGGAGGCTGCGTTGTCGCGGCCTGCCGCAGTGGCGTATTGGGTCAAATCGTTGGAGCCGATGGAATAGAAGGCTGCGTCGAACATGTCCGGCGAGAGGGCCACCGCCGGCACCTCGACCATGATGCCGAGTTGCGGCAAAGTGTGGGGAACGCCACCGGCGATGAACTCGTCGCGGCACGCATGAAGCAGTTCGCGGGCGATCTCGAGGTCAGCCGGACTTGTCACCATTGGCAACATGATTTTGGCGTTGCCGTGCACCGACGCGCGCAGGATTGCGCGAAGTTGTATCTTGAAAACATCTTTGTGCATCAACGACAGGCGGACGCCGCGCAGCCCGAGGAAGGGGTTGCTTTCGCCATCGACGGTATAGCCTTTCACCGGCTTGTCGCCGCCTGCGTCGAACGTGCGGATGGTGACCGGCTTCTGTCCGGCCCATTGCAGCAGAGCCGCATAATCTGCTGTTTGCGCGTTTTCGTCGTGCAAAGCCTGTTCGACAAGAAATTCGGTGCGGGTCAGGCCAACGCCATCCACTGCCTCAACGTTCAGGCCTTCAAGATCGGACAAGGCCGCGACGTTGACCATAACCTTGATCAAGGTTCCATCTTTGGTGACTGAAGGCTCGAGAATTTGCTTTTCTGCTTCACGGCGCTGGCGAGCCTTGTCGCCGGACTTGGCCTTGGCTTCAAGGACGGTCTCATCACTTGGCTTCACGGTCACCAAGCCTGCAGAACCGTCCACGACCAGCGGACCCGAAAGGGACCGCCAAGCTTCGCCGATGCCGACAACCATCGGCACCGTACGCGCCCTCGCCAGCATGGCGACATGGGACGACGGGCTTCCCTGCCCAAGGACAATGGCTCCGCCGCCGGTCCAATCTGCGCTGAGAAACTGGGATGGCTTCAGATCTTCAGCGACGATGATTGAACCTTGCGGCAGCGACCGGCTGGCCTCAACACCAAACAGGGCGGCAAGGACACGGTCGCGGATGTCGGCAAGATCTGCGGCACGGGCACGGAAGTAATCGTCATCGGAGGATTGGTAGCCGTCGATTTCCACCGCCATTGCCTTGTTCCAGGCATGATCGGCGGCAGCACCGGTTTCAATAAGGGCGAAAGCCTCTTCGGCCAGTGCTTCGTCTTCGAGCATGGCCACTTGAAAACCGAGAATTTCCGCCGCTTCACCTTCCTGTGCGGCGGCAAGTTCGGCAACTTCGAGCGCCGCCTTTTTGACAGCAAAGGACAAGGCCGCCGTCTCGGACCTGACATCACCGGCAGTTCGGGCGGAGCCTGTCAAATCTGAGAGCGAAAACACAGGCCCTATCCCGATGCCGGATGATGCCGCAATGCCGCTGATCACCCGCTCCATGACATCACTCTTCGTCAAACCGCCGCGCCACCAGCGCCACCAATTCACCAAGCGCGTCACCGGCATCAGCGCCCTTGGCGCGGAAATACAGCGTCTCACCTTGCGGCGCCTTGAGCCGCATGATTTTCACCGGGCTTTTGGCGTCAAACCACGGACCTCCGGCATCCACCGCCACATCAACGTGCGCGGCATATTTCTTGGCGAGCTGGGTCAGCTTGACCGACGGGCGCGCGTGCAGGCCCACCTTGTTGGTCAGGAGCACTGATGCGGTTTTTTCGGTCATGCCAGCCTCCATCATTTACCCGGCCATCAACTCTTCGGCAGTCGCCTTGACTGTCATAAGCGAGGCGCCGCCGGAGGCTTCCGTCGCCGCCATCACCGCACCTTCGACTATCGGGGCATTGCAGATGACAATCTTCTGCTGGCGTTCTTCCGGCATCATTTCGATGGCCATTTCGCTGTTGGTTTCCGCGCCGCCGAGATCGACGAGAACTGCAACGCCCGCGTCCGACCAGGCGCTGTCTATCGCGGCCATGATTGCCGCAACATCGGTTCCCAATCCGCCTTCGGAATTGCCGCCACACCAGGCCAGCGGCACTTCATCGCCGACCATTTGCCGGACCATGTCGGCCGCGCCTTCAGCAACCAGCGGCGAGTGCGAAACGATGACAATGCCGACATTGCTCATGAGACTGCTCCAAAATGTTCCGCCAGCGTGCGAATGAGCAGCGCGGAAGACCGTGCGCCCGGGTCGACATGGCCGATCGAGCGTTCGCCCAGAAACGAGGCGCGGCCGCGGATGGCGAGCATCGGCTTGGTAGCCGCAGCCGCCGCGTCAGCCGCTTCTGCAACAGCGGCGAGTTTTGCACCGTCCGCAAATGACGCATATGCCGGCTCCAGCACATCAAGCATGGTCTTCTGCCCGGCTTGCGACTTGCCGCGCGCGCCAACCGCATCAATGGCCGCACGTGCGGCTGTGGCGACATCGGCGCGCGACGGGTTTTCCGGCAACGCCTTGCCAAACGCCATGGCGAGGGTGCCGTATAGGGGGCCGGATGCGCCGCCGACGGTCATCACCAGTTTGGTGCCGATGGCCTTCAACGCTTCGCCGACCGGCTTCTGCGAGAGCGCATCTGCCTCTGCCGCCACTGCCTCAAAGCCGCGTTTCATGTTGAGCCCATGGTCGCCGTCGCCAATGGCTTGGTCGAGTTCGGTCAATTCGTCGGCATGGGCGAGAATTGCTGCCGAGACGGCTTCAATCAGGCTTTTCAGTTTTTGCTGGTCCATATCCTGCCTCCTTTCAGCCGTTGGCGATTCGGTTGCCGGATGCGTCGAAGCACAGCGGGTCCCGGACTTCAATGGATATGGTGTCGCCCGCCTTGAACAGATTGTCCGGCGAGGCAAGCACCGTCAGCTTCTGACCGTTGACCGACACGTGTATGTGATTCTGATCGCCGAGATGCTCGACCCGCTCGACTTTGCCATTGCCGCTTGATGCGGCGGCGATCAACAGATGTTCCGTGCGCGCGCCAACCGTCTTCGCGCCTGCGGCAATGCCTGTACCGGGCAGAAGATCGGCGGCGAAAAGATTGATTGCCGGCTGGCCGAGACGGGCGGCCACATGGATATTTGCCGGGGCAGTATAAATCTGGCGCGGCGTGCCGATCTGGATCAGTTTGCCGTCCGCCATGATGCCGATGCGGTCAGCCATGGTCATCGCCTCAATCTGGTCATGGGTGACATAAAGCGTCGTCGAGCCAAGTTCACTCTGAATGCGCTTCAACTCAATGCGCAAATCACCGCGCAGCTTGGCGTCGAGCGACGAGAGCGGCTCATCCATCAGGTAAATCGACGGATCACGCACCAGCGCGCGGCCGATTGCGACACGCTGCATTTCACCGCCGGAGAGTTTGGTGGCGCGACTGTCGAGCTTGTGGTCGATGCGAACCATCTTTGCAATCTGCGCGACCTTGGACCTCAGCTGATCCTCGGACATGCGCCGCGCGGGCGAGCGCAGCGGGAAGGCGAGGTTTTCGAACACCGACAGATGCGGATAGAGCGAATATTGCTGGAAGACGAAAGCGACATCGCGCGCGGCAGGCGGCAGTTTGGTGGCGTCGGAACCGGCAATTGACACGGTCCCGGCATCGGGATGCTCGAGACCGGCGATCAGCCTCAGTGTCGTGGTCTTGCCCGCGCCTGTCGGCCCGAGCAACACGACAAACTCGCCGTCGTGAATTTCCAGTTCAAGGCCTTCAACAGCGGCTTTATCGCCGAAATGCTTGGTGAGGCCGGAAAGGCGAACGTCAGCCATGCGCGCCTCCCTTTATGAGACGAAACGCCCTGCCGGAAGTCTTGTCGAACAGTGACAGCTTCGGCGTATTGAATGATATTCCGACCGGCGCACCGGGATTGAGCCGGACGTCCACTCCTGTCCGCGCCTTTACCCGCCCTGCCTTGGTGTCGATGGCGATGATCTGCGTTGAGCCGAGATATTCGGTCGCATATACCGAACCGCGCAGGCGCGAATTGTCGTCCAGCCGCACATGCTCCGGGCGCACGCCCAGCACCGTTCCGCCTTCTCCCGCCAACTGGTCGAGACGCGGAATGGCAACGCCTGCGCCATCGATGACAACCTTGTCCGCGCCCCCTTGCGCTGTCTGGTCGGTGGGCAAAAAGTTCATCGGCGGCGAGCCGATGAAGTCGGCGACATACATAGAAGCCGGACGGTCATAGATTTCCTGCGGCGTGCCGTATTGCTCGATGATGCCATGGTTCATCACCGCAATCTTGTCGGCCATCGACATGGCTTCCATCTGGTCATGGGTGACATAGACAGTGGTGGCATGGATGCGGTTGTGCAGTTCTCGCAGCTCATGGACCATCAGGTCGCGCAGTTCGGCATCCAGCGTGCCGAGCGGCTCGTCCATCAGGAAGCATTTCGGCCGGCGCACTATGGCGCGGCCAAGCGCCACGCGCTGGCGGTCGCCTCCCGCAAGGCCGGACACGGACCGATCCAGAAGATGATCGATCCGCAAAAGCTTTGCCGCTTCCTCGACCCGTTGGCGGATTTCGCCCGAAGGCATGCCTTGCGCCAGCAGCGGAAAGGCGATGTTCTTTCGCACATTCATGTGCGGATAGAGCGCAAACAGCTGGAACACGAAGGCAATGTCGCGGTCGCGGGCGCGGTTGAAGGTGACATCCTCGCCGCCGAGCAGGATCTTGCCGGACGACGGCAATTCCAGTCCGGCGATCATCCGCAGCGTTGTCGTCTTGCCGCAGCCGGACGGGCCGAGCAGGCAAAGAAACTCGCCGTCATTGACGACAAAGTCAGATTGCTGGACCGCCACGAACGCCCCGAATTCCTTGCGCAGTTTTTCAATGCGGATCTCTGCCATCACCCTACTCCGGAAACTTCGAGACGATGATGAACATCACCGTGCCGGCCAAAAGGGTGAGGAATGACCAGGTGTAGAACACCAGGGCGAAGGACTGGAAAAGCATCAGGAAGCCGAGCGCAATGAGGCCTGTGGCGACGTTTTCCAACAGGCCGCGCCGCGCCCATTTCGGCCAGTTGGTCTTTTTGCCCGCACTCATTTGCGCACCGCCCCGAATGTGATGCCGCGTAGCAGCTGTTTGCGCAAAAGCACGGTGAAGACGAGGATTGGCACCAGGAAGATCGTCGTTCCTGCAGCAACCGCCGGCCAGTCCATGCCGCCTTCGCCGATGATGGACGGGATGAAGGGCGGCGCGGTCTGCGCCGAGCCGGAGGTCAACAACACGGCGAAGGCATATTCGTTCCAGGCAAAGATCAGGCAGAAGATGGCGGTTGCGGCGATGCCGGTGGTTGCCTGCGGCAGCACGACTTTGCGGAAGGCCTGCAGCCGCGTGTAGCCGTCAATCATCGCCGCTTCCTCATACTCGCGCGGAATTTCATCAATGAACCCCTTGAGCAGCCAGACGGCGAGCGAAACATTCACGGCGGTATAGAGGAGGATCATGCCGAGCGCCGTATCCGACAGGCCAAGCTCGCGGTACATCAGATAGATCGGGATGGCGACGGCGATCGGCGGCATCATGCGGGTCGACAGGATGAAGAACAGAAGGTCGTCCGCCAGCGGCACCTTGAAGCGCGAGAAGCCATAGGCCGCCAGCGTGCCGAGCGTTACGGCAAAGAATGTCGAGCCGAAAGCAATAATCAGCGAGTTCATGTAGCGCGGCCAGAATTTGGACGGGCCGGCAATGACCATGTCGCGCGAACGGGTGATCTCGTCGCATGTGCCTGTTGGTTCACCAAGCGACTGGATATATTCCGCCGTCTGGCGGGTGCGCGTGGTGAACAGGTTGCAGTATCCTTCCAGCGTCGGCGTGAAGACGATTTTCGGGGGATAGGAAATCGAATCCGGCGGCGACTTGAGTGAGGTGACAATGATCCAGAACAGCGGAATCATGGTGATGAGCGCATAGAGGACCACCACGAAACCGGCAAAACGCTTGACGTTTCTCCCCGGCTCGACAACCGAATGTGCGGCATTGGCGGCGCTCATCTTTGTTTGATCCTGTTGAGGGCTTTGACATAGATGTTGCCAAGGCCAAACACCGCGACAAAAAGAATGATGGCGAAGGCGGACGAGTAGCCGGTGCGCCAGCTTTCAAAGGCGGCGCGCTTCAGGGTGATGGACGCCACTTCCGTGACCGAACCCGGCCCGCCGCCGGTCAGCAAATTGACCATGTCGAACATCTTGAAGTTCTCGATGCCGCGGAACAGCACGGCCAACATGATGAAGGGCAGCGCCATCGGCAGGGTGATCGACCAGAACTGCCGCCACGGCGAGGCGCGGTCCACTTCGGCGGCCTCGTAAATATAGTCGGGAATCGAGCGCAATCCCGCAAGGCAGATCAGCATGACGTAGGGCGTCCACATCCATGTATCGACGATGATGATCGACCAGGGCGCCAGAGTCACGGAACCCAGCATTTCGAACGAGGACGGATCCTGACCGGTGAAGAACGACACGACGTAATTGAACAGGCCGATTTGCGGCTGGTAAAGGAAGCGCCAGAAATTGCCGACGACTGCGGGCGACAGCATCATCGGGATGAGGATGATCGTGGTCCAGAATGCATGGCTGCGGAAACGCCGGTCAATCAGCCACGCCAGCGAGAAGCCGATCAGGGTCTGCAGCACGATGGTCCAGAACACAAAGTGCGCCGTGGTCTGCATCGCGATCCAGGTGTCGTTGTCAGTCAGGATGCGCTGGTAATTTTCCAGCCCCACCCATTTGACTTCGGCATTCGGGCGGTTGGCGCGGAAATTGGTGAAGGACAGGCGCACGGCCCAGATCAGCGGGAAGATGTTGATGGCGAGCAACAGCACGATCGTCGGCGCGATGAACAGCCAGGCGACAGCCCGGTCAGACAGGCCCCGTAGCTTCGCCGCGACTTCTGCAGGCGTCGCGCGCGCTGCTTTTTCGGCAGCCTTGGCTATCGTGTTTGAGGAAATTTCACTCACGGGTTCATTCTGCTTCTACGGTTTCGGTCAGCTGTGCGCGAAAGGCAAGCGGGGTCAAAACCCGCGCCGGAGGATCCAGCGCGGGTAAGATTTCGTCAAGTCTCAAGGCTTAGAGCTTACCTTCGTCTTTGAAGGTTTGCGTCCAGTCAACGATCAGCGCATCCAGCGCTTCCTTGGCGGTGCCATTGCCGGCAACGACATAGTCGTGGAGCCGCTTCTGCATGGCCTGAAGGAGCGTGGCATAGGCCGGCTCCTGCCAGAAGTCCTGCACTCTGCCCATGGCTTCAAGGAACTGTCCGGCGAACGGCTGCGAGGCCTTGAAGGACGGATCTTCCAAAACCGCCTTGTGGCAGGAATAGCCGCCGAGCGACCACCACTTCTTCTGCACGTCCGGCTGGGCGAACCATTTGATGTAGGCAAGCGCGCCTTCCATGTTGTCGGTGTTGGCGACGACGGAAATGCCCTGACCGCCGAGTGTGGAAGCGGCAACCTTGGCGCCCGGGTTGACGAAGAAGCCGGTGTTCTTGCCGACCTTTTCGTCCTTGGCCATGCCGGGCATGAAGGCGAACCAGTTCATCATCATGGCAACCTGGCCGGATTTGAACGCGTCAAGGCCTTCGCCCATGTAGCTGTCGGTGTAGCCCGGAGGCGTGCAGCAATCATACAGCGCCTTGTACATCTCAAGGCCGGCGACCGCGTCGGCCGAGTTGACCGCGCCTTCCATGTCATATTTGCCCGGCGTGTTCTCGTACTTGAAGCCATACGGATACAGGAGCGAGGTGGCACCCATGGTGATGCCTTCAGAGGCGCGTTCGGTGAAGATCGCCGCGCCGTAGACTTTCTGCCCGTTGACTTCGCGTCCCTGGAAGAATTCGGCGATCTTCTTGAATTCGTCCCAGGTCTTCGGCGGCGCAAGGTCTGCACCGTTCTTGGCCTTGAACTCTTCCATGATCTTCGGATCCTCGAACCAGTCCTTGCGGTAGAACCAGCCGTTGGCATCGCCCATTGCCGGCAACGCCCAGTAATTCGGCGTTCCCTTCGGCCATGTCGAGTAGGCGTTGACCGTGGCTTCGGCGAAGTCGGACATCTTGATGCCCTCCTTGTCGAAGAAATCGTTCAGCTTGACGTAGTAGCCGTTTTCAGCGGAACCGCCGAGCCACTGCGAGTCACCGATCAGCACATCGCAAAGTTTACCGCCGGAGTTTAGTTCATTCAAAATACGGTCGGTGAAATTCGGCCATGGCGTGAATTCGAAATTCATTTTCGTGCCGGTTTGGGCCTCAAAATCTTTGGACAATTCGACCAAAGCGTTTGCCGGATCCCAAGCGGCCCAGCATAAAGTCAGCTCATTGGCCATCGATGCGGCAGGCAAAGCGACCGAAATGGCCAAGGTTGAGACCAATCCGGCAGCAATTTTCCTGAATCCTGTCATGCTATCCTCCCAATCGCCAAACGGCCTCGCGTTCGTTTTGCGGGTTCCCTGAAAATCCGGCCTGTCCGCCTCCCAGCCGACATTCAGCCGCGCGGGCTTTGTGCAATTTGTTTAGTAGGACAGGATTTACTAAACATGGCAAGTCAAAATCGTTGCTGCACTGCAGCGTTTCGATGACGCAGCGCGGAATGGTGTGGGGGACTGCAAGGCCCGCGCTTGTCTCCGAAGTCCTGGCAGCTGCGCCCCGTCTGAAGGACCGCAGCGTGATTGACGCAGGAAAGCGGGCTGATATCGACAAAATGGACCCGGCAATGACTTGATTGGTGCGGCGCAAAAAGCAAGCAGGCATTCACGTAACAATCCATGTGCGGCTGGGGCGGCCAATGCCTACGTCTGCGTCTTGAAAATTGACACAATCTTTATGCCCGGCTTCTGAAATCGCAATCGATACTTGATGTGGTTCAGGCACAGACTCCGGTTCGACAATTCAACTGGAGCAAAAAAATGTCTGACCTTGTCATCCTCGCAATCGGCGTTGCGTGCATATGGGTTCTTGTTGCCTATGCCCGCGCGCTGCCGCGCATTTGAGGTCCATCATGCTTGAATCAATGTTGGGCCTCGCCATCGCAATCGCACTCGGCGTTTATCTGGTCGTCACCTTAATCCGGCCGGAACGCTTCTGATTCAGCCACCATATCGGAGACTTCCATGACCTTTATTGGCTGGATACAGATCACCTTTTTATTTGCACTTGTTGCAACAATCATCAAACCGCTCGGCCTTTACATGGCACGCATTTTTTCAGGTGAACGCACATTCCTCAGTCCTGCCCTGTCACCGATTGAACGGTTGATCTATTCCGCGTCTGGCGTCGACCCGGCCAAGGAACAGGGCTGGCTCGCATACACCTTGTCGATGCTTGCCTTTTCAGGCGCCGGATTGTTGTCCTTGTATGCAATCCTTCGCCTTCAGGCCTATTTGCCTTTGAACCCGCTCGGCTTCAGCGGCGTCGCGCCGGATCTGGCGTTCAACACGGCCGTCAGTTTTGTGACCAACACCAACTGGCAATCCTATGGCGGCGAAACGATGATGAGCCATTTCAGCCAGATGGCGGGCCTCACGGTACAAAACTTCCTGTCGGCTGCAACGGGTATCGCCATGGCGCTGGCGCTGACCCGCGCATTCGCACGCTCAGGTGCACAAACGGTTGGCAATTTCTGGGTCGATATGACCCGGTCCACTCTCTACGTGCTTCTGCCGCTGGCAATCATGGTCGCGCTGGCCTTCATCGCTCTCGGCCTGCCGCAAACTCTGGACGGTTCAGTCACGGCAACCACGCTGGAAGGTGTGCAGCAGACCATCGCCGTCGGCCCGGTTGCCAGCCAGGAGGCCATCAAACAGCTTGGCACCAATGGGGGCGGTTTTTTTAACGTGAACGCCGCGCACCCGTTCGAAAACCCGAATGCCGTGTCGAACTACCTCAACATTGTCGCGATGTTGTCGATTTCTGCGGCACTTGTTTACGCTTTCGGGCAAATGGTTGGCGACCGCCGCCAAGGTTGGGCCTTCCTGGCTGTTGCTGCAATTTTCCTCATCGCCGGAACCGGTGCGATCTATTGGGCCGAATCCGGTGGAAACACCATCCTGACATCCATCGGCGTCGACCCC
This sequence comes from Rhizobiaceae bacterium, assembly GCA_041751995.1. Classification (GTDB taxonomy): domain Bacteria; phylum Pseudomonadota; class Alphaproteobacteria; order Rhizobiales; family Rhizobiaceae; genus JANMEX01. Next base: position 34,977 of record JBGSHY010000019.1, on the reverse strand, counting down.
ACACTCGGCAATATGGAAGGCAAGGAAGTCCGGTTCGGGCAGGCAATGACCGCTGTGTATGCCGCCGTCACAACCGGTCTTTCGGATGGCGGCGTCAATGGCATGCATGGCTCGTTCACCGGCCTTGGCGGACTTGTGCCTATGTTTCTCATCCAGCTTGGCGAAGTGCTGCCGGGCGGTGTTGGCTCCGGCCTTTATGGAATGCTCGTGTTCGCCATCCTGACGGTGTTTGTCGCCGGCCTGATGGTTGGCCGCACGCCCGAATTTCTAGGCAAGAAAATCGAAAGCCGTGAAATGAAGCTTGCGATGCTCGCCATTCTCATCCTCCCGCTCGCCATTCTCGGCTTCACGTCCGTTGCCGCCACATTACCGCTGGCCGTGAAGAGCATCGGCACGCCGGGGCCGCACGGGCTTTCGGAAATTCTTTATGCCTACACATCGGCCGGGGGCAACAATGGCTCGGCTTTTGGCGGCCTGTCTGCCAACACGCCATGGTACAACATCACGCTTGGCATCGCCATGCTGCTTGGCCGGTTCGGCTATGCCATTCCTGTGCTTGCCATCGCTGGATCACTGGTTGGCAAAACCCGCGCTGCGGCATCCTTGGGCACATTCCCAACCCACACTCCGCTGTTTGTCGGCTTGCTCATCGGCATAATCCTCATCCTTGGCGGGTTGCAATTCTTCCCTGCGCTTGCCCTTGGCCCCATCGTCGAGCATTTCGCTATGCTCGCAAACCAGACCTATTGAAAGATCTGATCATGGAAAATCATTCTGCTCAGGCGGCCAAACTGTTTGATCCGGCAATCATCGGACCTGCTGTCAAACAGGCTTTTCTCAAGCTTGATCCGCGCGGACTGATCCGCAATCCGGTCATGTTCGTGACCGAAGTTGTCGCCGCACTCGTCACATTCCTTTTTGTTAAAGACATAGTCACCGGCACAGGCTCACCCGGATTTACGGGTCAGATTGCCCTATGGCTCTGGTTCACTGTGCTGTTTGCCACATTTGCAGAAGCAATTGCCGAAGGGCGCGGCAAGGCCCAGGCTGACAGTTTGCGCAAAACCAAATCGCAACTCGTGGCACACAAGATATCCAAGGCTGGAGCGCGCGATGTATCCGCGATTGATGCCGCCAGCCTGAAGATCGGCGACATTGTTCTTGTCAAGGCGGGCGAACTCATCCCCGGTGACGGTGAGGTGATTGACGGCGTTGCATCTGTCAATGAAAGCGCAATCACCGGCGAATCCGCACCGGTGATCCGCGAATCCGGCGGTGACCGATCAGCAGTTACCGGCGGCACACAAGTGCTTTCCGACTGGCTCGAAATCCGCATCAGCGTCGCGTCAGGTTCCAGCTTTGTCGATCGCATGATTGCGCTCATTGAAGGGGCCGAACGTCAGAAAACGCCGAATGAGATCGCCCTGTCGATCTTGTTGTCCGGCTTGACGCTGGTATTCCTGATTGCGGTGGTGACATTGTGGGGGCTTGCCGCCTATTCACAGACCGAACTGCCGGTATCCGTGCTTTCCGCACTGCTCGTGACCCTGATCCCGACAACCATTGGCGGGCTCCTGTCTGCCATCGGCATCGCCGGAATGGACCGGCTTGTGCGGTTCAACGTGATTGCGACTTCCGGCCGTGCTGTCGAGGCGGCAGGGGATGTGGACACGCTTCTTCTTGACAAGACCGGGACAATCACCTTCGGCAACCGCATGGCCAGCGAATTCCTTACGGTTCCCGGCATAACGGTTGTCCAACTTGCAGAAGCCGCGTTGATGGCGAGCCAGTCGGACGAAACTCCGGAAGGCCGGTCGATTGTTGCGCTCGCCACCGGACAACATGGCCTGAAATTGCCGCAGGCAAAGCCCGACAATGTTGTCGCATTCTCGGCCGAAACACGACTTTCGGGCATTGACAACGGCTCGCGCAAAATCCGCAAGGGCGCCGTCGATGCGGTGCTCAAATTTGTCGGCATGGCCGCTGCCGACGCGCCGCGTGAATTTCAGCAGGCCGTTGAAAGCGTGGCCCGCACCGGCGGCACACCGCTGGCAGTCGCGGATGGACAGCGGCTGATCGGGGTCATTCACCTCAAGGATATCGTCAAACCCGACATCAAGGAGCGCTTTGCCGCACTGCGCGCCATGGGTATTCGCACCGTCATGGTCACCGGCGACAATCCTGTAACAGCAGCGGCCATCGCCTCGGAAGCAGGTGTCGATGATTTTCTGGCGGAAGCCACGCCGGAACAAAAACTCGCCTACATCCGCAAAGAGCAGACCGGCGGCCGGTTGATTGCCATGTGCGGTGACGGCACCAATGACGCACCTGCATTGGCGCAAGCAGATGTCGGGGTCGCCATGCAGTCCGGCACGCAGGCTGCGAGAGAGGCGGCCAATATGGTCGATCTGGATTCCAGTCCAACCAAACTCATTGAAATTGTCGAGATCGGCAAACAATTGCTGATGACACGCGGCTCTTTGACCACCTTCTCGATCGCCAATGATGTTGCCAAGTATTTCGCAATCATTCCGGCACTGTTCATCGCCACCTATCCGGCACTCGGGCTGCTGAACATCATGCAGCTTGCTTCGCCGCAATCGGCGATCCTGTCGGCAGTGATTTTCAACGCATTGATCATCATCGCACTCATTCCGCTGGCGTTGAAGGGCGTATCGTACCGCCCTGTCGGGGCCGCAGCCCTGCTTGGCCGCAATCTACTCATCTACGGTCTTGGCGGGCTTGTGCTGCCGTTTATTGGCATCAAGCTCATCGACATTACCGTTTCAACTTTCAATCTGGTGTGATCATGTTCATGTCCCAAATCCGTCCGGCACTTTCCATGATGGTGATTTTCACGGCCATCACGGGTCTTGCCTACCCGCTTGCAATCACCGCCGTTGGACAAGTGGCACTGCCTGCACAAGCCAATGGCAGCCTTGTCATCAAGGATGGGATAACCATCGGCTCCAGCCTGATCGGCCAGAACTTTTCCGGCAATGCCTATTTCTGGCCTCGCCCTTCGGTCACAGCTGACGCGCCATACAATGCCGCAGCTTCAACCGGATCCAACCTCGGCACGACGTCAGCGGCCTTGAAAGACCGGGTCGCGGCAGACATCAAGCGCCTCAATGAATCCGGGATGACCGGCACCGTTCCCGCTGATGCCGCAACAGCTTCCGGCTCGGGGCTTGACCCCGACATTACACCTGCCTTCGCAGTTGGTCAGGTCAGCCGCATTGCTCATGCCAGGGGTCTGACCGAGGACGAGGTGCGGCAGGTTCTCGCCAAGCAGCTCAAATCCCGGCTGCTCGGATTTGTCGGCGAACCGCGCATCAATGTGCTCGAAATCAACCTTGCGCTTGATGGCCTTTCTGCCGGACAATAGGCCATGAGCCAAATCGCCCGCAGTGTCGAGAAACGGCCGGATCCTGACGCTTTGCTTGCATTGGCAAGAAAGGAAAGCCGGGGCAACCTGACGTTGTTTCTCGGCGCTGCGCCGGGCGTCGGCAAAACCTACGCCATGCTGGCGCGCGCCCGCAAACTCAAAGCCGACGGCATCGATATCGCTGTTGGCGTTGTTGAGACGCATGGCCGCAGCGAAACCGCATCTCTGCTGGACGGACTTGAAATCATTCCGCGGCGCAAAATTCCCTATCAGGGCCGCGAGATTGAGGAATTTGACCTGGATGCGGCATTGGCGCGCAGACCTGCAATCGTCATTGTCGATGAGCTTGCCCATACCAATAGCCCGGACAGCAGACACCCCAAGCGTTATCTGGATGTCATGGAATTGCTCGACGCCGGCATCCATGTCTGGTCGGCGATCAATATCCAGCATCTGGAAAGCCTTGCCGACGTTGTTGCCAGCATAACCGGAGTGCAAGTCCGCGAACGTGTTCCCGATACCATGCTCGACCGCGCCGACGAAGTTTTACTGGTGGACATCGGGCCATCGGAACTCCTCCAGCGTCTCAAGGAGGGCAAGGTCTATCTGCCTGAAAATGCGAAGCGCGCGACGGAAAGCTTCTTCAAGATTGGCAACTTGACGGCACTGCGCGAGATGGCATTGCGCCGGACGGCCGATCGCGTGGACGACCAAATGGTCGACTACCTCAAGCAAAATGCCATTGAAGGCCCTTGGCAGTCTGCTGAACGTCTGCTGGTCTGTTTGGGTCCGAATGAACTTTCCGAAAAAGTTTTACGTGTGGCAGCGCGGCAGGCATCGGGCTTGAATGCACCTTTGCTCGCAGTATCGGTCGAACGGCCGGACCGCAGTTCGGAAGATACAGATGCCGACAACAGCTTGGAGGCGCTTTTCAAACTCGCCGAAAGCCTTGGAGCGGAGACCCGCCGGGTCACTTCAATGGATTTTGTCGATTCCATTCTTGCACTGGCCCGTCGCGAACATGTGACGCAGATTGTCATCGGCAAGAGTCACAGGACATGGCGACTTTCGGGCTTGTGGCGCATTGCATTGACAGATGATCTCATCGCGCGGGCATCTGGAATCAGTATCCACGTCGTTGCCGACGATGAACCCAGCATACCTAAAAGGAAGAAGCCCGTTGGAGCGGGCAAGTTGAATGCGGGCAAACGATGGGGCGACCTCACACTGTCTGTTGTCTTTGTTGGACTTGCCACGATCACTGGCCTGACCATCGGCAATTTCATAGAGTTTCCGAATGTCGCCTCGATCTATCTTCTGGCAGTGATAGCCTCCGCAGTGCGCGGCGGGTATCCGGCTTCACTTGCCGCGGCTTTCCTGTCGGCGCTTGCCTATAATTTCTATTTCATCGAACCCGTGGGCACGTTCACGATTGCGGAGCCTTACGAAGTCGTCGGTTTGATGATTTATCTGCTCGTGGCGATCATTGCTGGAGCATTGGCTTCGCGGCTTGGCATGCAGGCGACCATGGCGCGGGCACGCGCATCGGCAACTCAACTCCTGTATGATTTCTCGCGCAAGCTTTCCGGCGCAGCCTCCGCAGAAGATGTCTTATGGGCTGCGGTCACTCAAATCCACTCAGCATTGAGGCGCAATGTGGCTGTGCTGTTGACCGAAAATCGCGACTTGAAGGTGAAAGCCGCATGGCCGCCCGATACCGAACTTGATGTAACTGCGATAGCTGCCGCGCGCTGGACATTTGAAAAGAAGGAACCGGCCGGAAGGTCAACCGGGACTTTGCCCAATTGCCCATTCCAGTTCCGACCATTGGTCAGCCATTCGGGCACGATTGGAGTTGTGGGATTCTTGCTGGGCGACAAACCGATGACAGCCGACGAAGAAAAGGTCCTGTCGACGTTGCTCGACCAAACAGCCATTGCAATTGACAGGGCGAGGCTCTCTTCGGAAAGCCTCGAGCAGGCAGCAAGGTTGGAAGGCGAGCGCTTTCGCGCTTCGTTGCTTTCCTCCATTTCGCATGATTTGAAAACACCTCTCGCCACCATAACCGGCGCTGTTTCCAGCCTGCGCCAACTCGGTGACCGCATGAAGCCGGAAAGCCGCGATGATCTTTTGGCGACGATTGAAGAAGAAAGCGATCAGCTCACGCGCTTTGTCGCGAACCTCCTTGACATGACAAAAATCGAGGCCGGGGTCGTTAACGCCAAGCGCGAATGGCTGGATATCAGAGATGTGATCAACACCACGGTGGAACGCGCCTTGCGTAATTATCCCGGATACAAAATCGACCGGTTCGTTTCCAGCGATCTGCCGCTTGTGCGCGGAGACAGCGTGCTGCTTGGCCAGGTTCTTTTCAACCTGATTGACAATGCCTTCAAATACAGCGGAGAAAAAACAATCAGTATCTATGCGCGCCGGGAAGGCGATGAGATCGTGATATCAGTCAGCGATCTTGGAAAAGGTATACCGGCGCGCGAACTCGAACAGATTTTCGAAAAGTTCTTCCGGCGTGACAGGTCTGATGGCCGCAAGCCCGGAACCGGTCTAGGCCTTGCAATTGCCAAAGGTTTTGTTGAAGCAATGGGCGGGACAATCAAGGCGGAAAGCCCGGCGCAAAAGCGGCGCGGCACGCGAATTGTAATCCGGTTCAAAGTGGAAACTGCGAAGGAACCAGAATGACCGGCATGCGTATACTGGTTGTTGACGACGAACCACAGATCCAGCGCTTCCTGCGCCCGGCTTTGCATGCAGCAGGATACGAAGTGTTCGAGGCGCTGAACGGTTCGGATGCGCTCAAGGCAGTGGCAACACTTGGTCCTGACCTCGTCATTTTGGATCTTGGTCTCCCGGACATGGACGGCAAGGAAGTGATCGAGCGGCTGCGTTCATGGTCAAAAGTGCCAATCATCATCCTGTCGGCGCGCGACCGGGAGTCAGAAAAAATCGAAGCGCTCGATCTTGGCGCCGATGACTATATCGAAAAGCCGTTTGGCATCGGCGAACTCACTGCCAGAATTCGGACAGCGCTTCGCAACAGGATTTTGGCCGAAGGCGGACTGGCGACGGTCAATATTGACGGATTGGAAATCGACACAATTCGCCGCATCGTTTCACGCGATGATGTGGAAATCAAACTGACACCAAAGCAATATGACTTGCTCGTCCTTCTCGTCCGCCATGCAGGCAAAGTGGTCACTCACAAATCTCTCCTACTGGCGATTTGGGGACCCGCGCATGGCGAAGACATGCATTATCTGCGGGTTTTTATCGGCCAATTGCGCGCGAAAACCGAGCGCGACCCGGCTGACCCGAAAATCATCCGGACAGAACCTGGCGTGGGGTATCGTCTGCTCACCGGGATTTAATGCATCCGGCATTCATGGCAGTTGACTTCCTAACTGCAAGTCGGATCCAGCACTGCGAAATTGCGACCCGCTTGGACCGGAGACGGCCCGCAGTCGCCGGATCGGCCCTCCGGCAAAGTTGGGCAGCATGCAGTCTGACCGACAGTCGATTTCGCCGCTGATGATAACCAGTTGCTTCAAAAAACCTCTCCCGGAGACCGGGAGAGGTTGTAGCGGGATGGGCAAGTATCAATCGTAGAGAACAGCCGCGACGGCCGGATCAGTCATGTTGGTCTTGTCGTACCAGACATAGCCGGTATCGATGACTTTCTCGAGCTTCTCGCCCTTGACGGCCTTGGCGAGCGAGTCGACGACGCACTTGCCGATGCCAACCGGGTTCTGGGAGACCGAGCCGATCAGGGTGCCGTCCATGATGGCGTCCTTCTGGGTCTTGCCGGAGTCATAGCCGACGCCGACGATCTTGGCGCCCGATTCCTTCATCGCAGTGGCCAAGCCGATTGCCGTGCCTTCGTTCGAAGCGAAGATGCCCTTGAGATTCGGATATGCCTGCAGGGTTGCCTTGATGTCATCCGTGGCCTTGAGCGCATCGTTTGCGTACTTGACGTCAACGACCGTGATCTTCGGATACTTTTCCTTCATGCGATTCAGGAAACCGTCGCGTCGGCCAATGCCGGTCGCGGAGGTCTGGTCGTGAACCTGTGCGGCAACTTCGCCTTCGCCGCCGATGGCTTCGGCAAGCTTGTCGGCAGCAGCGCCTGCAGCGGCCATGTTGTCGGTGGTGCAGGTGGTCAGCGGCAGATCGGATTCAACGCCGGAGTCGAAGGCGACGATCGGGATGCCAGCATCAGCAGCCTTCTGCAGCGCCGGAACCTGTGCCTTGGAATCAAGAGCGGCAAAGCCGAGGCCCTGCGGCTTCTTGGCGATGGCCGCATTCAGCATGTCGGTTTGCTTGTCGATCTCGGCTTCGGTGTTCGGGGCCTCGAACGTGATGGTCACGCCGTTTGCCTTGGCGGCTTCTTCGGCGCCAGACTTCACCGCCTGCCAGAACTGGTGGCTGAAGCCCTTTGCGATGATCGGGAAATAGATGTCCTCTGCCTTGGCTGCGGCCGAGAACATCGTGGTTGCGCTCAGGGCAAACATCGATGCGATCAGTATTTTCTTCATGTATTCCTCCATTTGCTTTCATTTGCCGCATAAGGCCGCGGCGGCCATGCTGAACAAGGCTTTGGAAGCGCCGTCGCAGACGGCAATCCTCCTTGCCCTACATTTTTCTCCGCAAGACAATGTCAACATAGACTGCGGCAATAATGATGACACCGGTCACCACGATCTTCCATTCTTCCTGCACACCCATGATGCGCAGGCCGTTGGTGAGAACGCTCATGACAAAAGCGCCGATGATGGTGCCGAGGATCGTGCCGCGCCCGCCGGAGAGCGAAGTGCCGCCGATTACGACTGCCGCGATGGCATCGAGCTCATAGCCGAGACCAAGCGCAGGCTGCGCCGAATTGAGGCGCGAGGAAATCAGGAGGCCCGCAACGCCGGCAATGCAGCCGGAGAGCGCGTATGTGACGATCTTCCAGAAATCGACATTCATGCCCGACAAGCGCGCGGCTTCCTCGTTTGAGCCGAGGGCGAAGATATACCGGCCAAGCAGCGTGCGGTTGAGGATGATCGAGGCGATGAAGGCCACGATGAACATGATGAACACGCCATTGGGGATTTCAAGATTCGGAATGAGCAGCGAAATCGAGCTTTCCGGCGACAGGTACTGATAGGATGGCGTGTCATTGAAATAGATCGGCTTGGCGCCGGAAATGACCAGCGCCAAACCGCGCGTGATCTGCATCATCCCCAGCGTTGCGATAAAGGGCGGGATTTTCAGCTTGGCCACCGCAACGCCTGAAACGGCGCCCAGCGCGGCGCCGGAACCCAGCGCGCCCAGAATGCCGAACGGCAGCGGCAGGCCAAGATTGGTCAGCATGATGCCGGACATGACGGCAGTCAGCGTCATCATGGTGCCAACCGCCAGATCGATGCCGCCGGAAATTATGACAAAGCTCACCGCCACGCCGAGCACGCCGTTGACGGCGGTTGCCTGCATGATGTTGACCATATTGTTCCAGGCAGCGAAGTTCGGCGCAAAAATGCTGAAGAACAGCAGCATCAGTACAAGAACCGCAAAGGCCACAGCCTTCTGCATGGAAGCCATGGTGAAAAAGCCGGAACCGGGTGTGGCTTTGGACGCGGTTGTGTCGGTCATATCAATGTCCCCTGTTCAAGCGGCTTTGCCCTGGCGCTGGGTGGCCAGATGCATGATGTCTTCTTGTGTGGCGGTCTTGCCGTTGAGTTCACCGGTGATGCGGCCTTCGCACATCACGACGATGCGATGTGACAGACGCAAGATTTCCGGCAGTTCGGAGGAAATCACAACGATGGACTTGCCCTGGGCGGCCAACGCCTGGAGCAACTTGTAAATTTCAGCCTTGGCGCCGATGTCAATGCCGCGTGTCGGCTCATCAAAGAACAGGACATCACAATCGCGTAAAAGCCATTTGGAAATGACCACTTTCTGCTGGTTGCCGCCAGACAAAAGCCGCGTTTCCTGCTCGACTGTCGGCGTCTTAATCTTCAGGAGTTCGACATATTTGGCGGCGGTCTTCTTCATGTCGCCGTCGCGCATCCAGATGCGGTTCTTGGTGTAACGCGGCCAGGATGCCATCGTCACATTGTCGCGCACCGACATCGGGGTCACGAGGCCGAAATGCTTGCGGTCTTCCGAAAGATAGGCAAGCCCGTTCTTTACGGCATCCTTGGGGCTGGCGATTTTCACCTTCTTGCCGTGGACTTCAATCTCGCCGGATTCGATAGTGTCGGCACCGAAAATGGCGCGGGCCACTTCGGTGCGCCCTGCGCCCATCAGCCCGGCAAAGCCGAGAATTTCACCCTTGCGCAGATCGAATCTGACGTCTCTCACCATTTTGCCGCGATTGAGGCCGCGCACGCGCAGGGTGATCTCCTCGCCATGGGTGCCTTCCGCGCGGGTGGCGTCCGCCAGTTCGCGGCCAACCATCATAGAAATGATCTTGGATATCGGTGTGTCAGCGGCAGGCAGCGTGTCAATGAACTGGCCGTCACGCATGACCGTGACGCGGTCGGCAATGCGTTTCACCTCATCCATCTTGTGGGTGATGTAAACGATGCCGACACCGTTCTTCTTCAGATCTTCGATGACGGCAAAAAGGTGCTCAACCTCGGTTTCATTCAAGGCCGAGGTCGGCTCATCCATGATGAGCACTTTAGAATTGAAGGAAATGGCCTTGGCGATTTCAACCAGCTGCTGGCGCGCAACCGTCATTTCGCCGACTTCCATCTTCGGGTCGATCTTGACGTTCATGCGCTTGAAAAGGTCTGTCGCATCGCGGTTCATCTGCGCTTCGTCGACGAACCAGCCCATGCCGTAGCGCGGCTCGCGGCCGATGTAGATATTCTGTGCCACCGTCAGATGGTTCATCAAGAACAGTTCCTGATGGATGATCGAAATGCCGAGCGCTTGCGCTTCACGCGGCCCGTCAATCGACACATCCTTGCCTTCGACATGGATGGTGCCGCTATCCGGCTGATAAATGCCGGAGAGGATTTTCATCAAGGTGGATTTGCCCGCGCCGTTTTCGCCCATCAGCGCATGAACTTCGCCGGGATGAAGGTCAAACTTCACGCCTCTGAGGGCATGGACGCCGGGGAAACGCTTTTCGATCAGCTCCGCCTGAATAAGCGGGGTGGCTGCGCTGGATGCATGGGTGGCCGCATCCGCTCCTTCAATCGCTTTTTGCATCGCAGACCGCTCCTCCCAGACCGGTAACTCAACACTGGCACAAGATTCAGACCCGCGCTACCGGCAACGATAATTCTTGCAACCGGTAGAAGGCGGCTAACCTTCCAAACAACAGCCGTCAAGAAAACATTCCATTTTGATATGAAATAGAATGATAATTCTACATTTTTCGGATTTTTGAGAAAATTCATGCGCCGCCACGCAATAGCCAATGAATTTGCGCTTGCCGGACGGAACTCCTTTGTTACCAATGGACTTTCTGCAACTGCCCGGGTCACCAAGCCAAATTTTACGCATGTTCAACAGTCCGCACGTCTGCGCGGAGCAATGGCATCTCCGTCGTCAAACAAGTCCAATCGCAAATTAGCCTGCCTCGACTGAGGCATTACCCCATCCGCCCAATTTCGTGTAATGAAACGCGGCCTTCAAATAGTCTTCCGCCGTGGCGAGGTCGCCATAGAGTCCGAACGGCAGGCCCACCTCCACGAAACAGCGACCGGCCGCCTCACGCATTTCCGGGGTAAAGAACCGGCTTTCGATGGACAGCATATGCATGCCAGTCGCATCCGCTGCCGCAGCCTCTTCCAGCGTCGTCACATAGAGCATGGATACCTTATGGCCGCGCGCCTTGATGGCGCGGATGTCGGCGACGGTGGGGCGCAGATTGCGGGTCATCTTGATAATCCTTAGATTGTAAACGCGTCACGGAAGGCTTCGAGCGCGGCGTCTGCATCGCTTGATGCAAAGGCTTCCATGCCGACCGGGCCGCGATAACCCATGGCGTCCAGCGCCATGGCGATGCCGTGAAAGTTGATCTCGCCGGTTCCCGGCTCGCAGCGGCCCGGAACGTCCGCCACCTGGATTTCGCCGATCCACGGCAGACAGGTGCGGCACAATTCGATCAGGTTCCCTTCGCCGATCTGCGCGTGGTAGAGATCCAGATTGAGGCGCAGGCGCGGGTGATTGATCGACGAAACGAGCGCCAACGTGTCCTCGGCGCGGCCGAACGGCACACCCGGGTGATCGACCTGAAGGTTGAGGTTTTCGAGCGTGAACGTCACACCCTCCTCTTCTGCCATCTCGGTGACGCGCATCAAGGTTTCGCGCGCCTTCAGCCACATCGCGCCGGTGGCGATTTCAACCGGCGTGACCGGCAGGCCGCCCTCGCCAAGGCCCGTGCCATGCAGGTTCAGCCGGGCAACGCCAAGGCGCTTGGCAACCTGAGCGGTTTCCCGCGCGGTCTTCAACAGTTCGGCAGCGCCGTCGTCATCCGTCAGGCGGCCGCGCAGATAGCCGTTCACGATTGTGAATTCTGCGCCCGTCTTTTCAAGCTTGGCCAGATCATGCTCCGGCCAGTTCCACAGTCCGACGCCAAAGCCCATGTCTTTCAGGCGCGAACAGCGCCACTCGATCGGACGGTCGCGCCACAGCATCTCGGCGCAGGCGGCAAGGGAGAAGGGTTGGGTCATGGTCAAATCTCGATCTTGATGCGGCCGTTTTCAGACCTTGCGGGATAGGTTTTCAGATTGACGCAGACCGGTGCGCGAAGCGCCTCACCGGTCCGGTAGTCAAACACACCGGCGTGTTTCGGACATTCGATGGTGTTGTCCGTCACAAGCCCGTCGGTCAGGTCAACGTGTTCGTGGGTGCAAACGCCATCCGTGCAGAAGAATCTATCATCGGGGCTGCGGTAGACCGCATAAATCTTGCCGACGTGCGTGAAGCGAACAACGCCTTCCTGTTCAATTTCGTCTGGTGCGCAGACATCAGTCCAGTCAGCCATGATAGTTTTCCTGCGATTCAAATTTCAGACTTTGGAAAACGGCCCGGAGACAAAGCCCCGGGCCACAACCTTCGGAAACCGTGGAGGTGTTTCCGTCGGGATTTTCCTCTGCGGCCAGCCGCGGATCGTTCAGGTGGTTACCTTTGGCGCATGGCCGCCGTGTGAATCCATGTAGCTTTGCAGCTCCGCCTCGAGTGTCGCCATGGTTTCGCCGCCTGCCATCAGGTCGGTGATCTCCTCGCGGGTTTTTTCACCCTTGCGGAAATCTGCGGCGACAGCGCAACTGACCGCTTGAAGCCGGAGTTCAATGCTTGTGGAATCAGGTCCAAGCTTGATTTCAGTTGCCTTCAAACAGCGCCGACAAACAAGTGCCAACGGATTGAATGTGCTTTGCGAGCGCGCTGCATGCCTTTTCGCCGTCCCGGGCGATCGCGTATTTGGCAATTTCATCATGCTCACCGCCCAAAGCATGCAACGGAACAGCGCTAATCGCCGTTGAGACAGCAAAACGTGAGAACCGCTCAAGCAAGTTGATGCAATAGGCGCGCAGGAGCGGATTTCCGGTATTGGGCCCGAGTGCAAGATGGAAATCCGCGTAGGCAGCAATCCACTCTTGCGAAATCCGGCCTGCAGCAGGCGCCGAAACATTTCGTTTCAGCCGGTGCAAAGCGCCCATCACCTTGCTTTCCCAATCAAGGGTCGCATGTGCGATGCTTTCCCGCAGGGCCATGGTTTCCAGTGTGACGCGGAGAGCGACGATATCCTCGAGCTCGGCCTTTGAAAGGGTTGTGGAACGATAACCGCGCTGATCCGCGAACTCGACAAGTCCGGTTCCGACCAGCCGCGCAACTGCCTCGCGCGCCGGACTTATTGAGATGCCGTATTTCTTGCGCAAATTGTCCAGATTGATCTTTTCGCCAGGCGCGATTTCGCCCGAAAGGATGGCAAGGCGGATCTCACTGGAGACGTGGCTGGACAGGGTTTGCTTGCGTATCGCCAACACCATTTCGACGCCACCTCCTCCCGGCACAGATGCATGATTATTGCGCCTGAAAGCCGCAACCAATGATCCGGGCAGGATAATTGATGATTTATCTGGCGCAGGCTAGTCGTTCAATGCAGACTGAAGATCAATTTCCGAAAGCATTTCTGGATGGCAGTTTCACAATTTCAGTTGACCTATACAAAAATCAGGGGCGACATCATATTCGGCGGCTTGCCGCCAGGCCAGAAACTGCGGCTGGAGCAGGTGCAGCGACTGTATGGCGCATCGGTGCCGACCATCCGCGAAGTGCTGAACCGGCTCGCCTCCGAAGGGCTGGTGGTGGTTGAGGACACGCGCGGCTTTGCGGTCACGCCGATTTCGCCGGAGAATCTGATCGAGCTTGCCAGTTTGCGCAAGCTGGTCGAGCTGCATGCGCTCGAAAAATCCTTTCGCAATGGCGATGTGGAATGGGAGGCTTCGCTGGTTGCCGCCCACTACAAACTGGCGCACATGGAAAAGCGGCTGATGGCAGGCGAGAAAGCGGATCGTGCCGAATGGAAACGCTATGACTTTTCGTTTCATCAGGCGCTGATCCATGCTTGTGGTTCACAGGAGTTGCTGTCCCTGCACGGAGCGGTATTCGACAAGTATCTGCGCTACCAGATGATTTTTCTTACCTTCCGCGGAGATATCGCCGCGCGTGAACATCGCGAACTTCTGGATGCCGCACTCAACCGCGACTATGATACGGCAGCCAAAGTGCTTGGGTTGCATATCGACGGCGGCGTTGAACACGCATTGAATGCGCAAAAAGCCGGATAACCTTATGGCCGGTGCGTAATCATCCGGCGCACCCATTCGACATCCGGTGCGACGCCTGAAAACAGTTCGAATGCGTGGATTCCCTGATGGAAATAGAGATCCCAACCGGACAGAAAGTCCGCTCCCAGCCTGCCTGTTTGCTCACGAAACAAAGTGTGCTCTGGCGTATAGACCGCATCAAACGCCCAGCGCAGAGACCCGGCTGCGTTCGCTGGCAATGGCGAACCCGGCTTTCCGGCCATGCCGAGCGGTGTGCAGTTTACGGCGCCGTCAAAATTCTCGAGCGCATGTCGGTCCGACGCGCCCGCCTTTATTGCGGCAATGTCCGGGAATGCGTGTCTTACAGCAGCGATCAGCGCTTCAACCTTGGCGGCGTCCGTGTCGAAAAGATGGATCTCCGTTGCGCCGAGTGCCCCAAGACCGAACACAACCGCCCGTCCCACGCCCCCCGCGCCAAGCACCAGAACCCGGCCTGGCTGCGCAACGCCATAACGCGCGCGAAATGCTGCGACGAAGCCGGTATAATCAGTGTTGAAGGCGCGCTTTCCGGTCGCTGTGAAACAGATGGTATTTGACGAGCCCATGTCGGCAACAATTGAGTCTCCCGCTTGCGCCTCGGCGATCACGGCCTCCTTGAAAGGGTAGGTGACATTGACCCCTGCAAACCCGGACAGTTCACAGCGCGCCAACATGGCTGGCAAATCGAGCCCCTGCTCCTGCGGGATCAACAGATCATAGGTCACATTGCGCCCGATGCTGAGGCCGCAGGCGACGTGCAGCGCGGGCGAACGAGTTTGCGTGATGTTGCCGCCAATCAGGCCAAGGCGAAGCGTCATCCTTCATACCCGAACATGCGCGGCAGCCACAGGACGAGGTCCGGAAACACCACCATGATGATAAGGGCTATCAACAGCGCAATGAGGAATGGCACACCTTCGCGCACGATGTCCTTGGTCGGAATGCCGGTTGTCCCGTTCACCACGAACAGGAGGATGCCATAGGGCGGCGTGATCAGCCCGATCATGCAATTGACCACGGCAATCACACCGAAATGCACCGGATCGACACCCAGTGCCAATGCCGTCGGCAAGAACAGCGGGATGATGACGAGGATGATGGTCGTCGCGTCGAGGAAAAAGCCAAGAAACAGGAACAGCGCCATGGTCAACATGAGGAACCCGGCGTAGCCGAGATCCATGGCCACGAGCCATGCCGACAGCGCTTCGGGAATACGTTCAGTCGAGACGATGTAATTGAAGATCAGCGCGGAGCCGATGACAAGGCCGACAGAGGCAGAGGAACGCGAGGAATCGACGAAAACGTCATACAGCGTCTTGAAGCTGAGCGAACGATACCAGAGTGCGGACACCAGAAGGGCGTAGAGTGCAGCCATGGCTGCCGCTTCCGTTGGCGTCGTCGCACCGCCATAAATCCCGGCAAACAGGATAACGGGAATGAGGAGCGCGGGCAGGGTTCGTATGGTGACGCGAGGAATCTCGCGCAGCGGCACCGCCTCTTCGGCCGGGATGTTGCGCCGGTGGGCAATGATTGACGTCATGACCATCAGCATCAATGTCATCAGGAGACCCGGCACCACACCGGCGAGAAACAGGTAACCGATGGATGTGTTGGACACGAGCGCATAAAGCACCATCGGGATCGACGGCGGAATGATCGGTCCGATGGTTGCCGATGCGGCCACAATCGCGCCGGCAAAGCCCGGCGTATAATGGCCGGTCTTCAGCATCATCTTGATCGTGACCTGACCGACACCGGCAGCATCGGCGACGGCCGAGCCGGACATGCCAGAAAATATGAGGCTGACCAGAATATCCACCTGCGCCATGCCGCCCTTGAAGCGGCCGACAAGGGCTTTGGAAAATTCCAGCAGCTTGTCGCTGATCGAGCCGACATTCATGATGTTGGCGGCGACAATGAACAGCGGCACGGCGAGCAGCAAGGTGCTGTCATAGACCGCCTGAATGAATTGTTCCGAAGCGAGCGCCAGGTCCTGTCCGGAAATGAACAGGTAGGCAACGGCCGAGACAACCATCGACAGCGCAATCGGCGCGCCGATGGCCGCCATGCCGGCAAGCACGAACAGCGCGATGGTGAAGGCATTGCTCATTTGATGCTGCCTTCATCGTGCCGGTAGTGAGCAGGATCATGCTCGTCGACCTTCTCCTTGCCAAGGATGAAGTTCATCAGCACCCTGCCATAGCGGGCCATGATGACGATCATGAACAGGAGGTAGATGGAAAACACATAGTGCATGCGGATGCCAAGATTATTGCTGCGCTTGATCTTGTAGAACCAGACGTAATCAACCGTCGGCAGGAACGAAATGGCAAAAGCTATCAGAATCAACAATGCCGCGAGTGCGCCAAAGACGCGCTGCGTCGGGCGGCTGACGGACAGATAGAGCATGTCGAAGCGGATGTGATCAGAGGCGCGAAGGCAAAAGCCGCCGCCCCAGAACACCAGCCAGAGCCACAGTGTCAGGCTGACTTCGACAGTCCAACCCATCGGAAAATTGAAAATGTAGCGTGCGCCGATTTGCACCAGAAACACTGCAAAAATGGCGGCGAGCATGCCCGCCGCCACAGCGTCTGTTGCATGGCGCAGCCCATTTGCGAGCTGCTTCATGTCAGTTCAGGTCACTTTGCCAGAGCGTTGATCTTGTCAACAATACCTTCCGGCCAAGATTTTGAGAACTCGGATCCGAGATAGGCTTTCTGCACTGTGGTGCGGAAGGCTTCGAGATCCGGCTCGTAAATCTTGAGGCCCTTGGCTTTCAGTCCTTCAACCAGTTCGGCTTCCTTGGCGAGTTGGTTCTGGCGGCCGAACTCGGCGGCGTCATCGGCCGCCTTCTGCAGCTTAGCCTGATTTTCCGGCGACAGCGCATCCCATGCCTTCTTGGAAAGCGTCAGGTAGTTCATGTCCACCAGATGCGAGGTCAGCACGATCTGCTTGGTGACTTCGTAAAACTTGGCGTCCATGACGGTCGGCAGCGGATTGTCCTGGCCGTCGACAGCGCCAGTCTGCAGCGCGGTGTAAAGTTCGGCAAACGGAACCGGAACCGGATTGGCGCCCAGCGCAGTTCCGAGAAACTGCCAGGAATCAGCCGGCGGCATGCGCAGCTTGAAACCGGCCATATCGGCAGGCGTCTTGATTTCCTTGTCCGAATTCAGATTGATCTGGCGGCGGCCAAGATACATGACGGTCAGCAGCTTCACGCCAAGTTCTGCTTCGACCTTGTCCTTGAAAGGCTTCATCAGTTCGTCATTGAAGACAGCGACCTGATGGGCGGCATCGCGGTGCAGATAGCCTGCCGAGAACACCGAGAATTCCGGATAGAAGGCGGCGAGTTCCTGAGCCGAAGCAATCGACATTTCAAGGTTGCCGCGCGAAATGGCTTCCAGTTCCGTGCCCTGCTTGAACAGCGTGCCGCCCCAGTGCGGCTCGAACGTCGCGAAATCAGCAATGGCGGGACCGAACTTTTCGACGAGCGCGATTGCGCGCTGGTCCGTGTCGGAATTGACGGATGAAAGGCGCAGCACCGGCTTGTCCTGTGCCGAGCCAAATGCAGTCGCGCCAAGAACCATGGCTGCTGTTGTTGCCGCGACAAACGCGCGGCGGGTGATCGAACGGATCATGTAGTCCTCCCTGGTATATAAACGGATGCCCCCTCCGAAGGGCGCCGGGCGGCAATTTGGCAAGAACTGGGTTCGATGTCCACACTCTATCTGATGCTTGTTCATATCATCGATTATTTGGACATTGGCCTGATGAGCCTTCCGTGCTTTCTCTTCGATCTCGCGTGGTACCTGCCGCTCTGAAAAGGAAGCGACTTTCATGGAATTGCCGAAGAACCCGTTCAAGGCTGCATTGCGCGAAGGCCGTCAGCAAATCGGCATCTGGTGCGCTCTGTCCGGCTCCGGCCACGCTGAATCCTTGGCCGGCTGCGGATTCGACTGGATGCTGATCGACACCGAACATTCGACGGTCAGCCTCGAAACCGTCCAGGCGATGCTGCAGGCCGTTGCGCCTTATCCGACCCATGCGGTCGTGCGTCCGGGATGGAATGATGCAGTCGAAATCAAGCGCATTCTTGATGCTGGTGCGACGTCAATTCTCGTTCCCTATGTACAGAACGACGAAGAAGCCACCCGCGCGGTCAGTGCTGTGCGCTATCCACCGCACGGCACGCGTGGTGTCGCGGGCATCACCCGTGCCAGCCGCTTTGGAATGATTGACAGTTACACCGCCAATGCCAATGCGGAAATCTGCCTGCTGGTTCAGGTTGAAACCGTCGAAGCACTTGCGAATCTGGAAGCCATTGCCGCTGTCGATGGGGTGGACGGCGTGTTCATCGGCCCGGCCGACCTTGCCGCCAGCATGAGCTTTCCCGGCAATCCGGGCGCACCGGAAGTCAAATCCGCAATCCTCAAGGCAATAAAACGGATCAATGACTGCGGCAAGCCAGCAGGCATACTTTCACTTGATCAAGCTTTTTTGAAAGAAGCCGTTGCGGCCGGAACGCGTTTCACCGCCGTTGATGTGGACCAGGCCATTTTGCTGCGTGGCGCGCGGGCGCTGGCGCAAGCTTGGAAGCTGTAGGCCAGGCCGGACAACCATTCCTGGAACTGTGAACGGCCGACTGCCGGCCTGCAGGATTGGCCTGTGGCGGCACATAAAGCCATGTTGAATTTGTATCTTCCACAGCATCCAAGGCTAAATCGAAAGGGCATTTTGTCGATACATCGTGATTTTTGCCATGCAACAGTCATGTTGCTTCACGGCCTTTGCGCACCGGTGGCAGCAACGAAAATCTCATACAGCGATGACGTCGCCGTGATGAAAAGGCGGTTGCGGCGCGGCCCTCCGAAGGTCAGGTTCGCCACCGTCTCAGGCACAAAAATCTTGCCCAAGCGCGTGCTGTCCGGCGCAAAGCAATGCACGCCGTCTCCGGCGGATGACCAGATATTGCCGTCGATATCCACACGGATTCCATCGGGCAGCCCTGCGTCTATGTGGGCAAAAACCCGCCCATTGCCCAGCTTGGCCCCATTCACATCAAAGACGCGAATATGGCGCGGGGCGGCGGGATCATGACTGAAAGCGCTGTCGGCAATGTAGAGTTTGGTTTCGTCCGGTGAGAAAACCAACCCGTTGGGCTGCGCAAAGTCGTCCACCACCAGCGATATCGAACCGGAAGGGTCGATCCGGTAAACGCCGCGCACCGGCTGTTCCGGATCGGCGCGGTAGCCTTCATAATCGGACATGATCCCGTAAGTCGGATCCGTGAACCAAATGCTGCCGTCGCTGTGGACGATGACATCGTTTGGGGAATTCAGGCGTTTGCCATTGAAGCTGTCCGCCAGAACTGTGACCGAGCCATCGATCTCTGTTCTGGTGACGCGGCGCGTGCCGTGCTCGCAGGAAACCAGCCGCCCGGATGCGTCACGCGTGTGGCCATTGGCAAAATTGGAAGGGCTGCGGAAAACCGAAACGCTCTCTCCCGCCAGCGGCTTGTCCGACCAGCGCAAGATGCGCTGGTTCGGAATGTCGCTCCACAAAAGGCAGCCAAGGTCATTGAACCAGACCGGGCCTTCTGCCCAGCGGCAACCGGTATAAAGCCTGTTGAGGCGCGATGATCCCACGATCAGATGCACAAAGCGCTGATCGTCGATTTGGTATTGCTCATCGGCCATGACTGCCTCCTTTAGCGCGCGCCGCCCTGGCGGCCGCTGGCCACCAGAATAACGCTGATGATGATAAGGCCGGTCATGATGAGGCGGACACCCGCGCCAAAGCCGTAGGTGTTGAGCATCGACACGACCAGAAACATGAACAGGGAAGCGCCCCATATGCCGGGCACATTGCTGTCGCCGCCCGCCACGGCAGTGCCGCCGATCACCACAACAGCGATGGAGATCAGCAAATATTCCGCGCCCATGTTAAGTGCAGCGCCCCCGGAAAAACAGGACAACAGTGTGCCACAAAGGGCCGCCATGACCGCGCAGAAAATGTAGGTGACAAACCGTGTCCCGTCGACCGGAACACCGGCCATCCTCGCGGCGGGCAGACTTTGGCCAATGGCGGCAATCCAGCGGCCGTAGACAGTGCGGTGCAGCAGCACCCACGCCAGCACCGACAGCACAAGCGCGATCAGAGCCACATTGGGGATGCCGAAAGTCGAAGCGATCGAGAACTCCGCAAGGAACTCAGGCGGCTTGATGCGCAAGCCCCGGTTGGTCCAGATGGCAGTCGACTGGACAAGAAAACTCATCGACAGTGTCGCAATGATCGGCGGGATGCGCAGCAATTTGATCAGTGTGTAATTGGCGACGCCAACCGTCACGCCAATCAGCAAAGTTACTGCCAGACCCTGCAATATCATGCCGTCATTGGTATCCATCAGTTTCAGGGCGATGGTCCCGGCAAGGGTCATGGTGGCCGGGACTGACAGGTCGATATTGCCCGGCCCCAGCGTGATGACGAACATCTGCCCGATCCCGACCATCACCGAAAACGCAGCAAAAGTCAGCGCGGCTTGCGACAAGCCCTGCATGCTGGATCCTGCAGTGACGGCAACTGTCGCTGCCCAGACGGCCAATGCCGCCAGAAATGACCATATCCACGGCTTGGCAAAAATGGCCCTCATGTTTTTGCACTCCGCCCGGTTTTTGCCGTTCGGCCGCTGAAGATAAGCCTGAGCGCAAGAACGAGAATGAGGATGACGCCCTGTGCACCGATTTGCCAGTCGGGGGATATCCTCAGGAAGGAGAGGAACGATCCCGCCAATGTCAGGGTCAATGCGCCGATGACGGCGCCTATCGGCGACACACGGCCGCCCGTGAACTCCCCGCCGCCCAAAATCACACCGGCAATCGACAGCAAGGTGTAACGCAACGCAATATTGGCATCAGCAGACGTCGCAAGCCCGACCAGCGTGATCCCGGCCGCCACGGCGAAACAGGCAGCCAGCGCGTAGGCGCCGCCACGCGCGGCGATGATTGACCAGCCGGCCCGCTCGACCGACCGCTGGTTTCCACCCACCCCCCTGATCAGCACACCAAAGGATGACCGCATGACAATCACATGTGCCACCACGGCAATGATTGCCGAAGCTATGATCGCCATCGGCACCACGGGCGGCTTGGAGGTCATCAGGCTGCGGATCCAGACAGGCGCCGTGCCGCCGGGCGCAGGCAACAACAGAACGGCGAGGCCGGCCCAGATGAAGCTCATTCCCAGGGTCACGACGATGGATGGCAAATTGCGCAGATGGATCACCACCCCCATCACCGCATAGACCGCGATCGCAGCCAGCAGGATCAATGCGCCGAGTGCAGGCGTGTCATTGAGGTAGGTCGCGGTCACGCAGGCAACAAAACTGACAAAAGTGCCCATCGACAGGTCAAGATCATTGACCGACATGATCAGCATCTGCGCGATGGTTGCGAGCGCAATCGGCACCGCTAGATTGAACAGGAGATTGAGTCCCATGTAGCTCATCGCACGCGGCTGTAAGTAGAATACCCCGGCCAACAGCAGCAGCAGCGACAGGATCGGCACAAGCAGCCGCAAATTATCGGAAGACATTTTCATTCCGCAGCTCCCGCGAACGAAGCCGCCAGAATGGCCCTCTCGGAAATTGCTTCACCTGAAAGCCCTTCGACAATCGCGCCTTCGCGGAAGACATAGACGCGGTCGCAGAGGCTCATTTCCTCCATTTCGGTCGAATACCAGACGAAGGTGCGGCCGGCGTCCGCCTCGGCGCGGATGATGCGGTAAACCTCCTGCTTTGTGCCGACATCAACGCCGCGCATCGGGTCATCCATCAGGACCACAGGAGCGCGGGTTGAAAGTGCGCGGGCAAACAGCACCTTTTGCTGGTTGCCGCCGGACAGCGAGAGGATGCGGTTGTTCATGTCCGGTGTCCGGATGCCGATCCGGCTTTTCCAATCCGCGCCTCGCCCCGTTTCAGCACCGGCTTGCACAAAGCCGCGCGGCGACAGGTCCGGCAAGGCGGCGATGGTCATGTTCCTGAGAATGCTCCACAGTTCGAAAATGCCATTCTCGCGGCGGTCACCGGCCACAAAGGCCACCTCCGGGTCCCGGCGGGGCAGCCATCTGGAACTGTGATGCTCAAAAAGGGCGAGGAGCATGTCAGTCTGGCCGTGGCCGCCAAGTCCGGCAAAGCCCACGACCTCGCCGCGCCGCGCCGCGAACGGAATGCCGCGCGGCAAGGCAAGAGACAGCGCCGTTTCAGTGGATTTTGCAGTCACGTTGCGGGCTTCGACCGCGCTGGCGACACTGCCCATCGCCTCGACCAGCGTTGCCTGGGTGAATGCCGCCGCAACGCGCTCCGAACTGATGCGGCCATCCTTCATGACAATGATGCGGCCAGCCGTGGACAAAACCTCGTGCAGGATATGGGAGATCAGCAAAACGGAGCCCCCGGATTCAACAAAGCGGCGGACATGGGCAAGCAGTTGCGCCGCAAGACCTGCATCCAGAGAAGACGTTGGCTCATCCAGGATCACGAGACGCGGCGGCGTGCCTGCGTCAGAAAACGCCATGGCAATTTCGACCATCTGACGTTCTGCTATCGAGAGGCTGCCCACCGACGCCGAAACGTCGATGCCATGATTTGGAAAAACCAGATCGAGGCTTTTTGCAATGATCGCAGCCGCTTTGGCGCGCCAGCCGAACCCCCCAAGATTGCGGTGCATGATGCGGGTGTTTTCGATGATGCTCAGGTTCGGGCAGAGCGAAAGCTCCTGGAATACGCAGCGCACCCCGCGGTTGCGGGCGATACCGATGCCATAGGAAAGCAAAGACTGCCCATCGCCGGAAATCGTGCCGCGATGGGGCGTCAGGCCGCCGTTGATAACGCTGACGATTGTCGATTTGCCGGCGCCATTGTGGCCGACAAGGCCGATGCATTCGCCCGGGTTTACGCGCAGCGAAACTCCATCGAGGGCCTGCACTTCCCCAAAGCGTATGGCGACATCTTCGACTTCCAGCACGGGGTGCGGCAGCATGGCATTCCTTGGAAAGACGCATTTAAACTGAAGCCTGCCGGGCATTTAAGCCCGGCAAGTTCGATGCTGTCATGCGCCAGACATGCTGGCGCGCTGAACGCTTATTTGGCCCCTTCGATCACCTTGATCGCGTCTGCCTGGCTGTATTCGACATTCGCCACGCCACCCTTTTGGGTGTTGGCGAGATTGGCTTCCAGATTGTCCTGATCAATGCGCAGGAACGGCACTGTCAGGTCCTTCGGCACTTCCTTGCCGTCAAGGATTTGCTGGGCAACCCAGAAGGCCAGTGTCGAAACGCCGGGAGCAATGGAAACCGACATGGTGGTGTAACCGTTGGCGTCCTTTTGTTCTTTCCACCATTTCAACTCATCCTCGCGATTGCCCATGATGATGGTTGGGGTCGGGCGCTTGGCAGCGGCGAACGCCTGTGCGGCGCCATAACCGTCTCCGCCCTGAGTAACCACGGCGGCGATTTCCGGAAGACTTGGCAGAATGCCGGCTACGGCCTTCTGGGCAACGTCTTGTGCCCAATCACCGTGAACAGAGCCGACGAGCTTGAATTGCGGGTTGGCGGCAACGCCTTCGGCAATGCCGGCAGAGATGGCGTCATCCACAAACACGCCAGCCAGGCCACGGATTTCCAGAAGGTTGCCACCATTCGGCATGGCCTTGGCAAGGTATTCAACTTCGCTCTTGCCCATGCCCTTGAAGTCGACGGCGATGCGCCATGCGCAGGGTTCATCGACAATGCCGTCGAAGGAAACAACGATGATGCCCGCATCGCAGGCTTCCTTGATGGCGCCGTTCAATGCCGTCGGTGAGGCGGCGTTGACGACAATTGCGTTGTAACCCTGCAGGATCATGTTCTGGATCTGCGCGGCCTGTTCGGTGGCCTGATTTTCAGCAGTGGTGAAGGGGTCGGCAGCAGCAACGACGCCAGCCTTGACAGCCTCGCTGGTGATTTTTTCCCAGCTGGTCAGCATGGCCTGACGCCATGAGTTGCCTGCGTAATTGTTTGACAGCGCAATCTTCTTCGCTGACGTATCCGCCATCGCTGGCATCGAGATACCCAGAATGGCGGCCGAAATCAGCAGTATGCTTTTGGTTTTCATGTTTCTCTCCCTGATGACCAGCCAAGCTGGCGCTCCACGCCGCGCCAGACCTTTCGGCTCTGGTGCAATCTTGTTTTTCGGCTGAAGGCTCCTCCCCTCAGTGAAGTCAGGATGGAATAGAACGAGAGACCTGTATAGGTTCAAAAAGGCAAAGCGGATGCGGGATAACGCAGAACGATTGCGGGTTCCCGCATATTGGGTGCAGACCGCCCTGTTTGTTTGGGCGCACCTGTCTGGCATGAATTGGCGGCGGAAAGGGATCCGAAATGTTACAGATCGCGCCGGCGGCACAGTTGAACACCTTCTTCAGCATTTCGCGCCTTTTGGCGGGACAGCTGGATTTTCTGTCGGCCATCCGGTCCGTGGCGGCAGAGGTCTCGAAAGTCCTTCCCCATGACCATATGGACGTGTGCATCGTCCGTCTCGACGGCAAGTTTCATACGGCCTACGAGGCGGGCTTCGAAACCGCATGGGGCAAGCTTCTTGCGCCTATCGCCAACAGCCCCATTCGCAGCCTGTTGTTGGGTGAGGTCGATTTCATATTGACGGATGACGCTGTTGTCGACCCGCGTTTTTCTTTCAAAGGCGCATTCAGCGCGCCAATCCTTGACCACTCCCTGCGCAGCCGCATTCATGTGCCAATGATGGTGCATGGCGAAATCATCGGCGCCTTCTCGTGTTCGCTGCTGACGCCAAACGCCTACGCTTCGGCCGATGTGGAGAGCGCACGCTTCATTGCGGATTTGCTTTCACCTTATTTTTTCGCGCTGCGCGCCGCCGAACAAGCACAGCAATCGGCCATCGTCGAGACAGAAGCGCGTGCGCGCGAAGAAGGCTTGCGCCAGGGTGCGTTGAAGCTGACCGAAGCGCTGGAAAGTGAACGGCAGCGCATCGGCATGGATTTGCACGACCAGACTTTGGCAGACCTGACACGGCTGACCCGGCGCTTGGAGCGCATAACACAGATCGAAACCGCAGTTCCTGCAGCGCTCGAGCCGATAACCCGCGGCTTGCATCATTGCATGGAGGATCTGCGCCAGATCATCGAAGAGGCCAAGCCATCGGTATTGCACCTTTTCGGCTTTTCCCAAGCGGTTGAAAACCATATGGACCGATCAATCCGCGACAGCGGATATGCCATCGAAGGACGGCTGGAAGACCTGTCCGGTGGCGCTTTCGATGCGCTCGACCCGAAGGTAAGCATCGCCTTGTTCCGCATTGCGCAAGAGGCGATCAACAACGCTGTCAATCATGCACAGGCGACAAGGCTGGAGGTTTGCCTGAGTGTCGGCGCAGGCCTGATCGAGCTTAAAGTCACGGATAACGGCATGGGACTTGCCAAGCGTCGGCCACGCCTTGGCAGCGGCATCGACAACATGAAGACAAGGGCCAAACTGATCTCTGCCCGCTTTGGCATTCATGCAGGCCCCGATGGCTTGGGCACCCAAATCGCAATCAGCATGGCTGTGAGTGTGCCGCTCCCGACCCAGACCAATTCCGGCTTGGATGGGCAAAAGGATTCCTGCGAATGAAAGTGTTGATTGTCGAGGATGACCCCCTGCACCGCTCGTATCTCAACGAACAGGTCAGGGCGGCGCTGCCCGAATGTACAGCTGTTATTGAGGCGATCGATGGCCTTGAAGCAGAACAGCTCGCCCGCGAACACAACACGGCCCATGTTGTGATGGACCTGCAGATGTCCAAGCGCAACGGGATCGAAGCAGCCCGCACGATCTGGCGCGAAAAGCCGGACCGGCGCATCCTCTTCTGGTCAAACTATTCTGACGAGGCTTATGTGCGCGGCGTCAGCCGAATCGTGCCAAATGGCGCCGCATATGGGTATGTCCTGAAATCGGCGGCTGATGAGCGGCTGAAACTCGCACTGCGCAGCATTTTCATCGAGAACCAATGCGTGATCGACAATGAAGTGCGCGGGATGCAGCAGCGCAGTGTCACGCCCAACATCGGACTTACAGAGGCCGAGTATGAAATACTGATGGACATCGCCCTTGGCATGACGGACCGGTCGATTGCCCAGCGCCGCCATCTTTCACTGCGCTCTGTCCAGAACCGGCTCACGCAGATTTACGGCAAGCTGGACATCTATCAGGTCTCAGGCCCGCAGCGCGACGACGGCACCTTCAATTTGCGCGCCCGGGCAGTGACGGAAGCCATTTTGCGCAAGCTCCTGAATTATGGCGCGCTGGAGCGTGCTGAAGCAGACCTCAAGGCATGGTTGTCCGAGAAGATGTGATGAAGGCGAATGAACCACATGGTCGCAATCAAAGAGCCAAAACGTTCCGAATCTGGTCTATCCGGTCGTACTTTTCAAAATAGCTGAGCGGTTGATTTGGCAGATCCAAACTGTTGGAAATATCCAATCCCAACAGCAAATCAACAAGGTGGCTGCGCACCGGTCCTGAAGATGCCTTGGCGTCTTTTGCTTCAATGGCCGCAACGAGGGCGTGGTGGGCATGGCTTTCGCAGGTGATGTCGCGCCTGCGTCATAAGAACCAAACGATCAATGACGAGCGCCGGACTCTTTTCCGTTACAATTTCAATCAGGATCTGGTGACCGGCAATATCGGCACGTCCTGCGCCATTGATGCGAAACAAGAAGGAATGCATCAGCGCGAACGGATTCTACGCGAAGTGAAAAGATTGCAGGGCGAAGCGGCCTTTCGGATGCGATTTTCATGACGCGGCGAAGAAGTGGGGCTGAATGAAGGGCCAGATTATGGAGAAAACTAAAATGTAATCTTTTCAATAACTTGAAAGAAAAAATGGCGGACAGGGCGGGATTCGAACCCGCGGTACGCTATTAACGTACACACACTTTCCAGGCGTGCGCCTTAAACCACTCGGCCACCTGTCCTTACCATATGACCCGGCTGGAATTTTCCGGGTACTTGCTTTGCAAGGCAGCGCCATATGTGGCGCCGGTCCTTCAAAGCGCGCTCCTTATAGCGGGAAAGCGGCAAGGTTCAACTGCAAATTCGGCGAAATGTTTGGGCGGTCCATCCATTCAAAACGCTGTCATCAAGATTGCCGTTTGCTCCGGGAAGCCTTATCACTTGGCCGGCGTCACCGGACGCTGCCATTTTTGCCGAGGTTCACACTTGATACGCTTCATCTTCCGCCTTTTTGCGCTGATCTTTCTGGCCGTTGCGGTGATCGCCGCCGTGGTGGACACGTCGCGCAGCATTGCCGCTTCCAAACTGGTGCTGACCTCGCTGGGCAAAGGCTGGGCTGATCTCGCGCCAGACAGCCTCAATGCAACGCAGGCCTTCATTCAGTCAAAGCTTCCGCTCGCGATCAATGATCCCGCATTCCTGTTTTTGCTGGCGATGCCAGCGGCCGCGGTGTTGGCGGTGCTGGCCGCGATTTTCTACGCGATCGGCGCCAAGCGGGAACGGCCGTTCGGCAATTTCGCCGCCCGCTGACCTTGCCTGCAACCCTGGAGCCTGCCCCATGTATCTCATCGACATGTTCAACAAGAAGATGAAATTGCCGGGCGCAGGCGAGGCGCTCAAGGGCCGGTCAACGCCGGTCCCTACCGCGCGCAATCACTTCGTCAACGGTCGGCCGCTCAAGGGACCCTATCCCGAAGGCTTTGAGACCGCCGTGCTGGCGCTCGGCTGCTATTGGGGCGCCGAGCGGCTGTTCTGGGAAACGCCCGGCGTCTGGGTGACGGCATCAGGCTTTGCCGGCGGTCAGACGCTGAACCCGACCTACCAGGAATCCTGCACGGGCTTGACCGGCCATGCTGAAGCCGTGTTGGTGGTTTTCGATCCGGCAATCATCACATTCGATGAAATACTGGCGATTTTCTGGGAGGCACATGACCCGACCCAGGGCATGAAACAGGGAAATGACATCGGCACTGCCTACCGTTCGGGTGTCTACCCGCAAACCGAAGAACAAATGCAAAAGGCTGTTGCCTCGCGAGACGCCTATCAGACCGCATTGCGCGCAGCCGGGCGTGACAAGATCACCACGGAAATCCGCGACGGCCAGACCTTCTATTTTGCCGAAGCGTTTCACCAGCAATATCTGGCCAAAAACCCGGACGGCTATTGCGGCCTGCGTGGTACGGGCATTGCCTGCCCCGTCCCGGTCAAAGCTTGATACCGCATTCCCGAAACGCTTGAAGCCTTTGTGAAATTTGTCCGCAAGGTCAAAGATTCATGGTGATATTTGTCACGGCTCGTGCAACATTCCCCGTTGGCCGGGAGGGATGAACCCTCCTGCTGGTTGCGGCGCATGGCTTGTTTTGATGCGGCGCTTCCGACAAAAATTGAAAACCAACAGGGTTGGACATCATGAAAAAAATTCTCACCGGCTTTCTGGCCGCAACTGCCTTGACGCTGTCGAGCATCGCTGCATTCGCCGAGGGCGAGCCGGCCGTGCAGTTTGATCTTGGCGGCAAGTTCGACAAGTCATTCAACGAAGCAGCCTTCAACGGCGCTGAAAAGTGGAAAGCCGAGTCCGGCAAGGCCTATCTGGAATTTGAAATCCAGAACGCTGACCAGCGCGAACAGGGATTGCGCAAGTTTGCTGAAGCCGGCGCCAACCCGGTCGTGGCCATCGGCTTCTCCAACGCCGACGCCATCACCAAGCTTGCCGACGAATTCCCGAAGACCAATTTCGTGATCGTCGACATGGTCGTTGACAAGCCGAATGTCCGCTCGGTTGTGTTCAAGGAAGAGGAAGGCTCCTACCTCGTCGGCGTTCTCGCCGCCATGGCATCAAAGACAGGCAAGGCCGGCTTTGTCGGCGGCATGGACATTCCGCTCATTTCCAAGTTCGGCTGCGGCTATGTCGGCGGCTTCAAGTCAGTCAAGGCTGACGGCGAAGTGTTCATGAACATGACCGGTGACACGCCGGCAGCATGGAATGATCCGGTCAAGGGCGGCGAATTGGCCAAGTCGCAGTTCGACCGCGGCGCGGACGTGGTTTACGCGGCAGCCGGCCAGACCGGTCTTGGTGTGCTGCAGGCCGCCAAGGACGCAGGCAAATTGTCCATCGGCGTTGACTCCAACCAGAACGGCATTCAGCCGGGTTCGGTTCTGACCTCGATGCTAAAGCGCGTTGACACCGCCGTCTACAACGCCTTCACCGAAGCGCAGGCCGGCAAATTCACAGCCGGCATCAATGTCCTCGGCCTCAAGGAAGGCGGCGTTGATTATGCTCTGGACGACAACAACAAGGCGCTCGTCACCGACGAGATGAAGGCTGCTGTCGATAAGGCCAAGGCTGACATCATTGCCGGCACCATTCAGGTCCATGACTTCATGACCGACAACAAGTGCCCCTATTGATCTGACCCTTGCGGTCAAAAGCGAAACCGCCGGGGGTGACTCCGGCGGTTTTGTTTTGTCAGGGAATCAGCGATAATCCGAACCATGCCCATCATCAATCTCGGCAAGACCAACCCGATGGAAGACGGACGCCAGTCCCAGCGCGCGCTTGCCGTGCGACGCGGCGTGCAGCGGCTGTTCATCGACATGGGCCATGCCATGCTGCCGGAGGTGACGCTGGCGACAGGACGGCGGGCCGATCTGATGGCGCTTACTTCCAAGGGTGAATTCTGGATTGTCGAGATCAAGTCGTCGATCCAGGACATGCAGGTCGATCGGAAATGGCCGGACTACCGGGCCTATTGCGACCGGTTGTTTTTCGCCACGCTGCCGGATGTGCCGGCCGGGATTTTTCCGGAGGAATGCGGCTTCATGATTTCAGACGGCTATGGCGCGGAATTGCTGCGCGAGGCGCCGCATCATCCGCTGGCTTCGGCCAGCCGCAAGGCGCTGCTTATGCGGTTCGCTCGGTCCGGCGCGCAGCGGATGCTGGCGGCGGAGCTGGCGGGGATAGATGTGTCGAACCTGCCGGATGAGTAGCGACTACTTCTTTCCCGGCTCAACGATATCGCGGGCGGCTTTTTCAACGATTGTCCGGACGCGCTCCGCCTCGGCATCGTTCCAGCCGCCGGACTTGGCCATGATGGCATGGCGTAGCGTCATGATCGCCTGCAGCACGCTGTAGGGCGCCGGTTCGCTGTCCTTGCCGCCCGCCATGATGTCGATGCGCGTCATCAAGGCTTTGACCTGGTCTGAATTTGCCGCCAGATACTGCCGCCCCGGCAGCGTCGCCGCATAGGATTTCTTGGCGCCGCCCGCTGTCTCGCTCTCGATCAGCTCCTGCTCTTCAAGCAATGTCAGCGTCGGGTAGATCGCGCCGGGGCTTGGTGCATAGCTGCCGCCGAATTTCGCCTCGATGGTGCGGATCAGGTCATAGCCGTGGCTCGGCTTGTCGGCAATCAGGGCCAGCAACAGCAGGCGCAAGTCGCCCGGCCCGAACATGCGTTCGGGTCTGCCACCGCCCATGGCGCCGGGGCCGAAAGGACCGCCGCGCATGAAGGGCGGGCCGCCCCAGCCTTTGCTGCCGCCTTTTCGCGCCCAGCCCCATTTCGGGCCGCAGCCCTTGTCATCGTCTTTTGTCATGATTCAATCCGCGCCATTCACGCACAATACCCTGCGCCGCGTGTCCGGCACAGGGCAAAGTGCTGCATTCTCGACTGCGATTATTCCGCGCCGTCGCCTGACTTGGTGCGCGCGGCCTGGAAGGCGTCGAACGCTTCCTGATCGCGCTTGCGGCGCTGTTCTGCGCGATGCTCGTCAAAGGCGCGGCGCTCTTCTTCGAGTTGGTTCAGGACTTTGGCGCGATGCTCGTCAAAGGCGACATTGCCGGTCAGGCCCATGCCCCGCCCGCGGCCGCAACCGCGTCGGCCTTCAGGGCCGTGTCCACGGAAGCCGTGCCCGCCAAAGCCTTGCCCGCCAGAGCCTTGGCCATTGTTGCGAAAGCGGCGTTCATTCCAGACGAAGTAGACCAGCGCGGCAATGCCGAGCGGCGGGAAGACGACAAAACCGGCAACCACGGCCAGAGCCTTGTACGGATTGAAGCCCGGACGTTTGGCCCAGCCAAATGTGTCGCCGCGGCCGTGACGGAAGTGCTGCTCGCCGTTGGCGGTGCCGTCGGCATTCATGTTTGTTTCGTAAGACATCTGATTTCCTTTTCTGCTGTACGATAGGTCTAAAGATATATCTTAGGATAGCTCGCACAAGAGGGGGAAGGTTAAATCTTTGTCATGTTCGGGATTGGGCTGCAGCCTCCCCCTTTGCGGGGAAGGCGGGAGAACCCTATTTCGGCGCGCGCTTGGCCAGAATGCGCTGAAGCGTCCGGCGGTGCATGTTGAGGCGCCTTGCGGTCTCGGACACGTTGCGTTCGCATATTTCGTAGACGCGCTGGATATGCTCCCACCGCACCCGGTCGGCGGACATCGGGTTTTCCGGAAGCTCGGGTTTTGCGTCGCCCAGACGGGTCAGCGCATTGAAAATGTCATCGGCGTCGGCGGGCTTGGCGAGGTAATCAACCGCGCCGAGTTTGACAGCGGTGACGGCGGTGGCAATGTTGCCGTAGCCAGTCAGCACAATCACCTTAGCATCAGCACGCTTGGTGCGGATGGCTTCGATCACGGAAATGCCATTGCCGTCTCCGAGCCGCAGATCAACCACGGCATAGGCGGGCGCGGACTGCGCGACGGCATCAAGACCGCCCTGCACCGTATCGGCAAAACGAACCTCAAAACCGCGCGCTTCCATCGCCCGTGTCAGGCGCGTGAGGAACGGCTTGTCGTCATCGACCAGCAACAGGCTGCGGTCTTCGCCGATCTTCGAAACGTCCGCTGCACCGATTTCCGACATTTACCCCGTCCTTTTCACACTTTATGTCCGTTAACTGACGCGAGAGACGGCTTTTGTCAAAGGCTCTGCGACCAAAGGACCAGATTGCGCAGCTTCCATCGCGCTGCGCGGCCATTCGACATGGATATCCGCGCCAGTTTTTTCACCATTCCGATTGCGAATGTTCAGTTCCGCGCCGGAGCGCTCCAGCAAGGTCTTGGCGATAAAAAGCCCCAGCCCCAGGCCGCCGCCACCGTTGCGCTGGGTCGGGATACGGCTACGCGCATAAGGCTCGCCGACATGGTCCAGCATGTCCGCCGAGAAGCCTGGGCCGTCGTCGATGATGCGGATGGACACGCGGTTACGATCCCAACTCCATTCGACGGTTACATCTGACTTGGCGAAGTCCACCGCGTTCTCGACAAGGTTGCCGAGCCCATACAATATCCCGGCATTGCGCCGTCCCACCGGCTCGTCGCCTTCGCAGAAAGCCGCGCGCTTGG
Source organism: Rhizobiaceae bacterium (assembly GCA_041751995.1). Taxonomy (GTDB): domain Bacteria; phylum Pseudomonadota; class Alphaproteobacteria; order Rhizobiales; family Rhizobiaceae; genus JANMEX01. The sequence goes on along the minus strand of JBGSHY010000019.1, from coordinate 2,371 downwards.
TGATGGTGATGCCAAACTCGCGGTGCGGCGCGATGATCTCCTCGACCAGCGAAGTCAGCGGAAGGTTGGCCAGATGCGCTTCGCCTGCCGCAGAAAGACTCGACAGGCGCTGCAGGATCTCGCGGCAACGCGCTGTCTGCGAGCGGATCAATTCGACGTCTTCCTTGTATGGCGAATTGGCTTTCAGCGCGAGATCCAGCTCTTTTGCGACCAGATGAATGGTGGCAAGCGGCGTGCCAAGCTCATGGGCAGCAGCGGCGGCAAGGCCGTCCAGCGCCGAAAGATGTTGTTCGCGCTGCAACACCAGTTCCGTAGCCGCCAATGCATCGGCCAACAATCTGGCTTCTTCGGCAACCCGCCGCGCGTAGACAACTGTGAACGCAAGGCTCGACAGAATGGCGAAATAGATCCCGGCCTTCAGATAGGGCGGAATAACAAATGGTTCATCCGGCGCCCACGGCAGCGGCAGGTGATAAACCGCAAGCACCGTCACGCAGGTCACCACCACTGCCGACAAGACCAGCGTCAACCGCAGCGGCAGCGACGAGGCTGAAATGACTGCCGGCACAATCATCAGCATCGCAAACGGGTTGGAGATGCCTCCGGTGAGATAGAGGAGTCCAGCCAGCTGCAGCACGTCAAATGCCAAAAGGCCCAGGGTAGCAAGTGGATTTAGCCGCTGCGTGGACGGATAGCGGAACGACAGAAAGATGTTGAGCCAAGCCGACAGCGCAATCAGCGCAAAGCACAGGCTGACCGGCAATGGAAAGCCAAGCCCGACGGCAACAACCAGAACGGCAAGCGCCTGACCAGCAACGGCCAGCCAGCGCAGGCGGATCAGCGTCACCAGACGCAAGCGGCGCGACTCAAACCGGTCAGGAGAGGCATCGTTTTTCATTTTTCCCGTCTTATCCTTTTGGTCCTGACAAGCAAAGCGTCAAGTGCCGCGCGGCTTGGCGCGGGCGGTCGGCGCGGCGTTGGCGGGATCGTCCGGCCATACATGTTTGGGGTAACGCCCGCGCATGTCAGAGCGCACATCCGCCCATGAACCCTTCCAGAAACCCGGCAGATCGCGTGTCAACTGGATCGGCTTGTGCCCGGGGGACAGAAGCTCAAGCAACAACGGAACCTTGCCGCCGGCGATGGACGGATGATCTTTCAGCCCGAACAGTTCCTGCACCCGGATCGCCAGCACCGGCGCGTCGCCGTCGTAACGCACCGGATGATTGTTGCCGGTCGGCGCGGTGAAATGCGTCGGAGCAAGCTGATCAATCTTTCGCTGCAGGTCATGCGGCACCATTGATACCAACCCGTTGCGGATGGCGTCATTCGGCAGTTGGGCAAGACCGGGTTTGCCGGTCATATAAGGCAGAAGCCAGCCTTCAAGCGATGCCAGCAATACTTCGTCACCCATGTCGGGCCATGGCGCGCCAAGTCCCTTGCAGAGCCAGCCAAGACGCTTGCGCATGATCAGCGCATTGTCAGGCCAGTCGAGAACGTCAAGTCCATGCGTGCGAATGGCGTCGATCAACGCCCGGTCCGCCGTCCCGCCATCCGGCGGCGACATCGGCGCGGCCTCGAACACAATTGAACCCAGCCGTCGTGAACGTCGGCGGCGCAGCGCCTTTTTCGCAAGGTCAAAGGTCACTATGTCCGCCACTTCAATCTGGTCGGCCAGCACCGATTCAATATCGGCCAACGTCACTGGAGCGGAGGCAAGGATGCGGCTTTTCTGGGCGCTGCCTTGCATGTCGGCAACGACAATGTATTCGTGCGCGGCAAGGGTATGGGTCTGGTCGATCTCCGCGCCCCGCCCGTTTGCCAGCACAAACCGCCCGTCGCGCCCGCGCGATTTGGCGACCCGGTCGGGGTATGCCTGCAGCAAAAGCGCACCAGCGCTTTCGGCTTCCGCGTCAGAGCCTTTTTGCCCCGCCTCTACCGCCAGCTTCGACGCCAATCCGAGTGCAGAGCGTGCGCGGTCCGAGCGGTCGCGGCGGACGTTTAGAAGGCGCAGTTCAAGGTCAGCATCATTGCCACCAAGGCCGCGTTCGGTCATCAGCACGGCCAGTTCGGCCGCCTGGCGCGCATGGCCGGACTGCGCGGATTTCAGCACCATGTGGGCAAGCCTTGCGGGCAGCGACAGGCTGCGCATGGCTGCACCGTCTTTGGTCAACCGCCCATCTCCATCCAAAGCGCCCAGCCGCTTCAGCAACTCCCGCGCCTCGTTCAGGGCCGGCGCCGGCGGCGGGTCGAGAAAGCGCATCTGCGCCGGGTCGGAAACGCCAAAGGCTGCGAGGTCGAGCAGCAGGCCGGTCAAGTCCGCGCTCAGGATTTCCGGCGGGGTGAAGGCGGGCAGCACCGCAGTCTGCTC
>JBGSHY010000018.1:0-5708 GCA_041751995.1 Rhizobiaceae bacterium | reverse complement strand
CACGCCCGGACTCCGTCCAAAACCAAGTAAAAAGATGAAAACAGCCGCCAGGCCAACAGGTCAAACGGAAATCCGCCTCGCCATCATGAAGCAGAACCGTAAAAAACACTCAAACTATCGAGTTACGCAACAGGCCCGCATTGGGGGGAGATAGAACTGTGTTGAATCCCAAACACACATTCCCATCCCGACCCACCATCGTTTCATTCGCCATCATCGCATCAATCACCGCCTCCTCCGTCGCCTCAACAACTGCCGTGAACAGCGGGTCGATGGCGTGGGGCGGGAGGATGTCGAGGGTTGCTGACCTGCCGGACAGGGCTTCCGCGTTGGCGGTCGAGAAGGCGAGGAAGAGGTCGCCGGAGCCGTGGTGGCCCACCGTGCCGGTGCGGGCCATGCCCATCGGCGCGCGGCGGGCGAGGCGTTTGAGCTGGTGCGGCATCAGCGGTGCGTCGGTGGCGATGATGACGATGATGGAGCCTGCCGGCCTGTTGCGCAGCCGGCCTTCCATGTGGTTGCGGCCAATGTTCTTGCCGAGAATCGTCAGCTCTTCGCGCAGGCCAAAGTTGGCCTGGACGAACACGCCGAGCGTATAGGTCTTAGAGCCTATGCCGGTGTTGATCTCGACGCGGCGCGAGGCCGAGCCGGAGCCGCCCTTGTAGTCATAGCAGATCATCCCCGTTCCGCCGCCGACACTGCCAAGTTCCAGCGGTCCGCAGGCGGCGCTGTCGAGCGCGGCAAAGACATGGGCGTCGGTGACGTGGAAACCGTTGATGTCGTTCAGCTCGCCGTCATAGGTCTCGGCGGCGACCGGCAGGCCCCAGTCCTGATTTTGGCCGATGCCGTTCTGCACCATCCATTTGATCGTCGCGTCGCGGGCCGTGCCGCAGGAGTGGGTGTTGGTGATGGTGATCGGCGTTTCCAGCTGGCCGTTTTCCTCGATCCACAGCGTCCCGGTCATTTCGCCATTGCCGTTGAGCACCGAAACCCCGGCAAAGCAGGGCGCGGGGTTGGCCGACATTGGCCTTGGCAAAATCGCCGTAACGCCGGTGCGCACCGGTCCCTTGCCGACCACCAGCGGGCCGTGGCCTTCAATGATGGTGGCATAGCCGACCGCGACGCCCTCCACATCGGTGATGGCGTTGTAGGTGCCGGGCGTGCCGGGCAGGGCAAGGCCAAGCCCGCGGGCGCGGGGTTTGCCGGACGGGGTGGCGCGCCAATGGGGAGAAATCTCTGTCATTGCCGCAGGTTAGCCGGATGCTGCCGTCGTGGGAAGGGGCGCAAACGCCAACCGGCGCCTCCGCTGTTGAAAGGGAGACGCCGGTGTTTTCGGCGGGGGCAAGTGGGGCGCTGTGAACCTCCCGCCAAAGAAACTATCAGGCGTTAAAGGCGACAGCGGCGCTCGTAGCCGTCATAGCCGACATAGGTGTCGGTCGAGGGATCGTAGCTGCGGTAGCGGGCAAGGCAGCGCGAGACATGGGCTTCCCATGAGTCTTCAATATAGATGACGCGGGAGTGATGGCGATGATGGCGGTGATGGCTGCTGCCGACCAAAGCGCCGAGCAGGAACCCGCCGGTGCCGGCAAGGATCGCCGCCTCTTCGCGGGAAAGGCCAGCGGCGCTGGCCTGATTGTTGGAGGCAAAGCCGGTCATCAGGACAACGGCGGAGAAGACGGTGGCGGCGATCTTTTTGGTGAGGGTCATGGTGGCAGCTCCTTTGAATTTATCGGGAGCGGCTCATCCGCCCCATATTGTTGAGACGCAGCCATGGGAAAAAAGGTTCAAAGGAATATTGAAAGTTTTTTGGAGCGTGTTTCAGCGGCCGTTGACCAGCGCCAGGATCAGCCGGTGGACATTGCCGCCGTCCGCCATTTCCACCTGATCGAAGGCGCGGGATTTGGCCTTGTAGGCTTCGTTGGCGGCAGTGACGCGCTTGAGAACTTCGGCGCGGATGGCCTTGCAGCCGGCATCATTTTCCTGCCGCAGGCCGACGGTCGCGGTGATGATTTCCTTCGTCATCGCGACGATGTCCTGCCCGTGCACCTTCTCATGCGCCGTGATGCCGTCGCTGAAGGTCTTCCACAATTGCGCCGCAGCGCCGGAAAGCTTTGCGGCCGGTTTGGGCAGGGTGGTGGTGATGGTGAGGAACGGAAGGGCGGACTTCAGCACGCAAGCCGTCCCGTCCGGCTGATAATCGCGCCGCCATTTCAGATCCCAGTTGGTGTGGGCAATGGTCCGCACCGTGCCGATCAGTGGACCCTTCTCGCCGATGGAACTGTAAAGCTCCGGGCCCGCCGCGCCGGAGACGGCATAATGTTTGACCACAAAGCGCGGCTGCCAATCCTGCGCCTGAGCGGGCAGGGCAAAGAGCGCCAGCGAAAGCAGCAGCAGCCATTTCATTGGATCAGCCGTTCATAGGCTTCGATCGTGCCAATCCAGCACCAGATGTATTCATGGCCGGATTTGACCGCGATCATGCGATGGCCGGGGCCGATATGCGCGGACCAGTATTTTCCGGCCGGTTTGAAATTCAGCGACGGGTCGGAAAAATTGGACACCAGCAGCCTGAAATTCTTGCCGGCGAGCGTGCGGATAGATTTCGGCAAGGCGGCGTGCAAATGCCAGAACGAGGATGCCGCAAAGTGCGTCACGGGTGAACCAGCGGCGTCGTGTCGCCGGCCTTGTGTTCCTTCAGCGCCTGCGCCGCCAAATCTTCCAGGCTCGGCGATCCGGAGACCAGTTCCTGTTCCCGAAGCTTTTGCCGCAATCCATCCAGCCAGTCTCCCAGCGCGCGGATATCCTGCGGCGGCAGCGATTCAATTTCGCGTTCGAGTTTTCCGAGCTTGGTCATGGCCGGAATTTAGCTGCCGTGACCGTTTCAGGCAAGCGCGACGCTCACAGGTGCCACATTTCGGCTTGCTGCCACCGGCTCAGATCGCCGTCATGGCCGACGTCCGGGCGGGCGGCGAGACGGGTGAGGGCCTCATTGATCCGCGGCTCGTCGGCCTCATCGAATTCCTTGACCGCCCGCAGAACGATCATCGCCACCTTCTGCGACTTCGGCCGCAGCGCGGCTGCCAGCGCTACTTCGAGCTGATTGTCCGTAAGGTTCAAAACGTGCGTCATGACCGCTTGGTAACAGGCGGCAAAAACGGCGGCAAGTCAGGCGTTCGGCTTAGGGAGCCGGCTTGTTTCGCACGCGCATTTGGCCTTATCTGGCGCGGCGCGGCGTTCTGCCGTGCGTCATTTTCCAAGGACCGCCATGCTGCCGCCTTCCATGCAATCCCTCGTCGCACGCGTCTCCAAGGCCTTGCCGCACTATCCGCGCCTGCCGAAGATGTTTGCTGACACGCTGTCCAACACATGGGCGACGACCCTTCAGCCGCAGGCGGATGGCAGCGTGTTTGTCATCACCGGCGACATTCCGGCGATGTGGCTGCGCGATAGTGCGGCGCAGGTGCGGCCCTATCTGCATTTGGCCAAGGCCGATCCACAGTTCGCGGCGCTGATTGCCGGGGTGGTCAAGCGGCAGGCGATGTATGTGCTGATCGACCCCTACGCCAACGCCTTCAACGAGAGCGCCAACGGCCACTGCCACAACCGTGACAAGACCGACATGGGGGATTGGATCTGGGAGCGCAAATACGAGCTGGATTCGCTGTGCGCGCCGCTCAAATTAGCCCATGACTTATGGCAAGTGACCGGACAGACCGATCATCTCGACGACACATTCGCCCGCGCCGCGCGGCTGATCGTCGCGACCATAATGCTCGAACAGAACCACAAGCTTTCGTCCTATTCGTTCGAACGCTTTGACTGCGTGCCCAGCGACACGCTGACCAACAGCGGGCGTGGCAATCCTGTCGGGCCGACCGGCATGAGCTGGTCCGGCTTCCGCCCCAGCGATGATGCCTGCCTATACAATTACCTCGTGCCGTCCAACATGATGGCCGTCGTGGCGCTGGAGCAGTTGGCGGCGCTGCCGCTGGGCGACGGAGCGCTTGCGCAACAGGCTCTGGCGCTGGCGGGCGAAATCCGGGCCGGAATTGAGACCCACGGCAAGGTCCGCCATCCGCGTTTCGGCGAGATCTACGCCTTCGAAGTGGACGGGCTCGGCAACCACAATTTGATGGACGACGCCAATGTGCCGAGCCTTCTGGCCATGCCCTTCATGGGCTATTGCGCCAAAGATGCCCCGGTGTATCTCGCCACCCGCGCGTTCGTGCTCAGCGGCGAAAACCCGTACTTCTATCAGGGCAAAGCCGCCACCGGCATCGGCAGCCCGCACACGCCGCAGGATTACATCTGGCCGATCGCGCTGTGCGTTCAAGGCCTAACCTCCAATTCACGGCAGGAACAGCTGGCGCTGCTGGACATGCTGATGGCCACCGACGCCAGCACCGGGCTGATGCACGAAGGCTTCCACAAGGACGACCCTGCACAGTTCACGCGGCCATGGTTCGCCTGGGCAAACTCGATGTTTGCGGAATTGGTGATTGAGGTCGCGGGCGTCTGACCAAAAGTGAGCCGCTCCGGTTCCGGCAGAGTTGCCGTCGGGGTTTCTCGTTCGATAGACCAACCGAACAACTCCTGAAGTATTCTGCGAGTTTGTTGAACTGGCGGCTGAATTTCGGTCACCGGATTGCTGAATTGATCTGGCGCAAGGCAGGCATCGGCTTTCCGCGTTTCTTGAAGTTCGGGAGTTCGTCATGACAAATTTGGAAGTTTTTCCGGCAGGCCCGGAGCTTGAGAACCGCTGTCGGCAGTTCGCATTGCGCGCCGTCGAACAGTCGAAGATTTGGTTCGACAACAAGCTCAACCTGTTGCCGGATGTGCCGATTTCGCAGTTGTTCGATACTCGGTTCGATTATCATTACAACCGCTGCATCGGCTCTGCCGGTCAATGCATGGCTGGCGATGAAGCCTTCCGGCTCAAAAATCTGGCCATATACATGCCGCCGGTCAGCCCGCCGCACGGACCTGTCGCTCCTCCAGCGCCGGCGCCGCCGTCACCGGACGCAATCCGGATCGAACTCTGGCGTGTGACGGTTAACGGGCGCCGTGAGAGACTGCGGGTGGAAATCCGTGAGATGGACGGACGTGTGCTATTCTCCGCCAAAGGCCGCCGTACGCAATTTTCCGGTGAAATAAAGCCTGACGCAATTGTCATCAGTCAGGGCTTCGGGTTTGGCCCCTGCCACGGCGAATTGCGCCCCGACCCGGCAACTGGAAAATGGCAAGGCGAGGTGAAGGGCACGGAGGGCCCAGTCCGACTCGCGCTCGTTCGCGGCTGACAGCTCCTGACACCTCCCGTCAGTACCCCCATTTCCTGCCCTTTCATTTTCGCCGGACTCTCTCCATATTCTGCCCATGTCCAACACCCCCAAGAAACCCTCAGGCTTCGAAGAGTCGCCGCAGGCCGAGTTTGAAGGCGTGCCGTATACCGGCAACGTCACTGACTGGGTGCGCGAACTGGAGCAGCAGGCGGCGAAGGAGTCGCGCAAGGAGGAGACGCGCGAGATCCGCTCCAAGGCCGGCACGCACCGCGTCACCGTCGAGCGCAAGGCGCAGGCGGCTATACCCGTTGATCCGAACGACGCCATCCGCGCCGCCAACATCAAGAAAGCCACCAGCGGCGCCATGACCCGCCCGAAGGGCGGCAAGGCCGACGGGCCGTCCGAGCCGTTGCGAGGCCCTCGCGGAGCGCA
>JBGSHY010000017.1:0-21677 GCA_041751995.1 Rhizobiaceae bacterium | reverse complement strand
CGATACGCAGCGTCTCGCAGCCGGCGACGCACACCTTGCCCATCTGGCGGGCGACCAGCGCCGCATGGCTGGTCATGCCGCCGCGGGCGGTGAGGATGCCCTTGGCGACGCTCATGCCGCGCAAGTCTTCAGGCGATGTTTCCTGGCGGACGAGAATGACGGACGAGCCGCGCTTGGCCCATTCTTCCGCCTCATCGGCGAAGAAGACGATCTGGCCGGTTGCGGCGCCCGGCGAGGCGGGGAGACCGCGTGCAATGACTTTGGCGGCCTTCAGCGCGGCGGGATCAAAGATGGGATGCAAAAGATCATTCAGCCGGTCTGGGGCGACACGGTTCAGTGCGGTCTTTTCGTCGATCATGCCCTGTTCGAGCATTTCCATGGCGATGCGGACCATGGCTGCACCGGTTCGCTTGCCGTTGCGGGTCTGCAGCATCCAGAGCTTGCCTTCCTGGATGGTGAATTCGAGATCCTGCATGTCGGTGAAATGGTTTTCGAGATGGGTTTCGTGCTCGATCAGCTGGCGGTAGAGTTCCGGCATCAGCTCTTCGAGCGACGGATAGTTTTTGGCGCGGTCGGCTTCGGTGACCTGCGCCAATTCGGCCCAGCGCTTGGAGCCGACCAGCGAGACCTGTTGCGGCGTGCGGATGCCGGCGACGACGTCTTCGCCCTGTGCGTTGACGAGAAACTCGCCGTTGAACAGGTCTTCGCCGGTGCCTGCATCGCGAGTGAAGGCGACGCCGGTGGCGCTGGAATCGCCGAGATTGCCGAACACCATGGCCTGCACATTGACGGCAGTGCCCCATGTGACCGGAATGTCGTTCAATTCGCGGTAAACGCGGGCGCGGTCATTGTTCCAGCTTTCGAACACGGCAAGCACCGAGCCCCACAGCTGCTCCCACGGGTCAGTGGGGAAATCATGGCCGATGCGGGCGCGGATGAGCGCCTTGAAACGGGTGACGAGCTCCTTGAGGTCGGCGACGTCGAGTTCGGTATCAAGCTGGACGCCGCGCTTGTCCTTGATCATGTCGATGACAACCTCGAACGGGTCGTGATCTTCTTTTTTGGCGGGCTTCAGGCCCATGACGACATCGCCGTACATCTGGATGAAGCGGCGGTAGCTGTCCCAGGCGAAACGCTCGTTGCCGGACTTTTTGGCAATGCCTTCGACGGCTTCATCGTTAAGGCCAAGGTTGAGGATGGTGTCCATCATGCCGGGCATGGACGCGCGCGCGCCGGAGCGGACCGAGAGGAGCAGCGGATCGGCGGAATTGCCGAAGGTCTTGTTCATTTCCTTTTCGACAAAGCGCACGCCCTCGCGCACCTCTTCCTCGATCAGCTTCAGCGCGGCTTCCTTGCCTTGCTGGGTGTAGACCGTGCAGGCTTCGGTGGAGATGGTGAAGCCGGACGGCACCGGCAGTTTGAGGGCCGCCATTTCTGCAAGGTTCGCGCCCTTGCCGCCGAGCAGGTTTTTCATGCTCGCGGCACCATCCGTGCGCGACGCGCCAAAGACGTAGACATATTTGGTGGCAGACATGAACCCGTGCTCCCGTGCAAAACCGGCCCGGCAAGAAGATGCGGGGTCCCGGCGATTTGATGATGGGTGGGAGTCTAGGCCTTGCGGAGGCTGCGGCTTTGATCGAAATCAGGAAATGGACTGTAAAAGTCTACTTCCGCTTGATGCCGATGCTTCTTCCGACCCGCGCGGGCCTTTCCAGCGTGGCGTGTTCCGCCGCCATGGTCTTGATGTTGGCCATGACATCATCCGGGAACGGGGCGACCTTGGGGCCAGACATGTCGATGTGGAGGGAGAGGACTTCGGACGTGGCGGCGAGCCAGCCGTCTTCGTGGTGGAGCTCCTGGTACACATGCAGGCGTTTTTCATCGAAATCGACCAGATGGAAGGTGGCGTAGACCTTTTGGTCCTGGTGCAGTTCGCGCACGTAGCAGACGTGGATCTCGGCGGTGTAGATGGTCAGCTTGCGGTTCTGCACATAGTCGAGATTGATGCCCAATGCCGACAGGCCGTGATCGGCGCCGCGGTCGAACAGGACGTTGTAGTAGGCCATGTTGAGATGGCCGTTATAGTCAGTCCATTGCGGCTCGACCGTCATCAGCGGCGAGCGGAGCAGGGCGGCGGTCTTGTTCGCGGACATGATGGTTCCTTCTGGACAGGCTGTCGGTTGGGGGACAGACTAGCCGCAGACGAATCCTCCGCCAATGCTTTCCAAAGGCCAATTCATGTCGCTTTCCGACATTTCACTGCTGCCGCGCAACGAAGAGGGGATTGCAGCCGCTCTTGGCATCCTCAAGCAGACCTTCGGGCCGCATTGCCAGACGGGCGCGGACATCCGCCGCCAGCATGCGCACACGACGACTTACATTCCAAACCAGCCACCGGATGCGGTGGTATTTGCGGGATCAGCTGAAGATGTTCAGGAAGTGGTTCGGGTCTGCGCGGCGCACCTTGTTCCGATCATTCCGTTCGGCACGGGGACTTCGCTGGAGGGCCATGTGAACGCTCCGGCGGGCGGGATTTCGCTCGACACGTCGCGGATGGACAAGGTGTTGGCGGTCAACGCAGAAGATCTCGACTGCGTGGTGGAGCCGGGCGTGACGCGGCAGGCGCTGAACGAACATCTGCGGGCGACCGGGCTGTTTTTCCCGATTGATCCGGGCGCGAACGCATCGCTCGGCGGCATGGCATCCACCCGCGCGTCCGGCACCAACGCGGTGCGCTACGGGACGATGCGGGAAAATGTGCTGGCTCTGAAAGTCGTGACGGCCGACGGGCGGCTGATCACCACGGCGCGGCGGGTGAAGAAGACGTCGGCGGGCTATGATCTGACGCGGCTGTTTGTCGGGTCGGAGGGGACGCTTGGCGTCATCACCGAACTGACGCTGAAGCTGTCGGGCATTCCGGCGGCGATTTCTGGCGGGGTCTGCCCGTTTGTCAGCCTTGAGGACGCCTGCAACGCGGTGATTGCGACGATCCAATCCGGCATCCCGGTGGCGCGGATCGAACTGGTAAACGGGCTGCAGATGAAAGCGATGAACCAGCATTCGGGGCTGAATTATCCGGTAGGGCCGTGCCTGTTTGTCGAGTTTCACGGGTCGGACGCTTCTGTCGCCGAGCAGGCCGAAGGGTTTGGCGATATCGCCGGCGAGTTTGGCGGCGGGCCGTTCAACTGGACTTCGAACAATGATGAGCGGCTCAAACTGTGGAAAGCGCGGCATGACGCCTATTGGGCGTCGCTGACGCTGCGGCCGGGCGCCAAGGGGATTTCGACCGACGTCTGCGTGCCGATTTCAAGGCTCGCCGAATGTGTCGCCGAAACGGAAGGCGATATTGCCGCCAGCGGCCTGATCGCGCCGATTGTCGGCCATGCCGGCGACGGCAATTTCCATGTGCTGATTTTGCTGGATACGGACAGTCCGGCAGAAATCGCTGCGTCGGAGGCGTTCGTGGCGCGGCTCAACGCAAGGGCGCTGTCGATGGACGGCACCTGCACCGGCGAGCACGGCATTGGCCAGGGCAAGCGCGGGTTTCTACGCGAGGAACTGGGTGAGGCGGTGGATGTGATGCGGGCAGTGAAGATGGCGCTGGACCCGCTGGGGATCATGAATCCGGGGAAGATATTCTAATACAACGACAGAGTAGAGACGACAATGCATTTTGTTGATATATTTCGAGGTATTGATACAAATGGTCGAAGGGGTAAATTCCTTTCCCGTGTATTTGGGATATTCTCTGAAGAGGTAGTCAGAATATGGTGTAGAGATGAAAATTCGGCATACGTTGATATTGGTCGTCCGACTATTTTCAATAGTATAGGAAAATATGTCACATTGGATTTTTCAATGAAAGATTTGAATGGTAGAATTTTTGTATCCGAGTTGAAATGTGAAATCGAGTATCAGAATTACAAATATGCTACCCTTACATCCGCGGAGCAGTTGGTCCATCACAAAAAGGAAGCATTTTCTCTTTTTTGTGCGGCGGCGACGGAAAAGGTCGCCGTCAAAATCAGCGGTCAAAATATAGAATCAAGTGGTGCCATCCTCATTTGGGGCGATGCAACAGAAGACGGTATATCAGGCGTCAAAGCGATGCATGGGTTTCACGACATTTTGACGATCTCGAATATGGTGCGCGATTTAAACAGATGGAAAAACCAAGAATTTGCGGGAATGTTGTCAGAGAGAGAAAGTTGGGTCGCCGACATGTGCAAGTCTTTGAATGCTTTATGAATTTCTTCGAAGCTGCTAGGCAAAAGAAAAGAGCAACATTGCCTTCAATTGGCCTTTCATCACTCACATTCTCTTGACGCGTCAGCGGCTCTTGCCTCTTGTGGCAAGGGGCAGCTCGGGAGGTTTTTCTGGCACGTTTGTTTGTCATCGTCGGCGGGTTTGTGGTGTTGCTGCTCATGGCAGCGCTCATCGCGCCGCTGTTTATTGACTGGACGGGATACCGCGCCAATTTCGAGGCCGAGGCGGCGAAGATTCTCGGGCGGCCGGTAAAGGTTGCGGGCGCAGCTTCGGCGCGGCTGTTGCCGTTTCCCTCGGTGACATTTGAAAATGTGCGGGTTGGCGAGGATGTGGAAAATCCGGTGCTGACGGTCGACCGGTTTTCGATGGATGCGGAACTTGCGCCGTTCATGTCCGGCGAGGTGCTGATTTTCGACATGCGGGTCACCCGGCCGCGCGGCGTGGTGACTGTCGGCGCGGACGGGGCGATTGACTGGGCGCTGCGGCCGGACTCGCCGTTTGACCCGCGTCAGGTGCGGATTGAAAATCTGGTGGTGGATGGTGGGCAGATTGACTTTGTCAATGAAGTCACCGGCGCGCGGCACAAGGTGGCGATCATTGATGCAACCATCTCGGCGCGGACGCTGACCGGCCCCTGGCGGGTCGATGCCAGGCTGGCGGCAGACGGCGAGCCGTTGGTGGTGCAGGGCTCTACCGGTCAGGTCGGCGATGATGGCGTTTTGCCGTTGCGGCTGCAGCTTTTCCCGACCCAGCGGTCGGTGGTGATTGAAGCGGACGGGAGCGCGCGGTCTGACGGCGGCAAGTTGAGTTACGCCGGCAGTTTCGGCCTGCGGCCCGCAGCGTTGACTGATCCCGCTGCACCCGCTTTGCGGGACAGCGACGGCGTAGCGGCAGCCGACGGTGAAGCGTTCCGCGTGTCCGGCAATTTCGAGCTGAAGCCGGAATCCTTGCAATTGCCCGAGTTCCGGCTGGAAACCGGGGCGCGGGACGATCCCTATACTGCAGACGGAAAAGGCGCGCTGACCTTTGGCACCACACCGCGCTTTGATCTGGTGCTGGATGGGACGCAGGTTACGTTCAGCGACAAGGGCGACAAGGTTTCCGCCGGTTCCGGTGTGGCCAACCGCGTCGCGGCGGTAAAGGTGTTCGTAGATGCGGTTCCGGTGCCGACCATGCCGGGAACGATTTCAGTCAATTTGCCGGCGATTGTCGCGGGCGATACGACAATCCGCGAAGTGGCGTTCACCGCCGAACCCGAAGGCGAGACCTGGCGCGTGCGCGGTTTCCGCTCAACGTTGCCGGGGCGGACCAGGCTGGAGGCGGACGGCATCCTGTCCCGGGGCGACAAGTTCGGCTTCAAGGGCAGCCTGTTGATGGCTTCGAACCAACCGGCGGGGCTTGCCAACTGGTTGACGGGCGAAGTGGATCCGGCAATCCGCAAACTGGCGGCGGCCGGCTTTTCCGCCGATGCGGACCTTGATCCGGTGGTGCAGCGGCTGGACAATCTGGAGGTCGCCATCGGCGCTTCCACGCTCAAGGGCTCGGCGGTCCGGCGCACGGATGGAACCCGTCCAACGCTCGAACTTGTGCTGAAAGGCGCGGCGCTGGATCTGGATGCGCTGAGCGCTTTGGCAGCGGGTGTGATTTCGGATACGCAGGGAAACCGGCTTGGCGGGCATGACCTTGCGCTGACGCTTGATGCCGGGCCGGTGACTGCGGGCGCGGTGGAAGCAGAGGCGCTTGGTCTCAGTGTCCGTCTCAAACAGGACCGCGCCGACATAGACCGGCTGATGATCCGCCAGGTCGCCGGCGCATCGCTTTCGGCGACGGGCATGGTGACGGGCTTTCCGGACAATGCGGCTGCGTCCATCGATGCGTCCGTGGTCAGTGTCGACGGTTCGGAATTTGTCGCGATGCTGGCCGAGAAATTCGGCGCCACGGCAGGGCTGGCGAGCCTGAACGAGCGGATCGCCGCCACACCGGGATTGCTGGAAGACATGCAGATGTCGATTGTCTCGGCGACTGCGCTGGACAACGGGCAGCGTAACTGGTCGGTCAGCGGCAACACAAAAGCAGCAAGCGGCGCGGCTTCATTTTCGGGCAGCGCCACCGGCGCGTTGACCAATCCGGCGGCGTTTTCGGGCAGCTGGCAGGCGACCATCAGTCAGGATGAACCGTTGAATTTTCTGACGCTGGCCGGTGTTTCGCTCGTGCCGCTCGGCGCGCCGGGGCCGGCAACACTGGAGATCAACGCCAATGGCAGTCTGCAGGACGGGCTGAACATTGATACGGCGTTTTCGGCGGATGGCACTTCGGCGACGTTGGCGGGGACGATCGAGGATGACAGATTCGCAGGCAAGGCCGGGCTGATTTCGAATGACCTTGACCCCTATCTGATGGCGACCGGTCTGGCGTTTCCGGGAACGGGGCTTGGGACGCCGGTGAGCTTTGCGGCGGACGTCGTCCGGTCGGATGCAAGCACCATATTTACGGATATCGATGTTTCTGTCGGCGAGACAAAGGCCAAGGGCGATTTGACCTTGGTCATGGCGGACCGGCGCAAGGTGGATGGCCGCTTGGCGCTGAATTCTGTCGATGTGCCTTGGCTGCTCGAAAGCCTGATGGGACCGGGAACATTTGCACCCGACAGCGAAGGTGGCGAGGGTCTGACTTTTGCGACGCAGCCGCTGGTGCCGGTTGATGGTCATGTCGCCGTGACTGCCGACAGCATCGGCCTTGGTTCTCTGGGAGAGGGAAACGGTGCCAAGGCGACATTGGTGATGCAGGCGAATGCGCTGCGGCTTGAGGGGCTGGAAACCTCTTTGGCGGCCGGTCTGGTCAAGGGTAATTTCGAAGCGCGCAACGACAATGGAGACGGGGCGGTCAGCGGCGATTTTTCGCTGAAAGGCACCCGGTTTGAAGATCTGACCGGCCAAGAATCCATCAGCGGCGCACTTGATGTCTCGGGAAGCCTGACGGCGACCGGAAAGAGTGCGGACGCACTGGCCGCGGCGCTGACCGGCTCAGGCGTTGTCTCGTTGAAGGGTGGATCAATCAAAGGGATCAACCCGGATGGGTTTGCAGCGCTGATGGCCGAGGCTGGGGCGTTAGACAAGGCGCCTGCGGAAACCGCAACAAAAGCGCTTGTCGAATCCAAAATGCTGACCGGCAATTTTCCGTTCCAAGACACGGATCTGGCATGGACGGCAGCGGGCGGAAAAGTTCGGGTGCCAGCGTTCAGGGCGGTTGGCGCGAATGCAGTTGTGTCAGCGTCCATCGAAGCCGATGCGGCGGATGCCTCGCTGGTTGCCGACGGGACGATTGCCTATGCCGCCGGAAGCGAGGCTGTGACTGGCGCGGAGACAGCGGTTCCATTCCATCTTGTTCACTCGGCGGCCGTGACCAGCTTTGAGACCGATGCATTGCCGATCGGCCAATATTTGACGCAGCGTGCGCTGGAGCGCGAGCAGGCGCGAGTCGAAGCGATGCAGGCAGCTTTGATCGAAAAGCAAAGGCTGCGGCGCGACGTCAAGGCGCTGCAAGTCGCCTATGCCGCGCGCGATGCGCGGGCCTTGAAGCTGGAAACCGCGCTTCGCGAAGCGGCTCGCCAAAAGGCAGAATTGGCGCGCCAGCAATGGGCGGCAGAAAAAGCGCGGCTGGCGGCGCAAGACAAGGCGCGCAAGGAGGCGGAAGCCAAGGCGAAGAAAGACGCCGAATTGAAGGCCAGAGCAGCAGAGGAGGCGGCTGCCGCCAAGGCGGCGGCGGAAGCGGCCAAGGCATTGGAACTGGCGCCGCTGGTGACGCCGACCGATCCGGATCCGCTGGTGACGCCGACAGATCCGGACAATGTAGCCCCGCCGCCAAACGGATTTCTGCTGCTGCCAAATCTCGATCTGCAGCCTATCCGCTGATCATTCTGCTCCAGCCATCAATCCGTGTGAACGGATTTGAGATGTGCAAGGACGGCTAGGCGGAGCGCGGATGAAAGGTTGGTTTCACGGGCGCGTCCGGAATCGATTTGTGAAATCAGCCGGGCGAGCGGGATTGATTTTGCTTCTGCCATCGTTTTGAGAATTTCGAGAAACTCATCCTCGACCGAATAGGATGTGCGGTGGCCGCTGAGCGAGACGGAACGCTTCTTGACCGTGCTCACGGCTTCTCCGGTGTGTCAGGGGAAAGCCTGTGACCGTCGAGAGTTTTGGACGCGCTTTTCAGGCGTGCGGCGGTCAATGTCTTTTCCGGCTTGGCCACGCCAAACTTTGCGCGATTGGCTGCAGCGGCCGTTTCACTTTCGATGCGGGCCTTTGCCTTGCGCGCCAGGCGCAGATTGACGATCTCGCCCATTTTCTACTTCTTGCGGAAAGCGTCCAGCGAGACGACGTCGGCAGACGGCTTGGCAGGCTCGGCGCCATCGGCTTCGGCCTTTTTGGACGCCTTGTCAGCCTTTGATTTTGGCGCCCGCGGCTTGACCGGAGCCTTGATGACTTCGTGTGTTGTCTCTTCAGCTGGCACTTCTTCTGCAGACGCCGCCTCTGACGCACCGGTGCGGACTTCGAACTCCAGTTCGAAATTCACTGACGGGTCGTAAAAACCGCGGATGGCGGCGAAGGGAATGACCAGTTTTTCAGAAATGTCGCTGAAGGAAAGTGTGACTTCAAAGCCGGTTTCGGAAACTTCAAGATCCCAATACTGGTGCTGCAGGACGATGGTCATCTGCTCCGGGTATTTTTCACGCAGGCGCGGCGAAATGCGCACGCCCGGTGCGCCGGTGACAAAGGTGATAAAAAAGTGATGATTTCCCGGCAGGCCTGTCCGCGTGACTTCGGAAATCACCTTGCGGATGACGCCGCGCAACGCGTCCTGCGCGAGAATGTCATAGCGGATCAAGTCTTGCGGCATGGCGCCCCTGCGAAAGTGAATCGTCTCTTGGATGTCAGGGATAGACCGGACTTGGCGCGGCGTAAACCGGGATTGTGCGGCGTAACGGCTTCAAGTTGGGCTTATATTGCATAAGGGCAGGGAGAAGTGGAGGTTTCTGTTGCCAGGTACCTCCGAACCCCGCCTAAGACTGCGAAGAATTAGGGCTTGATTTGAAGTGTCACACTGCGGTTAAGCAGCGAGACGTACTTCCGCATAGTTGTCATTTGCAACTACTCAGTAGCCCGATAACGGTGGTACAATGCCGAGCAAAAACACGCTTTTTACGCCCTCGTCGATCCTGTTTCGCCCCCGCCACATGTCAGAAGTCTGGCATCTGGTGGAGGCGCCGGGTACCGCCCCCGGGTCCGAAAGGTTTATTGTAACGGCCGTTTATCGCCATAGCCGGTCAAGCCGGCAGGCAAGATATAAGCGCTTTGCCGGCGCTTTGAAAGGGCTGCGGCATAAAACCGATACAATAGTTATGGTTGCAGGGATTGACTTGCACACTCGCCTCGGCAACATTCTGGCAGGGGTAAGCGGCGGGCGCACAGAACCGGAACAAGCCGCAACTCGAGGGGATCGTCGAAAAAATTCTCGCGAAGGGGAAAACTATGTCTGAATACCTGGCGGATGTCCGCCGTTATGACGCCAAGGCTGATGAAGCCATCGTTGGCAAAATCGTCAAGCATCTTGGCATTGCACTGCGCAACAAGGATTCGTCGCTCGTCGCATGCAGCGATCAAGCCGAACTCGACCGTGTCCGTGAAAAGTGGTGCATCAAGAAATTTGGTGTCACCGACGACGCCAAGTCAAATTCCGTGATCCAGACCGTCTGCGAAACCATGAAGGCCGACAAGACCAAAGGCCGCGTGACGTTTTACTATCTGGTCGCAAAACACCTCGACAAACTGGGCGCGCTTTAAAATCCATTCTGGCGGCCAACTGGAGCGGATGTTCTGCGCTTCCGGTGCTCACGTACTTAAGTACGCTCCGCTCCGGTTCTCGAAACTCCACTCCATTTGACTCGCCATAGCGGATTTTCGCCTCGGCGCTTAAAATAAACAGAAGATTCAAAACCCCGGATGGCAGCATCCGGGGTTTGGCGTTTTGTTTGCAAGGGACGCGCGGTTATGATGGACCGATTCGGCGGGCTTTTTTGATGCAGACTTATCTCAACCTCATTCGACATGTGATGGACAAGGGCGTTGACCGGGGCGACCGCACCGGGACAGGGACGCGTGCTGTGTTCGGCTACCAGATGCGCTTTGACCTTGCTGACGGTTTTCCGATGCTGACCACCAAGAAGCTGCATCTGAAATCGATCATCCACGAGCTTTTGTGGTTTCTGGCTGGCGACACCAACATCAAGTATCTGAAAGACCAGGGCGTTTCGATCTGGGATGACTGGGCCGATGCCGATGGAAATCTCGGGCCGGTTTACGGCTATCAATGGCGCTCATGGCCGAACCCGAAGGGCGGATCGGTTGACCAGATTGCCAACCTGATTGCGCAGATCAGGAAAAACCCCTCGTCGCGCCGGCTGATTGTCTCGGCCTGGAACCCGGCGCAGGTGGACGAGATGGCATTGCCGCCTTGCCATTGCCTGTTCCAGTTTCACGTCGCCAACGGGCGACTGTCGTGCCAGCTTTACCAGCGCTCGGCGGACATTTTCCTTGGCGTGCCATTCAATATTGCCTCTTATGCGCTGTTGACCATGATGGTGGCGCAGGTCTGTGATCTGCAGCCTGGCGAATTCATCCACACGCTGGGCGACGCGCATCTCTACGCCAACCATTTTGAACAGGCGGAGCTGCAGTTGAGCCGCGCGCCGCGCGCCTTGCCGAAGATGGTGCTCAATCCGGCAGCGAAAGACATATTCGGCTTCAGGTTCGAGGATTTCGCGCTCGAAGGCTATGATGCCCATCCGAACATCAAGGCGCCGATTGCGGTCTAGGCGGGCAGCCGTTACGCTGTTCCGGGGCGTTTGAATAACCGAGGTGATCTTCCATGCGATTGACCGCAGCCATATTGTTTGCCGTGCTTTGCGCCCCTGCAGCGCTTGCCAATGACACGATGGCGGAACTGAAAACCGGCGGGCTGCAGTTTGTCCAATCCGGAGATGTCACCATGGCGGAGGAACATCTTTCGATTTCGCCCGAAATCATCACGGTTGACTATGTGTTCCGCAACAATGTGGACCGGGACATCACCACGCTGGTTGCGTTTCCGCTGCCGGGCATCACGGGCTCGCCCGACATGAACATTGCCATTCCTGACTGGGAATCGGACAATTTCCTCGGCTTCAAGGCAAGCCAGGAAGGCGCGCCAATCGACGTCAATCTGGAGCAGCGGGCGTTCGCGTTGAGCATTGACGTGACAAATGACCTCAAGAGCGCGGGCATTCCGCTGACGCCGTTTGGCGAAAAGACCGGCGCCGCGCTCGACAGGCTTGATCCGGAAATGGCCAAGGACTGGGTCTCGCGCGGCATTGTGCTTCAAGAAGAGTGGGACAGCGGCTCTGGCATGAAAAAGCACCTGACGCCCTATTGGTCGCTGAAATCCTCCTATTGGTGGAAAACCACCTTTCCGGCCAAGGCAGATGTGAAAGTCAGTCATGTGTACAAGACCGGCATGGGCGGCACGGTCGGCCTGTCGTTTCTGGGAGAGGACGGCGTTCCGGGCGGCGAGCGCTGGACCGAATATGAAGCGAAATATTGTGTCGATGACGACTTCAGGCGTGCTGTCCAAAAGGCAGTCGACGCAGCGCCGGAGGATCAGAAATACAGTGCGCTGGTCGAAAACTGGATCAGCTATGTGCTGACAACCGGCGGCAACTGGGCCGGGTCGATCAACAAGTTCAAGCTGACCATCGACAAGGGCGCGCCGGGCAATCTGGTGTCGTTCTGCGGCACGAACGTCAAGAAGACAGGGCCGACGACATTCGAGATGGAAGCCGAGGAATTCTGGCCGGAGCGCGATCTCGACATCCTCCTCCTGAAGAAGCCCGAACAGTGAGCGGGACCGTGTCCAAGCCGACATTGACACTGGTGGTGGCCGTCGCTCAAAACAATGTGATCGGTCGGGAAGGCGGGCTGCCATGGCATCTGTCCGGCGACTTGAAGCGCTTCAAGGCGGACACGATGGGCAAGCCCATCATCATGGGGCGCAAGACGTTCCTGTCGATCGGAAAGCCGCTGCCGGGGCGCGACAATATGGTTGTCACCCGGGACAAGGAATTCAAGCCGGATGGCGTGATTGTCGCCGCAAGTCTTGATGCCGCGTTGGCTTTGGCCGGCGAAGCGGCGGCGGTGCGGGGCGCTGAGGACATTGCGGTTATCGGGGGCGGGGAGATCTACAATCAACTTTTCAATCGGGCCGACCGGTTGATCCTGACGCATGTGTTTGCCTCGCCGGATGGCGACACGTTGTTCCCTGCAGTTGATCCTGCTGTTTGGCAGTCTGTCGAAAGCGAAGACTTTCCGGCGGGTGAAAAGGACAGCCACGCCACGAGGCGGGTGGTTTATCGCCGTATCCGTTAACAATGGTGCATCGTTGGCGGCAATCTGGCATTCCCTCCGTTGAATAGTGGCGTGTGCATACCTATAACCGTCTGCAGTGTGTGTTTTGCCGGACCATCCGGCAGCGCGCGACATGTAGAGACTGGAAAGGTCATCAATGCCCTGGAATAACCAGAGCGGTGGTGGAGGCCCGTGGAAGCCCTCCGACAAGAATGGCGGCCCTTGGGGCCAAGGACCGCAAGGTCCCAAGAACACGGGTCCGGGCAACTCCCCGCCCGATCTTGAAGATATACTGAGGCGTGGCCAGGACAGGCTGAAGCAGGCTTTGCCGGGCGGAACCAATCCGGTGTTTTTCGGGCTGCTTGGCGCCGGTGTGGTTGCGCTGTGGCTGATGCAGTCGATTTATCAGGTCCAGCCTGACCAGCTCGGTCAGGAGCTTCTCCTCGGCCAGCCGAAGGACGAAGTTTCGATGCCGGGATTGCATTTCCATTTCTGGCCGCTTGAAAAGGTCGAGATCGTTTCGACGACCCAGAACCGCGAACAGATCGGCTCGGCCAACCCGGCGACCTCGTCGGGCCGGAAAGAGGGCTTGATGCTCTCTGGCGATCAGAATGTCGTGGATGTGAACTTTACGGTCATCTGGAGCGTCAACGACCCCAAGAAGTATCTGTTCGGGGTTGATGCCCAGCGCGAAATGGTGCGCATGGTCTCAGAAAGCGCGATGCGCGAATTCGTTGGCCGCTCGAACGCTGAGGAAGTGCGTACGGAAGCCCGTCAGAAGGTTGAAGACGCGGTGCGCACGCAGACGCAGACCACGCTCGACAGCTATGGCGCGGGCGTGACAATTGTCGGTGTCCAGCTTGAAAAGGCCGATCCTCCGACCGAAGTCGCCAGCGCGTTTGAAGAAGTGCAGCGCGCGCAGCAGAATCAGGATCAGGTGCAGCGTGAAGCTGATGCCTATTCCAACCAGCGCCTCGGCGAGGCGCGCGGTCAGGCCTCGCAGCTTCGTGAAGAAGCACAGGGCTACAAGCAGAGCATCGTTGCCGAAGCGCAAGGCCAGGCCGCGCGCTTTGTCTCTGTCTATGACGAATATGCCAAGGCCAAGGATGTGACGCGCGAGCGGCTGTATCTGGAAACAATTGAACAAGTGTTCGGTAAATCACGCAAGATCGTGATGGAGCAGGGCGGATCCGGCGTTGTTCCCTACCTGCCGCTGAACGATCTGCCGTCGGCGAACAAGCCGCAAACCGTTCCGGCGAAGTGAGGAAAATCAGATGAACAAGCTTCCTTACATCGGTCTGGCCATCGTTGCGGTTCTCGGACTGCTTTATTCCTCGCTGTTTGTTGTTTCGCCGAAAGAGCAGGCCATTGTACTGCGCTTTGGTGAAATCACGCGGACGATTTCCGAACCGGGCCTGTATTTCAAGGTGCCGACGGCTGTCGTCGACACGGTGCAATTTGTCGAAAAGCGCGTGCAGCGCTTTGAACTGGACGACATAAGGGTGCAGGTCCGCGATGGCCGCCGCTATATCGTCGATGCGTTTGTCGCCTATCGGATTGCCGATCCGCAAAAGTTCCGCGAGACGGTTTCGGGCAGCACCGAACTGTTGAATGACAATCTGCGCACCCGTCTTGATGCGTCGCTGCGCAGTGTCTACGGCCAGCGTTCATTCGAAGACGCGCTGTCTGACCAGCGCCTGCAGATGATGCAGGAGGTCAAGCGCCAGCTGACGCCGCAAGCCATCCAGCTTGGTGTCGAAATTGCTGACGTGCGCATTCTTCGGACGGATCTTCTGGATGAAGTGTCCGAACAGACCTTCGAGCGCATGAAGGCGGAACGTCTGGCGGAAGCCGCACAACTTCGTGCGCTCGGCAACCAGCAGGCGACGCGTATCCGCGCCGAAGCTGACCGTGAAGCGGTGGTTATCGTTGCAGAAGCGCAGCGCGATGCGGACGTGCTGCGCGGCCAGGGCGATGCGGAACGGAACAAGGTGTTTGCGGAAGCCTATTCGCGCGATCCGGAGTTCTTCAAGTTCTACCGCTCGCTGCAGGCCTACCAGACCGGCATTGCCGGAGATGGGACCACACTGGTTCTGTCACCTGACTCCGACTTCTTCCGGTTCATGCAGAGCGCAAACGGGAACAAGCAGGCAGACGGGACCGCATCGCCGCAATGAGCGACTTTCTGACGGCGCTCGGCCTTCTGTTTGTCTTTGAAGGGCTGATATACGGCGGGGCGCCGCAGGCTGCCAAACGCATGGCGGTGGAAGTGCTGCAACTGCCGGAAGGGGTGTTGCGGGTGGTCGGGTTTGCATCGATGGTGATCGGTGTGGCCATAGTCTGGCTTGTGCGGGGCTAAGCCACGAACACGTGAATGCTATGGCCGCAATCGGGCCTCAATTGTGCAAGAAAAAAGCCCTGCCTCGGGTTGCTGGCAGGCGGGAGAAGAAAAGATGGGAATGGACGTGGTCAAATCCGGCAATTTTGTCAAAACGGGCCTACGTAAACTTGTGCTGGCTGCGGCTACAACAGCTTTGTTGGTCGGCACGGCGTTGCCGATGTCCACTCCGGCCTATGCATTCGGCCCGGAATCGGTGGCGGATCTGGCAGAATCGCTGCTTCCGGCGGTGGTCAACATTTCCACGTCCCAGACTGTTGATGGCCCGGATGGCGGCGGCGGCATTGTGCCGATGCCCAAACTTCCTGAAGGCTCGCCATTCCAGGATTTCTTCGACCAGTTCTTCGATGACCAGCAGCAAGGCGAGGGCGGCGAAGGCAATGGCGGCGGGCAGAATTCGCGCAAGGTTCAGTCACTCGGCTCCGGCTTTGTCATTGACGCCGCAGAAGGCATCATCGTCACCAACAATCACGTGATCGAGGATGCTGACGACATCGAGATCAATTTCAGTGATGGCAAGAAGCTGAAGGCGACACTGGTCGGCAAGGACAAGAAGACCGATCTGGCGGTGCTGAAGGTCGATGCGACCAAGTACAAACTGACGGCCGTCAAATTTGGCGATTCGGAAAAAGCCCGGATCGGCGACTGGGTCATGGCCATCGGCAACCCGTTTGGCTTTGGCGGAACCGTCACGGTCGGCATCATCTCGGCGCGCAACCGTGACATACAGTCCGGCCCCTATGACCGGTTCATCCAGACCGACGCCGCGATCAACCGCGGCAATTCCGGTGGTCCGCTGTTCGACATGAATGGCGCCGTGATCGGCATCAACTCGGCGATAATTTCGCCATCCGGCGGCTCGATCGGCCTTGGATTTTCCATCCCGTCAGAGCTCGCGATGGGCGTCGTGGACCAGCTGCGCCAGTTTGGTGAAACCCGCCGCGGCTGGCTTGGCGTGCGCATCCAGCCGGTGACCGATGATATTGCCGAAAGCCTTGGCATGCCCAACTCGGAAGGCGCGCTGATTGCCGGCATCATCAAGGGAAGCCCGGTTGACGACGGCACCATTCAGGCTGGCGATGTGGTCAAGAAGTTTGACGGCAGGGACATCAAGGAAGTGCGTGACCTGTCGCGCATGGTGGCCGAAAGCAGCGTCGGCAAGGTTGTCGACGTTGTGCTTATCCGCAAGGGCAAGGAGATGTCTGTCAAAGTGACGCTCGGCCGGTTGGAAGACGGCGAAAAGCAACTGGCGGACAATGCAGACTCGTCCGGAAAGTCCGTCGACAAGCCTGCCGAAATCAAAGTCCTCGGGATGACGCTTGGCGAACTCACCGAAGACGCGCGCAAGACCAGCGGTATTGCCGCCGACATCAAGGGCGTTTTGATCACCGCGGTCGAAGCCAATTCCGCCGCTGCGGAAAAGCAGGTTTTGGCCGGCGAGGTGATCACTGAAGTTGCTCAGGAAACCGTGTCGACGCCGAAGGAATTTGCCGACAAGATCGACAAACTCAAGAAAGACGGCCGCAAGAATGCGCTGTTGATGGTGTCGTCGAAGACCGGTGAATTGCGCTTCCTGACGCTGCGCATCGAGTAGGTTTTTCGAGAGTCCGATCAGATACTTGAAGGGGCGGCTTCATGTGCCGCCCTTTGCTTTTTCAGAGCGCAAAATCCGATTTTCGGTAGCCCTGCATGTATAAAAGCGCCGTCAGGTCACCATGGTCGATGCGGTGCCGGGCCTGTGCGGCGACGGACGGTTTGGCATGAAGGGCGACGCCGCTTCCGGCGATTTCGAGCATTGACAGGTCATTGGCGCCGTCACCAACAGCGAGTGCGTCCAGCGGCGAGATGCCGAGGCGTTTTGAAATGGAAACCAAGGCGTCGGCCTTGGCTTGCCTGCCGAGGATCGGCTCCTCGACCAGACCGGAAAACACCCCGTTTTCTTCGATCAGAAGGTTCGCCTGATTTTCATCAAATCCGAGCATGGCCGCAACCGGGCCGGTGAAGCAGGTGAAGCCGCCGGAGACGAGTGCGGTATGGCCGCCGTTTTTTTTCATGGTGGCGACCAGTTCAGGCCCGCCGGGGGCAAGCGTTATCCGTTGGCGGATGACGTCGGCAACAACACTGGCTTTCAAGCCTTTCAGCAGAGCGACACGCTCGCGCAGGGCGGACTCGAACGGGATCTCGCCATTCATTGCGCGGGCGGTGATGGCCGAGACATGCTCCTTGAGGCCGACCACGTCGGCAAGCTCATCAATGCATTCCTGACCGATCATGGTGGAATCCATATCGGCGATCAGCAGCTTCTTGCGGCGGCCTTCCTGCTCTTGCACGATCACGTCAACCGGGTGGCCGGCGACTGCGATGCGCAGCAGTTCCATCACGCTCGCTTCGTCCAAAGCCGATGTGGGCATGAGATCCGCCGCGATGCCATCGGCAAGCCAGTAGAGTGTGCCGGCGCCGATCACGTCGGCCGCGCGGGCGGCCAATTCCGGTGACAGGACAGGAGCGGCCGGATTGGCTATGAGTGTGGCGATGAGCATCGATGATTCCGGCCTAGATGATGAGTGACACAAATGCGATCCTGATAGCGGGGCCGACGGCCAGCGGCAAGTCCGGGCTGGCGCTTGAAATGGCAGCGGCTTGCGGCGGCTTTGTCGTCAACACGGATTCCATGCAGGTTTATGACGTTCTCAATGTCCTGACGGCGCGGCCGGAGGCGGACGCGCTGACGGCTGTGGACCATTTTCTCTATGGGCATGTGCATCCTTCGAAGGATTACTCTACCGGACGGTGGATGGCCGACGTGACGGCGCTGCTAGCCCGTCCGGCGCTTAAAGGGCGCACACCTGTGTTTGTCGGCGGAACCGGGCTTTACTTCCGCGCGCTGACCGGCGGTATTTCGCAGATGCCCGATGTGCCGGGCGACATTCGGGCAAAATGGCGTCAACGCCTTGAAGAGGAGGGGCCAGAAGCGCTTCATCCTCTGTTGGCGGAATTGGATCCGGAGGCAGCCGCACGGATCAAGCCGCAGGACGGGCAGCGGATTGTCCGGGCGCTGGAGATATATGAGGCCAGCGGCAGACCGATCAGCCATTGGCAGGGCATCCACTCCGCACCATTGATCGATATGGAACGGGCAGACCGCATTCTCCTTCTGCCGGACAGGGCGGTGCTTTCAGAGCGGATTGAACGGCGGTTGCGGCAGATGGTGGACAATGGCGCACTGGATGAGGTGGGCGCGCTGCTTGCGCTCAAGCTTGATCCTGCGCTTCCGGCGATGAAGGCGATCGGCGTCCCGGAGCTTGCGGCGCATGTGCGCGGCGAGACCGGTCTTGAAGCTGCGCTGCAACTGGCGGCCATTTCCACCCGGCAATATGCCAAGCGCCAGTCAACGTGGTTCCGCAACCAGCTTGGACCGGAGTGGCGGCACCTGTAACGATACCGGAAAACTCAATCTTTTCCGCCCGTTAACCATGAAATCACGAACAGGCCTGCGGCGAAGCTTACCTTTGCGTAATGCCGGGGAATCGTGTCCGGAATTAACGCTCGCGTAAACGGATTGCGGCATTGATAAAGCAGTCAGGGAGTTTTCATGCGTTTCCACAAGGCCGAAATCGCGTTCTTCGTATTCATGCTGCTGTTGATAGCATCGGGCGGCGCGCTTTATATGGCGCTCCAGTCGCTGGATTCGTCTCATATCGAAAACATGGATTCGACGCATTCGGCCATCCGCACAACGATTTATGCTGCGGGCGGCCTGTTGTTCACAGCCGTCTTGTTTGGCACCTTCTTCATTTTCCCGCTGATTCGCACGCAGGTGCAAGAGGGTGGCAAGCTGCGCGAAATGACGGAAACCCTGTCGGCCCGCTCGGAAACACTCGAACATGCGGCGCTGACGGACGGCCTGACCGGCATGCAGAACCGGCGCTATTTTGACGATGCCTTGAAGGAATACCTCGAGGAATTCCGCCGCATCAACAAGCCGATCGGTCTGATGGTGCTTGATCTTGACCATTTCAAGCAGGTTAACGACACGCATGGCCATGATGTTGGCGACCAGGTGCTGCGCGAGGTTTCGGCGTGCCTCAAGAACTTCACACGCTACCATGACATTGCGGCCCGCCTTGGCGGCGAGGAATTTGCTGTTGTCGCGCCGAACATGGATCTCGAATCACTGATGAAATTTGCCGAGCGCATCCGCAAGGCTGTCGCTGATCTGGTCATCACCTCCGGCAATGTGCGCCTCAAGGTCACCACTTCGGTTGGACTTGCGGTCTGGGACAGTCACGAAGATGCCGACGGCTTCTATCGCCGCGCCGACCGGATGCTTTATCAGGCAAAACGCCAAGGCCGAAACCGCGTCTGCGCCGCTTAAAACCCGTGAGGATGGTCATCTGCGGGCGCTGGTCTGCGCTCCGGTGCTCACATACTTTATGTATGCTCCGCTCCGGTGCTCGCCCTACACCCACATCTGACTCATCCTGACGGGTTTTTTGGGATCCTTTGAGGATTGCGAGAATGGAAGCCTTTTGGCTTTGCGACGTTTCCGCCGCTCGTCATCAGAACTGGGCAATCACCGAAAGGCGGACCATATGGCTCGACATGTCCACGGCCGTGCCGGGACTGACGAAAGAGTTGGTCGTGATGTCACCGATCGTTCCGCCAAAACCTGCACCGCCGACTGCGATCGTTGCAGATTTGTAGTGATCATAGAGATACTCGGTCCGGATCCTGATCTTCTGGCTGGCCTTCATCTCCAACCCGCCGCCAATTGAATAGCCATAGACCGTTTTCGCCAGGCCCGAACGGGTGACCGTTGCCGCGCCGGCGAGAGGTATGCTCGGCGAATCGATCACGGCGCCAAAAATTGACGCTCCGTACATGTCGGGGCTCCGTCCAATCGCCAGACCGCCCGTCAAAAAACCAAGCAGCGAGGGCGTGATTTCATAACCGGCCTTGGCGCGGATATGTCCGATTGTCTGGACTTCGGAGAAGAAAAGCCGCGATCCGATGCATTCGGCGTGCCCGGAGCCAAGTTCGACAAAATTGACCAGCGGCGTCAGGCAATCCGGACCGCCGATGGTGCGTTCCCGTTCAAAGCCATTGCCGAACTCAATGTCCGCTTCGGCTCCATAAACGAAACGGCCTTTCTGAAAAGCGTAACCGCCGAGCAGATGACCACCGTATGAATCTCCCTCGAAGGTGTTTTCGGGCCTGACTGTCAGCGATCCGAGGGTGACATTGTTGGTCATGGTCAGCTGGTTTGTCGCGTTAGGAAACCCGACCTGATGACGGACCATCGACAAGCCGCCGCCGGCATAAAAGCCTGCCCAGTCGCTTTCCGTCAGATAGGCCGGTTGTTCGGAAGGCCCGTTTTGGCCGTTGAACTGGTAGATGGCTGAAAGGCGTATCGCATGGCTTGAATAGTCGACCGTGGTGCCTGGGCTGGAAAACGAATTCGTCGTGACATTGCCGATTGTGCCACCAAATCCGGCGCCGCCAACCGCAATCGTGGTGCCGGCATATTGGTCATAGAGGTACTCGCCGCGCAGAAGCAGACCGTTTCCGGCCTTCACCTGAACGCCGCCGCCGATCGTGTAGCCGTAAATGGTTTCCGCCATGTTCGAGCGGGTGACTGTCGCCGCGCCAACCAGAGGCGCGCTGGGGTTTTGAATAATGATACCGCCACCGGTGGCACCAATCACATCAGGGCTTCTGCCAATTGCGAGACCTGCCGTGAAAAAGCCCATGACGGTCGGAGTCAATTCCATGCCGACAACACCGCGAACGTGGCCAAGTGTTCTCACACCGCTAAAAAAGGTGTTCATTCCGACGCAGCCGAATGTTCCGGAGACAACGATCGTCGGATTTTCGCAAGCCGGAATCCCGGGGGTCCGGTCCCGGTCAAAGGAAGGACCGAACTCAAGGTCGCCTTCCACGCCGAAGACAAAGCGGTCTTTCTGGAAAAGATAACCGCCGAGGACATGGCCACCGATGGTGTTGCCGTCATGCACGAGGTCCGGCGTGTGTTCAAATTCGACTATGCCGGGGGTCGTGTTGTTGTCGATTGTCACCCGATCGGTTCCATTTGGAAATCCGACGGTGTTGTTCCGGAACGTTACGCCGCCGCCGACATAGGCTCCGGACCAATCCGAAGCGTTCGCCGAGAAAGCGGTGGAACCCAGCAACAATGAAATGCACGTGATGCGAAGTGGCCAAGAAACCATCATAATCCGCGCTCCGACCGATCAGGCAGATCGTCGCCAATGCGCATCTTTTAACGATGTATTTACCCAGCGGCAAGCTGGTTCTCATGGGCCGAAATGGAGTTCAGCATCCGAGGTTCGGCAGAAGGCAGAAAGGCGGCGCGGGCGTGCCCGGATTACCGGGAACGCACTCTCGGGTTCCCTACCGCGCCCCAAATGTTGTGGTTGGCCTGAATGTGGCGTCGGCCTCTCGGCGGCCGAGGCGGACGTCTTCGCCTGGTGTCCAGACAGCGGGCTGGTCGCTGACGCGGCGGACCGGTGCGGCTGGCGCGGCCGGATTGGCGGCAGCAGGTGCGCCATATGCGCCGG
>JBGSHY010000016.1:0-4504 GCA_041751995.1 Rhizobiaceae bacterium | reverse complement strand
GCGTTCACTGGCGACCGTCTTCATCGCATCACGCAGATCTGCGTCATCCGGCCGGATGCTGCGGTATCGAACACTCGATCGGTCAAGCTGCAACACTGCACACGCCCGGCGTTGGCTCACGCCGTGCACCGCGCACAGGTGAGCCACTGCCTCCCGCCTCGCGCCGGGCGTCACCATTTTTTTGATGCAACATCCTTCAGCATGGCGTTGTCGAGCATGGCTTCCGCCAGCAGCTTCTTAAGCTTGGCGTTCTCGTCTTCCAAAGCCTTCAAACGCTTGGCCTCAGAAACTTCCATGCCGCCGAACTTGGCCTTGTATTTATAGAAGGTCGCTTCCGAGATGCCGTGCTTGCGGCAGACATCTGCCGTCTTCACTCCGGATTCCTGCTCCCGCAAAATGCCGATGATCTGTTGTTCCGTGAACCGTGATCGCTTCATTCGTCCGTCTCCTGCCTGGAACGGACTCTACCAAAATCTGGAGGAGGTTCAGGGTCTCAGGTCAGTCGCTCTGGACAACAGGCCGGGTTTCGTCCGAACCGCTTGCGCTTGTCATGGGCGGGCCGGAAGTCTTGCCGCCTGCGCGGCTGTGGATTGACACGGATGCGGCGTGCGGGGCGACACCGAGGACCGACCCGGATGACTGCCTTGCGATTGTCTGGCTGGCATCGCGCGGGTTCAACATTGCCGGCATTTCCACCAGTTTCGGCAATGCCGACGGGCCGACTGTTGAACAGACCACCCGTTCGCTGGCGGCCAAAATGGCCGGAGACGGATTGCCGGACATTCCCGTCTGGAAAGGGCTTACCGTTCCGCAGCCATCGGGTACGGCGTCAACGGCTCCCGGTGTGAGTGAACTGCGCAAAGCGCTGGAGGCAGGGCCGCTTACCATTCTCGCTTTGGGCCCGCTGACCAACATCGCCGCAGCGTTTGACGGCCGGCCGGACCTGAAACCGAACGTGTCACGCATCATCGCCGTCATGGGGCACAGGCCGGGGCATCTGTTTCATCCGGCGGAGGGCATCGGGTCGGGCGCGCTGTTCGGCCACGGCCCGATATTCCGCGACCTGAACTTTTCAGTCGACCCTGATGCGGCAACGCGCGTTCTGACGCTGGATTTGCCCCTGGTTTTGGTGCCTTATGACGCTGCGAGAGGCGTCATGATCACCAGCGCGGATCTTGACCGCCTGGCTGAGCAAGGCTCTGTTTTCAATGACCTTTCCCAATCGGCCCGTGGCTGGCTCGCCTTCTGGAATGACGATATCGGCCTGCCGGGCTTCTATCCATTTGACTGGATAGCCGCCGCCCAAATTGCGAATCCGAGCCTGTTTGGCTGCGCAAAGACGAAGGCAAACATTGCATGGGAATGGGCGTTCTGGCTGATCCCGCGGCAGGGGCTGATAATCGGCGATCCACCATCTGGCGAGAGTGGCGGAACCGACGTGCTTTACTGCCCGCAAACATCACCGTTGCTTCATGATTTTCTGTTATCGGGCAAAGCAGGATAGATGAGCGGAGCATTTTCATGTCTGATATTCGGCAATTGATCAGCAAGGCCCAAATCTAGACCTTTAACTTCACCCGCTCCGACACCAGCAAATGCCCGAACGCGAACACCATCGCAGTTGCTGCTGCCAGCCCCAGCGCGTCGATCCCCCATACCTTCAGGACCTGACCGCCGATGAACGAGCCGAGCGAGGCGCCGATGTAGATGGCGGCGGCGTTGAGGGCGAGGACGACGGACTGGCGCTCCGGTGTTTGCAGGACGAGGCGTGTCTGCTGGGCGGCCATGAAGGACCAACCGAAACTTGACCAGACAAAGCCCATGACGGCGAGAATGACGACCGGCATCGGCAGGAACGAGAACAGCGACAGCATGACCACCTGACCGGCGCAGAGGATTTTCAGCGTTCGGGCTGAGCCGAGCCTGTCGTTCAGCCTGCCGCCGAGCCAGTTGCCGTTGACTGCGCCCAATCCCAGCATCAACAGGAACAGCGAGACGCCGTTGCGGTCAAAGCCCTGTTTGGCTTCGAGAAGCGGGGCGAAATAGGTGAAGAGGATGTAGATCGCGCCGAGAAAGGTCGCGGTGTAGAGCACCGACAGCATCGAGCGCCAGTCGGCCAGCGCCTCTCCGAGCGTTTTCAATGAATTGACCTGAAACGCCACGGCCTTGGGCACCAGCGCCATGCACAGAGCGACCGATGCCGCCGCCAGCACGGCCACGACGATGAAAGCCGCCTGCCAGCCGAATGTGTAGCCGACGAAAGATCCGGCCGGAACGCCGAGCGCTTGCGCCAGCGTCAGGCCGAAAAACACGCTGGACAGAGCCTTGCCGCGATCCTCCGGCGCGCTAACCGAGAAGGCGACACTTGCCGCCACCGGCGTAAACATGCCGGAGCCTGCGGCGGCAACGACCCGTGCGGCGTAAAGCAGCGTCGTGTCGGTTGCGAGCGCCGTCAGCGCCGCGCCCAATCCAAACAGGCTCATGCCGACCAGCAACACATTGCGCCGCGACCACGTGCCGGTCATGGCCACCAGTAACGGCGATAAAAATGCATAGGCAATGGCATAGGAGGTGAGGACAAAGCCGGCCTGCTGCTTGGTCATGCCAAGGCCTTCGCTGATCGGCGTCAACACGCCGATGACGACGAACGCGCCCATGCCGATGGCAAAATTCGCCGCCGACAAGGTGGCGATCAGGATGGCGGCCTTGGCCTTGGGAATCTGTGTCATGGATATGTCCGGGGTGCATGAAGGTCCGCAAATGGCATCAGCGGCATTCCGGTCAAGGGTGGCACGGTTTTCGTTCACTTGCCAGTGAGCGCTCTTCCAATCCTGACAGCGGGCAGCCATATTCGCACTTGAAACAGGGCGGGGCAATGAGCCAGGGACCGGATACGCTATTAGACAGGATCGGCGCGTTTCTGGCGCGCAGGCTCAATGCCGAGTCCTCCGGCTACAAGCCGTTCACCCCGTCCGACCCGGATACGCTGCGCCGTATCCTGGAGCCGGGCGACATCCTGCTGATCGAAGGCAACCAGTATGTCTCCAATGCGATCAAGTACCTCACCCAATCAACCTGGAGCCACGCGGCGCTTTACGTCGGCGATGAACTGCCGGAGAGTTCGGACGGGGCACCCCGCCCGCGCCTGATCGAGGTGGTGCTGGGCGATGGCTGCGTCGCCTCGCCGCTGGAGAAATACCAGACCTACAACACGCGCATCTGCCGCGCCGTGGCGCTGACGCCGGAGGATCGGACTGCGGTCATTGATTTCATGATTTCGCGGCTCGGCACGCGCTATGACACCAAGAACATCTTCGACATGCTGCGCTATTTCTTCCCCACCCCGCCGGTGCCGGTGCGCTGGCGGCGGCGGCTGATCGCCTTCGGTTCGGGCGAACCGACCCGCGCTGTCTGCTCGACGCTGATTGCCGAGGCGTTCGGCCAGATCGGTTACCCGATCCTGCCGGAAATCACCCGTGCGGTTGGCCGCTCTTCGGCGCAGTCCGACTATTCCCGCCGCGAAATCCTGCACATCCGCCACCATTCGCTCTACACCCCGCGCGACTTCGACCTGTCGCCGTATTTTGAGGTGGTCAAGCCGACGATCGAGCACGGGTTTGATTACAAGCGGTTGGAGTGGAGCCATGCGCCGGTGACAGGGGAATAATCGCCACCTCCCCCTCCCAATAGCTTGAATCAAACACCACCTAGGGGTATCGGCTAACCTCAAGATTTATCCGGCGCCTTTGACGCGGCCAAATTTTCAAGGACCAGACCCATGCCCGTTTATCGTTCACGCACCACCACCCACGGCCGCAACATGGCCGGTGCGCGCGGCCTCTGGCGCGCCACCGGCATGAAGGATTCGGATTTCGGCAAGCCGATCATCGCCGTGGTCAATTCATTCACCCAGTTCGTGCCCGGCCACGTCCACTTGAAGGATCTCGGCCAGCTGGTTGCGCGCGAGATCGAACGGGCCGGCGGCGTCGCCAAGGAATTCAACACCATCGCCGTTGATGACGGCATCGCCATGGGCCATGACGGCATGCTCTATTCGCTCCCCAGCCGCGAAATCATCGCCGACTCGGTCGAATACATGGTCAATGCCCACTGTGCCGATGCGATGGTCTGCATTTCCAACTGCGACAAGATCACGCCGGGCATGCTGATGGCGTCCTTGCGCCTCAACATCCCCAGCGTCTTCGTCTCCGGCGGGCCGATGGAAGCCGGCAAGGTGATCCTGAAGGGCAAGGAGGTCGCGCTCGATTTGGTCGACGCCATGGTCGCCGCGGCCGACGAGAAGGTGACCGATGCCGAGGTCGCGACCATCGAACGCTCGGCCTGCCCGACCTGCGGCTCCTGCTCCGGCATGTTCACCGCCAATTCCATGAACTGCCTGACCGAAGCGCTTGGGCTGAGCCTGCCCGGCAACGGCTCCACGCTCGCCACCCACTCCGACCGCAAGCGCCTGTTCGTCGAGGCCGGCCACCTCATCGTCGACCTC
>JBGSHY010000015.1:0-12984 GCA_041751995.1 Rhizobiaceae bacterium | reverse complement strand
GCGCAGGCTGCGGGCAAATCCTTGAACAAGCCCGCGCCCGAGGCGGCGGCCATGGCGGTGCCGAGGAGCGTGGCGTCTTCGGATGCGGGTTCGCAGACAGTGCAGCCGGTGGCGTCGGCGTAAAGCTCCATCAACAGCGCGTTGCGGACATGGCCGCCGGTGACATGCAGCGTGGTGATGCCGTGGCCGCTCTGGTTCAGCGTGTCGAGGATGTGGCGCACGCCAAGCGCGATGGCGACGCAGGTGCGCCAATAGAGGCGGCAGAGACTGTCGAACGACGCGTCAATCGTTAGGCCGCTGATGACGCCGAGCGCATGCGGATCGCCAAGCGGCGAGCGGTTGCCGTGGAAATCCGGCAGCACATGCAGGCGGGAGGCAAAGCTTTCACCTTCCTCGCGGCGCAGTTCCTGTACACGGCGGATGATCCTGGCGTGCATCGCCGCCGTCGGCTCGCGGCCCGCCGAATGCAAGCGCACGACATGATCGAGCAGCGCGCCGGTCGCCGACTGGCCGCCTTCGTTGATCCACATGCCGGGAATGGCGACGCCGAGATACGGCCCCCAGACGCCTTTGGTGAAGCGCATTTCCTGCGACAGGGTCATGACGCAGCTGGACGTTCCGGCGATCAGCGCCATGTGGCTGCCGAGTGTTCCGGGCTCGTTGGCAAAGCCGCCCAGCACGCCGAGCGCGCCGCCATAGGCGTCGATCAGGCCGGCTGTGACGGCGCATTCCGTGGTCAGGCCAAGTTCCTGTGCCGCCTCGGCGGTCAGATTGCCAATGCGGCTGCCGACCGGAGATGCGGTTTGCGGCAGGCCTGCCTTTTCGATCAAATCCTCAAGGCCGACCGATTTCAGGAAATCCGGCTGCCAGCCTTGTTTTTCCTGCGGCATGTAAGTCCATTTGCAGGTCAGCGTACATTGCGAGCGGGCAGTTGAGCCGGTGGCCTTGAAGGCAAGAAAATCGGCGAGGTCCATCGCCAGACCCATTTGTTCCCAGCTTTGCGGCAGGTTACGTTTCAACCACATCAATTTGGGGATCTGCATTTCCGGCGACATGACGCCGCCGGCATGGGCGAGCACTTTGTGGCCGGTGGCGGTGCATTCATCGGCCTCGTCCCTGGCGCGGTGGTCGAGCCAGACGATCGTATCCCACCGCGGATCGCCGCTTTGCGAGACCGTCAGCTGTTTGTGTGCGCGGTCGCGCAGCACCAGCGAGCATGTGGCGTCAAAGCCGATGCCGGCAATTTGCCCGGGCCTGCCGCCGCAGGCATCAACCACGTCGCGCACCGCGCCGCAGACCGCGCGCCAGATGTCTTCGGAGTCATGCTCGGCGACATCCGGCCCGCTGCGATTGATCAGGATTGGATGTTCGTTGCGGGCGAGCATCTTGCCCTTGGCGTTGAACACCCCTGCCCGCGCACTGGCGGTGCCGACGTCGACAGAGACGACCAGTTTTTCGTCGTGTTCGATTGCGGTGGTTTGAACCGTGGTAATGCCGATCAGCTCGGGCAATTGGCGCATGTCAGAGAAGGTTTTGTCCGGCCCGGCGCGGGACAGGCTCGCCAGATGGTTCTCGCCCACCGCATGGCCGCCGCCGGTGAAGGCGAAGACTTTCATGCCGGCAGCTTTCGCCGCCAAGACACCCGCCGGGCTATCCTCGATGACGATGCAGCGCGACGGCTCGACACCGACGGCACGGGCGGCGTGGAGGAAAAGATCCGGCGCGGGCTTGCCGGCCTTCACCATCGAGGCCGAGAAAATCCGCCCCTTGAACAGTGGCAACAGGCCGGTCACGTCGAGCGACAGTTCGATACGCTCGATCTGGCTGGACGAAGCGACGCAATAGCGCATCGGCAGACGCTGCACGGCCTCGGCAATGCCACTGATCGGCTCGAGTTCAGTGCGGAACTTTTCATAGAGCCGGTGGCGCATGTCATCGAGCGCGGTGGCGCCGAGATTGACCCCATGCTCGTCGCGCAGCATTTGCACGACGCTTGCCAACGACCGCCCCAGAAACCGGTCATGCGCGGCATCCGGATCAAGATCGAGCCCGGCTTCAGAAATGATGTCCAGCAAAACCGACAGCGAAATCGGCTCTGAATCCACAAGGACACCATCGCAGTCAAATATGATCAGCCGCGGTTTTTCCATCGCTCAGGCTGTCCGGGGCATGCTGCGCGATACTGTGTTACTGCCGCAATCCTTGGCGGCGGCAATTTCCAACAGCATGCAGTCCTCCTTGCGAGAAGCGACCTTACAGCTGGTTGGCGATATAGCGCTTCAGGGTCACTTTGGTTCCATCCTGCCACAGCATAGCTAAGGCCTTGGCGAAAGCCTCGCGGAAAGTGGCGGACTTTGCAACATCGCCGTAAATGTCCGTCATTTCCAGCCACGCGCCCGGATCTGTTTTGGCGCGCTTTGCGTGCGCCTGCAGCCGGTCCCATTGTGACGGGTCATTCGGGGCGATGGGTTTGCCGCTGTCGGTTTCGCCAAAGCAGTATCTGCACCAGAGCGCTGATTCCAATGCCAGACCGGCCACCGAACGGCCAGCCTTCAACTGATCGGCAATCGTTGGGATGATGAATTTCGGCTGGCGGTTTGAACCATCAAGACACAGGCGCGAAACAGTATCGCCGATTTTCGGGTTGGCAAAGCGGCGCACGATCAGCGTGTAATAGTCTTCCAGATTGGTGTCCGGAACCGGCGGCACGCAGGGCATGATTTCGTCATGCTCGATCTTCGCGAGAAACCCGGCCACCAGCGGGTTTTCCATGCACTCATGAACGAAATGGATGTCCATCAGCGCCGACGGATAGGCAATCACCGCATGGCCGCCATTGAGGATGCGGATTTTCATGAGTTCGAATGGGGAAACATCCTTGACGAACTGAACGCCGACCTTTTCCAGCGGAGGACGGCCGGATGGAAAGTTATCCTCCAGCACCCACTGCTTGAAGTCTTCGCAGAACACCGGCCAATTGTCCTCCATGCCGAAGTGGGTGCGCAAAAGTTCCCGTTCGCGGTCGGTCG
Source organism: Rhizobiaceae bacterium (assembly GCA_041751995.1). Classification (GTDB taxonomy): domain Bacteria; phylum Pseudomonadota; class Alphaproteobacteria; order Rhizobiales; family Rhizobiaceae; genus JANMEX01. Next base: position 9,955 of record JBGSHY010000015.1, on the reverse strand, counting down.
TTGCCGGGGTGATCCGGTCAACCATGCCATTGGGGAAGGCGACATTGTCCCTGATCCAGCCGTCAAGCCCGGCGCCGGAAATCGCCGCGAGGCCCGCCACCGAATTGCGGGTCACCTCGCCATTGTGCGGAATGTTGTCGCACGACATGATGGTGAATGGGGCAATGCCCTTTTCGCGCCGGATCTTGAGCCCAGCCAGAAGCAGGCCAAACACGGTCTTCGGGGCGTCCGGATTGGTGGCGTCATGCACCATGTCCGGGTGTTCCGGATCAAATTTTCCCGTCGCGGAATTGATGTAATAGCCGCCTTCGGTGATGGTCAGCGACACGATGCGGATCACGGGATCGGCGAGCTTTTCCAACAGTGCCTTGGTGTCGCCCGGCTTGATGTAGTCGATCATCGCGCCGGTGACGTGGGCCTCGCTCTTGTCGGCTTCCTGCTCGACAACAGTGGTATACCAGTCCTGCGCCAGAAGCTTCGGGCGCATGACTTCGTCGGCTTCGCGCACGCCCGCGCCGATCATCGCCCATTCATGCCCCTCGCCCACGTTGAACAGGTCATCGAGGTAGACAGCCTGATGGGCGCGGTGAAAGTTGCCGACGCCAATGTGCAGGATGCCTGCCTTCAGCTGATCGCGCCGATATTTGGGGACGCCAATATTGGCCGGAAGGCTCGACAGCGTCGCTGCGGAAAGATGTGTTGTCATGTCAGTCCTCGTTCCGCTCAATCGCTTTTGTTCAAGTTCGAAATCAAAATCTTTGACGGAATTTCCTTTTGCCGGGGAGGCTGGTGTGGCTGTCGAGAACCGGAGCGCAGTGGACATGAAGTCCATGAGCACCGGAAGCGCAGACAGCTGCATCAGATTTCCGGCAAAATGGAATTACGCAAAGATTTTCAGCTCATCCAGTTGCCGCCGTCTACGTTGTAGGTCTGTGAAACGATATAGTTGCTTTCCTGGCTGGCGAGGAAAATGGCCATGCCACCCAGATCTTCTGCGGTCGCCATGCGCCCGAGAGGAACTTCCGCTCCGACCAGCCGTTTCTTCTCGCCGAGCGGACGGTTCTCGTATTTTGCAAACAGCGCATCGACGCCGTCCCAATGCTCGCCGTCGACCACGCCCGGCGCAATCGCATTGACATTGATTCCGTGCTTGATGAGGTCAAGACCCGCCGATTGCGTCAACGAAATCACGGCTGCCTTTGTCGAGCAGTAAACTGCGACCAACGCCTCGCCGCGCCGCCCGGCCTGGCTCGCCATGTTGATGATTTTGCCGCCACGCCCTTGCGCGATCATCTTTTCGGCGACCGCCTGCAGTGTGAACAGCGTTCCGTGGACGTTAACCGAAAACAGCTTGTTGTAGCTCGCCTCGGTGATTTCAACGATGGGAGCGAGATCAAACAGCGCAGCGTTGTTGACCAGAATGTCGATGCCGCCGAACGCTGCATCCACCTTGTCCACCGCAGCACGGATTGACTCGCGCTTTGTGACATCCATCTCGACAGCGATGGCCGATGGTCCAATGGCCTCGGCTGTCTTCTGCGCCGCTGCCAGATTGATGTCGGCAATGGCGACCCGCGCGCCTTCCTTGACGTAGCTTTCGGCAAACGTCCGGCCAATGCCGCGGGCAGATCCTGTGATCAGTGCATTTTTGCCTTGAAGACGCATCAGCGGATTGCCTTTCCGTCCTTGTCAAACCGGTGAATGCGCGCATTGTCCGGCGTCAGGAATATCGTGTCGCCCGGATGCACCTCGTATTCGCCTTCGGCGCGCACGGTCATCATCCCGCAGCCTGCAGCGTCGGCATGCAGAAAAGTATCCGCACCCAGATGCTCGGCCAGCTTAACCTTGGCTTCCCAGGTGCCGCCGGTCTTGGAGATCGCCGTATGTTCAGGGCGAATGCCGATTGTCGTCGCATTGTATTTTTCGGCCACCGGTCCGGAAATCAGGTTCATCTTCGGCGAACCGATGAAGCCGGCCACGAACAGCGAATTCGGCTTGTTGTACAGTTCCAACGGTGAGCCGACCTGCTCGATGTTGCCGCGGTTCAGCACCACAATCCGGTCGGCCATGGTCATGGCTTCTACCTGGTCATGCGTCACGTAAATCATCGTCGCGCCAAGATCCTGATGCATCTGCATGATTTCAAGGCGCATGTTTACCCGCAGCGCCGCATCAAGATTTGACAAAGGCTCGTCGAACAGAAACCCGGTCGGGTTACGCACGATGGCGCGGCCGATGGCGACACGCTGGCGCTGCCCGCCAGAGAGCTGGCCAGGCTTGCGTTCCAAATACTCGGTCAGGTTCAGCTTTCCGGCCGCCTTGGCCACTTTCGCGTCGATTTCTTCCTTGGGCATCCCGGCCATTTTCAGACCGAAAGCGATGTTGTTGCGCACGCTCATGTGCGGATAGAGCGCATAGGATTGGAACACCATCGACAGGCCGCGCTTGGATGGCGCCTCTTCGGTGACATTCTTGCCGTCGATCCACACCTCGCCGCCTGTCAGGTCTTCCAGACCGGCAATGAGGCGGAGCAGCGTGGACTTGCCGCAGCCCGACGGGCCGACAAAAACGACGAACTCGCCGTTCTTGATATCGAGGTTCGCGCCCGGAATGATGACCGCGTCACCGAATGCCTTGCGGACGTTCTTGAGTGAAATCGTGCCCATTATTTTACCGCTCCAAATGTGAGACCGCGAACGAGTTGTTTTTGTGCAAACCAGCCGAGCACCAATATCGGTGCGATGGCCATGGTGGAGGCAGCCGAGAGTTTCGCCCAGAACAGGCCCTCGGGGCTTGAGTAGGATGCAATGAACTGTGTCAGCGGCGCCGCGTCCTTGGTGGTCAGCGCCAGCGTCCAGAACGCTTCGTTCCATGCCAGGATGATGTTGAGCAGAAGCGTAGAGGCGATACCCGGCAATGCCATCGGCGTCAGCACATAAAGCAGTTCCTTGCCGAGCGAAGCACCATCCATGCGGGAGGCTTCCAGGATTTCACCCGGAATTTCCTTGAAGTAAGTATAAAGCATCCAGATGATGATCGGCAGATTCAAAAGCATCAGAACGATGATGATGCCGCCGCGCGTGTCCAGAAGTCCGAGATCGCGGAAGATCAGGTAGATCGGTATCAAGGCTCCCACAGGCGGCATCATCTTGGTGGACAGCATCCACATCAGAAGATCCTTGGTCCGCTTGCCGGGTGCAAAGGCCATCGCCCAGGCGGACGGGATGGCGATCAACAACGCGAGAAATGTCGAGCCGAATGCGAGGATGACCGAGTTCCATGCAAACTGCATGTAGTTCGAGCGTTCCTGGACGACAGAGTAGGCTTCCGTCGTCCAGCCCGTTGAGAAAAAGCCAGCGATATTGATGGCATCGCCTTCGGATTTGAAACTGGTCAGGATCGTCCAGAGGATCGGAAAGAACACGATCAGTCCGACGGACCATGCAAGGAAAGTAAAGACCAGTTTGCGTTGAACGGTTTCGCGGCGTGCCATGATCAGGACTCCAGGTTCTTGCCAATCATGCGCATCAGGAAAAATGCGACGATGTTGGCGAGGATGACGGCGACGATACCTCCGGCGGATGCCCCGCCGATGTCATTGGAAATCAGGCCGTACTGATAAACGAGGAACGGAAGGTTGCCTGCCCGCCCGCCGGTGCCGGTGACATAAATCTCGGCAAACACGTTCAACAGGAAGATGGTCTCGATCAGGATGACAACCGTCATCGGCCGGATAAGATGCGGCAACACGATGTACCAGAAGAAGGATAGCGGCGGCGTGCCATCCATCTCGGCAGCTTCCTTCTGCTCGCCATCAAGTGATTGCAGCGAGGTCAGCAAAATGAGTGTGGCAAATGGAACCCATTGCCAGGCAACCATGATGACGACAGCCGTCATCGGATAATGGGTGAACCAGTCAATCGGCTGCAAACCCAACCCTTTGAAAACGGTGGCAAAGAAGCCGGAAACCGGGTCCATCAGCATGTTCTGCCAGACGAGCGCGGAGACTGTCGGCATGACGAGGAATGGCGCAATCATCATGATGCGGACGACGCCGCGGCCGTAGAAAGCCTGGTCGAGCAGAAGTGCGAGCAATGTGCCGCCGACGACCGAAACGCCGAGAACCCAGCCCACCAGAATGAGCGAATTGCCCATTGCCTGGAAGAATTTCGGATCGGTCAGAAAGAATTTGTAGTTGTTAAAGCCCGCGATGCACCGGTTGGCCGAGTCGAGCAACTCACCGGGAGTGAGAAGCGAACAGGCCACATTGGGATCGAGCAGATTGTAGCGAAGGAACGAAAAATACAGGGTCATCGCGAGCGGCACGATCATCCACAGGAACAGGACGATCACCGAGGGCGAAACCGCCAGTTTTCCGAGTACACGAGTTTGCTGCGTGGCCATATTGTCCACCCATTGTTGCAGGCTTCAATTTTCATAACGGGATGAAGGGTTGCCACCCGGCATTTGCGCCGGGCAGCCGTGTTTTCCGGGAGGGAAAACTTACTTGATGTAACCGGCTTTCTGCATTTCGCGGGTCGTTACATCCTGCGCTTCCTTGAGCGCTTCGTCTGCAGTCTTCTGGCCGGCAAGCGCCGCCGAGAAGATTTCGCCAACCTGGGTCGCAATACCGGCAAATTCCGGAATGGCGGCAAACTGGACACCGACATACGGTACCGGTTTGACGGTTGGCGCGTTCGGATCAGCCGAGTTGATCGAGTCCAGGGTCATCTTGGCGAACGGAACCTTCTGATATTCCGGGTTCGCGTAGAGCGAGGTGCGGGTACCTGGAGGAACGTTGGCCCAGCCTTCCTTGGAAGCAACGAGCTCGGTATAGGCCTTTGAAGTTGCCCAGGAGACGAACTTCTGTGCAGCTTCTTCCTTCTGCGTGCCAGCCGGGATGGCCAGTGACCATGCCCAGAGCCAGTTGCCGCGCTTGCCAAGACCATTGTCCGGAGCCAGAGCGAAGCCAACCTTGTCGGCAACAGTGGAGTCCTTGCCGGTCACGAACGATGCGGCAACAGTCGCGTCAATCCACATGCCGCACTTGCCGGCATTGAACAGGGCGAGGTTTTCGTTGAAGCCGTTCGACGAGGCACCCGGAGGGCCAGAGTTGGTCAACAGGTCGAGGTAGAAGTCGAGCGTTGCCTTCCACTCAGGCTGATCGAACTGCGGGACCCAATTTTCATCGAACCAGCGGGCGCCGAACGAGTTGGACGTGGCGGTGAGGAACGCCATGTTCTCGCCCCAGCCGGCCTTGCCGCGAAGGCAAGCGCCATAGATTTCCTTGTCCTTGTTGGTGATCTTGGCAGCGATTTCCTTGATCTGGGTCCATGTCGGAGCATCGGGCATGGTCATGCCAGCGGCCTCGACCAGATCCTTGCGGTACATGACCATCGAGGATTCGCCGTAGAACGGCGCAGCCATCAGCTTGCCGTCAACCGTCAGGCCGCCAGCGATGGCCGGAAGCAGATCGGCAGGATCGTCAACCGCAGTCAACGGCATCAGCCAGCCCTTTTTGCCCCAGATCGGCACTTCATACGTGCCGATGGTCAGAACGTCGAACTGACCGCCCTTGGCGGCGATGTCGGTCGTGACTTTTTCGCGGAGCACGTTTTCTTCAAGTGTCACCCACTCGAGCTTGATGTCCGGGTTCTTGGCAGTGAAATCGTCGGTCAGACCCTGCATGCGGATCATGTCGCCGTTGTTCACGGTTGCGATAGTCAGTGTGGTTTCGGCCTGTGCAAAACTGACGAATGCCAGTGTTGACGCGGCGGCCAAGAATACAGAATTCAACTTCATGGAAGTCCTCCCTAAATCGACCGATTGAGCAATTGCCTTGGTCTTGGGCAATTACTCATTAACGGAAATGGGAGTCAATACGAATTCGATGCTGCAGTGCAGCGTTTGCAGCGCAGCATCGGTGCGGAATTCGAGCATGGTTGGATCGGGTTTCGAGCGGCTTCAGGAAAGCAAAGCTTGCGCGGTCAATTCGTCGGTGATGAGTGCGTTGACGATGCGGCGACGCAGCGCGGCGCGGATGCCAGGGAGTTTCTTGGCGCCCATGGCGACGAGGACGACCAGCGACTTTTCGCGCGAAGGAATTGGCGCGGAGGCGACGCGGTCGTTGGTGAGGCCTTCGATGAGTTTGCCGGTCTCGTCAAAAGACCAGCCGACGATCTCGGCGATGGCGCCGGCCTTCTGCAAACCCTTCAACTCGGCTTCAGTGATGAAGCCGTCGACATAAAGCGGCGCTTCGGGGCCGAGATCGCCGAGACCGATGAAGGTGACGTCAGCCTCGGCAGCGAGATTGAGTGTCGAGCGGATCATCGGCTGCTCGTGCAGAAGGTCGCGTTCCTCGCGCGAAGAGGCGAAAACCGGCAATGGCATCGGAAAACTGCGGGCTTTTATCTGGTCCGCGATGTTGAAAATGACGTTATAATATGCCGCAGAGCCATCCGGGGCGACGTTGCCGGTCAGTGACACGACGCGGTGCTGGCTGCAATCCATGCGCGGAAGCTGCTCGATGGCGGCCTTCAGCGTGCGGCCCGTGCCGATGGCCATGGTGATCGGCTCGACCGAGCGCAGCCACTTTTCGATCTCGCCGGACGCGGCCTGCGAAACGCCGAGTGTCGAGGAATTCGATCCCGGATCCGACGGCACGACCTCGGCCAGATCGAGTGCAAAGCGCATTTTCAGCTCTTCGGCCAAGGACAGGCAGTTGGCGATCGGGTGGTCAAGACGAACTTTCACCAGCCCTTCCGACATGGCCAGCGACACAAGTCGCTGGGCGGACTGGCGCGACACGCCGAGTTTGGAGGCGATTTCCTCCTGGGTGTTGCCGGCAATATAATAGAGCCAGCCAGCGCGGGCCGCATCATCCAGTCTGTTCGCGCCGATGTCGCTCTTGCTCATCCCGAAACTCCATTCCGGCATTGAGCAACAATGCACGTGAAACTGTCAAGCAATTGTTCATGTTGTGAACTTTTGCTCACTGCCAACGCGCGCCCGAACCCACCACCAAATGCCAGAAACACTGTTTGCGACGCACTTGCAAGCTGCTCAAAACGCGCACAGATGGTGCGCGAAACCCTGACGAACATTGCGCAAATTTTCTGCAGGCGCACCCACCACGGCTATCCGGCCGCCGTGCGGCGTCTTCTTACTTCCCGTTTACCTAACGGAATAAGATAAGATTCAAATTTCGGTTGTATAAGTATTGCCTGAACGGGGAAGTTCAAGGGGATAAACATGATTACCAGGTTTCTACGGGACGAGACCGGCGCGACGTCGGTTGAATACGGCATCATTGCCTCCATACTGTCATTGGCCATCATCACCGGCGTCGGTGCGTTGGCGGTGCAGTTGAACCAGATGTGGGGCGACAACAATGGCGCGATCGGTTCTGCACTGAACTGATCGACCGGTTTTGATAATTAAAAGCCGCGTCCGCCCGGGCGCGGCTTTTGTTTGTCGGGCTTCGGCACGCGTCTTACCGCAGGCGGTTTCTTGATTTCGCCGAAGCCGGTGCTACCATTACCGCAGGTGCCCGATGGAGGAACCGATGAAAGCATTTCTGGCGCTTGGCCTTGCCGCAGTATTTGCAAATCCGGCGCATGCCGATGTTCCCTGCGACGGCGGCAAGACGGATATTTTCAAGTTCGTCAAATGGGATTTCAAACCGGCCGATTCCGGCAGGATGGAAATCACGCTGACGGTCCACAACGAAACGGACCATGATTTCAAGGAATCGCAGGTCAAGTTCCGGTGGGGCGAGTGGCACCAGTTCTTTTTCGACATCAAGACACTTGCCAAAGCGGACAGCGATTTGACGTTCGTGAATTCCTACGGCATGCCCGCCAAAGACGCCCAAATGCTGCAGGCGATGGTGCCCACGCTGTGCACCGTGACGACCATCGACGAAAACGACAACAGGGAACATTTTGACTAGGGGTTGAGGAGAGCGGAACGGCGGAAGCCGTAGCTGAGATTCCCCGCAGCATCGTCATCCTCCGCCGCCGGGACGAGGATGACGAGCCACTGCAAGGCAAGACAGGGACTATCACCACCGCGCATGCACATGCGGCTTGATGTCCTCGTCGTAGATGGTGCGAAGTGTTGCTATGGTTTCGTCTGACAGGCCTTCGCTGGCGGCGGCGTTGGCGTTCATTTGGGCTTGGGCGGCGGTTTTTGCGCCCGGGATGGCCACTGTGACCGCGTCGAACATCAAGATCCAGCGCAAGGCGAACTGCGCCATCGTGATGCTGTCATCGACCAACGGGCGAATGCGCTCCACCGCAGCCAACGCCACATCATAAGGCACGCCCGAAAACGTCTCGCCCATGTCGAACGCCTCGCCATGGCGGTTGAACTTGCGGTGATCCGTGTCCTCGAATTTTGTGTCTGCCTTCATTTTGCCGGTCAAAAGGCCGCTGGCCAGCGGCACGCGGGCGATGACGGCAACGTTGCCTTCTCTGGCTTTGGCCAGAAATTCATCGGCGACGCGCTGGCGGAAAATATTGAAAATGATCTGGACGCTGACAACGCCGGGATATTTGATGGCTTTCAATGCCTCGTCGATGCGCTCGACGCTGACGCCGTAGTCCTTCAGTTTGCCTTCGGCTTTCAACGTGTCGAGAATATCGAACACGCGTGCGCTTTCATAAACGGCGGTCGGCGGGCAATGGAGCTGAACCAGATCCAGCGTGTCCATCTGCAGGTTTGCTCTGCTGCGGTCGATCCAGCTTCGCAAATTCGCCTCGCTGTATCCTTCCGGGACTTGCGCAGGAAGCCTGCGCCCCGCTTTGGTGGCGACAAAGGGGGCCGCGCCGCCGCGTTCCTTGACCACCTGCGCAATCAGTCGCTCCGAATGGCCGTCGCCATAAACATCCGCCGTGTCGAGAAAGTTGACGCCGCTGTCGAGACTGGCGTGCAGGGCCGCGGCAGACTGCATGTCATCCACCTCGCCCCAGCTTGCGCCGATCGCCCACGCGCCAAAGCCGATTTCGCTGACCAGTTGGCCTGTCTTGCCGAAGTGCCTGAATTTCATCTTGCTCACTCTTGATTCTGCGTCACTCCTTCCATCTGCACCTGTCCGCTGGCGCTGCACAAGCAAAACCACAACGGCTGACCGTGCGCATCGCGCCCCCGCCATCCGCCATTTTGCTGATGCAGATCAATCCGGGAGGGTGGCGCGGGAGTAGCATTCGCCATTGACGCCGGTGCTTATGGCTGGCGCATTTTTGGAGGATTGAGCATGGCTTTCACGCATGTACGCAGTTCGGAACACAGCCTGTTTTCCATCGGCGCTTTGGCGGGGCTGATGGGCGGGATGGCCGAGGTTTTGTGGGTTTTGTTTTATCAAGGTCTTTCCGGGTCTGGCGGTGCCGTGGTGGCGCGCGAGGTGACGCAATCGGTGTTTCCCGATTTTGCCGGATCGCCCTTGAGCGTGCCACTTGGCATCGCCATTCACATGAGCCTTGCGGTTGCACTCGGCATCGCCGTGGTGCTTCTGCTGCGCAAGACTTTGCCGAAGATGACCGGAACATTGCTTGAACCGCTGGTGGTCGTATGGACGCTGGCGGCGGTCTGGGCGGTGAATTTTCTGGTGATCCTGCCGGTGGTCAACCCCGGCTTTGTGACGCTGATGCCGCTGGCGGCGACGCTGACCTCCAAGGTGCTGTTCGGCTTTGCCGCCGCGCTGGTGCTGGCGGTATTCAGCCGGAACGCCGTAGCCCGTTAATTTCGAAACAGATGCCGCGCTGGACAGGCGCGGCATTGTGCTGTTTGTTTTCCCGGCAGACATTCGGGAGGATGGCGTGATATTTGACTATGTGATCGTCGGCGGCGGCTCGGCGGGGTGTGTGTTGGCGGCGCGGCTGTCGGAGGACCCGAATGTGACGGTCTGCCTCCTGGAAGCGGGCGGCGGCGGCAAGGATGCGGTGATCCGCGCGCC